>NZ_KV786222.1:0-10954 GCF_001806875.1 Corynebacterium sp. HMSC29G08
CAAGTGAAAGGAAATATTAGTAAACCCTAAAGCAAAAGATACCACCGCCACACATACTCACATTAAATTCACATATATGGTGGTGGTTCAACGTTCCACCTCAACGAGCCCGAACCATCCACACGGCACACGGGTGTTCATCCCCATCCAGGCGGAGATACGGGACCGGATTACCCAAAACTGTTTGCCTGCAACCCGTCCGCGATCCTAGGCCGACACGCTGTGCGCTAACCGAGATTAGAGCATCAACGCTGCCCCTATTTACTATCGGGACTAACCGGCAGAGCAAGGCCAGGTTTGATCAAGGCTACGTTAAGCACCGTCGATAGGGTTGCGAACTTGCGCTTGAAAAAGTCCGACCTGCTGCACTTTTTCCACCCGTCATACTCAGCCCCACCGCCTGGACTACGGCTGCCCCGGAGACAGCTGTGGCCGTGCGGATGTACCAACCACCACACCCCAAAACTCACAGGTCACAACGCCAAGGATGATCTTCATCACCTACCCGTTGAACCAAGACAGATCACATGGCAGCCAGCGGTTCAGTTCGCCGATTTCGGAGCCGCCGAACACCGGGCCTGTCAACTCACCCAGACGCGGAGTAACCATAACCAGGTCATTGACCGGGTTGCGCTTAATCGTTGTCCGGTAGTCAGGGAAATGAAGGGGAGCGAATACTCCCTGTGTGGAAACGGTGATGTCACTCAAGGTGCCTCAGTCCTTTCTGCCGATTTTTGCTCACCATAGGAAACTGTGTGCTACACCACAAGGAAGGCGAGTTTGTGCGGCAAGTAACGTCATATCTATTTCCGTGACCAGCAATGTTTCAGGCCACGCCTTACCTAGGGGCAGCACTAGGGGTGTGACTTAGGGTGACGCTGGGGCCTTTGGTTGGACTACTGCTGGGGCCTTTGGTGGGGCTACTGCGAGGGCCTTTGGTAGGGAGTCAGAGTTTTGGTGAATAGATGCCCAGTCAGAAGCTCAGATTTTCAGTTCCTAAGGCTTTGACCGAGCATCTACTCACAAAAATCTCTAGCCTTCGCTCCAAGCAGTGCCGAACCTTCCTCAACCAAACGCTCAAGCCCACGGATCACAGTGCCAAGGGGACCTTCAACGCCTAACCACACCGGCAGAGCAGTGAAACGAGGTCGGGTTGATCGCCGTCAATAGGCTTGCTGCTCCCCCGTCCCCCAAGCCACACCCACGGACCCGGCAGATACCAGCGGATCCACCTAAGCGGCCGAGCGGCCGAGCACTCGGGCGGCCGACTATTCCGTTTTGCCCAGAAGATCCGCTACGGAAACGTCTCCTCCGGTGGCGGCAAACTCTCGCTTAGCCGCTTCCAGCAGCCGCGGGTCATTCAGGCAGTCTCCAATGACTTGGGCCAGGCCCACAGATGCATCGAATGCACCACTAGATGCTTCGGGCGAGATGGCGGCTTCTGCGAATTCGGTGGTATGCAGTGCGGTACCTTCCGGCGCAATTTTGACTAATGGGTGGATGCCGGGCACAAGGTTGGAAACGTTGCCAAAGTCTGTTGAGGCGGCCTGTGAGTCCGGCAATATCCCAGCCGGTAATGCTTCACGCCCCAGTTGCGCCTGCGTGGCACCCCAGCGTGCGGCGAGCACTTCATTGTTACGCACGGGAAGGGTCATAGGGTGGCTGTCCCACTGCACGTTGACGGCAGTGCCGGTCATGAGCGCGGCGCCGTCCAAAATGTCGTTGATGCGCTGGCTTAAATCCATCAGTGTTTCGGTGTAGAGGGAGCGGACATACAGCTGCAGGGTGGCTGTTTCGGGGATGATTGAGGCACGTGCCCCGCCGTCGGAGATGATGGCATGCAGCCTGTCGGATGGCGGCATTTGCTGGCGCAGCAAACCGATCGCCTGGTAGGCAAGTGTCGCTGCGTCGAGGGCGTTTCGTCCCATATACGGCTGCATCGATGCGTGCGCCGCAACTCCCCTGAACGTGGCTGTGAGTGTGCGGCGCCCCACCCACACGTGGGATACCAAGTCGTAGGAAAATGGGTGGATCATCACTGCCGCATCTACACCGTCGAGCATGCCGCCACGGACCATGTATTCCTTACCGCTGTGGCCTTCCTCCGCTGGGGTTCCTAAAAAGACAATGCGCCCTGAACCGCTGCCCACCGCGCCTAGGAAGCCGCCGACTCCAGTCGCGGCGATCACGTTATGCCCGCACGCATGACCGATGCCCGGCAGGGCGTCGTATTCAGCCAACACGGCGATTGTCGGGTGGACGTCTGGGTCGTAGTCGCTACTGCACCACTGCGCCCGTAGCGCTGTTTCCACATTGTGTGCGCCGCGTTCAACCTCAAAACCGTGGCGTTCCAGGATTCCGGCAATTACGGCTTGTGCGTGATGCTCTTGAAACGCCTCTTCCGGGTGCGCGTGCAAGTCACGGATGATGAAGTCAAGGTCATCTCGCACAGCTTCGACGCGCGCTTTCACCTCACGCCATACCTGCTCACGCAGTTCATAGCCGCCCTGGATTGTGAACTGTGTGTCCGCAGCGGCAAGACGTCGTTGCACAACGTCATCCATGCGTTCCAAAAACGCGCTTGAAGGCTTCGTCGGCTCGGTGCGTGCAAATGGGTTGTTCATGGAGTATCAACTCAGCTCGTCGGTTTTTGGGCAAGTTCATTGGGGCAAGATTTTTGTTTTCCGACACTAGCAAAATCTCTCCCGCCCAGCCTTGCTGCCCGCGAGCACCACTGAGCGCCCGCGAGCGCCAGCCCACTTCGCCGCACACCCCCAAACCGAACACCCCAGAAGATCCGCACCGCACCCACGGGACCCGTTGAAGAAAAATACGGATTCAGGTAGCGCACAGGCAAATGTGACTGGTATAACAATGGAGCATGAATCCGAGGAAGATCACTGCAGGCGACGGTCCGGCCACTACCGGTCAGCCGGATGACGCCGCCACTAACAAGCAAGGTGCCGTCGAGAAGAAGACCGCCATGGACCGCTTTCTCGGCGGCATCGAGTATTTGGGCAATAAACTGCCTGAGCCATTCACGCTCTTTCTTCTCCTCTTCCTGATTACCGCCGTTATCTCCACCGCCATGGCGTGGATGGGCGCGGTAGTGGAAGTGCCAGGCAGCGAAGACCCAGTGGCAATCAAGGGCTTTTTCACCGGTGAGGGCCTTGCGTGGTTCACCACCAACTTAGGCCCGAACTATCTAGGGTTCCCGCCGCTTGTCACGGTGCTGCCTATCATGCTCGCGGTGGGTGTCGCAGAGCGCTCCGGCATGCTTTCGGCGCTGATACGCAAACTGTTCGGCTCCGCCAACCGTACGGTGTTGCCCTACGCCGTTGGCATTATCGGCGTGACAGGCTCCATCATGGCGGATGCTGCGTTTGTGGTCATCCCTCCGCTTGCCGCGATGGTGTTCAAGGCAGCTGGGCGTCACCCGGTCGCTGGTTTGTTGGGTGGCTTCGCCGCAGTCGGCGCTGGCTACTCAACCGCGTTAGTCCCAACTTCTCTTGACGCGTTGTTCGCTGGCATTACTAACGCCGTGATGGAAACCCTGCCCGGCATCGAGGCCACTGAGGTCAACCCGGTATCTAACTACTATTTCAACATTGCGGCTTCGATCCTGCTTGGCCTTATCTCTGGTTTCATCACCGATAAGATTCTTGAACCACGCATGTACAAACTCGACGTTTCACAAGAGATTGTGGACGGCGAAGATGAAGATACTGACGCCGACGGCAACAAGATCTCCGCACAGCTCACCAAAAAAGAATCACGCGGGCTGGTTTTAAGCGCGATCGCGATGGCGCTGCTTACTGCAGTGATTCTCTTTGCGGTTTTGATCCCGGCTTCCCCGTGGCGCAATGAAGAGGGCGGATTCCTGCCTAAGTCACCGCTGCTGCAGTCCATCGTGTTCATTGTCTTCGCCTACTTCATTGTCATGGGCATTGTCTATGGCAAAGCCGTGGGCACCGTCAAGAACATCAAAGACTTGGTAGACATGATGACCTCAGCGCTGAGTGACTTGCTTGGTTTCCTGGTTTTGGCCTTCATCTTGGGGCAGTTCATTGCGCTGTTCAACTGGTCCGGCATCGGCACTTTCTCCGCCGTCAAGGGCGCCGAAGCGCTGCAGTCTATGGGCATCACCGGGTTCGGCGCTATCTTGGCGTTTATTATCTTGGCGTCTTGCTTGAATCTGCTGGTCATTTCCGGCTCCGCCATGTGGACGCTGATGGCAGCCGTGTTCGTGCCAATGTTCGCGCTCATTGGTTTTGAGCCGGGCTTTACGCAGGCCGCGTTCCGTGTGGGTGACTCCGCAACGCAGATCATCACCCCGCTCAACCCGTACATCATTGTGATTTTGGCACTGTTGCGTCGTTACGAGCCGAAGGCAGGGCTTGGCACACTGATGTCGCGTCTGATTGTCTTTGTTGTTCCGTTCTGGGTTGCGTGGGCATCCTTGCTGTTCGTCTGGTACATCTTTGACCTCCCGCTTGGCCCAGGTGCCTCAATCTTCCTGCCCTAACAGCAATAGCGGATGCAGAAGCAGTAGGCGGGCATGCGTTGCCGGTGTGGGAGTGACCCCCACCCCACTTTCCGCAGCTACCCTTATCCCACGTGACGCACATCCTTGAGTTGTTCCCTGTTGACCCGGCGGATCCGCTGGCGCTTATGCCCGCGCTCGAAGAGGCGCTGACCGGCCAACGCACCCTGCTGCCCACTCCGGCAGAGGACCAGACGCGCACGAACCTGCTGCGCAACACACAGGGCGTGGGTCAGCCGATCGACGATGACATCGCCTTGGTCATAGCCACATCCGGCTCCACGGGCACGCCGAAGGGCGCGATGCTCACAGCCGCAAACCTCATTTCCAGCGCCGATGCCACCCACCAGGCCCTGGGCGGCGAGGGCCAGTGGCTGCTTGCTATGCCGGCTGCCTACATCGCAGGCATTCAGGTCTTGGTGCGCAGCATGGTTGCCGGTGTCACACCGGCCGCGCTCAACCTCACGCACGGTTTCAACATCTCCGAGTTCGCCTCCCGCACCCACGACCTGGCTGACACCGGCGAGCGCACCTACACAGCACTGACCCCCATGCAGCTAGCCAAGGCCACTTCGACGTTGCAGGGCATTGATGCTTTACGACGCTTCAACGCCGTCCTCATCGGCGGCGCCGCCACCAACCCACAACTTCTAGAATCTGCGCGCAAGCTGCGCATCAACGTGGTCACCACCTATGGCTCCAGCGAAACCTCCGGCGGCTGCGTCTACGACGGGCGCCCCCTCCCCGGCGCACGCGTGCGTGTGGAAGGCGGGCGCGTGTGCCTTGGCGGGCCGATGGTGTCGCGCGGCTACCGCGGGGCGTCGCCGGATGCCGCCTCCGATCTGCGGGACGGCTGGTTCCGCACGTCCGATGCGGGCGCTTTAGAAAACGGTGTGTTGCGCATCCACGGCCGCATTGACAACGTGATCGATTCCGGCGGGCTGAAGCTTCACCCGGAGGTCCTTGAGCGCGTCCTCCTGGCAATCCCGGGAGTGACCAGTGCGTGTGTTGTCGGCGTCGAGGATTTTCGCCTTGGCCAGCGCATCTGTGCCGCCTACACAGGGTCCGCCAGCGTGGCAGACATCCTGGATCATCTTGATGAACTCAGCGCGGCAGGCTCACTACCCCGCTGGCAGATTCCGAAAGACCTGAAACCAGTACCGGCACTGCCACTGTTGGGCCCGGGCAAAGTAGACCGCCCAGCAGTGCGCGGACTGTTCTAGAAATTGCAGAAGCGGGTCCAAAAGCGTTGCAAAAACGGGTATAGAACCGTTGCAGAAGCGGGTCCAAAAACGTTGCAAAAACGGGTATAGTGATGGCATGTCCTACCATCAAAGGGTTGCTGACCAGCAATTACAAGAACTTCTTGCTGTTATGGGCGGAGTTCTAATTGAGGGACCACGAGGCTGCGGAAAAACATCTACCGCACTTGAGCAATCGAAGAGCTCTGTGCGCCTTGACAGTTCACCTGAACTACCCCAGTTAGCGGACCTGAACCCTGCCGCAATTTTGAATGGACCGACACCCCGTCTGGTCGATGAGTGGCAATTGGCACCGTCACTGTGGAATGCGATCCGGCATGAAATTGATGATCGCCGTCAGCGTGGCCAGTTTATCCTTTCCGGTTCAGCAACTCCCTCCGAAGATACAACGAGGCATTCCGGTGCCGGCCGGTTTGGAAGAATCCGCATGAGGCCGATGAGCCTCGTTGAAAGTGGAGCGTCTTCAGGTGCCGTTTCGCTGGCTTCGCTTGGACCACAAAGCAAAGTAAGTGCGGTATCAAAACTGAGCTACAACGACCTTGCGGAAGAAGCTGTTCGTGGTGGCTGGCCTGGGCTGCTAGGGGCAAGCGCACGTCAGGCTGTTATGTTCAACCGCTCGTACCTTGAAAACACTTACGCGGTGGATATCCCCCAGGGCAATGGTGTGCGGCATGATGCGCTGAAGGTTCAGCGCCTGCTTGAATCGATTGCTCGCAATATCGCAGGAGAGGCAACACTTCGCACACTGGCGGCAGACATTTCAGGCCCCGATTCTTCTGTGGACCCAAAAACCGTTTCCGAATATCTCGCCGCCCTGGCCCGTGTATTCATCTTGGACGAGCTACCTGCGTGGAGTGTGGCATTGCGTTCCAAATCTCGCCTACGCACTTCAGCAAAGTTGCATCTTGCAGATCCAAGCCTTGCCTGTGCCGCGCTGGGCATCGGCACGGAAAGGCTGGCAAATGACCCTGAGTATTTCGGACAGGTTTTTGAGTCCATGGTGGTGCGTGACCTTCGCGCCTTGGCGTCGGCAGAATTCGGCCAGGTGTATCACTACCGTGACAACACTCGGCTAGAGATTGACGCCATTATTGAATACCCCGAGGACGGCAAGTGGGGCGCATGTGAAGTCAAGCTTGGGGCCCGACAGATCCCCCAAGCAGAGAAGAATTTGCTGAAGCTTCGCGACGAACGCGTCGACACCGAAAAAGTCGGATCCCCCTCCTATCTCGCCATCATCACAGGAACCGAATACGCATACACGCTGCCAAGTGGTGTGCATGTCATCCCGCTCGCTGTCCTCGGCGCCTAGCCCCCACCGTCGGGGGTAGCCAAAGTTTCCGCCCGGGAACTACCCCGCGCCGCCATCCGACTAATTAATAACAATCCCGGAACCCATCCGGGACCGAAACTACGGAGGAAGCTGTTTTATGAAGCGCCCTGCACTTGCACTTGTCACCGCCGCAACGATCGCTCTGTCCCTGACCGCATGCTCCAGCGACAACGCTGACACGGATGCAGCGGCTACCACCGCTGCTGAGTCTTCGGCAGCCACCGCGGCTGCGACTTCGGAGACCACGGCGGCGTCGGCAAGCACAAGCGCTGCTGAGAAGGCAGAGAAGATGGGCGAGGGTGAGGTCCACCTGCATGACGGCACTGTGCGCGCGAAGGCTGCCGCTGACGCTGAGGGCGGCTCTGCCATGACCGCCATCTTCGGTGTGCTGGAGAACCACCGCGATGAGGATGTCACCTTAACTGGTTTCACCACGTCCCTGGGTGACGCGATGTACGAGATCCATGAGGTTGTCAACGGTGTCATGCAGGAGAAGCCGGGCGGCATCACCATTCCGGCTGGCGGCCAGGTTGAGCTGAAGCCGGGCGCTGAGCACCTCATGATCATGGGCTACGAGCCGGAGGTTGCCGCAGGCGAGACCGTCGATGTGACCCTGGAGTTTGCCGACGGCACCACCTCTGAGGTCAAGGACGTTGCTGTCCGCACCATGCTGCCGGGCGATGAGGACTACGGCGACCTCGGCCACGGCGAGCACAAGCACTAGAGCTTTCTTGCTTATTAGCGCTGCGCGTACCCCCACCCAGCGCCGCCCCACCCCGTAAGGACGCATCACTTGCACCCCTTACGGGGTTTCTTTGCCCTTACGCCAACAGCACCGCGCGTTCAGGGCAAAATGTAGCGCATGTCCTCATTCGGTGAAGTCCTCGATCAACTCCGTGATAACCAGCCTCAGGGCAAGTACGGCATTGCGTTTGAGAAGTTGATGGTCAACTTTTTCCAAACCGATCCGGTACTCTCCGCTGAGTTTGATGAGGTGTGTCGGTGGGATAAGTGGCGCTACAACGGCGGCCAAACGGATACCGGTATTGACCTGGTGGCGCGCCGGCGTGATGACGGTAAGTGGGTCGCCATCCAGGCGAAGTTTTACAAGCCCACGACCAGTATTCAAAAGCAGAACATCGACTCGTTTTTTGAGGCGTCGGGTCGCTCGTTTGAAACCGAGTCTGCAGTAGAGCACTTTGCTCACCGCTACATCATTTCCACAACTGATAAGTGGTCGAAGCACGCCGAGGCAGCGCTAGAAAACCAGCAGATTCCCACAAGCCGTATTGGTTACAGCCAGATCGCGGAGTCTCCAGTGAACTGGGATGTGGTGTTTCCCGGTTCGGAGATTCACATCAATCTGTCGCGTCGTGAAACATTTGAGCCGCGTCCACACCAGCAGGAAGCGATTGACAAGGTCATGAAAGGGTTCTCTACACATGACCGCGGCAAGCTGATCATGGCCTGTGGCACGGGTAAAACGTTTACGGCGTTGAGGCTTGCAGAGCGTGTGGCGGAGGACAACGGCGGCCGCGCACGCGTTCTGTTCCTTGTACCTTCCATTGCGCTGCTTGCACAGACGCTGCGGGAGTGGACTGCGCAAGCCCGCTTGGATCTGAAGAGCTTCGCGGTGTGCTCGGATAACAAGGCCAGCCGCCAAGCAGAAGATATCGCTTCCTATGACCTTGAGGTGCCGGTATCTACCAACGGCAAGGACATTGCGGATCGCTTTGCCTCCGGCAGACGCGCCAAGGGCCTGAACGTGGTGTTTTCCACTTACCAATCACTGCCCGCGGTGCATGATGCACTGGCGGAAGGCCTGGATGACTTTGATTTGGTCATCTGCGATGAGGCTCACCGCACAACTGGTGTAACGCTTGCGGGTGCGGATGAGTCGAACTTTGTGCGTATCCACGATGCCGACTACATCAAGGCTGCGCGCCGTTTGTACATGACCGCAACGCCACGGCTTTTCGACGACACCGTAAAGACCAAAGCCGAAGAACACTCCGCCGAGATTGCGTCCATGGATGATGAGGCGATTTATGGCCCGGAGTTCCACCGCCTGGGCTTCGGCGAGGCCGTGGACAAGGGTCTTTTGACTGATTACCGGGTCCTGGTCATGACAGTGGACGAGGACGTTGCCGCAGAAGCCATGGCCCGCAACACCCAAGAGGGTATGAACCTGACCACGGCGTCAGCGATGATCGGTGCGTGGAACGCGTTGGCGAAACGCTCCGGAAAACTGCAGGGCGCCAAGGGTGGCTTTGATGAGGGTGCTGCTCCGATGCGGCGCACCGTTGCGTTTGCGAAGGACATTAAGACCTCCAAGCTGATTGCAAACACCTACCCGGGGCTCATTGCCAGCCACCAGGAAACACTGCGCGAACACGCCGCGACGAATGACGTTTCCTTGCACAACGTGGATCTTTCCGTTGCCGTCCAACATGTGGATGGCGGTATGAACGCCATGGAGCGCGGAAAGAAGATCTCCTGGCTGGAAGCCTCGATGGAGGAAGATGAAACCCGCATCCTGACCAACGCCCGCTGTCTCTCTGAGGGCGTGGACGTGCCGGGCCTGGACGCCGTAATCTTCTTCAACCCGCGCAACTCCATGGTGGATGTGGTGCAGTCCGTGGGCCGAGTGATGCGTAAGTCTGAGGGTAAAGACTATGGCTACATCATCCTTCCCGTGGCAGTGCCACCGGGGAAATCCCCTTCTGAGGCATTGAATGACAACACGCGTTTCAAGGTAGTCTGGCAGATCCTCAACGCGCTTCGCGCGCATGATGACCGTTTCAACGCCAAGGTGAACTCGATCTCGTTGAACGACAACCTGCAGGATGAACTGCCGATTGTTGTGGACCCGGTGACGGACCCGCGTAAAGATAAGGACGCCAAGGCCGAACTGGATAAGCAGGATCAGGTTGCCGGCTTTGACTCGAACGAGCTCACCGCCCAGCAGGTTGCGTTGTTCTCCCTTGAGCCGTGGCAGGAAGCGATCTACACCAAGCTGGTGGACAAGGTAGGCACCCGAACCTACTGGGAAGACTGGGCCGACGATGTTGCGGTGATCGCAGAAAGCCAGATCACCCGAATCAACAAACTCCTTGAAAACGCCAGCCCGACACTTCAACAGGAGTTCGAGCGCTTTGTTGAGGGCCTGCGCAACAACCTCAACGACTCAATCTCTGAAGTTGAGGCGATCAGCATGCTCTCCCAGCACCTGATTACCGCCCCGGTATTTGACGCCCTGTTCAGCGATCACGATTTCGCCGCCCATAATCCGGTCTCCCAAGTCATGCAGCGCATGGTTGATGCCCTCGACGACAGCAACCTCGATGCTGAGACTGACTCGTTGGAGAAGTTTTACGCCTCGGTGCGCGTGCGCGCCTCTGAGGTCACAAGCGCCTCCGGGAAGCAGCAGGTAATCAAGGAGCTCTACGAGCGCTTCTTCCAAAAAGCGTTCAAACGCGACGCTGACAAACTGGGCATTGTCTACACCCCAGTAGAGATCGTGGACTTTATCCTGCGCGCTGCCAATGACGTGTCGAAGAAGCACTTCGGCCGCGGGCTTACGGACGAGAGCGTGCACATCCTGGATCCGTTTACGGGCACCGGCACGTTTATGGTCCGCCTGCTGCAGTCCGGGTTGATCGACCCGAAGGATCTGGCCCGCAAGTACGCCAACGAGTTGCACGCGACCGAGATCATGTTGCTGGCGTATTACGTGGCGGCAGTCAATATCGAAACGACGTTTAACGCGTTGCAGGCTGAGGCCGCCAAACGCTGCGAAAGCGCACCCCCCCCCCC
>NZ_KV786222.1:10974-16898 GCF_001806875.1 Corynebacterium sp. HMSC29G08
CACCCCCCCCCCCGTTATGTTTCCTTCGAAGGCATCGCGCTTGCCGATACGTTCCAGATCCACGAGGATGGCGACATCCTCGACCTCACGGTATTCAGGAACAACAACGAGCGCATCGTTCGGCAGAAGGAAGCCCCGATCAATGTCATCGTGGGCAACCCGCCGTACTCGGTGGGTCAGACGAGCGCGAACGATAACAACGCGAATGTGAAGTACCCAACGCTGGACGCACGCATCGCGGAGACGTACGCGGCGAAGTCGACGGCGACGAATAAGAACTCCCTGTACGACTCATACCTGCGTGCGTTCCGGTGGGCCACCGACCGAATTGGGGATCAGGGTGTCGTGGCGTTTATTGCAAACTCTGGTTGGCTTGATGGCAACACCAGCGACGGTGTGCGTTTGTCGATGGCTGAGGATTTCACGGACCTGTACGTGTTGAACCTGCGTGGTAATTCTCGAATGGCTGGCGAACAAGCCAAGCGTGAGGGCGACAATGTCTTTGATATCCGAGTCGGCGTTGCGGTGCTGATCGGTGTGAAGGATCCTTCCAAGACCGGCTTCCACCTGCATTACGCGCAGACTCCTGACTACCAGAAGCGTGAAGAGAAGCTGGCGTTTGCAGAGAATGCGTCAGTTGATCAGATTGAGTGGCGTTCAATCACTCCGAACAAGCACGGGGACTGGCTGAATCAACGCAGCGACGAGTTCGCGACCTGGCCGGTCATCGGCGAGAAGAATCAAAATGTGACGACATTTTTTGACGTCTATTCCGCAGGCTTAAAAACTGGCCGTGATGCGTGGTCGTATTCTTCTTCAACCGCCCAACTCGTAGACAACATCGGTGCGCACGTTGCGAACTACCGCCAAGCGCAAGCCCTGTTGCGAAGCGAAGGGTTTGAGGAAAGCAAGCGGGGGGTCGACGCGTTGTTTGCCCAGCACCCTGCGTTAGTCGACAGCACGCAAGGTTCATGGAACGTCAACCTGAAACAGGAGTTAGCCCGCGGAACAGAGATTACGGTCAATACCGACCGTGTCTACACCTCGTTGTACCGCCCGTTTTTCAAACAACGTAATTACTTCGCGAAAGAATTGATCGATAGACAGTACCAGTTGCCGTCGATGTTCCCGACGCAGCACCACTACAACATCGGGTTCGATGTGATGGCGCCACGCGAAGCGGTTCCTTTTGCACTGTTGGCTACCGATGTACTCCCGGATCTTTCGTTCTTTACTTACACTGCCCAATTCTTCCCCCGTTTCACCTGGGAGTCCGTGGATGCTGAAGATGGTGGGCTGTTTGGCGAGGGGGCGTCGATAAGCGAGGGCGAGCCCTCCATTTATGGGCAGGTCGGTGAGGTTGTTGCGGGGTATGTGCGCAAGGACAACATCACCGACGAGATCAAGGCGCTCTACCGCGACGCACTGGGTGCGGACGTGACCGGTGACGATATCTTCCACTTTGTCTACGGCAAGCTGCACGACCCGAACTATCGGGAGGCGTACGCGGCGGATTTGAAGAAGATGCTGCCGCACATTGAAACGCCGGGTTCGCGTGCGGAGTTCGACAAGTTTGCGCGTGCCGGCAAGGAACTGATGGACCTACACGTCGGCTACGAGGATGCGGAGCCATACCCGCTGGACATTGCGGTCAAGGGCGACGAGTCCGACCCGGACACCTGGCGTGTGTTGAAGATGAAGTGGGGCCGCAAGAAGGACCCAGAGACCGGCAAGAACGTCAACGACGTGACCAAGTTGATCTACAACAAGCGCGTGACTATCACGGGTATCCCGGCTGAGGCTGACGAATACATGCTGGGTTCGCGTTCCGCGTTGGCGTGGTTGATTGACCGCTACCAGGTGAAAAAGGACAAGGCGTCCGGGATTGTGAATGACCCGAACGATTGGGCAGACGAGGTTGGCAACCCACGTTACATCGTGGATCTGATCGGGAAGGTGACCCGAGTCGCGATCGAAACGAATCGAATTGTGAAGGAGTTGAACGGTTCTAAATAGATGTTTCAGGGAATCGAAATCAATGACCGTCATCTGGGCACTTTTACTGATCCGCTAAACCACGATGCTCCGCCACTAAGCGGCTTCTTGTCGTTGAACGATGAGCACCAGGTAGAAGCAGTGATTCTCGTTCCGCCCGGAGATCGCCTTTCTATGGCTTGGCTGATCCATTCGCAGAAATAGAAATTGAATCGCCCACCAAGGATGCAAGCCCCGTGACTGCTCCTCGCTTCCTGAGCTTTGAAGGAGAACAGGGAAGCGCACTCTTGTGACGATGGCCTCCCCACTATTTTCAAGGGCTCACCATCAGCAAGCGTTACACCACACTAAGGGACGCAACCCATGATAGAACACACGTTCGTTTAGTGGCCGCCCCTCGACTCAACAGAACAACACATGTTCCCCAGCCAGAGCCCGGTGTGTGGGTTCTGGTCGAGGGGTGGGTTGCGTTGACGATGGCCATGCCCGGTGCGCCGCTGAGCTCGGCGTCGACGTTGGTGGTGGCAACCATAGTGTGGCCGGAGTCGTCCCAGATTTCGCCGGAGTCGACGACTTCTTAACAACGCCGATTGATGCTGCCACAGCACACCAGCTGCTCAACATTCTTGCTGAGCGTGAACACCGGGGATCAACCATTGTCACCTCCCAGTTCACACCCGATAAGTGGTACAAGTCCATCCCGGATGCTGTCATCGCCGAGTCGATCCTGAATCGGCTTGTCGTTGGCGCTGAAATCATCACACTCGAAAGACCAAACATGCGCCTCGAAGCCAATACGCAGTAGCGGCTCATAGTCAACGCCCGAGTGTTACCCGATACTCACCCGGGCGTTACTGAATACTCACCACAGCGTTACTAAATCCGTGGTCCTAACAGCTATCGCGTCCCCATTCGTGGCCATGTCTCAGTCGTTTAGCAAGCAGGCGAATACGCTCTGGTACGAGATTTTCGATGTCGTCAAAGCCAACTCGCTGGTGGACTACTCGGGGCCGACTCCTGCGGATAACGTGATGGAACGGCTACTTCAGGCACGCTCATAGTTATTGGCGTAGTGCGGGTGCGGTGTGGGCGTAGATGACGACCACTGCAATCAAGGCGATACAGACGGCGAAGGGTGCCAGCGGGTTCCACCCGTAAAGGGCGGTCGAAGCCAGCGGGGCAATCGCGTACGCCAACCCATTATTAGCGTTGATGATGCCAGCCACTGCGCCTTGCTCATCTGCACTCATCTTCAAGGTTGGGCCAGTGTTGTACCCGGGCATCGCCAGTCCCATACCTACCCCCAGCACGATACACCCGACAACCAGTAAAGCGTGCGAGGAGGTAGGCCAAATGAGCACAGTTGCAACTAGTGTAATGGCCAGACCAGTACGTAAAAGCTTCGCTGCTCCCCACCCTGTCTTTGGAGCAATCACCGCTTGGGCAATGATCATGGTCACGCCCATGATGGTCAGGTAAATCGCGGAAATACCTGCGGTCGCAGTTGCCGACAGGGCGAAGCGGTCTTGGACAGTGAATCCAAAAATCGTAGCAACAGAAGAAAACACAAGAAACATCACCAGACCAGTTGCTAGCCAGGGAGCTACACGCGGATCAGTGAAGCGAATCCGTTGAGGCTTTGCAAAAAGTTGCCCTCGGCTTTGAGGTGCGAAACTCACCAAGAGAACAACCAGACCAATCACCATCACAACGGGCATGACCACCAAGGGCAAGAGCAGGCCACCAGCAGCGGCTAACACACCTCCAGTAACACCTCCAACAATGGAGGCCATCCCTTGAGCCGCTCCAATCATGCCCAGTGCTTTTACCCGCCCGTTCTCGCTGGCAGCATGCGTGACCAGGTGGGCTTGCGCGGTCGGGGCGATCGCTGAAATCCCTCCACCATAGAGCAAACCACGAGTGAGCACAACACCAAAAACTAGTCCGACACCGCCAACTACCTGGTTCATCCCCAGGTAGGAGACAATACCGAAGGCGCTCAAAGCGATGATCGCGATCACAAGCCCGGCAGCGAGTACACGTTTAGCGCCGACACGTTGGGAAGCTCGCCCCCAATAAGCACTCAAGCTCGCTAGTACAATCGCTGCCAAAGAGATAGTGGCGCCAATATGCCATTCCCGCAATCCCATCTGTCGTGACAGTGGCGCGATGATCGGATTGAGAATCATTTGCCCCATAAAGGCGAGAAAAACGATTCCCACTACCAGGTTCGCTTGCGCTCCTGGATCAATATAGCTCTGTGTCGGCTTATTACTACGAGGGTCGGGCATCACTACACTCCATTACTAGAACACTGTTTCACTTAGGGATATTGTAGAATGGTGTTCTAGTAAGGGTCAAGGAATAAGTTAGGGTCACCTTATGAACACTGTGCTAACGGGGCGAAGGGCTGGGCTATCACGCGAGCTGATTGTCAAACAAGCTGTACAGTTAAGCGCGATCAGTGGCGTTGAGGGATGGTCAGTACGGGACATTGCCCGTGAACTGGGCGTGGTTCCCTCAGTGATTTATCATTATTTTCCAAACAAGGAAGCCATTTGTGATGCTGTTGTAGACCGGGTATGTGTCGGGATTGAAGTTCCCGACCCGGACCTTGAATGGAAAGCCTGGTTTCGAGCTATGGCTCACAATCTACGCCCCGCATTGTTAGCATATCCGGGGATTACCGACAGGTTCGCGCGGGGCAAGTTCACCGAACAGTTTTTGCCGATGATCGATGGAGCCTGGGCCAAACTACAAGAAGCTGGGTTTGGTGACAATTCGCCTGTGGCCTACACAATTATCGCGAACTCGATCATCCACACGATCGGAGCGAGAAACCTGCGCGCATCCAATCAAATCCAGCCTCGCCACAACCTGCACGAAATGCTTGTCAGGCTTGAGCCTATGATGGCTCAATCTGTTGGACTGACCAGTATTGTCAACTCTTACCTGGAGCCTCTCTCACACCCTGATGAAGAAGAAGCGATGTCCGAGGAATACTACGACCTCGTCATCGATGTGATCCTAGACGGCATCGAACACACCCTGCTTCCTTAACTCTGACCCACTTCTCAATCATCGTCTTAGTGAGCGCCCGCACAGCGTGTACTTCAACACAGCGGATGTACCCCAGTTGATAAGCCGGGTCAGTTCACGTTCACCCGCCGCGTTCTCATGGTCACGGAGACGGTTAAGTAGTTCTTCCTGATACGGATTATTCATGGTGTGTGTCCTTCATCCAGGTATGGGTAAAGGGGGCCAAGGCACACACCCTGACCCCCTTCGCTGTCTGCTACGAGCTAGCGTCTACTCGGTAGCACCCGCCGTGGTCGGCTCCACCACATCCTGTTCAGCCGTCGCCAGCGCCTCCGGGCGGATCACGGAACCGCCGTACACCTGGAGGCGCGTAATCGCACGGGTGAAACGGAACGGCAGCATGGACGATTCCGCCACCTCCGTGATCTGGTAGCCGAACGCAGTAGCCATCGGGTGGCCAGCAATGACAACCTCACGGCCCGCCACCGTCGGCACCGTCGGCGCGGAAATGATACGGAACCCGAGCAGGCGACCAATCTCACCGTTCAAGAGATTGCTGTTGTTCACTGCCTTGTCCAGGCGCTCGTCGTACAGCAGCGCCGCTTCCATCTCGGGGCCAACCATCACGAAACGGTCAGTCTTCGGAACCGAAGTGGCGTTGAGTTTCTTACGCAGCGCCACCAGCGTCTTGTACGCGTCCTTCTTCTCAATGTCGAGCGGGAGCTTACCCACCTTGTTCTGAGTGCGAACACCATCCTTCATCAGCTTGCCGATGTAGGTATCGACCTGCTCGGCCATGCCCTCCGCAGCCTCAGCAACAGCCTCCGGCTTCACGTCCAGAGCAGACTGGACGGAATGAGGTTACCCTTGTTTAGTGGACACCCGACTTG
>NZ_KV786223.1 GCF_001806875.1 Corynebacterium sp. HMSC29G08
CCACCACATGAATGTGCCTGGCCTAGGGCTGGTTTTTCGTTTATGCCCTTGCCTAAGACCAACAAGCCACCCGGAGACAGGCTGCCTACTAGCAGATAACGAAACCACGCCTGCAAAACCCCAGGTGGAATGTGTAGACACACCACTGTTTCCGTGTTGTGTGCTAGCAGAGCCCCCGCAAACCAGGCTGACCACTAGCAGATAACGAAAACAAGCCGGCATACCCCCAGGTCGAATGTATAGACACAGCACCGTTTCTGCGTTGTGTGCTAGGAGACCATCACGACGCTGGTTTTTGTTAGGTCTACAGGCTGAAAGAGCGGGGCTCGCCAGTCAGGGGGTCCGTAAAGGCCAAGCCCGTGCAGCGCAAACACATCGGCGTTGAAAAGTCCTCTGCATCTGGCGGGAGCAGGGTGGGGTAGATGGTGTCGCCAAGAATAGGGGCGGCTTCTGCCATCATCTGTAGCCGAAGTTGGTGCGTACGGCCAGTAATCGGGTGCAGCACATAACGGGCAAGCGGCGTATCCACTCCATACAGTTCTTGCAATGAGCGTTCCTCAGCAGGATCTAGCCGGGAGACCGCGGCAACCTCAGTATGCGAGTTCGGCTCAAGGTCGGCAAGGATAGACCCGGCGGGCTCGCCAGCAACCTTGACCAGGTGGTGCGACCACTCGGTAGGCGTTGCCACATCAACGAAGGGCGCGATCGCCTCATACATCTTGTCCACTTCGCGGCGGGCAAAGAGTTCTTGGTAAGGGCCGCGGGCGTGGCGTCGCTTAGTAAAAAGCAACAGCCCCGACGTGCCGCGATCCAGCCGGTGAGCTGGTGTGAGATCCTCATTGCCCGTGGCGCGGCGAAGGCGCACGGTGGCGGTTTCGGTGATGTGGGAGGCGCGTGGCATCGTCGCTAAGAAAGGCGGCTTATCTACAACCAGAATGGTGTCATCCTCAAACACCGTGCTTATTTCATACGGCACTGGTTTTTCGGGGGCTGGCCGCCGGTAGAAAAAGACGTCGGTGTCCGGGGCGAGCCATTCCTCCGGGGAGATAGCAGTTGCGTCACGACGCACCACGTGCCCCGCATGAAAACGCTCTTCAACAGCGGAAAAGTCATCCTCTGGGTGACGATGGCGCTGGGTAGAAACCAAATGCCACAAAAAATCAATCGCGCGCACGCCAGGTCCCTCGGGAACGCGGGCTCGTGAAGCACCCAATCCACCCCGAGGAGGCAGTGGGGGCTCAGACTTCCGTTTCGCGCGTGCCATGATGTAGTACATTATCGGCCATGGATCTTGCAGCAATACTCGAACCAGTACTGGCTTTCTTCCGTGAAGGTGTAGGCAAAGGCATTGCCGATATCCTCGCGGCACTCTATGACCTGTTCTACCCCGCCAACGCGGAACCCGCGCACCCCGTGGAGCTGCCGAAGTAAGCTGGAAGTAAAAGCGTAGGAAGGGAAAGGATCGGATCATGTCCGAGGAAGAGCAAGTACGCAGCACCGACGTTGTTGTAGCAGTAGACGGCAGTCCGGCATCAAACAACGCAGTTCGTTGGGCAGCTAACACTGCAGCGAAGCGCAACGTAGCGTTGCGCCTTGCATCTAGCTACACCATGCCGCAGTTCCTGTACGCAGAGGGCATGGTCCCGCCACAAGAGCTCTATGATGACCTCCAGCGTGAGACCATGCAGAAGATTGATGACGCTCGTGCGCTCGCACTTGAAGTCGCGCCTGAACTGCGTATTGGCCACGCCGTGGCGGAAAGCTCGCCGATTGACATGCTGCTGGAGTTGTCTCGTGATGCCGGCATGATCGCCATGGGCTCGCGCGGTCTCGGCGGGTTGTCTGGCGTGATGCTTGGTTCCGTCTCTGGCGCCGTGGTATCCCACGCATACTGCCCGGTTGTGGTAGTGCGTGAAGATAACGCGGTGACCGAGGCGAACAAGTACGGCCCGGTTGTTGTTGGTATTGACGGTTCTGAGGTTTCCCAGCGCGCCGCTGAAGTTGCGTTTGAAGAAGCACAAGCCCGCGGCGCAGAGCTTGTAGCGGTGCACACGTGGATTGATACGCACGTACCGGCGCCGGGTGCCGGGTTCGCCATCACGGAGGACCGTTGGCAGGAGGTTCACGACGAGCAGGCGGAACTTCTGGACATCTATCTGCGTGAAGTAGGCGAAAAATTCCCGGACGTTCAGGTCAAGCGCGTGATCACCCGCGACCGCCCGGTGCGTGCTCTGACGGAAGCCGCAGAAAACGCGCAGCTGCTGGTCACGGGCTCGCATGGCCGTGGTGGCTTCAAGGGAATGCTACTTGGATCCACCTCGCGTGCGCTGCTTCAGTCAGCACCGTGCCCGATGATGGTCGTGCGGTACAACGCCTAGAAGGGCATAATGGGATCTTGGCAAGTAGTCATACCAATTATTTGTGAAAGGACACTGAAACTATGACTCCTACTCTTGGATTTCTTGGCTGGATTATTCTCGGCGGCCTGGCTGGCTGGGTAGCCTCTAGGATTCAAAACCGTGATGCCCAGATGGGTATTGGTTTGAACATCCTTGTTGGTATTGTCGGCGGCCTCATCGGCGGCTGGCTGCTTACCTTGGTTGGCTTCCAGGTTGCGGACCGTGGCTTTATCTTTAGCTTCCTCACGTGCCTGCTGGGTGCGGTGGTGTTGCTGTGGATTGTGAACAAGGTTACCGGTCATAAGAAATAGTCCACGCATGTAGCGTTTGACGTAGTTAGAGATTCCCCCGGGTTACTTGAAAGGTAGCTCCGGGGGAATTTATTTGTTGGTGCTCATTGCACGATTTGCCACCCGGAGTAATATGAACGTACCGGTTTGTCTATAAGAAAGGGAAACGTAGGTGGCATCCTCAGACGCGGCAAAGAAGAAGCCTGCTCCGCGGCGTCGTAATCGACCGAGCCCGAGGCAGCGCCTTCTGGACGCGGCGACGAAGCTTTTCAACGAGGAAGGCATCCGCGTCATCGGTATCGACCGCGTGCTGCGCGAAGCAGACGTGGCCAAAGCCTCCCTGTATTCCCTGCTGGGCTCTAAAGACAACCTGGTGGTTGCCTACCTTGAGCGTATGGACGAGCAGTATCGTCAACGCTGGCAGGAACGCGCCGACCAGGCGCCGGACTTGGATGGAAAAATCCTCGTCTTTTTTGACATGGCGATTGATGAAGAGCCGGAGAAGAACTTCCGCGGATCCCCCTTCTTCAACGCGGCAACCGAATACCCGCGTCCGGAAACCGAGTCTGAAAAACGCATTGTGGAAACCAGCCTGGACCACAGGCGTTGGATGCACTCCACGCTCACCCGCCTTTTGACGGAAAAGAACGGCTACGACTCTGCAGCGCAGGCCGATGAACTGCTGATCTACTTGGATGGTGGCTTGGCGGGTGCACGGTTTACCCAGAGCGTTACTCCCTTGGAGAAAGCCCGCGAATTAGCCAAGAACGAACTCGGCGCGCCCCCCGCAGACTACTCGATCTAATCCTGCTCGTCGGCCTGTCCAGCAGCCTTTTGCTCTTCGCGCTCCTTTTTGCGCAGCAGCTCAAGCTCGCGCCGTGCCGCTGAGCGCTCGCTCCAGCATCGTGCGGTTGCGGACCTGGTTAATCAGCAGGTTTCCGGAGGTAAACACCGCAGCCATGACGATAAACGGCAGCGCCACTTTCAGCGTGGCCTCCTGAGTAGTGCCAAGGAATGCGAACTGGGACTCATCCATGGCTACGTAGGCGGAAAGCGGTACGTCGAAAAATGTGGTGTCGCGGAAGGAGGCAATCTCGGCGTCTGCAAGCACGCCGATCTTGCGGCCCGCAGAGGCATCCGGTACAGACATCCACTGCAACAGCTGGTACAAACCAAGAAACACCGGGACCTGTACAAACACCGGCACGCAGCCGGCAAGTCGGTTGTATCCGTGATCTTTTTGGATCTGCTTGCGCGCCTCCTGTTCCGCACGCAAAGGGCAAAATCAGCAAGCGCACGGAGATCACCAGCAGAAACAGCGAGGCAACCTATGCGGCGCTCGACTCCGCGCCGAGGACCCCGGCCAGCAGCCAGTGCCAGAACTTCATCACGGCTGACACTGGGTACACGAGCATTTCCAGCATGTGCGTTAATGTTAGGCCATGCAATCGGCAACCATGGGAGCGGCAACGGGCGGGGCACCTCAACCGTTTTGGCCGAGTGAAAACTTGAGCGAAAACTTGAGCGAGAACTCAGGCAACAAGGCACGCAAGTCCGTGCGCATCACCCCTGGCCTGGTCATTGGTGAGGTGCTGCTGACCGTCGGTGCGGTGCTGTTGCTGTTTGCGTTCTATGAGTCGTTTTGGACCAACATTGCCTCCGGCAAGATGCAAGATGATGCGCAGTCGCGGCTTGAAGAGGTGTGGGAGGAAAACTGGGTCAACCCCCGCTCCGTGCACGCGCCAGTGGAGGGTGATGCGTTTGCCCGCATGTACATTCCCTCCTTTGGCCCGGATTACCGCTTCGCCATCATTGAGGGTGTGGATCCGACGGCGCTGCTCGCCGGCCCAGGTCGCTACCCCGGCACGCAGATGCCTGGTGAACCTGGCAACTTCGCCGTGGCAGGTCACCGCGTGGGCAAAGGCGCGCCGTTTAACGACCTAGGCCAGCTCAATGCCTGCGACGCGATTGTGGTTGAGACTCAGACCCAGTGGGTCACCTACCGCGTGTTGCCGATGGAGGGGGATGCGGAGCTTCGTCGCTTATCGACGTCCACGTGCCTCCCACCCGAGCTCAACGAACGCATGGCAACCGGCGACTATGCATCGGTGCTTGGCCGACACATCACGCTGCCGAATGACATCAACGTGGTCAACCCCATGCCGGAAACCCCGTCGACGGAAGTGGTGCCGGGCATGGAGTCCATCCTGACGTTGACTACGTGCCACCCGCAGTTCTCCAACAAGGAGCGCATGATCGTCCACGCGGTGAAGACGGAGGCGATGCCCAAAACCCCGGACGGTAGTGGTGAACTGCCCGCTGCAATGACTGAAGGCTAACGGAAAGGCGCTAGGACATGTACTCGTACTTGTGGAGCAAACTGCCCGGCACCCCGCCGGTGAAGTGGCTGATCACCATCGTGATTGTGGTGGCGGTGTTCCTGCTTCTGATGAACGTGGTGTTTCCCTGGGTGTCCTCGTTCATGCCGTACAACGACGTCGCTGTTTAAGTCGCTGTTTAAGCCGCCGTTTAGATCCAGCGGGGTACTGGCGGAATCCAGGTTTGGAAGCGGGTGAGGAGGTTCGCGGGGGCGTCGTCAAGCAGTAAATGCTCCCGGTCCGTAGCCCGCACGAAGCCCTGGGCAACCATATGATCCACCATGGTGGTAAGCGGGCGCCAGAACTCGGAGCCCAGCAGCCCGATGGGGATGGGGTTGAGGCCGAGTTGTTGGGACGTCCAGGCATCAAAGAGCTCATCAAGCGTGCCCACGCCGCCGGGGAGTGCGATGATGCCGTCCGCAAGCTCGCTCATGCGGATTTTACGCTCCGCCATGGTGCCAACCAGTTCAAGTTCATCTAGCTCGTCATACTTCAGCTCATAGTTGGCCAGGTGTGTGGTGAGCACGCCGTGGGTGCGACCGCCCGCGTCATGCGCGCCGGAGGCGACCTGGCCCATGAGTCCCAGCTTGGAGCCGCCGTAGACCAGCGTGATGCCGGCCTTGGCAAGTGCCTGGCCGAGCGCGTAGGCAAGTTCGCTCGTGGCGGGGTCGGTGGCGTCGCGGGCGCCGGCGAAGACTGTAACCGCCTTGAGGGCGCGTGGGCGAAGCGCCGGGAAGATACGGGTGGCAAGCAGCGGCGCAAGCTCATAACCAGCGGTATCCGCCGGGTGGATCCAGTCCACCTCAGCGATTTCAGCGGCCGGCTGCGGCTGGGCGCCCACCCGCTCCAGCACGTCGGCTGGGGCTGCGAAGACAGTAGAGGTCACCGTGTGGCCGGGCTCGTTGGATGCCTCGGCAGAAAACTGGCCGAGGAGCCCAAGTTGGTGCCGATCCAGGTTGAGACCGACCTCTTCTAACGTTTCGCGCAGGGCCGCGTCCAGCGGCGATTCGCCTGCTTCAAGCTTGCCGCCCGGTAGCTGGAAGCGGGGGCTGGACTTTTTACGCACGCACAGCACCGCGCCCTGGGGGTTGCGGATCACTACGGCGGCGACGCGGATGTTTGGTTGAGTCGCTGGTTGAGTCACTGGTTGAGTCACAGTCCCAGGTTAGCGATAACTTGCTCCGCAACAAGCTGTGCCTTGACGGATTCGTTCTGGTTGGTAAACACCACTACTGCCGTGTTGCCGTGTGCTACGGCGTAGCCGGCACCGAGGCGGCCGGGCACGTCGCCGCCTCCGTGGCGTCCGCCGTTCCACCCTTCTGGCTGGTCGGCGGGTGCGGTGGTGTCTATTGGCATGGCCCAGTCCACTACTGCCATCGCTTCTGGTGGGCTGGGCATGTGGCGCACAAACACGGTCAGTTGCGGCTCTGGGGGATAGGACCAGTATTGGCAGGCGGGTGGGTTGAAGCGTTCGTCGATGCCTACGCCTGTGACGCGTTGGCCGTTGGTGTCTGCCACCCATTGCGTGTCCAGGTAGGGGCAGTCGACCCAGCCGTTGCGGTCTGTGCCCGGCAGTGCGTCTAACGGCAGGCCGTCGCCGGCGGGAGATTCGACGCTTTCCGGTGCGTCGGGATTGTCCGACGCACTGTCCGTGCCGGGGTTGTCGCCGCCCGCGCACCCCGCCAGGGCCGCGCACAGGAGCAGGGTGGGTAGTCTCAAACGCATGAGCTCCAGACTAGTGATGTTGGAGCGGGAACCCGCAGACATCCCAGACAACAAAGCCATTGACTCCGGTGTGACCGTGCTGGCCGTGAGTCTGGTGTTGGTGTCCCTGCTCGCGCTTGCCCGGATGCCGTTGAATGAGGCGTTGCTGCACATTGTGTTGGTCACCGCGTTTTCGTTCCTGTTGTTCTACGGCATGGTGGAGATGCCGCGGTGGGGCACGTTGGGCAAGCTAGTGTGGCTCAGCTCGGTCACAGCGGTGTGGATTTCAGACATGACCATCTCGCCGGTGGCCATTTATTGGGTGTTTCTGCTGTTCTTTGTTTCCCTGCGGGCGTTTAATGACTGGCGGGGCTTAGTGTTTGTGGCCATTGACCTGGCCATCAGCATCATTTTTCAAATCCCTACCGGTCTGAGCCTCGGCGGGATCATGGGCCCAGCGCTGTCCGCTGTTGTGGTGGTGGCGATCAACTATGCGTTCACCACCATCGGCCGGGTGAGCCGCGAGAGGCTTTTGCTTATCGACGAATTGTTGTCCACCCGCGAACAACTCGCCGAGTCTGAACGCGAAGCCGGTGTAGCGCAGGAGCGCGAACGCCTGGCGCACGAGATCCATGACACGGTGGCGCAGAACTTGTCCTCTATCCAAATGCTGCTGCACGCCGCTGAGCGGGACTTGGGTGGCCTCGACGTGGATGAAGAGCAGCTTGTGCAGCCGCTGCGCCGGATGGAGGCTGCGCGTCGGGCGGCGTCTAACAACCTGGCGGAGACGCGCGCGATGATTGCGGCGTTGACGCCGGCGGGGTTGCGTGAGGCGTCGATAAGCGAAGCCCTGGGCCGTATTGCCGCGGACTTTGCACAGGCCAGCGACATGGACATCCAGGTGGAAACCCATGGTGAGCCGCAGAAACTGCTCATGCGTGTAGAGGCCGGGCTGCTGCGCATCGCCCAGGGTGCGGTGTCCAACGCCGTGCAGCACTCGGGTGCCAGCCGCGTGCGGATAACACT
The DNA here is from genome assembly GCF_001806875.1 of Corynebacterium sp. HMSC29G08. GTDB lineage: Bacteria > Actinomycetota > Actinomycetes > Mycobacteriales > Mycobacteriaceae > Corynebacterium. Next base: position 7,798 of record NZ_KV786223.1, read on the forward strand.
CACGTATGAGCCTGAGGAGATCCGCCTGGACGTTGTGGACAACGGGGTGGGTTTTGACGTTGCAGCTCAAGCCCACAAGCCCGCCGGGCTGGGCCATCTCGGCTTGGATGCGATGCGTTCGCGCGCCGCAGAACTTGGCGGGGAGTTGACCATTGAGTCCGCGCCGGGCGGGCCGACGGCGCTATCCGTGGCGGTGCCTGTGGACGGTGCTGTAGATAGTTCGGACTAGACAGTTAGGATGATGGCATGATTCGCGTGTTACTGGCTGATGATCATGAGATTGTGCGCCTTGGCCTGCGCTCCGTGCTGGAGCAGGCAGACGACATCATGGTGGTTGGTGAGGTAGCCACCGCGGAAGGCGCGATTGCCACGGCTCAGGCCGGGGGCATTGACGTGATCCTGATGGACCTGCGTTTTGGTGCTGGCCCCCAGGGCACCCGCGTGATGACGGGGGCGCAAGCCACCGCCGCCATCCGCAGCTCCATGACCAACCCGCCAAAGGTGCTGGTGGTGACCAATTACGACACGGATGCTGACATCCTCGGCGCCATTGAGGCCGGTGCGGTGGGCTACATGTTGAAAGACGCCCCGCCGGAAGAACTCCTCGCCGCCGTCCGATCCGTGGCGGGCATGGATGTGGCTGATGAAGACGCTGTGCAGCCGATGTCCCCGACTGTGCGTGACAAGCTGGCCACGCGTGAGCGCACCCCGCGTTCCTCACTGACCCCGCGTGAGCTGGAGGTGTTGCAGCTGGTGGCGGCGGGCTCCTCGAATCGGGAGATCGGCGCGGAGCTTATGCTGTCGGAGGCCACGGTGAAAAGCCACCTTGTGCATATTTATGACAAGTTGGGTGTGCGTTCCCGAACCTCCGCAGTGGCGTCCGCACGCGAAATGGGCGTGCTGTAGCCGCCGCAAACATCGGATAGGCCACAAAAGTCGGATAGCAGACATCGGATAGCGTCCAAATGGGGCCCAAAACGGCGTTATCCGATGTTTGCTATCCGACTTTTAGGCTTGGGCGGGGTTCAGCACCCAGCACCCAGCACCCAGCACCTAGCGCCTAGCGCTGGCCGGCGGAGCGGTTGTCCAGTTCGCGCTGTTGGTACGCAGTAATACCTTTGTAGATCAGCGGCAGCAGCACCGGAACCAGAACGCGCAGCGCGCCTACGAAGTTCTTCGCTTTCTTTTTGGTCAGGCCGGCCTCGTCGATACGCTTCAGGTGTGCCTTGGCCAGGTCCTTTTCGTGCTTGCGCTTGCGCTTGAGCCCCTTCTGTTCTTCCTTCAGCAGGCGCTTTTCTGCTTTGTCCAGCAGTTGTGCGATGCGCAGGTCAGCCTTCGCCTCGTCGCGGGAGTGCTTGCGGGCGGTAGCCTCGGCCTTTTTTAGCTCCGCTTCAACCTTTTTCAGCTGTTTTTTGCTGTTCTTGCGGATGGACTTGAGAATTCCCATGGCGTCCACCTTACCCATGTGCGGCGCGCGCGACGGGTAGCATTTCAAGCATTGTGATGTTCCCGGCCCAAGTGCGTGCGAATGATCTGGTGGGTTGCCGCTATAGGCTCCACCAGCGTGCGGTGCACCCGAATATCCCGCCGCTGCCAGAGTCCTTGGAGCGCCAGCCGCGTATCGACGCCGCACGCGCCCTAGTCCTTAACGCACTTCCCACCAAGCGTGCGGTGGGTGATGGGCGCAGGAAACTGTTCACCCGGGTTGATGTGGACCCGGCGGGTGGGGACGACGAGCAGGCAGCACGCACAATCTCCGCGGTACGCGCTGGCGCGCATGTGATTACGAATGCCAGGTTGACTGGCCAGATCGAGGGCGTGCGCGTGGTTGCGGATGTGGACGTGCTGGTGCGCGACGGCCACGATTACCTGCCGGTGATCATCTCGAACCACAGGGTGGCGCGTCCACATGAGACCTCGCGTATGGAGATGATCCCGGTTGGCCGGTTGGGGCTTTCTGCACCGCTTGAGGTGCCAGCGAAGCCGCGTCACCACACCGTTGATGGCTACCGCCTGGCGATCGCGGAGCTGCTGCTGCGCGATTACGGCAAGGCTACGGGGCGCGGTGGGGTAATCGGCCAGGACCGTACGTGCGCGTACATCGGGGATGTGGAGCGTTTCATCCCGCCGCTGATTGAGGCGCTCACCGCCCCGATCCCTGACGAGCCGAAACGCCTGAAACAGTGCGCGACCTGCCGGTTCTGGGAGTTGTGCCGCGCTCGTCTAGAGGAGCTGGACGATATCTCGCTGGTGCTGCCCGGCGGCCGCGGCGACGTGCTGCGCGATGGGGGGATCACCACGGTGCAAAAGCTTATTAGTGCCGAGGTGGGCGAACCCTCCGCCATCGCCCGCGCTTGGCGCAAGGACATCCCGCTGCTTCGCCGTCCCGGCGAGATCACCATCCCACGTGCAGACGTGGAGATTGACATTGATATGGAGGCCTACCTGGACCAAGGCGCCTACTTGTGGGGCGCGTTTGATGGCCAGCGCTACTACTCCTTTGTCACATGGGATGAAGTTGGCGGCGCTGATTCGGCGGCGGAGGAGCGCAACTTTGGGCAGTTCTGGGGGTGGTTGCGTGGACGCAAGCAAGCAGCGAGCGCTGCGGGGCAAACGTTCCGGGCGTACTGCTTCGCGGCGGGAGGTGAGAACTATTGGATGCGCAGCTCAGCGAAGCGATTTGACTCTGTGGATGCGGCGGAAGTAGCGGCGTTTCTGGGAAGCGATGAATGGGTCGACGTGTTCGCCTACGCACGCAAACACCTAGTGGGCACCGACGGGCTGGGGCTGAAAGTGCTCGCCCCGGCGGCCGGGTACACCTGGGAAGACGAGGACGTGGACGGCGAGCGCTCCATTGCTTTACGGCGCGCAGCGCGCCTTGGAAACCAGGCCGCCCGCGACATGCTGCTGCGCTACAACGAGGACGATTGTCGCGCCACCCGCGCCGTGCGCGACTTCTTAAGCAACGGCGCACCGGGCGTACCGCTTATTGATCAGATGCGCGATTAACGGCGCTCTCGCACTGCCAACCACACGGCAACGGTAGTCAGCACCGCCAGCAACAAGGCGAGCGCGCCCATGAAGCCTGCCCACGGCAGCGCCTCAAAAGCGCGACCCGTTGCCGCACCCAGGATGGAAGAGCCCATGTAGTAGGAGAACACGTACAGGCTGGAGGCCTCCGCACGGTCGCGCTCAGCGATCTGGCCCACCCAGCCGGTTGCCGTGGAGTGCATAGCGAAGAAGCTGGCGGTGAAGATCAGCAGGCCGATCAACGTGATCCATAGGTTTGCGCTTGCACCGATCAGGGCGCCGACCAGCATCATTGCTGCACCGAAAGCAACCACGCGACCCCGGCCGAAGCGGCCTACAAACGTCCCGGCCCTGGCGCTTGACCACGTCCCGGATAAGTACAGCAGGAAGGTCAGACCCGCCAGCGACGGCGGCAGGCCAAAGTCGTTGATGGCGCGGAAGCCGAAGAAGTTGTACATGGACACGAATACGCCCATGCCCAAAAACGCAGTGCTGGCCAGGGCCACAATCCGCGGGTTAATCAGATGTCCTGCGATAGCGCGGAACTCCGCACCGGGCCGGATGCTCGTCTTGGGGCGGAAGTTGCGCTGCTCCGGTAGCAGCCACCAGGCGGCAATCGCCAGTGAAAGACTGACGGTGGCGGTGGCAGCAACAGCCCACCGCCACGAGGCCACCTCCAGCACAAAGGAGGGGATGAGGCGCCCCATGAGCCCGCCGATAGTGTTTCCGGCGATGTAGAGACCAATCGCGCCGGGCAGGTCGCGCTGGTCAAGCTCTTCGGACAGCCACGCCATGGCCACCGCAGGTGTGCCTGCCAGCAGCATGCCTTGGAGTGCGCGCAGCACGATCATTTGCTCGATGTTTTGTGACAGGGCCACGGCAAACCCCAGCGCGGTGGCGGTGACGGCGGAGATGGTCATAACCCGTCCGCGGCCAAACTTCTCGCTCAGGATGGACGCCGGCACGACGCACAGTGCCAGTGCACCCGTTGCGGCGGAGACAGTCCACGCGGCGGTTGATGGCGTGGTGTGCAGCTCACGGGTGAGGATGGGAAGCAGCGCCTGGGTCAGGTACAGAGACGAAAAAATGGCCAAGCCCACAAAGAGCATGGCCACTGTCGCGCGCCTGTACTCAGGGGTGCCTTTTCTCATAGGTCACTATGGTGGACCTCCCTGAGCTCAAACGCAAGCGTGTGCGCTACAGGCTTATGCGGAAGCCTTTGCATAACGCTCGTTGACGTCGTCCCAGTTCACAACGTTCCACCAAGCCTTAACGTAGTCAGCCTTGACGTTCTTGTACTGCAGGTAGAACGCGTGCTCCCACATGTCCAGCATGAGAACCGGGGTAAAGTCTACGGAGATGTTGCCCTGCTGGTCAGTCATCTGCTGGATGATCAGGCGGCCAGCGACGTGGTCGTAGCCAGCAACTGCCCAGCCGGAGCCCTGCAGGCCGTTAGCAACTGCAGTGAACTGCTTCTTAAAGCCCTCGAAGGAGCCAAAGTCACGGTCAATAGCCTCAGCGATTGCGCCGGTCGGGTTACCGCCAGCGTTCGGTGCCATGTTCTTCCAGAAGATGGAGTGGTTGGTGTGGCCACCCAGGTTAAACGCAAGGTTCTTGGACAGTGCGCGGATACGGTCGGCGTTTGCCTCACCGTTGCGCTCTGCCTCAAGTGCCTCGAGTGCTGCGTTTGCGCCAGCGACGTAGTTAGCGTGGTGCTTGTCGTGGTGCAGGGTCATAATCTCTTCGCAGATGTGCGGCTCAAGTGCGTCGTATGCGTACGGGAGATCAGGAAGCTCGTAAACAGCCATGATCATTTCCTTTCATTCGGTTTCGTGTACGGCAACCATCGTAGAGAAAATTTGGGAACAGTGTTGTGGCCGAAGTCGTTGTAGGAGATATGGGATTCCTTTTTGCTCCTGAGCCTCAGCTTGTCGACGCTACCGTGGCCCTCCCCGGCCGCCCCGACCCCGTGCTTACGCAACCGCGTCCGCACGCGGTGTTGGACACGCCTATTACCGGCCCGTGGCGCGACGGCCAGAAACGCATCCTGATCGGTATCGGCTGCTTCTGGGGTGCGGAGAAAATGTACTGGCAGCTAGGTGGTGTGGAGTCCACCAGCGTGGGCTACGGCGGCGGGCAGACCCCGAACCCGACGTACCGGGAGGTGTGCTCGGGACAGACCAACCACGTGGAGCTTGTAGAGGTGGTCTATGACCCGGAGAAGGTTTCCCTGAAAGAGCTGGTCAAGGTGGCGCTTGAAGCGCACGACCCAACGCAGGGCTTCCGCCAGGGCAATGACGTGGGCACGCAGTATCGTTCCGCGTTTTACAGCGACACGGAAAAAGAAGCCGAGCAGATCCGCGAGTGGATCACTCAGTACGGCGCGGACCTGAAAGACGCGGGCTACGGCGACATCACCACTGAGGTCAAGTCCGTAGAGAAGGACGGCGTGCAGTATTTCCTTGCTGAGGACGAGCACCAGCAGTACCTGCACAAGGTGCCCAATGGCTACTGCCCGCACCACTCCACGGGCGTTGCCTGCGGGATCTAATAGCCGTACTTTGAGGGGAAGCCATCGGCGGGTTTGCGCAGCTTGACCGCGTCGTTGTGGATCCACTGCGAGGCGCGCGCCAGCTGTCCCTTGCTCAATGCACGATCGCCGTCGACGCCGTGGACCACGGCGTTCCAGTAGTCCACCGTCTCGTCGTGGTAGTTGTGCCCGTGTGGTGAGGGCACGTCCTGGGACGCGAGCTGGTCCATGCCTACCTGCCAGAACGTGATCAGCGGCAGCCAGCGCAGCGTGTGCAGTACATCCAGCTTTTGCGCCTCGGGTGCTGGAACCCCGCGCGATCCCGGTTCACGCAGCCAGTCCGGGGCGCGCCACAACAGGCTCGGCTCCCACCAAGTCACCGGGTCAGAGGCATGCTGTGCAAACACGTAGCGTGGCTCCACCCACTCGTGCTCATAGGCATCGCCCTTGAAATCGTGGTGCAGGTGGTCGGGGTGGGCGGTGAAGCGGGTGTTGCGTCCGCCGTCGACAAGCGGCAAGCGCTGCGGGCTTCCCTTCTCCCGCGCACGGGTGAACTCAGCGTGGTTGCGGGCAAACCCGGGTACGCCGGTGAATACGCCGCCGGAGGTGCCGTGGAGGAACTCGTCGACGGACTCGAAGACGTCGCTCACCGCATAGGCCCCCAAGGATTCACCGCCGAGGTAGAGCTTCGGGCGCTTGGCAGGGGGGAGTTTCTCCAACTCACGCAGCACCGCTTGAGCCAAGATACGGGTGGAGCGCACCGGGGAGATATGGTCCGCAACGTAGGAATAGGCGGACGGCAGGAATGAATACTGCATGGACACGATCGCGCTGTCACCACGGGTAACAAACTCAAAACCAGAAGTATGGAAATCATTGATCCAGCCTGTGCCCGCCCCAGACATGATCGCGATGTGGCTGCGCTCAAACGCGCCGGTGCGATGCAGTTCCGCGACAGCTTCTTCGGCCATGGCCTCGAAATCGGGCGTTTCATTTGGCTCGGTGTCGTGCAGGCCCACCACCACGCGAATCGGCTCAAGCACCTCAGCCTCGCCCAAAACGCGACGCAGGTGCTCGGCGCGGGGGCCGCCGGCGACGGTGGCGCGCCCTTGGCGTCCCAAAGAAAGCCAGCTCACCAGGGACGCGGGGGAGCCGGAGCGCTCAGGCTGAAGAGGACGATCTGCCCCGCGCATAAACGCGCGATCCAGCTCGAGTGCCTGGCGCGAGGCGCGGGAGAAGAAACGGCGCACCACAACCTTGTCCGCGAACAGGAAAATGATGGCGCCGCCACCCGCAATGGCAAGCGGCCACGAGGTCACCGGCGGCAGGCGGCGACCAAACAGGGCGTTCAATGTGTCAATGAACGTCTGCACCACCTCACCAACAGCAAGGATGGCGCCGTAGCCCGCGGTGCCAACAAGCAGCCCACCAATGGTGTCCCAGGCCGAGTAGGTGCCTACAACCTCTACAAGCTTTTCTTGGCGGGCGCGCCGGGAAATCGCCATTGCAATCGCGCTGGTTGTCAGCGCGGTCACACCTACGCGTACCGGCAGCGGCAGCGGGTCCGGCAGGCGGCGCTTCGTGCCCGGGGCAGCCAGGCGAGCCACCCCGGTTGCAACGGCATGGCCGATGCCCTGCAGCACTGCCACGTTGACGGCGGTAAATGACAACTTGTGTGGCAGCAGCGACGGTGCGATTGCACCCCACGTTGCCACCTCCGCACCCACGGCGCCGGCGCGGAAACTGCTGGGCAGGCGCTGCAAACCGTACACGCGCAGCACCGGCGAGAGATCCGCAAACGTCTGCAGCCCCGCAATCGGTACAGCAAGCAGGCCGTCGCGGCTCACGGAATACCTACGGCGTGCGTTTCGCAGTGATGCAGTGAGCTTTTCAAGCATGACCCTTATTGTTTCAAATATCCGTACTCTGGGTGGGGTGATGGAAACGACGCGGCCGCTGATTGTTGCTCACCGTGGATTCTCGGGCCGTTTTGATGACAACTCTCCTGAAGCCTTCAAGGCTGCGTTCGAGCTACCCATTCACGGGGTGGAGTGCGACGTGCGCCTGACACGGGACGGGGAGCTCGTAATAGCGCACGACCCAGTGGTCAGCAGCGACGGGCTTATGCCGTTCAGTGACCTGCTGGATATGTTTGCCAACTACCCGGACCACCACCTCTACGTGGAGATCAAACACAACCGCTTCAGCACCAAAGTGCATAAGCGCACGCTGCAGGAGCTTCGCCGCCACGACCTGGATGAATCAGACCGGATCCACATCATCTCTTTCTCACGTCGGGTGGTGCGCTACTTCCGTAAGAGGGCGCCGCTTCTAGATACCTATTTTCTTCTGAGGCCGCGCACGTGGTGGTTGCCGGCGGCGCCGGTGGGGCTTGGGCCGTCCATAATCAGGCTCAACGCAAAACCTGCCCTGATAGGGCGCCTCGGAGTACGCACCTACACCTGGACGGTGAACACGCCGCGGCAGATGCTGTGGTGTGCCGAGCACGGTGTGGATATTTTGGCGACGGACCTGCCAGACCTCGCGCTGGAGACACTTGCGTCACCGCGCGAGTAACACTAGGTACGATTTCGAAGCATGGCACCAAGGAAACCAAAAAAGTCCAAGAAGAAAGAGGTTCTGCCCGAGGGCATGAGCCGCCGCGAAGCCAAGCTTGCGGCACGCGCAGCTGAGCGCGCACAGTTTGCAAAGGACCCACGCCCGTATGGCGGGTTGGCAATGGAGACGGACCTGATTGCACTGCAGGAGTTCGTCCCGTCCGCCGTGGCAACGGTAGAGGTCAAGGGCACCCCGGTCAACATTGTGACCGTGCTGCCGGGTGCTGGTGCGGCGATGGTCCGCCCAGAGGATCAAGGTAGTGAGCGATTCGTGGCGCTGCAGGTCCAGTCCCATTCCCAGAACCCGCACCGTGACTTGGCGTACGCGCTGAACTGGGTGCTTGATGCTGAGCCGGGTTCCACGCTGGGCTCGACGGTTGCGGATGGTTCGCAGCCGGAGCTTTCCTCCCTTATCAGCGCGGACGCGACCCTTTCCATCACCGAACACCAGGACTTCGGCTGGTGGTTTGCAGAGGGCACCGATGTCAGCCCAGAAATCCGCCAGGCAATGGCCCGCGCGAACGACGCTGTCTTGCCGTCCACACAGGTCAAGGCAGATGTTCCGGGTACTGCATGGTGGGTCAACCCGGGCGGCGGCAAGGCGCATATCCGCTGGGTGCGCCCGGAGGAGAACGAAAACCAGATGCTCAACGCCCTGGCACGCATCGCTGCCCGCGGTGAACTGAACCTGGGCGAGGGCACCAAGTTCGCAGGCGCGTTCCGCACCCACGGCGTGGTTGTGCCGGTGTGGGACCTGGACCCGTCTGTGGATGCGGCTTCCTACGTTGATGCGCTGGTGACGTTGAACAAGGCGATCGAGGCAGAGTACGCCAACGACGCTGCATTATCTGCAGACGAGCGCAAACAACTGGACAATATTAAGTCCCGTCAGGTGACTATTTAGCCGTAGACCTTCGTGCCGGCCACCCAGGTCTGCCACGTAATCGGCATACCTGGGCGGTAGGCCAGGTTGATGGCGTTCTCCGCATCCAGGATGTGCAGGTCCGCGGCCGCGCCGGGCACCAGCGTGCCCTTAGCCGGGCGGCCCTGCGGGTCCTTGCCGCCGCCGACGTTGTGGCGACGCAGAGCCTGCGCGCCACCCGTGGTGGCGGCTTCGATCGCCTCGTCGAGCGTGAGGTACTGCTGCAGCACCGCGGTGGTCACGCAGAAGTTCATCGAGGACGTAAAGGACGTGCCCGGGTTCAGGTTGGAGGCGATGGCGACGGTCACACCCGCGTCCACCAGGCGACGCGCCGGTGCGAGATCCTCGCGCGTGGACAGGTCACAGGCTGGCAGCAGCGTGGCCACGGTCTCCGATCCGGCCAACAGCGCCACATCCTCATCAGAGATGTAGTTGACGTGGTCCACGCTGGCCGCGCCCATCTCCACGGCAAGTTTTACACCCGGGCCCTGGCCCAGCTGGTTGCCGTGCACGCGCACGCCCAGGCCTACCTTTTTGCCCGCCTCAAGCACGCGGCGAGACTGCTCTTCGTTGAACGCGCCGCGCTCGCAGAACACGTCGATCCACTGCACGTGGTCTTTGACCGCGTCCAGCATCGGGCCGACGACCTCTTCGATGTACTCATCAGCGTCAGCTCCCGGCGGGACCAGGTGGGCGCCCAAAAACGTCACCTCATCCACGTGGCGGGCAGCCACCCGCGCGGCCTCCGCCTCAGAGGCGACGTTTAGCCCGTAGCCAGTTTTAGTCTCAAAGGTGGTGGTGCCACCCGCATGACCTGCGGCCACACGCTGCGCCACCAACTTATCCAGGCGCTCCTCGTCGGCGGAGCGGGTGGCCTCCATAGTCACCGCGATCCCACCAGCTGCGTAGGACTCGCCGGCCATGCGGGCCTCGAACTCCTCGGCGCGGTTGCCGTCAAACACCATGTGCGTGTGCGAATCCACCCAACCGGGCAACACCGCGCGCCCACCAACGTCCACGGTTTCATCCGCGTCTTTGGCCTCCGCGGGGGCTTCGCCGGTGGGGCCGACCCAGGTGATCACGCCGGCGTCGATAAGCAAGGAAGCTCCCTTGATCGTGCCCAGCTCAGAGACGGTCCGCAGCTCAGAAATACCGGTAATAAAGGTGCTCATGGGTGCCTTTCGTTGGGTGGTGTGAGGGGGGCTAGTCGCGGGCGTTGAACTGCATTGGGATGCGCACGCCGCGCTCCTGAGCGACCTCGTTAGCGCGAGTGTAACCAGCGTCCACGTGGCGGATAACACCCATGCCCGGGTCGTTGGTGAGCACAGCCTTGAGCTTCGCCTCTGCAAGCTCGGTGCCGTCTGCCACCGTGACCTGGCCGGTGTGGATGGAACGGCCCATGCCCACGCCACCACCGTGGTGGATGGACACCCAGGTCGCTCCGCCAGCAACAGCGGTCATGGCGTTGAGCAGTGGCCAGTCAGCTACAGCATCGGTGCCGTCCAGCATGGACTCGGTCTCGCGGTAAGGAGAGGCCACAGAACCGGAGTCCAGGTGGTCGCGGCCGATAACAATCGGTGCCTTGACCTTGCCTTCCTTGACCAGGTTGTTGAAGATCACACCGGCCTTGGCACGCTCGCCGTAGCCCAGCCAGCAAATACGTGCCGGCAGGCCCTCGAATTCCACGTACTCCTCAGCGGCATCGAGCCAACGGTGCAGGTGCTCGTTGTCCGGGAAGGCCTCCTTGATGGCCTGGTCGGTGACCTTGATGTCCTCCGGGTCGCCGGAGAGCGCAACCCAACGGAAGGGCCCAAGACCCTCGCAGAACAGCGGGCGGATGTAGGCCGGGACGAAGCCCGGGAATTCGAAGGCGCGGTTGTAGCCGGCCTTGCGGGCCTCATCACGAATGGAGTTGCCGTAATCAAATACCTCGGCGCCCTCGTCTTGGAACTCCACCATCGCCTGGACTTGCACGGCCATGGCCTCGCGGGCCTTCTTGGTAAAGGTCACCGGGTCAGCGGCAGCCTCGGTGTGCCATTCCGCCACGGTGTGCTCAGTGGGCAGGTAAGACAGCGGGTCATGCGCAGAGGTCTGGTCAGTGACAATGTCCACGGTCAGCTCGCCTGCGCGGTGGCGGCGCAGCATCTCCGGGAATACCTCAGCGGCGTTGCCTACCAGGCCAACAGACAGCGCACGCTTCTCGTCCTTCGCGTCGGTGACCAGCTTGATTGCTTCCTCAAGGTCGGTGGTTACCTCATCCAGGTAGCGCTTTGCTTGCCGACGCTTCAAGCGCGTCTCATCCACATCCACAATCAAGCACGCACCACCGTTGAGGGTGACGGACAGCGGCTGTGCGCCACCCATGCCGCCGCAGCCGCCGGTCAGCGTCAAAGTGCCTGCGAGTGTGCCGTTGAAGCGCTTCTTCGCCACCGCGGCGAAGGTCTCGTAGGTGCCCTGCAGAATGCCTTGGGTGGCGATGTAAATCCAGGAGCCGGCCGTCATCTGGCCGTACATCATCAGACCCTCGTCTTCGAGCTTGCGGAAGTGCTCCCAGTTCGCCCAGTCGCCCACCAGGTTGGAGTTGGCAATGAGCACGCGTGGGGCCCACTCGTTGGTTTTCCACACGCCGACCGGCTTGCCGGACTGGACCAAGAGCGTCTCGTCGGACTCGAGGTTCTTCAGCGTATCGACGATCGCGTCAAACGCCTCCCAGCTACGTGCCGCACGACCGGTGCCGCCGTAGACCACCAGCTCATCGGGGCGCTCCGCAACCTCGGGGTCAAGGTTGTTGTGCAGCATGCGCAGCGGGGCCTCGGTCTGCCAGGACTTTGCAGTGATCTCAGTGCCTCGCGGTGAGCGGACTTCGCGTGCGCCTTCGGACCAGTTCTTCGACATGGGACGACTCCTTCGGATCTTCGAGGTCCCAACAATGCGACCGCAGTTGGGACCGCAGTTGGGACTGTGGTTTGGGTCACTATGAGGGCAGATTAGTGCCCTCACGTGGGGACCGACAGGGGTCGTGGCGTCGATTAGTCTGGCATGCGAGACGCTCGAGGCCGTGGCTAGCGCAGTTCTGGCTAGCGCAGTTCGCCCACCACGGCCTCGACGGCGGTGACAAACTTGCCGCTTTGCACCAGATCAACGGCGTGCGTGATCTCGGGTGCAAGGAAGCGGTCCGTGCCCGGGCCCTCCACGTGGGTGCGCAAAAGGTCAACCGCGGCCTGCGTGCCCGGTGCGCAGGCGCCGTCGCGCATGTCCAGCGCACGTGCCGCTGTGAGAATCTCAACTGCCAGCACGCGCTGCAGCCCGTCGACGGCGCGGCGCAGCTTGCGGCCGGCCGCCCAGCCCATGGACACATGGTCTTCCTGCATTGCGGATGACGGGATCGAATCTGCAGAGGCGGGCACGGCGCAGCGCTTCAGTTCGCTGACAATGCCAGCGGCGGTGTATTGCGCGATCATGTGGCCGGAATCCACACCCGGGTCGTCCGCAAGAAACGCGTTCAGACCGCGGTTGCGCGCGGTGTCCAGGAAGCGGTCGGTGCGCCTTTCGCTAATAGACGCCAGGTCAGCCACCACCACCGCCAAAAAGTCCAACACATACGCCACGGGCGCGCCGTGGAAGTTGCCGTTGGAGGTCACGCGCCCGTCGAGGGCTACGACCGGGTTGTCAATGGCGGAGGCCAGCTCGCGCGAGGCCACCAGGGCTGCGTGGTCAACGGTGTCGCGGAAACCGCCCGCAACCTGGGGTGCGCAGCGCACCGAGTACGCGTCCTGCACCTGCTTCTGGCGGAATTCCTCGGCGGCACGTGCGAGGATCTCGGAGCCGTCGGCCACGGTGCGAATGTTGTACGCCGCATCTGCCTGGCCCGGGTGGGGGCGCAGCTGCTGCAAGTCATCGGCGAACACGGTGAGCGTGCCGGTAAGACCTTCCACCGTCATTGCGGTGGCAATGTCTGCAACCTTTGCTGCTGCGCGCAGATCCGTAATTGCCAGGCATAGCATGCCCAGCATGCCGTCGGTGCCGTTGATCAGCGCCAGACCTTCCTTCTCCTGGAGTACCAGCGGCTCAATACCTGCATCCGCCAGGGCATCGGCAGCGCTGACGATTGGGCCGCCGCCCACACGTACGTCGCCTTCGCCCAGCAGCGCGAGCGCGCAGTGCGCGAGCGGTGCGAGGTCACCAGAGCAACCGAGCGAGCCGTACTCGTGCACCACCGGGGTGATGCCGGCGTTCAAAACCGCAGCGTAAGTCTCCGCCACGACTGGGCGCACGCCGGTGCGGCCAGTGCACAGCGTGGACAGGCGAAGCAGCATGGTGGCGCGTACTACTTCCTGCTCTACCTCAGTGCCGGAGCCTGCGGCATGGGAGCGCACGAGCGAGACCTGCAGCTGCTCGCGCAGCTCGTGCGGGATGTGGCGGCGGGCAAGTGCGCCGAAACCGGTGGAGATGCCGTAAACCGGGGTCGGGTCTTCGGCGAGCTCTTCAACGCGAGCTCGCGTTTCTGCGATTGCTGTAATGGCTTCAGTGGCAATGGAAACCTGAGCGTTTTCACGGGCAACGGCGACAACGTCTGCGATGCTCAGTGCGCCGATACCTACCTGCACAGTGGTCGTCTGGTTCATGCGCCAAACTCTAGCGTTTATCAAAGAACTTCCGCGCCAAAATCTCAGCAGCTTCTTTCAACGCGCTTACAAGCTGCTGTTTCTTCGCGGCATCGTTGTGAAGCGGGAAGGTCACCGCCACCGCTGCGGCCGGCCGCTGGAGGTGATCAAGCACGGCAACGGCAATGCTTTCTTGGCCACGGGCAACCTCCTCGGTTTCCGTGGACCAGCCGCGCTGGCGTACCTGCTCTAGCTGCTGTTGCAGGTCTTTATAGAGCGGCTGGTTTTCAGAGGTAGCAAAAATAGCGCGCAGCTCAGACTCGGGCAGATGCGCCAACATTGCACGCCCAGAGGCGGTGCGCAGCGCCGGCAAGCGAACGCCCTTCACAGTGACCAGCGAGACCGCGCCGGGTGCGCGTGCTTCGTGGAGGTAGAGCACCTCCGTACCGGCGAGGCGCGACAGGTGGGTGGAGCCGCCCGCCATCGCAGCGATCTCCTCCAGGGATTTTGCCGCCATGCGCACCAAGGGCTGCTGCGTGGTGTACGCCTGGCTCATTTGGTAGGCAGCCAGCCCCAAGCCGTAGGTGCTGGGGTGATCAAGGTGGACCACATACCCAGAATCTTCTAGTTCCCGCAGCAGGTGGTAGGTGGTTGAACGAGGCAGGTTGAGCTCGTGCGTGATGCGGCGTGCGGAAATCGGTGTGTCTGTGCTTGCTAGCAGCGTCAGGATACGCAGCACGTTGCGCGCGGCGGGTACCTGAGGCTTTTCCGTCATACCCCGCAAGTATATCTGCGTGTATAAGCTGTGCCGTATGCATGCAGAAGGCACTGGTATGAGTTTGGATACGGGGTGGCAGGGCCGCGAGGACGGCCCGCGATGGCACCACATTGTCACGTCTGAGACCCCTACTGACGGGGTTGCCTTGGTAGGTTTTTCTTCTGACGAGGGGGTTCGTCGCAACGAAGGCCGCGTTGGTGCTGCCGCAGGCCCGGCCGCCCTTCGCGCCGCGCTGAGTGGTTTTGCAGTGCAGGAGCCCTTTTTGCTTGCCGACGCTGGCGATATCTCCACCCACGGCACCGACCTTGAATCCGCCCAACGCGAACTCAGCGATACCGTTCGCGACCTCATCGCCGCAGGCAACCTTGTCGTTGTGCTGGGCGGTGGCCACGAGACGTCATTTGCCTCCCACCGCGGTGCCTACGAGACGCTAGGGAACCTGCAGATTGTGAACTTTGATGCGCACTTTGACCTGCGCCAAGCAAACCAGCCGACTTCGGGCACGCCATTTCTGCAAATTGCTGATCTTGTGGGCAAAGAAGCCTTCGACTACTCAGTCATTGGCATTTCCAAGCCGAACAACACGAAGGTGCTCTTCGATACCGCCGAGGAGCTCGGTGTGCGCGTTGTTTTGGATGAGGAGCTGCTTGGCCTTTCCCCGCAGCAGGCGGCCGATCAGGCGCTTGAGTCCGTGGCCGGTGACAAGCCGATCCACCTGAGCATTGATCTGGACCTGCTGCCGGCATGGGTGGCGCCGGGCGTTTCCGCACCGGCAGGCCTGGGTGTTGCGTTGGAGCAGGTCTACGCCATGGTGAAAGCCGTCGCCTCCACCGGCCGCGTCCGTCTGGTGGACGTGGTTGAGCTCAACCCCACCTACGACATTGATGGGCGCACCGCCAAGGTGGCGGCACGCCTGATTGAAACGATTGTGGGGGCGGTTAGCGTGGCGTCAATAAGCAAAAAGCCCCTAGAACACTAAGTGCGCAACCGGCACGGTGATGACCACCGTGAGCACCACCCGGATGAACCAGATCACGACTATCTTGGTCACATTCAGCGGAATGTCGGTGGCTAGCACCGCCGGCACCATCGCTGAGAAAAAGAAGATCTGACTCACGCACACCACCGCAACCGTGAACTTGAGCACCATGCTGTCAGTGCCGGCGACCAGCGTGGCGGGCAGGAACATCTCTGCAAGACCGGATGCAAGCGCACCGGAAGTTGCCCACGGATCCGGCAGGCGAAGCAGCCACACCACCGGGTAGAACACCACACCAAGCGCCTTAAACACTGGCGTGTAGGTAGCAAGGGTCAGGCCAATCACACCCACGGACATGATGCCCGGGATCACCTGCACCGCCATGGTCAACCCGTCGCGGAAATTTACCCACAGCACCTTCGGTAGGGACTCCGCGCGCGCCAACTCACGTTTCGCCTCATTCCACGCAGCGTTGAAGCGATTGCTGCTGATCTGCTGCTCTGGGTGCGGCTGCGCGCCGGGGTAGTAGTCCTCAGACATGCGGCTAATGGGAGGAATGCGCACCATGATCGCGGTGACAATGAACGTAATAATAAAGGTCAGCCAGAAATACGTCAGCCAGTAATCCATCAGGTCAAGCGTCTTGGCAACAATGACCATGAACGTTGCAGAGACCGTAGAAAACCCCGCGGCGACGATGGAGGCTTCCTTGCCGTTGTAGTTGCCGGACTTGTACATGCGGTCCGTAATCAACAAGCCCAAGGAATAGGAGCCGAGGAACGAGGCGACGGCGTCGACGGCGGATTTACCCGGTGTCTTAAACACCGGGCGCATAATCGGCTGCACCATCACGCCGATGAATTCCATGAGGCCGAAGCCAACCAACAGGCCGAGGAAGATCGCGCCAACAGGAATCAACAGGCCAACAGAGATCACAAGTTTGTTCAGAATGAACGGGCCAATGTCCGGGTTGTGCAGAAACGCCGGGCCGAAATCAAAGACCAACATCGCGCACAGCACGACCGCAAGTATGGAGAGGAAAGCGAAGATTGTGCGTGCGTAATCTTCCTTCCAGCGGCCGGAAACGAACTGGTAAATCGTGCCCGCAACGATGGCCGCAAGGGCGAGATAGCCGGTACCAGGGCCAAGCGTGGCAATAATCCAGCTGACAATGTGGTCCAACAGAATCGTGTTCTTTTCCCCAACGGTAAATGGGATGAAGAAGGCGAAGATGCCAATGCCCGAGTAGAGGAATAAACGCCACAGATGCGGCGCATGGACGGGACCAGAGTCAGTTGCTGTTGGGTTTGTTTCGGCGTCTATCTGCGCTTCCGACATTGCGGGTATGTTTTTCACGTTATAGGCCGGGCGCAGTTTGCTGCGGTGAATTTGCTGGTGGTGGTTTTCCACGGACGGACTCCTTTCACAGGGTTTCCCGATTGTCTCGTGAAGTAGGTCACGAATGTAATGGGTTGTGAAATGCATCAGTCTGGTGACCGAGACAAAGAAATTTTCCCCAATGTGACCCGCGGCACACAGTTATGGCCTAGATTCTCTAAATACGTATTCCCCGATACGTAACGCCTGGATACTTAAGGAGCGTCCGTGGAAGCATTTATCAATACCCTCAACGGGATCATCTGGTCCCAATGGCTGGTGTACCTCTGTCTTGGCGCAGGTGTGTACTTCACTGCAGTGACCCTGTTCATGCAGCTGCGCTGCATTCCTGACATGCTCAAGCAGCTTCGCCACGGCGAAAGCTCAGAGGCTGGCATTTCCTCCTTCCAATCCCTGATGATCTCGCTTGCCGGCCGTGTCGGCGTGGGCAACATTGCCGGTGTGGCCACCGCGATCGCATTCGGCGGTCCGGGTGCCGTGTTCTGGATGTGGATCGTGGCGTTCTTGGGTTCCGCGACCTCCTTTGTGGAGTGCACCCTGGCGCAGATCTACAAGGAAAAAGACCGCGATACTGGTGAGTACCGCGGTGGTCCGGCCTACTACATCGAGAAGGCCTACTCCCACACCAAGGCAGCGCCGTTCGCGCTGGTCTACGCCATCATCTTCGCCGTCTCCATGATTCTGGCAACCTCCTACTTCCTGCCCGGCATCCAGGCCAACGGTGTGGCCGCCGCAGTGGAGAACGCGTGGGGAATCAACGTGTGGATCTCTGCAGCGATCATGGCGATCCTGCTGGGCTTCATCATCATCGGTGGCGTGAAGCGCATTGCTAACTTCGCATCCATGGTCGTGCCGTTCATGGCGGCGATCTACATCATCCTGGCAATCGTGATCTTGTTCGTGAACGCATCTGAGATCCCGCAGGTCTTCGGCCTGATCTTCCGCTCCGCCTTTGACCAGGAGGCAATCTTCTCCGGCATGCTCGGCGCCGCCATCGCATGGGGCGTGAAGCGCGGCATCTACTCCAACGAGGCCGGCCAGGGAACCGGCCCGCAGTCCGCTGCTGCCGCTGAGGTTTCCCACCCGGCAAAGCAGGGCTTCGTACAGTCCTTCGCGGTTTACATTGACACCCTGTTCGTCTGCTCCGCTACCGCGTTCATCATCATCTCCACCGACATGTACCGCGTGTTTGAGAACCAGACTGAGGAGGGCACCCCGCGTTATGAGGGCTCCCTGCCCACCGACGTCCCCGTCGGCCCCGGCTTTGTCCAGGAAGGTCTGAACACGCTGGCTGGTGGCTTCGGTCCGACCTTCGTGGCGCTGGCAATTATGTTCTTCGCCTTCACCACCGTGCTTGCGTACTACTACATGGCAGAGGTGAACTTCACCTACCTCAACCGCTGGGTAAAGAACGAGAACGCTCGTAGCGCCATCATCTGGCTGCTGCGTGTCCTGATCATTGTCGCCGTGTTCGTCGGCGCAACCACCACCCCAGGCACGGCGTGGGCGCTTGGTGATATCGGTGTGGGCGCCACCGCATGGCTCAACATCGTGGCCATCCTCTTCCTGCAGGTCCCGGCCATGAAGTGCCTGTGGGACTACCGTCGCCAGAAGAAGGCCGGCCTGGACCCGCAGTTCGACCCACAGGCCTTGGGCATCCAGAACGCCAACTTCTGGGAGGAGCGCAAAGCGAAGATGGTTGCAGAGGGCACCTGGCCTAACGCAGCCTCCACGGTCTCCACTGGCTCCGCTGGTGAGCCGCGCTAGTAACTTGTCGCTTCTCGCGGGGGATACGTTCCGCGGTCTAGACTTCTAGGCCATGGATAACCGGGAGGACCGTAGCCAGTACGTCTACGGTAAAGATGGCAAGCCGCTGCTGGACCGCTACGGCAGGCCAGTGCGTCGTCGTGACGCTAGCGGTGAAACCTCCCGGCGGACCTCGGAATACCGATCTTCGGAGTACCAGCCGCGACGCACACCGCACGAGCAGCGTGCGCGCCAGATCATGCCCGACGAGCTGCCGCAGCGCCCCGTTCAGCAGCGTCCCGTTCAGCAGCGCCGTGAGCCGGTCCCTATGCAGGTCCACGAGCGCCCGCGGCCCAAACCGAAACCCCGCCCGCGGCCCAGGCGCAAACGTCCCGGCTGCGTCGGCTGCGGCAGCCTGGTCATCCTCACCGTCCTGGTGCTCTCCATCGTGGGCATGCTGCTTGCCGACGCCCGCCTAAACCGCACCCAAGCCATGCCCACGCAACAGGTAGCGAACACGGCTGGGACGAACTGGCTGTTCGTCGGTTCTGACTCGCGGACTGGCATGAGCCAGGACGAGATTGACCGCCTAGGCACGGGTGGCGATATCGGCTCCACCCGCACGGACACGATCATGCTGATGCATATCCCCCGCGCTGGGCAAGCGACGCTGATGTCCATTCCGCGCGATAGCTACGTTGAGGTGCCGGGCTACGGCTACGACAAGATCAACGCCGCATTCGCCTACGGCGGTGCGTCGCTTCTGGTGCAGACCGTGGAACAGTCCACGGGCCTGCACATTGACCACTACGCAGAGATCGGCATGGGCGGTCTGGCCAACGTTGTGGACGCCGTCGGCGGCGTAGAGATCTGCGTGGCGGAACCGATCACGGACCCGCTGGCAAACATCAGCCTCGCGCCGGGTTGCCAGAAAATGGACGGCGCGACCGGCCTGGGCTACGTACGTACGCGCGCCACCGCGCTGGGTGATTTGGACCGTGTGGTTCGCCAGCGTGAGTTCCTCGCTGCGGTGATGAGCAAGGTGACGTCACCTGCAACGCTGCTCAATCCTTTCCGCACGATCCCCCTGGTGTGGACTACGCCAGCGATGTTCACCGTGGATCAAGGCGACCACGTGTGGAGCCTGGCGCGAGTGGCGCTGGCCATGCGCGGCGGGGTGCGCACGGAAACGATCCCGATTTATGACTTCATGGATACGGACGTAGGCAATGTCGCCATCTGGGACGACGCCGGTGCCCAGGCACTGTTCGACTCACTGAAGTAGCGCCCCTTCGCTGGCTAAATCCCGAGCCAGCTCAAATCGAGGAGGGGGTAGAGGGTGAAGGCGGTGGCGTCGATAAGAAAATGGGCGATGATCAGCGGCCACACCCGGCCGGTGCGGATAAACCACGCGCAGAACACCACACCCATCACGATATTGCCCAAACCTGCGGAAATCCCCTGGTAGAGGTGGTACGAGCCGCGCAGCACGGACGAGGCGGCGATGATCTGCCACGACCGCCAGCCGAGGTGGCCCAGCCGCGTCATCAGGTACATCACCACCACAACTTCCTCGCCGAAACCGTTGGCAAACGCCCACACAAGCGAGGTCGGGATCTGCACTGCATCTGTGGCGGGCACGACTACTTTGCTCAAACCCAAGTGCACCGCCGTCACATAAAACGCCAGGCCAGGAAGTCCGATTAGCGCAGCCAGGCCCGCGCCCCAACCCCAGTCGCGCCAGCGAGGCCAGCGCCAGCGGAACCGTGCCGGATCATCAACCCACAGCAGGTACCACGCGAGCGCGCCCCACGACACCAACACCAGCGCAGAGGTTAGCTGCAGCGCTAGGTCGATCCAGGTGGTAGACGACTGTGCGTCTACAAGCACGGTGGTTTGTTGGTTTAAGGGGGCGTTGAGGAGGGCGTCGATAAGCCGAAGCCCCGCCCTTAGCCCTGCGGTGCCGAAGGTGACGGCAAGGACAATGAGAATCTCCACTTTTACGCGCTGGCGCATGCGGCAATGCTAACGCCCATGAACTGCAGTTAGGCTTAGGCGCATGACCTCAATTGCCTATCTGGGCCCCGCGGGTACCTTCACGGAGCAGGCCGCGCGTGCCTTCGATCTACCCGACCCGCAGTATGTGCCGGTGGATTCGCCCGCCGCCGCGCTGGATGCGGTGCGCACCGGTGCTGCCGACAGGGCCGTTGTTGCCATTGAAAACTCCGTCGACGGCGCCGTGACCAGCACCTCCGACGCGCTTGTTGCTCCCGGCGTGCGCATTCTCGGCGAAACTGAGCTGGCTATCTCGTTTGCCATCATGACCCGCAAGGGCTTTTTGCTTAGCGACGCCACAACGCTGTCCACCCACCCCGTCGCCCACAGCCAAGTGAGCTCTTGGGTAGCCGAACACCTGCCGGGCGTGCACTTTGTGCCGGCAACGTCCAATGCTGCGGCCGCGCGCATGGTTGCGGACGGGGAAGCTGACGTAGCCGCCGCACCCGAGCGTGCCGCCGACTTGTTTGACCTGGAGGTGCACGCGCGTGGCGTGGCGGACATGGACACCGCACGCACCCGCTTCGTCCTAGTCGGACCCGAGGACGTGCCACTTCCCGCGCGCACTGGCCGCGACCGCACCTCTCTGGTCTTCCAAACGCCCAACCAGCCAGGAACGCTGGTGGCAATGCTGCAGGAATTCGCTTCCCGCGGCGTGGACATGTCGCGCATTGAGTCGCGCCCAACCCGCACCGTGGCTAACACCTACAACTTCTTCGTGGAGCTAGTCGGGCATATTGAGGATGCCGAAGTGGCCGACGCCGTTGCCGCCGTTAAGCAGCGCGCAACGTGGTCGCGCTTTTTGGGAGCGTGGCCGCGATGCTGATTCTGCTGCGACACGGACAGACGTTTTCCAACGTTGAGCGCAAACTAGACACCCAGCTGCCGGGTGCCGCACTGACGGAACTTGGCCAAAACCAAGCCCGCGAGGCGGGTCAGGCGATCATGGAACGTTTCAACGTCTCCCGCGTGATCTCGTCCGAAGCGTTGCGAGCCCGCCAAACCGCCGCCCTTGGCTTCGGTGAAGTGTTCGGTGAGATCCCGGCGTTTGCCGGCCTGCAGGAGGTCAACGCTGGGCGTTGGGAGATGCTCAACTCCCGCGAAGCGCATACCGCGTACTTCACCGCGTTCCGAGGCTTCTACCAGCGCAATCTCCAAGCCGCCATTGAGGGTGGCGACACGCTGGATACCTTCCTCACCCGTTACAAAGCAGGTCTTGCGCCTTACCTGGAACTGGGTGGAACCACGGTTGCCGTCTCCCACGGCGGGGCGATCCGCGCCTTTGCCGCCAACGCCGCTTTTGAACGCGGAGTCAGCGCCGAATACGCCGAACAATCCCACCTGAACAACTGCCAGTGGGTCGTTCTCAACCCCGGCGACCCCTCACGCCCCTTCGGCGACTGGGACGTTGTGGAATGGGGCCACTACCCCCACCCCAACTCATGAAGCTCGTGCTCCTCTAACCCGAAGTAGTGGCCGACCTCATGTAAAACGGTCACCTTCACCTCATGGCGTAGCTCTTCGGCGTCTTTGCACATTGCCTCCAACGCGTCCTTGTACACAAAAACCGCATCCGGCAAAAAGCCCGTGTGATTCGCATGCTGCTCCGTTAGCGGCACGCCCTCAAACAAACCCAGCAGCGTTGGCTTATCCTCGTTGAAATCCCTGGCCAAGACCACCATGTTGGTCATGTGCCGGGCAAACTCCTCGGGGATCGTATCCAGCGCGTCGTTGATCATTTCCTCAAACTCTTGCTGGCTTACCGGTTCCATCATGTGCTTGCCTAGTTCTGTTGCGGCTCGCTTTGCTGCGGCTCGCGCAGCGGGCGGCGGTCGGGGCGTTCGGCGGGCGGGGCTGCGTCGATAAGCAAATGCTCCCTGCCCTGTATGGCGGAACCTGTCAGCTCAGCGAAACCACCCTCCGGGCGCGAAAACACAAGCGCACAGTTCACGCTGCGCGAACCGCCATCCCAGGAAACCGTGTTGAGCGTTGTCCAAAACGGCTGCAGCGTAATGCGGTACAAGTTCTCCTCACCGCCGAGGTAATCCTGCGCGGCCGTGGTACACACATCAGCCAAGTGACGATCCTGCTCTTCAACACTCGGCGTGTGATCCGGGAAAACAGTGGCCAAGTTCACCGTGGACGTCACCTCCACCTGGTGCGGCTGCGCGCAATCAACGGCAGTCAGCGAATTCGACGCATCCACCGCCACGCACTGACCCGGGTCAAACACGCGCGCCTGATCCTGATCAGCCACCTTGCCGCTAGTCATCACCACCCCGCCAGCGCGATCCGTCTCCTGCAACCCACACAGCATGGTGCGATCGCCCTGCGCCCACGCACTCGCCGGCGGCAGGATCGGGGCAATAGAGAACCGGCCCGCCGGGTCAAAACGACCCTCCAGGTAACGCAGCGCCGCGGCACCGCAGAGCTCCTCACGCAACTGCGCCTGGCGCGTGGTGCTTGGCATCGGCGCATCCGGGCCAAACTCCGACGTGGGGTAGACGCTCAAATCCTCCCGCAGCGCCACCTCAAAACGATGCGGGCTAGCGCAATCGGCTTGCTGGAAATTTGTCACGGCCCCATCCTCCGCAACATCCCACGTCAAGCAGGACCCTGCGTCAGCGGACGTAAAAGACATCGCCTGGTCTGCCTGGCTGCCCTGCATCGGCGCGCTCGAGCTCTCCCACGAAAACGCGCCCGCGGCAACCGCGCCCGCCAGCGTCGCAATGGTGAAAGCGCGCTTGAAAGCGGTACGGGATGCGCCGCCGGATGCAGTAGAGGAAACCATGGCAGTAGATTAAACGAGCAAAACGGTAGAGTTGCAAGGTGTGATCGATCTCAAGCTAGTGCGCGAAAACCCGGACCACGTCCGCAACTCCCAGGTAGCCCGCGGTGAAGACCCGGCCCTGGTCGACCAGCTGCTCGCAGCCGACGAGGCACGCAGAGCCGCCATCCAAGCCGCCGACGAGCTGCGCGGTGAGCAAAAGGCCTTTGGCAAGAAGATTGGCCAGGCCTCCCCAGAAGAGCGCCCCGCGCTTTTGGAAGGCTCCAACGAGCTCAAAGCACGCGTGAAGGAAGCGGAAGCCCGCGAGGCTGAGGCCGCCGCTGAGGTGACGCGTTTGCAAACCGCCATCCCCAACCCCATCGAGGGCGCACCCGCAGGTGGTGAAGAGGACTTCATCGTGCTGGAGCACGTTGGTGAAATCCCGGAGTTCGATTTTGAGGTCAAAGACCACCTGGATCTTGCAGAGCCACTTGGGCTCATTGACATGAAGCGCGGCACCAAGATCGGTGGCGCACGCTTCTACTACCTGACGGGTGACGGCGCATGGATGCAGTTGGGCATGCTCATGCTGGCCGCCCAGAAAGCCCGCGAGGCCGGCTTCAAGCTGATGATCCCGCCGGTGCTTGTGCGCCCAGATATCATGCACGGCACCGGATTTTTGGACGAGCATGATGAGGAGATCTACTACCTAGAGCGCGACGACATGTACCTAGTCGGTACCTCCGAGGTGGCGCTTGCTGGCCTGCACAAGGACGAGATCATTGATCTTTCCAACGGCCCGCTGCTGTACGCCGGCTGGTCGTCCTGTTTCCGGCGCGAGGCCGGCTCCTACGGCAAGGACACCAAGGGCATCCTGCGCGTCCACCAATTCGACAAACTCGAAATGTTTGCCTACTGCAAGCCAGAAGACGCTGAAGAGATGCACCAGAAGCTGCTCGGCCTCGAGCGCGAGATGCTTGCAGCCGTTGAGGTGCCGTACCGCATCATCGACGTTGCCGCAGGTGACCTCGGCTCCTCCGCCGCCCGCAAGTTTGACACGGAGGCGTGGGTGCCGTCCCAGGGCACCTACCGCGAGCTGACGTCCACCTCCAACTGCACCACCTTCCAAGCCCGCCGCCTGGCAACCCGCTACCGTGATGAGGACGGCAAGACGCAGATCGCCGCCACCCTCAACGGCACCCTGGCCACCACGCGCTGGCTGGTTGCCATCCTGGAAAACCACCAGCAGGCAGACGGTTCCGTAGTGGTCCCAGAAGCCCTGCGCCCGTGGGTGGGCAAGGACGTGCTGAAGCCCTAATGAATATGCGCCGATACCGCGGCTTTTTAGTCCCGCGCCTGTTTAAAGAAGCCAGCGCTCACACCGATGAGGCTGCCGAGCGCTTTTACCAGGGCGCCGTATCGGCCATCCGTCGCATCTTGAGGCTGCTGCGCATTGAGGTCACGGTGGTCGGCGCTGATAACATCCCCGCTACAGGCGGGGCGCTTCTAGCCGGCAACCACACTGGCTACATGGATTTCGCGCTGATGGGCACCGGCCCGCACGTGCAGGGCAACCGCCTGGTGCGTTTCATGGCCAAGAAGTCCGTCTTTGAGGTTCCTCTTTTGGGCCGCATTTTGCGCAAGATGCACCATGTGCCGGTGGATCGTGCGAAGGGGGCGGCGTCGATTAGCAGTGCTGTGGAGAACTTGCGCAACGGCAACCTGGTGGGGATCTTCCCCGAGGCGACGATCTCCCGTTCCTTTGAGCTGGCGCATTTCAAAACAGGTGCGGTGCGCATCGCACGCGAGGCAGATGTGCCGCTGATTCCCACTGTGATGTGGGGTTCGCAGCGCATTTGGACCAAGGACCTGCCGAAACAGCTGCGGGGCGTGCCGGTGATCATTCGCTACGGCGAACCCGTGCCCCTGACCGGCGATGCGGGAACCGACACCGCGGAGCTGAAGCGTCGCATGCAACAGCTTTTGGATCTCTCGCGGGCCGAGTACACCGAACGCTACGGTCCCTTCGGTGCGGAGCCGTGGCTGCCGAAGTCCATGGGCGGCACCGCGCCGACGATCGAGGAGGCCGAGGAACTCTACCGCGCGGAGAAGGAGCGCAAGCAGAAGTGACACCCCGCATGATCGCCTCCGACATCGACGGCACATTCATCACCTCCGCAGGTCGCGTCACTCCGCGCCTGCGAGCCGTCGTTGCCAGAGCGGTTGAAGCGGGAGCATTTTTCTGCTTAGCGACGGGACGCCCCCACCGCTGGCTGCCCCCCATCACAGACCAGCTACCTTTTGCCCCAGTCTCAATCTGTGCAAACGGGGCAGTGATCTTCGACCCCGCGCGAGATGAGATCGTGCATGCCTTCGAGCTGGCCTCCAGCACAATGGCTGAGGTCATCGAGGCAGTGGCGCCCGTCATGTCAGACGTTACCCATGGATTTGGCGTGGAGCGTGTCGGGCGTGGCGAGGAATTCTTGATCACGCGGGAGTACAACCCCGACGCGTGGGACGATCGCTTCGGCGTAGTCGACGTGGACGAGCTCATCGCCCAACCCGCCACCAAACTGCTCATACGCTGCGGATACTTAACGTCTGCCGAAATGTTCGAGCGCATCGCCCCGGTAGTCAACGCCGCCGAGGCCCACGTCACCTACTCCATGGACGAAGGCCTCATTGAGGTCTCATGCCCCGGCGTGAACAAAGCGTCTTCCGTTGCACTTCTTGCAGAGCGCTACGGTGTTGACGCTGCAGATGTGATTGCGTTTGGCGACATGCCTAATGACCTGGAGATGCTGACGTGGGCCGGGCGAGGCATTGCCATGGGCAACGCCTCGCCAGTGCTCACGTCAGCCGCGGATGAAGTTGCGGACACCAACGACAACGACGGCGTGGCCAAAATCCTCGAGCGCTGGTTCTAGCCCCTCTGTTCCCACCCAGCTTGGACTGCCCAGCTTGCCCAGCTTGCCCGAGCAAAACCCGCCCCGCCTACTTGACATAACGTTTATCTGCTAGTGGCGAAGGTGATCCACTAGCATACAAATGAAAAATGGCCGAAAGTGTCTACATTCGACCTGGGAAAATGGAGGACCGTTTTCGTTATCTGCTAGGGCAGTGTCCCGCGCTCCTAGCAGATAACGAAACCCGCGCTCCTAGCAGATAATGAAAAGCAGATAGAAACAGAGAAAACCCCGTGGAAAATCTCCCAACATGCGGTAGAAATAACGGCATGGGGGATTACACAAAGAAAAGGGAAGCCGAACTCGCTTTGATTGCGAAGGTGGCTGAGCAATGCAAAACTGCAGTGATCACGGGGCCGGCAGCAGCACGCTGGATGGGACTCTCAACGCTCAAATGGGTAGAGAAAGTGGACTTGGTTCTGCCTGGAAACTCTCGAACCTGGGGAACGAAGTACAGGGACAAGGTCTATCACGGTGGAATCCTCCGGGACGAGGAGACCTGCACTGTTAAGAGGGTCCGAAGCGCAATCGGGGTGCGGGCGATGTTTGATACGTTCCGGTATTACGGCAGGTTGGACGCGTTGGTGCAGATAGAGTCTGCAAGGTGGCAGCACGCACATCTGACAGTGGAGACGTTGCTGGAGAAAACGGAAGTGTTGCCGCAGGCCAGAGGGCTTAAATCGTTTAGGGGGCTGATTAAGGGGTCGGCGGAGACGTCGGCAAGCGTGCTCGAGACCTTGGTGCGTGACAGGCTGTTGGGCGCGATCAACCATGGCCACCTGACTGGGGTGGAGACCATTGAGTTCCAGGTGGGGTATCAAATTGTTGATGAGCTGGGCAATATGACAGTCGCGTGGGTGGATTGCATCATCAATCAATTCATTGTGGTGGAGGCCGACGGGGCGGAGAAGACCAGTGGCGCGATGGGAGATGCGTTGAGTGCGCTGCGCAGTGAGCGTCATAGGGAGAAGCAGCTGCAGAATAAAGGTGCCGTGTTTTTTCGGGTGGGCTGGGATGATGTGTTTGGCCCGCGGATGGTTCGGCAGCTGCAGGGGTTGATCAACCTGAACCCGGGGGTCAGGCCGATGGATGGGCGGCTGGATATTGGGTTCCGGGAGTGGTCGAGGCAGATTGAGCGAATGTTCGCGTAAGGCAGGGGGCTAACCCGTATGATCTCCAGGCATGCCGCTTGTTGCTGCCATTGATCAGGGAACGACGTCCACGCGCGTGTTTATTACGGATGAGGACGGCCAAGTCGTCTCCCAAGCGCAGTTTGAGCATAAGCAGTATTTGCCCAGGCAGGGGTGGGTGGAGCATGACCCGGAGGAGATTTGGCGTAATACTCGCCGGGCGATTGTAGAGGCGCTGGCGAATGAGGACATTGATGAGCGTGATGTTGTAGCGCTGGGGATTACTAACCAGCGGGAGACGGCTGTGGTGTGGGAGAAGGACACCGGGAAGCCGATTTATAACGCGATTGTTTGGCAGGATACGCGCACGAATCATGACGGTGACCCGTATGCGTACCAGCGCAGGACGGGGTTGTTGCACAATTCGTATCCGGCGGGGCCGAAGTGGGCGTGGATCCTGGATAACGTGCCCAATGCTCGCGAGCGGGCGGAGCGGGGGGAGCTTTTGGTTGGCACGATTGATACGTGGTTGATCTGGAATCTTACGGACGGGGCGTTGCATGTCACGGACGTCACCAATGCAAGCCGTACCCTGCTGATGGATTTGGAGACGCTCGACTGGGACGAAGAATTATGTGAGGCGGTTGGGGTGCCGGTGGGGGTGTTGCCGGAGATTGGGGCGTCGATAGGCAAGATTGGCTCGGTGCGCGCACGGGGGCCGTTGGCTGATACGCCGATTACTGGGGTGCTGGGGGATCAGCAGGCGGCGCTGTTTGGGCAGGGGTGCCTGGAGGAAAACAGTGCGAAGATGACGTACGGTACGGGGCTGTTTATGGTGCTCAACACTGGTGGACAGCTTAAGATCAGCGACACGGGGCTGCTGTCAACGGTGGCGTATCAGGTTGCGGGCCAGCCGCCGGTGTATGCGTTGGAGGGGTCGGTTGCGGTGGGGGGTTCGTTGGTGCAGTGGCTGCGTGATCAGCTGGGCATTATTCGCACCGCCGCGGAGACGGAGACGCTGGCTGGCCAGGTGCCGGATAGTGGCGGGGTGACTATTGTGCCGGCGTTTTCGGGGTTGTTTGCGCCGCGTTGGCGTCCGGATGCGCGTGGCATTATTACTGGTCTGACGCGTTTTGTGGATCGTCGTCACATTGCGCGTGCGGCGCTGGAGGCGACGTGTTTGCAGACGCTGGAGGTGGTCCGCGCGATGGGCGGCGAGCCGACCCAGCTGAAGGTTGATGGTGGCATGACCAGCAATGATCTGTTGATGCAGATGCAGGCGGACATCCTCGGCTTTGACGTGGTGCGCCCCGCCAACATTGAAACCACGGTGATGGGTGCTGCCTCGGCTGCTGCTATGGGCATTTCGCTTATCGACGCCCCGTTTACCCTCGGCACGCCCACCACCTTCCAAAACGAAATGGCCGGCCCCGATCGGGACCGGCTCATTGCGAAGTGGGAGGACGCCGTGCTGCGTTCCTACAACCAGGCGTAACCTGCCGCCTGTCCTCAGCGCTTAGTTCGTGATGATGTTGATGTTGCGCTGGGAGATGGAGTAGACGATCGCGCCACCCTGGAAGTCCATGCGGATTTCATCGTGGTTGGCGTTGCGCTGCGGCGTGATCGGCATGCCCAGCGGGCCTGCGTCGAGGCCTTGCTGCAGCCAGGCGTTGGCGATCTGGCCGACTAGGGCGTAGATCTCGCCGTCGGTGTCCTTCACGGCGAGGCCATTTGCGTAGAGCGCCATCTGCTGGCCGCCCACGCCGGAGACCGTACCCGCGAGCTTGCCCAAGATGGGTTCGAAGGACTTCCACACGGTGGATGCTTCGGAGCTGCCAACAACCTCAAGGGCTGGGCCAATCATGGGGGTGACGTCCTGGACGGTGATGCCGGAGATGATCTCGGTGCCGCCGACGTTTTTGACCTGGTCGCCCAGCTGGCCGTTCTGTAGTGCGTAGATCAGGGCCACGCCGGCGATGGTGCCTACGACGGTTGCGATGGTGGCGGTGTCGCCGTCGGCAAGCTTGGTCAGCGTGTTGGCAACCTTAGTTCCAGTGCCGTTGGACGGGCTGGTCACCGTGGTGTTGGTGCCGTCCTTGTTCGGGATGGCCGGGCTGACGAACGAGCGCGACGCCTTGGTTGCGGTGTATTTCACCTTTGCTACTCGACGAATGTCGGGCAGCCTGTTGTACAAACTGTCACCCGGGCAGTCGCTGAAGTGGAAGTCACGGTGGGCGTTTACATTGGGGAAGTATGCGCCCTTGCCCGCGCCGTAGCGGGAGCCTGCGAAGCTGAAGTCTGCAGACAGGTAGCTGGTGCCCATCGGGTCGAAGCCTGCGACGGCAGCCTTCCAACCAATCAGTTCACCCATTGCCTGCAGGGACGCGGTGGTGGGTGCGGTCTTGGAGTAGTCGCCCATCATGGACACGCCCCAGGTGTTGGTGTTGAAGCCGCCCACGTGTGCGCCTTGGACTGCGCGGTCCAGACCGCCGGCGCGGCCTTCGTAGATGTTGCCGTACTTGTCTACCAGCGCGTTGTAGCCGATGTCGCCCCAGCCACGGACGTGCGCGTGGTAGTGCTCGATGGAGCGGACAATGCCGGCAGACTCAGCGCGGGAGTAGTTGTTGGAACCCGCGGTGTGGTGCACGGTCACGGCCTTGACGGGCTCGGAGTAGTACGGAGTGTTCCTGCTTGTTGCGCCCCACTGTGCGCGGGTGATTACCTTCGGCATGGCGCGGGAGTAGGAATCCGCGGCCGGGGTGATCACGTTTTCGTCCACGCCGCCGTCAAGGAACACGGCTTGGATGTCCCGGGCCGTGGTCGGTGCTTCGGAGGCGGCGCGGCCGTCTTCGAGCAGGTCCACGTTGCCGGTGGAAACCTGGATGCGCTTGGTGCGCTCAACGAAGATCGGTTCGGTGCCGCTGGTTTCCACACCGGTGGGGGAGTCGTCGGGGTCCATTTCGAACCAGGGGCTCCAGGAGCCGTCGGCACGCTGGGAGCGCACGTAAGCGACGATGTCGCGTGGGCCCTTCCAGGTCAGCGCAACAACCGAGAACTCGCGCTCGCGCGTGAACTCTTTGACTACGCGGCGGACGGTGTCTTCCTCACCGGACTGGGTGCGCACCGCGGCGTCATCAACCGTGATGTTGGCGCCGGTGTCAAAGCTGGCTTCGTCTGCGTAGACGCCAGTGGCTGCCGGCGCGACGTTTTGTACTTGCAGAATGTGTTGGCCACCAAATGCAGCGGAGGCGACCATGGCCACCGCCAAAAGGACGGCGAACATGGGGTTGGCCCACTGTCGACGATGTTGCACGGTTTCACTCCTGTGGCTGATGTGACAATAGTTAATTGCAGGCTACCGCAATCTTAACCCTCACGTGAACCTTGAGACTTTGCGGCGTGTCGTGAGGTGTGGCGTCGAAAAGCAATTGTGCGAAAATGGCACCTATGACATATGACCTCATTGTTGTTGGATCCGGGTTTTTCGGCCTGACCGTTGCGGAGCAGGCCGCGAGCGAGCTGGGCAAGCGTGTGCTGGTGGTGGAAAAGCGCAACCACATCGGCGGAAACGCATACAGCGAAAAGGAACCAGAAACCGGCATTGAGGTGCACAAATACGGTGCGCACCTGTTCCACACCTCGAACGAGCGCGTGTGGGAGTACGTCAACCGCTTCACCGAGTTCACCGACTACCAGCACCGCGTGTTTGCCATGCACGACGGCACCGCCTACCAATTCCCCATGGGCCTGGGCCTGATCAACCAGTTCTTTGGCAAGTACTACTCGCCGGACGAGGCTCGCGAACTGATTGAACAGCAGCGCGAAGGCCTCGACCCGGCGGCCGCAACCAACCTGGAGGAGCGCGGCATTGCGCTGATTGGCAAGCCGCTTTACGACGCGTTTGTGAAGCACTACACCGCAAAGCA
The DNA here is from genome assembly GCF_001806875.1 of Corynebacterium sp. HMSC29G08. Taxonomy (GTDB): domain Bacteria; phylum Actinomycetota; class Actinomycetes; order Mycobacteriales; family Mycobacteriaceae; genus Corynebacterium. The sequence continues at coordinate 39,247 of NZ_KV786223.1, forward strand.
GTGGCAGACAGACCCGACTGACCTGCCGCCGGAGATCATCTCCCGCCTACCGGTTCGCTACACGTTTAACAACCGCTACTTCAACGACAAGTACGAAGGCCTGCCGGTGGACGGCTACGCCGCCTGGCTGGAGAAGATGGCCGCGCACGAGCTGATTGACGTTCGCCTAGATACTGACTGGTTCGACGTCCGCGACGCCATCCGCGCCGAATCCCCGGACGCCCCGGTTGTGTACACCGGCCCGCTGGACCGGTACTTCGACTATGCCGAGGGTCACCTTGGCTGGCGCACCCTCGACTTTGAGCAGGAAGTACTGGACACCGGCGACTTCCAGGGCACCTCTGTGATGAACTACAACGACGCGGACGTGCCGTACACCCGCATCCACGAGTTCCGCCACTTCCACCCGGAGCGGCAGGATAGTTATCCTGCCGACAAGACCGTCATTGTGAAGGAATACTCCCGCTTCGCCGAGGGTGATGACGAGGTGTACTACCCGATCAACACCCCGGAGGACCGCTCGAAGCTGGAGGCGTATCGACGCCTCGCTGCGGCCGAGTCCCGCGAAAACAAGGTCCTCTTCGGTGGTCGCCTAGGCACGTACCAGTACCTGGACATGCACATGGCCATCGGCGCGGCGCTGTCCGTGTTTGATAACCACGTACGTGCCTACTTTGAGGACGGCAAGCCGATCGACCAGCCGCGCGGGCACTAGGAGCAACGAGTGAGCATTGAGATTTTCGTCCACCCCGACTGTCCTGACTGCACGGATGTCATCGCGCAGTTCAAGGCAGATCCGCAGGTGTTCGGTGACGCCGAACTTCTCGACGTCACCGACCTGCGCAACCTCAAACGCTTTCTTACCCTGCGCGATTCACTCGACGGGTTCGCCGACGTCCGCGCCACCGGCAAGATTGGTGTGCCGTCCAATGTGATAGACGGCACGACGGTCGAGTTCCCCGGCGAGGTGTAGCCGCATCCTCGCCGACTCCAGCTACGCGGGCGTTAGGGGACTACGTTAGGGGACTGCGTACCTGAACACTTTCCTTAGGCTAGGCAAGCCTATATAGTTTGCAGGGTGAGTTTCAGGCCTTTCCTTGCAACCGTCCTCCGCAGTGAACGCGTTGCGCCGAACTTCCAACGGGTGACGTTCACCGGGATCGACGCTATGGGGCCTGCCGTACCCATCAGGGATTTGCGCATCAAACTGCTGATCCCGCCCGCCAGTGGAGTGCTGAGCCTCCCGGAGGAAGGGTGGTGGGATGCGTGGCGTGCGATGCCGGAGCACACGCGCGGGCACCTCCGTACCTACTCGATTCGAGAGCTCCGGCGATATGCCGATGGCCCGGATGAAGTGGATGTGGACTTTGTTCTGCACAATGACAATCCCGGTCCAGCCTCGGCGTGGGCGCAAGACGCGCAACCTGGGCAGCAGCTCCTGATAATTGGACCAACTCGCGACGATGACTCCGGGGTTGGCATCGAATTCAATCCGGGGTCTGCAGCACAGGCATGCTTGTATGGTGACGAAACCGCGCTTCCCGCAATAGCCCGCATTTTGGAAGATTGGCCCGAAGGCCTCGCCGGGTCTGCTGACATTGAGGTACCGGCCGGCAACCACTTGCCCATCGACGCCCCTGCACAGGTCGACGTCCGCTGGCACTTCCGCGAACACGACGACGTCGATTACGGGGACTTGCTTCTTGCGCAACTGAAAGACGAGGTTGATTCCCGCAGCGCTGCTGTACCTATGGGAGCTGGGAAACTTGATCTCGTAGATGAAGTCTCGCATGACGAGGTCTGGGAGACACCCACGTACTCCAGCAGTGGTGAATCCATAGCTTCCGCTTCGGATGCTGCAGGGCATACCTATTACTGGATCGCAGGGAAGAATACGGCTGTGAAGGCGATGCGTCGACTGCTGGTGAGCGAGGTGGGTGTGCCTCGCCACCACGTGTCGTTCATGGGGTACTGGCGTTAACGGGGTAACAGCGTGAATAGACACGTAGGGTTTGTTGTTTTCCTTGCGGCTTCTACCGTGTGTGCAGCACTGCTGTCTTTGTTGTTCGGGGCGCGCGAAATGGGATTCGGGGCAACGCTGGGCGCGGTTCGTGATGGAATCGTGCTGGCGTTCCCAGGAGGATCCGAACGACTTGAGGCGTCCAGCGACGAGGCGAAGATCATCGCGCAACTTCGAGTTCCGCGCACCCTGCTCGGCCTGTTGGTGGGGGCAGCGTTGGGTACGGCGGGCGCGCTGCTGCAGGGTCACACCAGAAATCCGCTTGCGGACACAAACCTGCTGGGCGTCGGTCCCGGCGCAGCTCTTGCAGTGGCAGCAGCCATTTCCTTTCACGGCTCAATGTCAGTATTGCGCACGGTTGGGGTGGGATTCCTCGGTGCAATACTTGCGGTGGCGCTCGTGTTCGTGCTCAGTATGAGGAGCCTGGGATCTACGCCGATCATGGTCGTGCTCGGAGGTTCTGCGCTGGGTGCGGTTTGTAGTGCGCTTACTAGCGGCATTGTGCTGACGAATACGCAAAGTCTCAATGAGATGCGGTTTTGGACAGCGGGCGCTATAGCTGGGCGCGACATGCAGGTGGTCGCGGTGCTTGCCCCGGTGATACTCCTCGGGATTGTGCTCGCCTTTGGCACGGCACATCAGGTGAACCTCCTGAACTTGGGAGACGACGTGGCCAGTGCACTTGGCGTGAGAGTGAACATCGCGCGGGCCGTGGGCATCATCGTGGTTGCATTGCTCACTGGTGCCGCGGTGGCTGGCGCGGGCCCGATCGGGTTCGTCGGCCTGGTCGTTCCGCACCTCGTGCGCGCCGTTACGGGGCCAGATTACCGCTGGGTGCTGCCGTGTTCCGCGCTGGCTGGGGCCTCGCTGCTGTTGCTTGCCGACGTTATCGGACGCATCATCGCACGACCTGGCGAATTGCAGGTGGGCATTACGCTCGCCTTCGTTGGCGCCCCATTCGCCCTGTACATCTTGCGGAAAGGGGCGAAACTGTGATGCGGGTTTTCGTGACGAATGGTGTCCTTGCGGTGTTGGCTCTCGCCGCGGCCCTTGGGGGTGTCATGGTCGGAGACTTCGAGCTTACGGTCCGGGATATTGTTTCTGCGCTCATGGGCCAAACCACGGAATTGGCTCGTACGGTGATTCTTGAGTGGCGTCTGCCGCGGGTAGTGACAGCTTTGGGAGTAGGAGCTGCGCTGGGTTTTGCGGGGGCGATCTTCCAGACCATCACGAGGAATCCTTTGGCAAGCCCAGACATCTTGGGCGTCACCTCGGGTGCCTCCGCTTTCGCATTGACTGCGTTACTTGCTGGTGGAAGCTCCGGAATGCTGCTGCATGTACTGGGGGTCCCGCTCAGTGCGTTTCTCGGTGGATTAGTGGTGTCCGCGGCAATCTGGTGGCTGAGCCGTGGCGCGGGGCTCGGGTCTTTCCAGCTTGTCTTCGCCGGGATCATCATCAACGCGTTAGCGATGGCCTACAACTCGTTCCTGCTTGTTCGCGCCGACTATCGCGATGTGGGTAAAGCGCAGGCGTGGATCACCGGTTCGGTGGGTTCTTCGAACTGGCGCGATGCCCTCGCTGTGCTTATTACTCTGGCAGTTGTTGTTCCACTCTTGCGGTGGGCAGCCTTCAACCTTCAGGCGCTCTCGTTAGGCGAGGATACGGCTGCTGGCCTCGGGGTGGAGCCCCGGCATATGCAACTCATCCTCATGCTCATGGCTGTCGTGCTGGCATCGATGGCTGTCGCAGCCTCTGGTCCGATAGCATTCGTGGCGTTTGTTGCGCCACAGATCGGACGCAAGATCACGCAAGCAGCGACGCCGCCTTTAGGAACAGCAATGCTCGCTGGCGCGGCGATCGTGTCCGGCGCTGACGTAGCGGTACGCATCTTGGTGCCCGGGAACCTGCCGGTAGGTATAGCTACAACTGCGATTGGTGGCACAGTACTGCTCTACACGCTGCTGCGCGCAACACGAAAGGTGTCCGTATGATGCTTCAAGTTCGAAATCTCAAGGTGAGTTATGGCGCTACCGTCATCGTTGATGGCATTGACCTCGACGTGCCTCAAGGCGGTGTCACCACACTCATCGGTCCGAATGGTTGCGGCAAGTCAACGCTGTTGCGAGCTACCGCTGGGCTTATTGCATGCGATCACGGCACGGTCACGCTGAACGGCGTGGACACGGCGAAACTGAAGCGCCGCGAGATTGCGCGCCAGCTTGCAGTACTGCCACAGACACCTGTTGCCCCCGAGGGGCTGACGGTCCGCGATCTGGTGAGCCGCGGACGCCACCCGCACCAGTCCTGGCTACGGCAGGCCTCTGCTGAGGATGCGCGTGCGGTCGATGCAGTGATGGAGCTGACCAATATTGCAGAGTTTGCAGATCGTCCACTCGAGCGGCTTTCTGGCGGACAGCGCCAGCGCGCCTGGATCGCGATGGTCTTAGCGCAGGACACTCCGCTTGTGTTTTTGGACGAGCCAACGACATACCTCGACTTGTCCCACTCCGTCGAGGTCTTGTCGCTCGTACGTCGACTCGCTGATCAGGAAGGGCGAACCGTGCTTATGGTGCTGCATGATTTGAACCTCGCCGCACGCTACTCAGATCAGCTCATCGTGATGCAGCGTGGCGAGGTTCGTGCGGTCGGTACGCCTACCGAGGTGGTTACAGAGTCTTTGCTCAGCCGCGTTTTCGATCTGCCTGCGGTTGTGGTGTCTGATCCGGTGAGCGGTGGCCCACTGGTCGTCCCCCGGTAGGCACCCCGCCCCCTGAAATGCCTAGAGCTGTTTCTTGATCTGCTCGATTGCGTACGGGATCGTGAGGGGGTTTGGCATGCTCATTGCGTTGGCAGTATCGGTGTCTAGCCAGTAGAGCCCGCCACGCTTGTTGACATCAAGATCCATGAAAGCCTTGTCGTTCTTCAGCGCATCGATCGCGCCGTAGTAGTCCAACACGAAGAGGTAGTCCACGTCATTGAAGTCAGCGTAGTTCTCGGGGGACCAATCGAGGAAGAAGCTGGAGCCATCGCCGTTGAACTTCTCTGGGATTGTGAAACCAAGCTTTTCGATGAAAGCACCGCGGCCATCGCCTGAGGTGTACACGCCGAGCTTCCCGTCGTAGGGCATGCCGATTACTGCTGTTTTGCCCTGCAACTCTGGGTGCGCTTCGCGGAAGTCTTTGAAGGCCTGCTCGGAGTCGTCGATAAGCTTTTGGCCTTCGTCTTCTTTGCCTAAGGCCTTGGAGATTTCCTTGATCTGTACTTCCCAGGGTACTTGCCAATCCGGGTACTCATCCGAGTGGAAAGTCGTCGGTGCGATCTGCTCGAGCAGCGCCTTCTTATCGGCTTCGAGACCGCTGTTGACCGCAATAATCTTGGTCGGGTTCAGCGCAGCCACTTGTTCGGCAGTGTCGGTACTGAATTCGGTGGTGGTACCACGGATTGGGTTTGGCTCGACAGTGAGCTTGTCCTTGGCCCACGGCCCAAGTCCGGAGGGATCGCCCGAACCTTCCTGTTCCCAGGTGGCGTAACCGACCGGTTGTTCGCCCAGGGCAAGGATCGTATCGACGTCGCCGAGCCCCATTGTGACGATGCGCTCGTCTGCCCCGTTGGCATCGGAAGCTTCTGGAGCAGCTGTCGGGTCGCCTGCGCCGCTGGAGCAGCTGGCAAGCATGAACGCCGCGGTGAGAGTGGCTGCGGCTGCCTTGAAGGGACGAGAGCTAAAGAGTGCCAAGGTTGCGCCTTTCGTAGGTAAATAAAGAAACTCCAGTTAGGGCTGCCTAGCCTAACGAAAGCATTCTACGGTATGCCTCAGCTCGTGAGCAATCTCCGCCTACGCGCTTGGAACGAGACAACACACATCGAGTCGTTGTGTACGAGCAGTGGGATGACTGTTAGCGATTTTGGATGGCGGCGTCGAAGTCGTGGAGGTACTCATCGCGTCCACTAGTAGCTCACTGCCACCCCGTTTGCACTAATCTGGCGCGCGTGGCGCGTGAACGTAATCAATTCCGCATGAGCCGCCAGGGCATGAACGCGTTTCTTGCCCTGCCAGCGGCTCCTGTTTTGATGGTCCTGATCGGCTCGCTAGGCACGCAGGCCGCTGCCGTTTTGGTAAGAGACCTGCTCGAGCCTATTGGCGCGCCGGGTGTGTCCGGCCTGCGCATGGCGGCCGCGGCCGTGATTATGGTGTTGTTGTTCCGTCCGAAGCTGAGCGGTATGACCCGCGCCCGGGCGATCAACATCGCGGTCTACGGCGTGACCATGGGCATGATGAGTGTGATGATTTATGCGGCTATCGCCCGCCTGCCCCTGGGCGTTGCCGTTACCATCGATTTCCTCGGCCCCTGCGTTGTGTCTTTCCTGGGGCTGAAGATGTGGCGCTCCCGCTTGTGGGCCATCGCCGCGTTCGTGGGCGTGGCGCTGATTGCGAATCCATCGAATGATCTGGATCCGCTCGGTGTTGGCTTTGCTGTGGTCGGTGCCTGTTTCTTCGCTGGCTACACGGTGTTCGCCGAACGTATGGGGAGCACCGAAAACGACAGCATGTCGGACCTTGCCTTGTCTGTGGTTGTTGCCGCGCTGATCCTTGCTCCTTTCTCAGTTCGGGCAGTTCCGCTTATCGACGCCCCCGTGTGGGTCACCATCGTCATCTCCGGGTTCATCGGTGCGGTGATTCCGTATGTGATGGACACGATTGCGGCGGGGATTGTCTCGGCGGCGGTCGTCGGTACGCTCTTTGCCCTCGATCCGGTGATTGGCGCGATCTTGGGCTGGGCGTTTTCCGGCGACCACCTGACCTGGTCCATGGTCACAGGCATTGTCCTGATCGCGGCCGCCGGTGCGGTGATCACGTGGCGCGGGGCTCAGGAATCGCGGGCGACGTGAGTTGCGAGAGTAAAGCGGTGAGTAATAAACAACTCTGAACAACTCTCCAACAACTCCTGATAGCTGCTTTGATCTGCAGATATAGGGTATTTTCGGGGATATTTTAAGGCGGAGTTGTTTGTAAGTTGTTTGGAGTTGTTTCAAACAACTCGTGCATTATTCCTGTTATTCTCATTGCATGGTCGATGCGGAGTTTGAGGTTGTAAGGGAAGCGCTTTCTGCGATTGAAGCTGGTGAGGGCGCTGGCAGTAGGGAATCTCAGATATTGGACTTCAAAGAAGATCCCGCTGTGCATCCGATGAATAAGAATCCCGATGCGGGCTTAATAGAATTTCTCGTCGACGAAGTTATTTGCTTTTCCAACGCGGATAGCGGAGTCGCATACATCGTCCTTGGCGTTAATGACAAGAAGTCGGGACCATCTGCGTTTACTGGAACTGACCGTGCTTGCGACTGGTTGGTGGAGAAGATCTACAGCAAGACCCAGCCGCATATCCAAGTAGAGGCTTTTGACATCGAGTGGTGCAACGTGCGCTTGATAATCTTGCGTGTTCCGCGTGGGATGGCGCTCTACCAACGATCCAAAGGTCAAGCGAGCAAGCGCGTAGGGAAAAGCTGTGTCCCACTGGGGGAAGACGAGCGTCGGAGTATCCATCTGGCACGTGCCAATCCAGATTTCAGTGCTATGGCGTCGCGGCGAGGGCCTGAAGACTTGGACTCACAAGCCGTTGAACGGGCGAGAGTCCTCCTGACAAATCGGAAGAAAGCCTTGGGGGACGGGTCACCGGTTCCGCGGACGGGGCTCGAACTATGCAGTGAGTTAGGCCTGCTCAAGCCCGATGGGAGACTGACTTTCGCGGCGGAAATACTCTTCATGCAGCCGCTACATAACCGGTCGGTGGTTCGTTACCTTCTTCGGGAGGTGCCCAGTGGTGATCCAAAGGTGACCGAGATCTCGGCACCGTTAATTACAGCTTCGGAACGGCTCCGTGCGCTCATCAAGGACCACACATCTCAGGAGATAGCTCGAGTCCAGCTCCCGAATGGGCAGGAGTTTCCGATTCCCGCGTTCCCGACAACGGCGGTTGATGAAGTTGTTTCCAATGCGTTCGCGCACCGCGACTGGGGAGCTACCGCAGCAATAGTCGTAGACCAGTCTCCCACCAGCTTAACAGTGTGGTCCCCTGGTAGCCTTCCAGTGGGTGTTCGCAAAGAAAGAATTTTGACCACCCAATCTATCCCGCGGAATCCAGTGCTCATGGGGGCTTTAAGGCAGTTGAGTCTCGCTGAGGAATCGTCGCGCGGTTTCGACCGCATGTGGGTCTCTATGCTCTCAAGCGGCAGGCAAACCCCGAGCCTGAGCACTGATGGACCGTTTGTTGAAGTAACTTTGCCTTCTGGCGAGGTGGATCAAGATTTCATCAAGGCGTTATATCAGCTGCGTGCAACATTTGGAGACCCCATTTTCGATAGCGTGAATGGTCTCTTGGTTACACGCCATTTGGCAAATAACCCGATCTTGATGACTTCTACTGCCGCTCGGCTTATGCAGGTGTCGGAGGCGCAGGCTCAGGAAACCTTAGGATGGTATGCAAGACAGGGCTTTCTGGAGCAGCTGAGGGATGCTCCCGAATGGATATTGTCCGCGCAAGCCAGGACGGCTTTTGACGGCGAAGCTTCCCCTGTAGTCAGTGCGGTAACTACGGAGGACTGGATTATCGCTCAGCTCCGTGAAGGGAAAGCCCTGAATGCTCGTGAAGTTGCTGAAGAATTAGGTGTTGAGAGGCAATCGGTGAGTCGGCTTCTCCGGCACCTTAGAGATTTGGGTAAAGCAAAGATCGCTCACGATAGCCCTAAGCGGGGGCCAGGCGTCCGGTGGGTTTCTACTTAGCCGGAGACGCCAGGCCGTCAGAAAAATAACTCAGAACAACTCAAACTTCGGCAACCGCACAAACTGCACAAGCGACGACTCTGGAGTGGGCTTGCCCTCAAATTGCGGGGATATGTAGTGGAGGATCTAAACCCCCATTGGTTGCCGCCTGCCTGCAGCGTATTTACTTACGCCTCAGCCATAGGGTCCGGCAGGTTCAAAATCGAACACCACTCAGACACCAAACTATCGCCAGCTTGATCCGGTGACTGATACCGCGGCTCACTATCCGTAGACATCACCCGATACGTCTCCACAAAACGACCAATACCTTCTGCCGCATCCGGATACGCAGCAGTAAAAAAGTCAATAAACTCATCAACGTCATAATCCGGCACCTCCGCCGGATCAGCACCAAACACCATCACTGGATTCGCACCAAAGAAAAACTCATGCGTACCAGCATCAGTACGAATAGTGATAAAACACAGCATCAACTCCGCAACGCTGATCATCCACTCCCCATCCGGACCAATCCCCGGATGCCCAACACGCCAATCACCATCAACAAATTCAAACCCTGCATACATGTCTATTCCCTTTCCTGTGCTCCTGCCGCGGGATCAAGCATAAACACCGCGCCAGCATCACGATAAAGATCCAACAAATAATCACGACGATGCCCCGCCGAGTCAGCAAACGTCAGCTCAACACAATACCGAGCACCACGAGGCCGCGGCGCCTGCTCGTACCAACCCCGCAAATCATAATCCAGCATGTCAAGCGCAAAGCCTGACTGCATCATTGGTTCACCGTCATTCGCAGGAGCATCCTGAAGCTCTTGTAACTTCGTGCGGATGCTGTCACAGACTGCTTCCCAATTCGCCACCGTAAACCGTTGCAGAGCATCAGGGATTTTCACCTTGTTCATATCCACATAATCAAAACCACAGATCCCGAATTCAACCCCACTGAGATCACAACCCGATAACTGGATGCCATCTACGGTTTCTTCCACCGTGAATTCTTTCCACTTCCCCGTTACCGTCGTATTGGTAATCACAGGACACCGACTACCGCCCCCCTTTGGCCCATTCAACCGCATGTCAAGCGCCTGACACCGATCATAACGCGTGCCATAGGCAAACAACTCCGGAAACGTACACGCCCGAAACACGCAATCAGACACACTTGCGGCAATCAACGGCATAGCAAACCCAGAAGCGAACTTGCACCGCTCGAACACACAGTCCGAAATAGTGCCATACGCCCACTCAGGAGAAGTAAACGTTGCCTGTTTGGCGTAACAATGCCGCATCGTCAACTCACGGGCAATAAACGGGTTGATGTTGGCATAACTGAAATCAATATTATCCAATACCTGCCCAGGCGGCAAAAACACATCAGAAGACACGCCATGCTCACTAAAAGTGCCCTCCCAATGAAAACCACGAAAGTCCTCACGCCCATCAACCAACCCAAACGGAGACGGCGCCAACACCAACCCCGGGTCACACTGACCACCCCAACGCTCCACCAACTGCTTACGCGTCAACTTCACTGTCATTTAACTCTCCTCACCTGAAGCCTATTGGTGCCGCCATTTGGCCGAAACGCTTCGTAGGCAATGATATGGTCCGAACGATCCATCCCTTCCTGCAAACCATACTTCCTCACATGGGCATCGGTTTGACCAACCGTGGTGAGATCCAACCACCGTGTTGATCCATCGCTTAGCGTGACTTGGAAATCGGCACCGTACTTGCCCTGCGTGTTGGCGACAATCCCCTTAATCGGATTCATTCTCAAACTCTCAGCTAATTCCATGTGCAGTATGGTTCCTAGATGCATTCGTTCAGCCCAGTAGTTGCCCCTTCGAATGTGGTTAAGCTGATTTCTTGTGAAATTGAGTTGACCGCTATTCCATTGATTGATGACACCGTCTAGGTGCTGTGAGATCTGCGCTTTGTAGACCTCGGACCTGACCCCTGTTTGGTAGACACCTCTG
>NZ_KV786224.1 GCF_001806875.1 Corynebacterium sp. HMSC29G08
GACACAGCACCGTTTTCGTGTTGTGTGCTAGTAGACCATCATGAACCACGCTGCCTGCTAGCAGTGCTCCCCTAACCGTAGCTAGGTGAGCCAGGCGGTGGCGTCGCGCACAAAGTTTGCAATGCGGCTCGCCGGGGCGGTCGCGTCCCCAAAAGGCGTGGCGGCGGCAAGGCTTGCGGCGAGCGCGTGGACGACCACGGACTGAGCGGCGACCTCATCGGCGGGAAGCTCATCGGCGGGAAGCTCGTCGGCGGGAAGCTTGGCTGCAGGCCCAGCCCCAGCCTCAGCCCCAGCTTCTGCTGCAGCCTCAGCCGCGGCGAGGGCGAGACGCGCGCCCATCAGGCCGCTGAGCACATCGCCGGAGCCCGGCGTGGCTGCCCAAGAGTGGCCGGCATCTACCGCGTACGCGTAATCCCAGCCGTCGGTGCCTGCGGCGGTGTGGTCCGCGATGATCGTGACGCGACCCTTGCGCACAACCGTGCAGCGCAGCGCCTTGGCCAGCGCGAGAGTTTGCTCAAGCCGCGAAGCACCGGCGCTGGCACCAGAAGCACCAGCAGCAGAACCGCCAGGGAAGACGGCGTCGAAGAGGCGGGCAAACTCGCCGTCGTGGGGCGTGAGCACTGTCGGGGCGGAGCGCGAAACGAGCAAGTCGCGGAGGGTGGGGGAGGAGGAGAGGAGGGTGGTGCCGGTGGCGTCGATAAGCAAAGGCTCCGGACTGGCCAACAGCCAGCGCAAGTCGGCTTCGGAGGTGCTGCCGGGGCCGAAGACCCAGGCTTGGACGCGGCCGCAGTCCTCCAGGCGCTCGACGGCGACGACTTCCGGCAGCGCGCGCACCACCTCGGTGGCCTGTGTGCCCACGTAGCGGACCATGCCTGGAGTGGCGTTGACGGCGCCGAGGCAGCTCAACACCGCCGCTCCCGGGTATGCCGCGCTACCTGCGACAACGCCGACCACCCCGCCGGTGTACTTATCCGAAGAGGGCCCGGGTGTTACGGGCGCGACGTCGAAGGGCTCCAGCACGGCGAACTCGTCCGGAAACGCCGTAGGCCAGGACTTGTGCGAAACGGCGCGGGAAGCGAACAGCATCATGGTGTCGCCGAGTTCGCCGTCCTCGGACATCGCCTCAAGCTCCAGGGCAAGGCTGTGCTGGCCAAGACGAAAATCGGCAAGCAGTTGGGTGCCGCAGGCCGGGTTGAGAACGTGGGCGCGGCGCCAACCACCGAAAGTGAGGGTGACGTCCGCGGTGATGTGCAGCGCACCCGCCAAACCGGTGTCCGCCTCCAAGCCAGACGGCAGGTCCACGGCAAGCGTGGGCAGCTCGGCTACGTCTTCCACAATTGAGCGCAGGGACTCGTCGAGGCTGGGGCGGGCGGAAAGCCCGGTGATGGCGTCGATAAGCAGGCTGTACTCCCAGGGCCTATCTAGCTCTTGGATGAGCTTGCCGCCGGCGGCGACAAAAGCATCAAGTGCCGGCTGGTGTGCGCGGCCTGCGGTCAGTAGCGCCTCCACCGGGTGGCCGCTGGCGGCAAGCGTCGCGCCGGCATAGAGCCCATCGCCACCGTTACCGCCTGGACCTGCGAGGATGAGCACCGACGCTTCCGGTTCGAGCATCACTGCCGCAGCCTGCGCCACCGCAGAAGCTGCGGTACGCATCATCGCCTCCGGGTCCTCGGTGTGAGTGCGCAGCCGACGCTCCGCCTCAAGGATTTGCGCAACTGTCCAGGTGAAGTGCTCCATGCGGTGTAAGCGTAGTTGGAGCGGTAGGATTGCGCGCATGCCGTACACAGTGGGTTTTGACCGCGAGAAGTACATCCAGCTGCAGTCGGAGCACATCAGTGCCCGCAGAGAAGAAATTGGCGGGAAGCTCTACCTGGAAATGGGCGGCAAGCTATTTGATGACCACCATGCATCACGTGTCCTGCCTGGGTTTACCCCGGATAACAAGATTGCCATGTTGGACCGCATCAAAGATGAGGTGGAGATTGTCGTCTGCTTCAATGCGGGCGATGTTGTGCGCCAAAAGGTCCGCGCCGACCTGGGGATCACCTATGAGGATGAGGTGCTTCGGCTTATCGACGTCTTCCGTAACCGCGGCTTCCTCGCCGAAAATGTCGTGGTGACGCAGCTGGAGGGCCATAACCAACACGTGGAGGCGTTCATTGCGCGCCTGGAGCGCCTTGGTTTGAAGGTGTCGCGGCACTTCACTATCAGTGGCTACCCGAATGACACCGCCGTCGTGGTCAGCGATGCAGGCTTTGGCCGCAATGAATACGTGGAGACCTCGCGGGATCTGATTGTGATGACCGCGCCGGGCCCGGGCTCCGGCAAGCTGGCGACGTGTTTGAGCCAGGTCTACCACGAGCACAAGCGTGGCATTAACGCTGGTTACGCCAAGTTTGAGACGTTCCCGATCTGGAACCTGCCGTTGTCGCACCCGGTGAACTTGGCCTACGAGGCAGCCACGGCGGACTTGGATGACGTCAACGTGATTGACCAGTACCACCTGGACGCGTACGGCAAGCAGGCCACGAGCTACAACCGTGACATTGAGGTCTTCCCACTGTTGCGCACGCTGCTTCAAGAGGCGACGGGCACGGAGCCGTACAAGTCGCCCACGGACATGGGTGTGAATATGGCCGGGATGTGCATGAGCGATGACGCCGCGTGCCGTCACGCTTCTGAGCAGGAGATTATTCGCCGTTACTACCAGGCGCTGGTTGCTGAACGACGCAACGATGCAGACTCCACCGTCTCCGACCGCGTACTCAACGTGATGCGCAAGGCGAACGTGACCACGGCGGATCGTGTGGTGGTGGGGCCGGCGCTTGAGGTTGCTGCGACGACCGGAAGTCCGGGTGCGGCGTTTGAGCTGCCGAGCGGTGAGATTGTCACCGGTAAGACCTCGGACCTTTTGGGGCCGTCGGCTGCGGTGCTGCTCAACGCCTTGAAATCCTTGGCCGGGATTCCGGATGATGTCCACCTGCTTGCGCCTGAGGCGATTGAGCCAATCCAGTCCTTGAAAACGCGCCACCTAGGCTCCGTCAACCCCCGCCTGCACACTGATGAGGTGCTGATCGCGCTGTCTGTGTCTGCGTCCACGGACCCGCAGGCGGCCGCCGCCCTGGAACACCTGAAGTACCTGCAGGGTTGCGACGCCCACACCACCACCATCCTCGGCTCCGTCGACGAAGGCATCTTCCGCTCCCTCGGAGTGCTTGTGACTTCTGAACCGCAGTACTGGAAGAAGGCGCTTTACCACAAGCGTTAGGTGCTGGGTTAGGTCGCTGGGTTAGGTGCTGGGTTAGGTACCAGCCTGTACCTCTGGCCTAGACTTTTGGGCATGACCGGAAAGATCCTGCTGTACTACAAGTTCCAGCCGATTGCTGACCCTGAGGCGGTACGCCTCTGGCAGCGTGACCTGTGCGAAGGCCTCGGGCTAACCGGCAGGATCCTCATTTCCAGGCATGGCATCAACGGCACCGTCGGCGGTGACATTGACGCGTGCAAGGCCTACGCCCGCAAGACCAAGGAGTACTTCCGCGGTATCGAGTTCAAGTGGTCCGAAGGCTCCGCCGCGGACTTCCCCAAGCTCAGCGTCAAGGCGCGCGAAGAGATCGTGGCGTTCGGTGCACCCGATGAGCTGCAGGTGGATGACAAGGGTGTGGTCGGCGGCGGTACGCACCTCACGCCTGAGCAGGTCAATGAGCTGGTGGCGAACAACCCGGACGTGGTGTTCTTCGACGGCCGTAACGCCCGGGAGGCAGAGATCGGCAAGTTTAAAAACGCCGTTGTGCCCGATGTGGAGACCACCCATGACTTCATCCGGGAGCTGGAAAGCGGTAAGTACGACTGGATGAAGGACAAGCCTGTCATCGCGTATTGCACCGGCGGCATCCGCTGCGAAGTGCTGACGCCGCTGATGAAAAACCGCGGGTTTGAAGAGGTCTACCAAATCGACGGCGGCATTGTCCGCTACGGCGAAAAGTACGGCAACCAGGGCCTTTGGGAAGGCTCACTGTACGTCTTTGACAAGCGCATGCACACAGAGTTCGGCGCGCCGGGGGACCCGAACTTTGTGCAGCTTGGCCATTGCGTGCACTGCGGTGAGGCCACCAATGACTTTTACAACTGCGCCAACGAGCCCGAGTGTCGCCACCAGTACCTGTCGTGCGCGGCGTGCCGTGAGGGCAATCCGGTGTGTGGGGAGTGCGTGGGGGCGTCAGTGTCCGGGGAATGAATTCAGAAATAATTCAGTACCTTGGGGGAAATCCTGAATTCTTTCCGTTAGGGGTGTTCAGCGACCTGGGGATACTGAATTCTTTGCCCGATTTTGGGAAACAAATTCAGGATTCGGGGTGCCGCTCTGAATTCTTTCCGCTTTCCCTTAGTGCCACGTCGAATTTGGCAAAGGTAGCCCCTGCTATTGCCCTTCCGTGGGTACCTCATTAAGGTAAATGAAAGTCATTTTCATTAATAGCGGAAGGGTCCCTCGTTGCGCACACGTTTCCCGGCGCTTGCCGTCATCCTGACCTTCTTGTTCATCGGTGCGCCCCTGGCACTCGCCGAGTCCGCAACCACCGACGGCAAAGTAGTGCGCACCCAAACGCACGTAGATTCGCCCCACGCGGTGTGGGAAGACGGCAACTTCCGGCTCATGTCCAACAGTGCCGGGCTCATTCCCATTGAAAACACCGTCAACTGGGTCAGCCGCGGACGCACCGACGGCGGGCTTGGTGCCTACGCGTGGAAAGTCCCCGATGACCCCCGCTTTGACTTCCTCGGAGTCGAACCGGGCCACCTCATGTACTTCGGCGGACCCGCCCACGGTTTTCCCAAAAACACTATGCCCATCTGGGCCGGCTTCGGCGCGGCTGCAGATCTGCCCACAAATCAATTCCGGGCGGAGTCCTTCAACATGGAAATCGTTGGCTTTTCCGGACCGGGCAAGATGGAGCTGTTCAACTACAGCGATGAGACCTATCCGCTGACACGCCTGTGGTCCTCCCACGATCCGGGATTCCGCTCAACCTGGGTCAATGCCGGCACCCACACCCACAACTCCACAACGTTTACTCGTCCCGGCCTCTACGAAGTGACCTACCGCGGAACCGCCCGCAAGAAAGACGGCTCTTTTCTCCACTCCGCGCCGCAAACGCTGACCTGGCAGGTAGGCGGTACCGATCCCGCGCAGCGCACGATCACAGACATCGTGGCCGCGTACAACGCCGCGCCAAGTACCGGTAACGGCCGCCCCACGTTCAGCATTGCGCCCTCTACCGCCACGACCAAAGGCGCGCAGCAAGGCGTGTTGAGCACACTGACCTTTGACACCGGCAATGCCACCGACACCGGCCACGTCCAGTTCTTCATCAACGGCTTCTACCTCGCCGAGCGCGAAGTCACCGGCGGCACGGCCACGTGGGATGAGATGCTCGGCGGCGACACCTCCGAACTCCAAGCCGTCTACATCCCAAGCGCCTCCTCAACCACCCCACGCTGGGTATCTGCACCGCTGAGCTTTAGCACCGGCGACGCTAAAACCGCAACCAGGGACAGTGCGGAAGCGCTTCCGTTGTCACACATGGACCCCATCCCGGACTTTGACACCAACCCACTAACCCTCACCAGCCCCGAAGTCACCGTGAGTACCTCCGAGGTCTACGGCGAGGACATGCGCAACATCGACATCACCGTCGAACCCGCCGATCCCCGCACAACACTGCGCGTCACCGGCGGCTTCTACAGAATGGACGACGGCCCACTCGACACCATGCCGCGCGATGCCATCGCCGACTGCGAAGTCGCCTTCACCTCCGCCCCTGGCAGTAGAAAGAGCAAGCAGCTTATCGACGGCTGCCAACGCCCCAACTACCAACTCCTCCTCCGCATCATCCCGGAGTCTCGTTCCAACGCCACGGACGCCGCCCTTGTCAGCGTTGCCCACACCGATGCATACACCCCGATCCCAGCAGCAACAGTGCGCCTCGGTGGTGAGGAGAGCGAGGCGCCTTCCTCGCAGCCGACTGAGCCTGCGCCCACTGAGCCTGCGCCCACGGAGCCCACGGAGCCCACGCAGCCTGCGCCCACTGAGCCTGCGCCCACGGATCCCCTGAACTTAAGCTCCGGGCACGTCGACATTGCGCCCTACTACGACAATGACGTGCTCCACCTGCGCATCAAGGATGAAACCAACCTCCACCAGCGCGGTGCTGTGTGGCGTCGTCCCAAGGACGTCTACTTCACCGTCCCTTCCCAGGTGAGCACGACCCTGCCCGAGACCATCGAAGGCTTTGCCGAGAAAGGCGCCACCGCCTACATCCTCCCGGAAACCCAGCGTTCAGGCGTGGTCTGGCCGGGTTTGAGCAGTGAGCACGCATACGCGCAAACGAAGAAGGATTACACGTTCACCTTCACTCCGCTTAGCGCACCGGACGGCGGCAAGTGGATCGCGTTCCGAGGCAACCAAACCTCCCCGCAAGCCCGCCTCGCTGGCAGCGATTCCACCCGCGCTTACACCACCGAAGGCCCAGAACACATGCACGTTTCGTGGGCGTTCACAAAACCGGGCACCTACGAGATCGGGGTGTGGGTCGCAGAAAAAGGCGGCACGCCCTCCCATCAGGAAGTGCTGCGCTTTGTCGTTGCCCCCGGCGCTAAGCCGGACATCATAAAGGAGATCACCGCAGGTCATATCGATTTTGGGCCCAAGCTTATCGACGCCACCCCCCACTTCTTCATCAACGAAGACGACCAACATCACGTTCCTGAGACCGTCGCACTGCGTGTGAAGGAGAACCGGAAGGTGAAAGCCACCGAGACTATCGCGGACTCACTGGCTTTTACCGGCATCGTTGAGCGTGGCGCGAGCATTTATCACCTCCCACTCATGCAGGATCGCGACGCCATTTGGCCCGGGTGGGATACGTTCCGAGTTGCCGAACAGTACCCGGATGGCGTCAACGTGGAAGTCCGCCCACGCTCCACCCCGAAGGGCGGCGCATGGTGGGCCGGGCACATTCCCTCGCTCGGAGTTCCGGAACGAACCCTTGCTAGCTCCACCGGAACACACACCATCAGCGGTGTGAGTGAGGGTCCCTTCCACATTCACGCCGACTGGGTATTCACCAAACCTGGCACGTCCACGATGGACATGCGGGCGGTTGACCCGCAGGGCAGGCCCGTTACTGAGTGGTCCACAATCACTTACCTGGTTGGGGACGCAAGCGCCGCGCCCGGGCCTTCTCCCGCGCCGTCACCTTCACCTTCACCGTCGCCGTCGCCGTCGCAGCCGAGCTCGACCCAACCGACTCCATCCGCAACAACCCCCAAGACCTCCACGCAGTCCTCAACTACAAAACGCACAACTGCGCGGACCACAACTACGCGGAACACAACGACAAGGCCCACAACGACAAAGCCGACCACTACGCAGGCAGCGTCAGTGAGCAGTGGCGGTAGTGGCGGAGGGTCCGGTTCCGTGAGCAACGCCTCCAGTAGAGGCGACAGCCTCGCTTCAACCGGCGCGAGCACCATGGCCCCCGTAGCGATCGCGGTTCTGTGCCTGATAGCCGGCGGAGCCCTGATTGCTACCCGACCTACCCGACCTACCCGGCGAAATCCCTGGCCAGCATCCCAACGGTGATGATCAGCCAGACCATGGTGAACGGCACCAGCGGGAGCCAGAACACGCCCATCCATGGCATCCAGCGTTCGTAGCGGTTGAGTTTGCGCACCATGATTACGGCGCAGCCGAGCAGCATCGCAACGGGTGGGATGGAGGTGAGCACTGCCCACCAGGTGCGCCAGCTTTGGCTGCAGAGCCAGGTGGCGTCGCCAGAAACACACAGTGGGCCGCCGACCAGACGCCCAACAAGGCCCAGCACAAGCGCGAATCCGAGGGTGATGCCCACAGTTGCCAGGGCGTACCAGAGTGCTTGGCGGGTGGAGGCGCTGTTGCGTCGCGCCACTTCCAGCGGGTCCGGCTCGTCGGCCAACTCATCGAAGCTGCGCGGTTCCGGCCGCACGCGAGAGAAACGGTCCTGGCCGCCGCTTAGGTCATTTTCCGGGTGATCCATGTTCCTATCCATGCTCATGGGTTAATTCACTCCTCGTGGGTGGATGATCACTGGCACGGGCGCGAACCGGATGAACTCGCCTTCCCGCGAGCCGACGAATACGCGTTTGAGCTGGTCGGAAGGATGCGATCCCATGCACAGCAGGTCGCCTTTCTTCCATTTCACGGAGTCGATGGAGCGTTTCCACCCTTTGCCGCTGGCTACGAAAGAGTGGACGTCGAAGTTATCGGCGCAGGTGGGCCCCATTGCAGACGCCACGCCGTACGCCTGGTCGCGCGCCCGATCCAAAAGCCCGAGGGTGGATTCGTTCCACTCGGCAGCCAAGGATAGGTCGTCGGTCTGCTCCTGGGGTGAAAACGCGATGATGCGCAGCGGCACCCCCAACACGCAGGCAAGGGTTGTGGCGTATGGCAGGCCGGAGAAGCGGCCTTCGTCGCGTGGCTGTGCGGACTTTGAGGATTCGATCAGCGCGTAGGTCACGCGCGTAATCCCTTTGCGCGATAGCTTCACTCCGCGCGGCGCAAGTCCGAGGGGGACGGGGGAGGAGTGCATGAGCTCGTCGGCAGTAGAGGAGGGCCTGAATCTGCTTTTCGACGTCTTCACCCGCGACCCCAGCACAATCATGTCCGCCGAGAAATCCCGTGCACATTTGTAGAGTGACCCGGCGACATCGGTGCGCTCTGCAAGTTCTGCGAAGTCTTTCGCCCACTGGCTGCGCGGAATGTGTGCTTTGAGCACTCGCTTGGCTTGCAGCTCGAACTCTTGCGCGCGGTCGCGGAACCAGCGCTTGTATTTCTTACCGCTTAAAGGCTTCTTCCAGGTGCCATCGACGGCGGAGAGCACCTTTACTTTTACGGGAAGTGAGCGGCCGAGCCATGCGGCGAATTCGATGGCTTCGGTGTTTTGCGCGTCCCACCCCACGACAATGCGCAGCGGCTTCCCGTCACCTGGGAGTTCCGCAAGTTCCTTGGTAAATGAGCGAGCAACCATCGGTTACTACTTTAGCTGCGGTCCTTGTCCAGTTTGGTCCAGTTTGGCTGATGTCGCTGCATATGTGTCCGCCAGCGCGTTGATGGCGTCTGCGGCTTGCTCGATCAGCTTCAGGTGGTCCTCGTCCAGCGTGCTAATCATGTCTGCGAGGAACTGGGTGCGCTCTTCACCTACGCGCTTGAGTTCCTGGATGCCCAGCTCGGTGAGTCCGACGCTGACGCCGCGGCGGTCTTCTGCCGCGCGGGTGCGCTGTACCAGGCCGCGTTTTTCCAGCTGGTTGATGGTGTTGGAGGCGGTTGGCATGCGCACGCCCTCGGCCGCTGCAAGTTGGTTGATGCGGGTCGGTCCATGCTCGGCGATCCGGGTCATAATGGACAGCTGCGGGCCGGTCAGCTCTGAGTGCTCGGCGGTGCGGAAGTAGCTAACGTAGAGCTTTGTCATGGCTGGACGCACGCGGCTGGCTAGCTCTAACGCATCGGGTCGTTCGTTGGACATGGAGGTTCCCAGGAGTGAAATATCTAATGTTTTCCGACGATGGTACACGTAACAAAATTGTTTACACAAACGAGTTATCGCACGAGTGGCAGCGCCGCACCACGCTCCGAGATTTGCATCAGGGGCTGTTGCTTGCCGACGCCTACCTAGACGCCGACCACCTCCTCCTCACAGCTGCACGCTTCCATGGGCATGAGGCGCAGGTGGCGTGTCCCGTCTGTAAGCAAGATGCTCTGCGTTATGTCCGCTGGGTCTACGGGGAAAACCTGGGCCGGCGCAGTGGTACCGCCAGGGACGAGGCCGAGATCGCGCGTCTTGTGGAAGAAGTAGGCCCAATTACTGTGCATCTTGTAGAGGTCTGCGAATCCTGTAAGTGGAACTTCTTGCTCAAAGAGGTTACAGCGCAGCTGCCAAGGTAGTGTGTCATTTTGTGGCAGAGAACGTGGAGAAGAAGGCGAAGAAACCCAAGACGCGCTGGGGCCAGTGGCTCCTAGCGCTACTGCTGTTTCTTGTGCTGTTGGCTGCAGTCCCGGCAACGTGGTTTGGCATCAAATACGCCGAGGCCCGCATCCCGGAGCCGGGTGAGATTGAAACAGCGCAGATCTCCAACATCTATTTCAGCGACGGTGCAACGGAGCTTGCCCGCGTGGTGCCGCCGGACGGCAACCGCGTGCAGATCCCGCTTGACAGCGTGCCGCTGCACGTCCAAAACGCCGTCCTAGCAGCTGAAGACCGTGATTTCTGGGAAAACTCCGGCTTCTCCTTCACCGGCTTCGCCCGTGCTGCGATCGGCCAGATCACCGGCAACGTTGGCGCTGGCGGTGGCTCCACCATCACCCAGCAGTACGTGAAGAACGCGATTGTGGGCAATGAGCACTCCTACGAGCGCAAGGCCCGTGAGCTGGTTTACTCCGTGAAGATGACCAACTCCTGGAGCAAGGAGGAGATCCTCAACGCGTACCTCAACACTGTGTACTTTGGCCGCAACGCCTACGGCATTGAGGCCGCCGCCAACGCGTTCTTCAGCAAGCCAGCTAGTGAGCTGACCCTTGAAGAGGGCGCTGTGCTGGCAGCCTCCATCCAGCTGCCTTCCCAGCTGGACCCGTGGACTAACCCGGATGGCGCGAACGCGCGCTGGAACTACGTCATGGACGGCATGGTGGAAACCGGTGCGATCACGCCAGAGGAGCGCGCTGCGGCGCAGTACCCGGAGACGCGTGACCCGGCGTCCTACTCCCCGTACACCGAGGCCACCGGCCCGAACGGTCTGATCAAAAACCAGGTGATCACGGAGCTGGAGTCCCTGGGTATTACGGAGGAGGACTTGACCAACCGCGGTCTCCAGATCACCACCACCATTGACAGCTCCACGCAGGAGATTGTGGAGCGCGTTGCACGCAACAACCTGGCTAACCTGCAGGAAGACGCACGTACCGGCGTGGTTGCTGTTGACCCGGCCACCGGCGCAGTGGTGGGGTACTACGGCGGCGATGAGCCGAACGGTTGGGACTACGCCAACGCCGGTTTGCAGACCGGCTCCACGTTCAAGATCTTCACGCTTGCCTCTGCGCTACAGCAGGGCATCAAGCTGACGGATACGTTTGACTCCTCCCCGGTGATGCTGCCTGGCGGCATCCAGGTGACCAACTGGGACGGCGGTGGCGGCGGCGTGATTACCGCCAAGGAAGCCACGCGTACCTCTTCCAACACGGCGTACCTGCGCATCCAGGATGACCTGGATAACACCACGCAGGACACTGCCGATATGGCGCACGCCCTGGGCGTTGCCCGTTCCATCCCAGGTATCCCGGTGACGCTGCGTGAAAACGGTGGCCAGCCGTATGAAGGCATTGTGCTGGGTCAGTACCAGTCGCGGGTGTTGGATATGGCGTCGGCAGTAGGCACGCTTTTGGAGCGCGGTGTGTACCACCCGGCCCACTTCGTGCAGAAGATTGTGGACGGCAACGGTGAGGTGCTCTATGAGGTGGACCAGAAGTACGCCGAGCGCCGCGTGTCCCAGCAGGTAGCGGACAACACGATCGACGCCATGCAGTCTGTCGTCGGCTACTCCAACGCTACCCTCGCTGGCGGACGCCCCGCCGCAGCCAAGACCGGCACCGCCCAGCTGGGCAACACCGGGTTGAATAAGGACGCCTGGATGGTCGGCGGCACCCCGCAGCTTTCCGTGGCCGTGTGGGTTGGTACCGCGGACAACACAACCGCGATCTTCAACGAGTGGGGCGGCAACATGTTCGGCTCCAACACTCCAGCCAGGATCTGGAAGGGCGTGCTGGATGAGGCGCTGCAGAACGAAGAGTTCGAGGCCTTCCCAACCGCCAGCCCGGTCTACTGGGGTGTCAGGCCGTACTCCGGCGGCACCAACCTGGGTGGCCGTGACGCGAGCTACTACTACACGCCAACCACCACGGCACCAGCCGAGGCGCCGACGGAGGACCCGGCGGCACCTGCGCCTGAGCCCGCGCCGGCACCGGCCCCGGTCCCAGCCCCGCTGCCGCCACCGCCGCCGATTGGCGACGCGATTAGCGACGCATTGGACAACCTCAACAGCATTTTCCAATAAAGGAGCGAGATGACCGCGACCCAGACCTGGCCGGATCCCACGCACCGCGTCCAGCCCGGGCGTACAGAGCCGCTGGCCAAAGGTTGGGTGGACTACCTTGGCGGGCCGATGGGCCGCTACGCGCAAATCGGGCGCGGTCGCTTCTGGACGCCGTTGCGTGCCATCTTCGCCCTCGCCTACGTGTTCCTCACACTCGGCGGGCTGTCGAAGGCGAACTGCTCTTTAGGCAAGCCCGATGACAATGGAGTGCTGCAGCTGAACTGGGACGGCAACCGCCAGTTCACGTCCTTTTGCTACAACGACATCGTCCCGCTCTACGGCGCGCGCGGCTTAGACCAGCCGGGCTTTGTGTATGACTACTCCTGGGTTGAAGACGGCCTGACGCGCTACATGGAATACCCGGTGTTGGCTGGCCTGTTCCAACAGTTCACCGCGTTTATCTCCCGCAACACCTACTTCGTGGCCAGTAGGTTTTTGCCAGAGGTGGGTTGGTACTTCTGGATGACGGTGCTGTTTTTGTCCATCATTTGGATCTGCACCGCCCGCATGGTGGCGGAACTTGCCGGTAACCGCATCTGGGACACCCTGCTTGTGGTCGGCTCTCCGCTTCTGATCATGCACGCATTTACCAACTGGGATATCCCGTCCATCTTCTTCCTGGTCGCGGCCCTCCTGGCGGCGCGCAACAGGAAGTGGTGGCTGGCCGGCATCCTGATCGGCGCCGGCACCTCCTTCAAACTCTGGCCGCTGTTTGTGCTGGGCGCGTACCTGACCATTGCTATTCGCAAGCGCAACCTCGTGCCGTTTTTCAAGATGCTCGCCGCCACCGTGGCCACCTGGCTTGTAATCAACGTGCCGGTCTACCTGCGCAATGCGGACGCGTGGGGCGAGTTCAACCGTCTCAACACGGACCGCGGATGGGAGTGGACCACCATCTACGCGGTGATCTCGCGCACCTTCGGCTGGGCTGGGTTCGACTCCGGCGAGGGCGCACCCGTCATCCTCAACACGGTCACGTTCGTGCTGTTTGCAACAGGCTGTCTGGCCGTGCTGATCATGGGGCTCAAGGCCCCGAAGGAGCCGCGTGTGGCGGAGCTGTTGTGCCTCATCGTCGGCTTCTTTCTGCTGTTTAACAAGGTGTGGAGCCCCCAGTACTCCATCTGGCTTATCGTCCCGGCGGTGCTCGCCCTGCCGCATTGGAAACTGCTGCTGACCTGGATGACGGTGGACATGATGGTCTGGCCCGTGCTCATGTGGCACATGCTGGGCACCGACAACCTTGGTCTGCCCGGCGAGGTACTCGACATCGTGATCATCTGCCGCGACGCACTCATCGTCACCATCATGGTGCTGGTTGTCCAGCAACTCTTCGGCCGCCGCCCCGACATTGTCGCCCAAGCACACAACGGCCACGACCCGCTGCTTACCCGCCCCGCCGACTGGCAGGAGCCCGCCCATGCTTAACGCCACAACTATCGTCGGCATTGTGTCCATCGCGGTGTCATTCATCCTGTTCCTTGGAGCTTTTTACTTCACGACGCAAAAACGCACCACCCTCGCCATCGTCCTCGGCATCGCAGCGTTTCTCTTCATGACAGTCATCCCTGTCTCCCTGGCCGTTTTCGGCGCAGCCCCCAACCCCGGTGGGTAGTTCTGTACCGTGGGGCGCATGAAACAGCAACCCGTAGCAACTACCCGTGCAACTGCCCGCAAAACTCTGGCCGGCGCCGCTGCCGCGCTGACAGCACTGACGGCGCTGACTGCGCTCACCGCCTGCGGCACCAGCACCGACACCGTGACCAGCACCGTCACCGCGCAGCAAGAAACCGCGCAGCCAGGCGCATCCCAGCCAGGCGCAGCCCAGCATGAGCTGCCCGCCGCGGTCACCGGCTACACCGACGAGGCCCGAAAGGACCTGACCGAAGAAAACGTCACCGAAGCAGACGTGGAAGGCGTCCTCCAGGCAGCGCTCGACGGCAACGCCATGGTCGAATGGGACGACGACGGCTACTTCGAGCTCGAACACAACGGCATTGATATTGACGTTGATCCACAGGGATTGGTTAGGGGTGTGGACAGGTAGGCGTCGATAAGCAAAAAGCTCCTTTTGGCGGACCCCCGAATCTGGGGTACCCTAGCAAGGTTGCTTGACGCCAAGCGACCCTCCTGCCATCGCCACAAGGGTGATGGCCGAAGAAAACAAAGACCATAGGAGGTGATGAGGTCCGTGCGTCACTACGAAGTAATGATCATCCTCGATCCGCAGCAGGATGAGCGCACCGTCGCCCCGTCCCTGGACAAGTTCCTCGAGAACGTCCGCAAGGATGGAGGCAAGGTGGAAAAGGTTGATGTGTGGGGCAAGCAGCGCCTTGCATACCCGATCAACAAGAAGGAAGAAGGCATCTACGCGGTGCTCAACCTCGAGTGCGAGTCCGACACCGTCGCAGAGCTCGACCGCGTTCTGAGCCTGAACGAGAACGTCCTGCGCACCAAGGTGCTGCGTACAGACAAGTAAGAGCAAAGGAAACGGACATGGCTCAAGGCGATACTCAAATCACCGTTGTAGGCAACCTCGTTGCAGACCCAGAGCTGCGGTTCATCCCCAGCGGAGCAGCCGTAGCAAACTTCCGCATCGCGTCCACCCCGCGTACATACAACCGAGAGACGAACCAGTTCGAAGACGGCGATGCACTGTTTCTAACCTGCAACTGCTGGCGCCAAATGGCAGAGAACGTCGCCGAAACCCTGACCAAAGGCATGCGCGTCATTGTGACGGGCCGCCTGAAGCAGCGCTCCTACCAAACCCGCGAGGGTGAGAACCGCACTGTCTTCGAGGTCGAGGTCGATGAGGTTGGACCGTCCCTGAGGTACGCCACCGCCAAGATTGCCCGGACCACGCGTGAGGGCGGGAACGGAAACTTTGGTGGCCAGCGTCAGAACCAGCAAGCCCCGGCACAAAACCAGGGCGGGTTCGGGCAGTCCCAGCCGCAACAGCAGCAGCCGCAACAGCAACAGCAGCAGCCTGCGGATGACCCGTGGAACTCCGCACCGTCGTCCGACTCGTTCGGCGGTATGGATGATGAGCCACCGTTCTAAACACTCTTCTTTTTTACGAAAACCACACTCAAACTTTTCAACCAGAAGGAAGGTTAGGATTCATGAAACTGATCCTCACCGCTGCCGTTGAGAACCTTGGTGAGCCTGGCGATATCGTCGAGGTCAAGGACGGATACGGCCGTAACCTCCTGCTGCCGCGCGGCCTGGCCATCCCGGCTACCCGCGGCGCGGAGAAGCAGATTGCAGACATCAAGCGTGCCCAGGCTGACCGCCAGGTGCGCGACCTGGAGCACGCAAAGCAGCTGCGTGATCAGCTGGACCAGCTGACCGGCGTGAAAGTTGCTGTTCGCACCGCCGAGAACGGTAAGCTGTTCGGCTCCGTCACCCCGGCTGACATCGCTGATGCGGTGAAGGCTGCTGGTGGCCCGTCGCTGGACAAGCGTCGTATCACCGTGCCGAAGGGTCTTGTGAAGAAGACCGGCGGTTACCAGGTGAAGGTTGCTCTCCACGACGATGTGGAAGGCAAGATTAACTTCGAGGTCGTTGGAGCATAATTTTGCTTGACGACGATTGCGTCAACCACCCATAACGCAATCCACGACAACAGCATTTTGGCCGCAGGGCCCGCTTGTGAGGAGCGGGCCCTGTGGCTTTTTCGTGCCTGGGTGCTGGCTAGAATGACCGGCATGGTGTTTCGTGCTGCGCGTGCCGTTGTGGGCGCTGTTGTCGCTGTTGTTTTGGCCGTGGTTTTGGCCGTTGGTTCTGTGTTGGCGGCGCCGGCGGCGTCTGCTTCGGTGGTGGTGCACCCAGGGGATGTGATCCGCATCCAGTATTCAAACGGTGCGCGCTATAGCTGCACACTGAACTCGGTGGCGCAGCGGGGCGGGGCGCTGTATGGGGTGACGGCGGGGCATTGCTTGGCGCCGATTGGTGGGGCGCGCGCGGTGCGGGTGTACGCGGCGGACGGGCGCACCATGCTTTCTGACCTGCGGGACGCCGGATACAAGTACGAGGGCGATAACACCCTGGGCGGGGCGTTGACAGACGTGGCATGGTTTGAGTTGCGCCCTGATGCGGTCAACGCTGGCGTGGTGCGCGGCGGGTATGTGGATCTGCCGTTTGTTGGGGCGAACCACGCGGTGAGCCAGTTTGCGCAGCGCGTGAACCCGAACCGCGCGGTTGCTTCACGCCAGCCCGTGACCAGCGTCAAGCAGTGGGACGTGGTGTGCAAAGACGGCGGGCGCACTTCGCGCACTTGCGGCCGCGTGCTGAATGTGAACCCGGATACGGGCGAAATTGCGGTGGCGATCCTGGCGTGGCAGGGCGACTCGGGTGCCCCGGTGTACACGGTGAACCCGGATGGCAGTGTGAACATCATCGGCATCGCCTCGGGTACGGCGTACGGGTTCTTGTTGGCGGTTGATTCGGCGCTGCCGCTGCCGGCCGGTCTGCGTTAGGGCTGTCACGAGCGATGTTTGTCACCCGCGTACGTATCGACGCCCCCGTTGCCGGCTACGCCGCTGGCCTTACGGTGGTGCGCCAGCTGGCCTCTCGCCCGCTGGACCTTGCGCAGGTGACCATCCTCACGGGCGACAACGGCGCGGGCAAATCCACGTTGATCGAGGCGATCGCTATCGCGGCAGGGGCGAATGCGGCGGGTGGTTCCAGGCACGCTCGTTTTGAGGCGGCTGACCACTCGCTTTTGCATGAGGCGTTGACGCTTACTCGTCGCAAAAACCCTCGCGACGTCTACTTCCTCCGCGGCGAAAATTATCTGACTCTTGCCAACTACCACGCCAGCCTCGGTCCCGACGACGCGCTGGTTGGCCTACCGCAGCGCAGCCACGGTGAGGGCATCATGGATCTCGTCCGCACCCGCCTTGGCGCGGAAACGCTCATCATTCTTGATGAGCCCGAAGACGGCCTCTCCGTCCTCTCCCAACTCGAACTCCTCGGCCGGCTCACGGTGCTTGCCCGCCGCGGCGCCCAAATCCTCATGGCCACCCACTCGCCGGTGTTGCTGGCCATCCCGGAGGCCCGCATCCTTGAGGTTCCCACCTTGGAGCCTTTGCTTTTCGACGCCTGCGAGCCCCTCATCGCCACCCGCGAATTCATCAATGACCCAACAGGTATTGCCGCCTACCTCACGGAACCCGTGTGAGGCTCTAGTCTTTGTAGTTGATGTTTATTAACCGTATCTCCGTCGACGCTGCGAAAGCACCCGCGTGGGCCCTGGCTACGCCCGCGATTGCGCACGTGGCGGAGTTCGGTTTCGATTTCCGCCAGCCGATTACGGTGTTTAGCGGCCGCAACGGGGTGGGGAAATCGACGCTGTTGGAGGGGGTTGCCAGGGCTTGGGGGTTTGCGGTTGAGGGTGGGGCGTGGGGCGTCGATAAGCCTGGGGCTCATGACCCGATGTTTGGTGCGCTGACGCTTGCCACTGGGGCGCGGGCGAAAGTCGCCGGGTACTTTCTGCGTGGGGAGACGCACACGGCGATCACGCAGTTCGGTGGGTGCTCGCACGGGGAGTCCGTGTTAGAGGTGACGTCGCGGATGGAGCCTAACGCGCTCTACCTGCTTGATGAGCCCGAGTCAGGTCTTTCCGCCATCTCCCAAATGGCGCTGCTTGCGCAACTGCACGCGCTGGGGCGGCCGGATACGCAGGTGGTGATGGTGACGCACTCGCCAATCCTGCTGGGAGTGCCGGGCGCGGAAATTGTGGAAGTGGGCGAGCACAGCATGACTCGCGGCGTGGCGGTGGAGGCCACCTTTGCGTTTCGGGCGATGCGCGATTTTCTTGCGGACCCGCACGGGATCGCCGAGTACATGGCCGAGTGGGCTGCGGGCGAAGAGGGCGAAGAGGGCGATTGCACCCCCGAGCCACCCCTGTGAACAATTGTGGATAAGTAACGCATAAAAACGGCAGTACACGCGGCATGTCGCTGATTTGAGTGTCGAAAATGGGATTGTCAAACTCCGTGGTCAGGGGAACTATCCCCCGCTACTCCGTTGTAGTCTGGTTGTGCATGTATATGGATTGCGCTGCGAAAATGTGCTGTCGTGTGGGTTTTTATCGGCGTGTCTCCACAAGAATTCCACAGGCCTGGTGGGGTAGCTGTGGACAACTCACACGCATTACGCAAAGTTGTCCACAGGGCCTGTGGATAACTCTGTGTGGGGTAGTGTTTTACACACAGTGAAAGGGGATCATCGTGGCCGCCAACAACAGTTTTGAAGACGATTACGTCTTGCCGCCAGAGCCTGCGGATGACATGGATTATCAACCGCGGACGGGCTCTTCGCGCTACGAACGGGGTAAGCAAAACTGGCAGAACTCGCAAACTTCCGAGTACCGCACCCCGCCGCATGACGAGCGTGCGGAACGCTCCGTACTCGGCGCGATGTTGCTGAACCAGGACGTAGTCATCGACGTGGTGGACAAGCTACGTTCGGATGACTTCTACTTCCCGGCCAACCAGTTGATCTTCAACGCGATTGTGGATCTGTACTCGGACGCCAGCGAGATCGACGTCCTGATCGTCGCCGGGCGCCTAGACCGCTTCAACCAGCTGGAGCGCGTCGGTGGTGCGCCGTATCTGCACACGTTGATTTCTGAGGTGCCCACAGCAGCAAACGCCCTGTACTACGCCAATATCGTGGAGGAGAAATCGATTCTCCGCCAACTGGTCAACGCCGGTACGCACGTCGCCCAACTTGGGTACGAGGGCGAAGAAGGCATGGAGGTTGAGGCGCTTGTAGACCGCGCGCAGCAGGAAGTCTTCGCCATTACTCGTAACGACGCTGGCCAGGACTACCGCGCGCTATCCGAGCTACTCAAGCCGACTATCGACGAACTAACGCAAATCGCCGCCGGCGGCGCCCTTGACCAAGGTGTGCCCACGGGCTTCATTGACCTGGACAACCTGACCAACGGCCTACATGCCGGCCAGATGGTGATCATCGCGGCACGTCCGGGCGTGGGTAAGTCCACGCTGGCGTTGGATTTTATGCGTTCGTGTTCGATTCACCACAACAAGACCAGCGTGATCTTTTCGCTGGAGATGAGTGCATCCGAGATCATCATGCGTTTGTTGTCGGCGGAGACGGAGATCAAGTTGTCGTCGATGCGCTCGGGCCAGATGGAGGAGCGCGACTGGGAGAAGTTGACCAAGCGTCTGACGGAGATCCAGGACGCCCCGCTGTTTATCGACGACTCCCCAAACCTCACCATGATGGAAATCCGCTCCAAGGCTCGCGCGTTGAAGCGTCAGCACGGCCTGGACCTTGTGGTGTTGGACTACCTGCAGCTGATGAGCTCTGGCAAGAAGGTGGAGTCGCGTCAGCAGGAGGTCTCGGAGTTTTCTCGTCACCTGAAGCTGTTGGCGAAGGAGCTGGAGGTGCCTGTGATCGCGATTTCGCAGCTGAACCGTGGCCCGGAGTCACGTACGGACAAGAAGCCGCAGCTTGCTGATTTGCGTGAGTCGGGTTCGCTTGAGCAGGACGCGGACATGGTGTTTTTGCTGTACCGTCCGGATTCGCAGGATCGTGATGACGAGCGCGCCGGCGAAGCCGACATCATCGTGGCCAAGCACCGCGGTGGCCCGATTGACACGATCCCGGTGGCGCACCAGCTGCACTACTCGCGCTTTGTCAATATGGCGCACGGCTAGCCGCCCCGAACAAGAGCTCCATTGCGGAGTAGGGGTGGTAGCTGTTGGGCACTGGGTAGCCGCGGGGTGAGATCCACACTGGCCGCCCGCGTTGCATGGCGATGCGGCCGGCGCGCCGCTTACGTACGCGCCGGTCATCGTCGTTGATTTGGTTGTGGTACGGGCACAGCATGGCCAGGTTATTGATGTTGGTTTCGCCGCCGTGTTTCCACGCTTTGATGTGGTGGACTTGGCAGTGTTGGGCGCTGTGTCGACAGTCTGGGACGGGGCAGACGGGGGAGACCAGCGTTGCTAGTTTGCGCTGTTTCGCATTTGCGTATCGACGCCCACGGTAAGCATTCACCGCGCCCTCTTCCGGATGAAACAGAGCCACTTGTAGTTCGCGTCCGTGGTGGAGCGTGAGGTATTCGGCTCCGGTGATGGTGGTGCCGTCGCTAAGCCCGAGTACTACTTCGTCGCCTTCGCCGGCGAGGATTGTCAGATGCTGGTCGAGGGGGACGAGAACGACCGGCTGCGGTGCTGCGGCTGCGACGGCGGGTTGCTCGCCGAAGATGAGGTCCATGAAGTTTTCCGCCATCTGTTCAGCGGCGGGCCGGTCCGGGTCGATGCCTTGGCGAAGCCTGGCTTCAAGGTCCGCGAGGTGACGCTGCGAACCGGCAACGGTGAAGGTGCGGGTGCCGCAACGCGACATGCTGAACCGCGCCCGCTTCACGTACGGCTTCTCCTCGCGTTGCACCAGCTCTTTAGCCAGGGCGCGCAGGCCTTGGGCGCTGCGTGGGCGTTCGAGGAACTTCATGCGCAGGGCGTACGTGTCGGCTGTTGCTGTGCCACTGCTGGCGTTGCCGGCGCTGCGGGCGCTGGCCACTTGGCGCTCGATGTAGATCAGCTGCTCCATGAGAAAGCCGCCGTGCCGGGCAAGGGCGAGGGCGTCGCGCTGGAGGCGGCGGTGTCGGGTGGGGCCGAAGTAGGCGTCGTGGACGCGTTGCCAGTCGCTGGCCTGCTTGGTGCTGAATCCGCGTTCGAGCGCAACAGCGCGGTCGAAGCCGACAACGGCGTCGACGCCAAGCGCTGCAAGTGCGGTCTCAAACGGGGTCATGGCGAGCACTGTAAAGTACTGCGCAACCTTTGAAAAGGCCTGGAAGGAAGGCGTCTGTGGATAACTGGCGGCGAGTTATCCACAATCGCCTGTTTAGATCAGCGGTTGACCTTTTTGCTCAGGCAGCGAAAAAGCCGCCGCGCAGGCTAGCCCGAACGCAACCGCGAACACCCCAAAGACGGCGATCTGGCCGCCGAACGCAAGCACCGGCGGCACCAAAAGTGGCGCGATGATGGAGCCGACGCGTCCGAAGGCAGCACCGGCGCCGGTGCCGGTGGCGCGGATCTCGGTGGGGTAGAGCTCCGGTCCGATGGCGTAGAGCGCTCCCCACGCGCCCAGGTTGAAAAACGACAACAGGCAACCCGCGGCGATGATCTGCCACTCGGCGCTGGCCAACCCGTACAGCAACGCCGAGACGGCAGACCCCGCCAAGAAGGCAGACAGCGTCACGCGGCGGCCCCACACCTCAATCAACCACGCCGCCGCCGCGTACCCGGGCAGCTGTGCAAGCGTGATAATCAGCGTGAACGCAAAGGAGCGCACCAGGGTGAAGCCCTGTTCCACCAGCAAGGACGGGATCCAGATGAACGCCCCATAATAGGCGAGGGAGACGCAGAACCAGACGGTCCAGAAGGCGGCGGTGCGGCGTCGTAAAGCAGGGCCCCAAATGCCTCCCTCGATGGGCTGCGCAACCTCCTCAACCACCGGCTCCACATGTGTGGCCTCGGCTTCGAAGGAGCGCACGATGGCCTCGGCCTCTTCGTGGCGGCCCTTGGACTCCAAAAAGCGCACCGACTCCGGCAGCCCAAGGCGCACGTACAGCGCGTACAACGCCGGCAGCGCGCCAAGCGCCAGGCCGTAGCGCCACCCGTTGTCGCTGCCAGCCACCACAAATGTGCCAATCAGCGCCGCCATGATCCAACCCAGCGCCCAAAACGCCTCCAGGATCACCACCATGCGCCCGCGCACACGCCTTGGGGAGAACTCACTGACTAGCGTCGACGCCACCGGCAACTCACCGCCCAGGCCAAGGCCCACGATGAAGCGCAGCACCATCAACGCCCCCACGGACGTCACCAACGCCGAAGTGCCCGTGGCCAGCCCATACAGCAGCAGCGTCGCGGCGAACACCTGACGGCGGCCGATCTTGTCGGCTAACAGGCCCGCCAGCGACGCACCCACCG
This sequence comes from Corynebacterium sp. HMSC29G08, assembly GCF_001806875.1. Classification (GTDB taxonomy): domain Bacteria; phylum Actinomycetota; class Actinomycetes; order Mycobacteriales; family Mycobacteriaceae; genus Corynebacterium. The sequence goes on from NZ_KV786224.1 coordinate 22,149, forward strand.
CCATGCCGATGAACCCCACCGACGCTATCCACGACGTGGTGGATTTATCCAAGTCCCAGTGCACGGCAAGCGCGGCGATGATGAAGGACACCAGGCCGATGTCCATGGCGTCAAGCGCCCACCCGATGCCGGAGCCAAACAACAGGCGCTTGTGCTTCGGCGTTACGGGTAGTCGGTCAAGGCGTTGGGTTCGTGTTAGTTCGTTCACCCACCAAATTCTGCCTTAAAGCCCTTCAAACGTAGTGAATTAGATACAACAAACACTGACGAAAACGCCATGGCGATGCCCGCCAGCATCGGATCCAGCCAGCCGAGCGCCGCAACGGGGATCAGCAGCACGTTGTAGGCGAACGCCCAAAACAGGTTGCCTTTGATGGTGCGCAGGGTGCGTCGTGCCAGATGGATGGCGTCGACGGCGGATCCCAGCGAGTCGTGCATGAGCGTGATGTCGGAGGCCTCGATGGCCACGTCGGAGCCGGCGCCCATGGCCATACCTAGGTCGGCGGTGGCGAGGGCTGCGGCGTCGTTGACGCCGTCGCCAACCATGGCCACGCGTTTGCCTTCCGACTGCAACCCGCGCACCACGTCCACCTTGTCCGCAGGCAGCACGCCCGCGGTGACTTCCTTGATGCCCACTTCGCGCGCCACGGCTTCAGCCGCGCCGGCGTTGTCGCCGGTGACCAGGTGTGGGGTCAGCCCCATGCGTTTGAGTTCAGCCACGGCGGCCGCGGAGTCAGCGCGCACGGTGTCGCGCACTGCGATTACGCCGATCGCCTTGCCGTCGCGCTCCACGGCAACGGCGGTCGCGCCCTCGGCTTCAGCGGCGTCGAATGCGGCAGCTAGTTCGCCAAGCTCCTGGGTGGGGCGGCCGACGTGGATGCGGTGGCCGTCGACAAGCGCAGAGGCCCCAATGCCCGGCTCAGCCACGAAGTCGGTGGCCTCGGCAGGTTGGGTACCTGCGGCGATGGCTTGGGCAATCGGGTGCTCGCTTTGCTTCTCGACGCCCCCCGCCAACCCCCACACCTCATCTTCTTCCCACCCACGCGCCGGGTACACCCCGGTGACCTGCATTTCGCCAGAGGTCACGGTGCCGGTCTTGTCCAGCACGATGGTGTCCACATTGCCCGTGGATTCCAGTGCCTCCGGCCCCTTGATCAAAAGGCCGAGCTCCGCGCCGCGGCCAGTGCCCACCAGGATGGCGGTGGGGGTGGCCAACCCGAGCGCACACGGACACGCGATGATCAACACGGCAACCGCCGCGCTAAACGCCTGTGTCACGCCTTGGCCGGCGATCAGGTGGCCAACCAGCGCAAGCAGTGCCACCACGATGACCACAGGCACGAACACCTGGGAGATCTTGTCCACCAATCGCTGCACGGGTGCTTGGGAGGATTGGGCGTCCTTGACCAGCTGCGCCATCTGCGCAAGCGTGGTGTTTTCGCCCACGCGGGTGGCTTCCACCACTAGGCGGCCGGAAGTGTTCAGCGTTGCGCCGGTAACGGTGTCGCCTTCGGTGATTTCAACGGGCACGGATTCGCCGGTCAGCAATGAGGCGTCAATAGCGGAGCTGCCGCTGACCACGCGGCCATCCGTAGCTACCTTCTCGCCGGGCCGCACCACGAAGTGATCGCCCACGCGCAGCTCCCCGATGGGGATGCGGACCTCAACACCGTCTCGAAGCACGGCGGCGTCCTTGGCCCCCATGTCCAACAGGTTGCGCAACGCTTCGGAACTGCGCCCCTTGGCGCGGTGTTCAAACCAACGCCCCAGCAGCAGAAACGTGATGACAACGCACACCGTTTCCAGATAAATGTGGTCACTGCCGTCAAAGAACAGTGCCCAGATTGACCACCCGTACGCCGCGGTCGTGCCGAGCGTGATCAGGGTGTCCATGGTGAACGTGCCGTGGCGCAGGTTGGTCAACGTGGCGCGGTGGAACACGCTGCCGGCGCTGAAGTACACCAACGTCGTCGCAGCAAACGCCGCCCACTGCCAGTTTGCAAACTGCATCGCCGGGATCATGGAGACCAGCATCACCGGCAGCGACACAATCGCAGACCACACGGTGGTGGTGAGGAGGGGGTCGGTGGAGGGGGCGTCGGCTGCGTCGTCAAGCAGGGGCTCCTTGTCCTGGACCACAAAGGCGTCATAGCCTGCGCCGCGGACTGTGGAGAGCAGCTGCTCAACTTCAACCTTTGACGGGTCATAATCAATCGTGGCGGTCTCGGTGGAGTAATTCACCGCAGCCTCCACGCCGTCGAGTTTGTTCAACTTGCGCTGCACGCGCGACGAGCAGGACGTACACGTCATGCCCGTGACGCCAAGCTCGATGTGCGTCATCGGTTAAACCAACGTGTAGCCGACCTCTTTGACTGCGGAGGCAATGGCCGCATCATCGAATCCATCGCCCTCAACCGTCACGGCACCACTGACGTGGTCCGCCTTTACCGCGGTCACGCCGGCGATCTCAGCGATTTCCTCCTGCACGCTCAACTCGCAATGGCCGCAGGTCATGCCTTCTACCTTGTAATTTTTCGTAGCCATGACGCCAGCCTACTCATCTGTGAGCGTATAGCCAGCTGTGGCAATTGCCTGCAGAATCTCCTCGCCGGAGAAGTCCTCACCGCTGACGGTCAGGCGGCCGTTTTCCAGGTCAACGTCTACGGTGTGGATGCCGCGTACAAGCTGCACCTCATCAACAAGCGAGTCCACCGCAGCTTCAGTCGACGGGCCGGAAATGCTGTAATTTTTGGTCATTATTTTGTACTTTCCCCAGGTTATGCCCGGGTGGGAATCTCGGGCACGTTGATACGGTTGAAGTAGTTGGCACCTTAACAAACCAATGCGAAGGAGTATGTAATGAGCACGATCGATGTAACCGAGGACACGTTTGAGGCCACTGTTAGCGAAGGCACCGTTTTCGTTGATGCTTGGGCGTCCTGGTGCGGACCGTGCCGCCAGTTTGCGCCGGTGTATGAGAAGGTTTCGGAGGCTCATCCGGATGTGACCTTTGCCAAGCTGGATACGGAGGCGAATCAGGGTCTTGCGGCGGCGCTTGAGATCCAGGCAATCCCGACGTTGATGGCGTTCCGCGACGGCATTTTGGTGTTCCGCAATGCGGGTGCGCTGCCGGAGGCTGCCTTTGCTGACCTGGTTGATCAGGTCAAGGCTTTGGACATGGATGAGGTCCGTCGCCAGATTGAGCAGCAGCAGGCGGGCGAGTAGTTTCCGTACACTCGGTGGGGCATTCTTGCTTATCGACGAAAGGTGTCCCCCATGGCTAACCCATTTACCAAGGGTTGGAAGTACATGATGCAATCGTTTGACTCGAAGATCGACGAAAATGCAGATCCTCGAGTGCAGATTCAGCAGGCGGTTGCACAGGCGAAGAAGAATCATCAGGAGATTTCGCAGCAGGCTGCGTCGATTATCGGAAACCGCAATCAGCTGCAGATGAAGCTGGAGCGTCTGATTAAGTCCCAGGAGGACCTGCAGGCGAAGACGCGCACGGCACTCCAGGCGGCCGATAAGGCCACGGGTGCTGGTGACGCGGAGAAGGCGCAGCAGTTCAATGCGACTGCGGAGGTCTTGGCGTCCCAGCTTGTGTCTGTGGAGCAGGAGCTTGAGCAGACGAAGCAGGCGTACGCCTCTGCTGAGCAGGCGGCGCGTGAGGCGCAGGCGCACCAGAAGCAGTCGGAGGCGCGCCTCCAGGAGCAGCTGGCGCAGGTGTCGCAGCTGGAGAGCCAGCTGAACCAGGCGAAGATGCAGGAGCAGACCGCCAAGACGATGGACTCCATGCAGCAGTTCGGTGCGGACGATAGCGTGCCCACCCTCGACGGCGTGCGCGACAAGATCGAGCGCCGCTACGCCAACGCGCTGGGTGCGCAGGAGTTGGCGAAGGATTCGATGACGGACCGCATGGCGGAGATCGAGTCCGCTGGCACTGATCTGGCGGCGTCGAGCCGTTTGGAGCAGATCCGCGCGTCCATGGCGGGCGAGCTTGAGGCCGGCTCCGGTTCTGAGGGCGCTTCCGGGAACGCAGCGCCGGAGGCTATCGAGGCGCCGGAGGATACCGACGTGTCTGACGCTGAGGCCTACCTCAGCGCTGATCCGGACAAGAACCCGGACAAGAACCCGGACAAAAACTAGGCCGCAGGCGGGGACTTGACCCGCCCGCGGCGCTTTTCTTATCCGCGGTGGTTGCTATCGGGGTAGTTGCTAGTCGCGGCGGATGTTGATCAGGACTCCGCGGATGCCGGAATGGAATCCGTCGCGAAGATTCACGCGCTGGGTTTCACTCAGCGTGTATTCGTGCAGCGTCTCGCACGCGAATTGCAGCAGTGGGCGATCGATCTCGGGCGGCAGGCCGCCGCCGGAGAGCATGTGTGCCTTGTCGCGCTGCTCCATGGTGGCGGCGTTTTCGAACCACCACGCCGCGTACTGTTGGCCCACGTCGTAGGGGGTTTGGAAGCCCGCGGAGGACCAGACTTCTTCCGGCAGCGGCACGTAGCGTGAGCGCAGCTTCCTGCGCGGTGCCATCATGGACGGCTTCGGCGTGGGCTTCGGGCCCGGCTTCGGCACATCGGACGCCTCGGGGTTGGTCAAGGACTGGTTGCCGGGCTTGTTGGCCTGGTTGGTGGCTTCGACTTCGGCCTCGGTTGGCTCATCGTCGCAGTCCGAGGCGCAGTCCGAGGCGCGTTCGGAGGCGTCGGCTCGCTCAGCTGGCTCAGCCTGCTCAGCTGGCTTGGCTGGCTCAGCTGGCTCCTTCGCGGCGCAGTCCTCCTCGGCTTGCCTGCGTGCTGCCTCAGCAACGGCGGCTGGCGAAGGCTCAGACGCCGCCTTGGCGCCAGCGGCTTCCGCCTCATCCTCGTCCGGCGCCCGCAGTGGGTTGGGGCCCAGGCCGGGTACTGTGCAGGGGCCGTTGTCTTGGTCGACCGGTTCAGCGTCGTTAAGCGGGCGCTCCCTGATGGATGGGGGGAGCGGGCCTTCGAGGACTTGCAGCTGCATGGAGTCGGCGAAGTCTTCGCGTGGGTCGATGATGGTGGTGGTGTCGCATGCGTGGCGTAGTGCAGAGGACATGGAGTCCCAGCCGAAGCCGTAGAGGTGCACGCGGACGCCCATGTCGCTGGCTTCTTGGACGCCGGGGATCATGTCAGCGTCGCCGGACACGAGCACGAAGTCGCTGAACTGTTCGCGCGTGGCGTTGAGTACGAGGTCTGCAACAAGGCGGGTGTCCACGCCTTTTTGGGTACGACGCTCGCCCCATTCGATGAGTTGGCCGGTGCGCAGTTGCACGCCGGCGCATGAGCGCAGGGACCGTTGGTAGCGGTGTGGCCCGGAGTCGGGGATGCCGTCGTACCAGTATTGGCGGTGGACGGGTTGGTTGAGTTGTTGGGTGATCATGGTCCCGAGGGTTGCTACTACCTCGGGGAGGTCGATTTCTAACTGTGCACGGGCGCCGATTTCCCACGAGTTGTAAAAGCTCGCGAGCAGGTAAGACGTGTCGACGAACACCAGTGTGCGTTCAAGCATGGCTCCTAAATTCCGATTCTTTTCGTTTCTAAATATGAATTGCCCCACCAGTCTGCCTGAAAATGTTGTTGCGTGCTTGCGTCTTTTGTTAAAAGCTGTTAGATACTTAGTTACTGCAGTAACTAACCAACTAGCCCGGCGGAGGGTCGCATGAATACAGGGAGTGAGCCGCTCTTTGTGCAGGTGGCGCGCTTGGTGGAGGACTTGATTGTTGATGGCTCGTTGCAGCCCGGCGCCCAGGCTCCCTCAACGAACCAGCTCGCACAGTTTCATGAGATCAACCCCGCTACGGCTCGTAAGGGGCTTTCCTTGCTTGTAGACGCCGGCGTGCTCCACAAACGCCGCGGCCTCGGCATGTTTGTCAACGAGGGTGCTCGCGAGCGCATCATCCAGCTGCGTCGTGATGCCTTTGCTGGCGAGTTCATCGCCCCACTGATTGATGAGGCCGTACGCCTGGGCTATTCCCGCACCGACCTCCACGACCTGATTGACCGTGTTGCAGAAAGTAGAGGGCTTTATAAATGACAACGGTTAGGGCACGAAACCTTCAGCGCTCCTTTGGCAAGAAGGAGGTGCTAAATGGCGTCGATTTTGACTTAGGCCCCGGTATCCATGGACTGCTTGGCCGCAACGGGGTGGGTAAATCCACGTTGCTGAGCGTGATTGCTGGGCAGTTGAGGCCGGGTGGGGGTGACGTGGGCGTCGATAAGCAAAAGCCCTATGACAACCCTGCGGTGATGGACCGTATGGCGCTGACCGGCGTTGATGTGGAGTACCCGCCGGCGTGGAGGCTGCGAGATGTGCTGGCGGCGGCTGCCCTGCGGTACCCGGGGTGGGATCAGCGGCTTGCTGATGAACTGGTGGAAGATTTTGGCCTTGAGGGCACTCTGCGGGATCGGTACGGCAACCTTTCGCGTGGTCAGCGCGCGATGACGGGCATTGTGGTGGGGTTGGCTTCGGCGACACCGCTGCTGCTTTTAGACGAGCCTTACGTCGGCCTTGACACCCACAACACGCAGGTGTTTTACCGCCATTTGCTTGAGCAGGCCGATTCCGGGCGGACGATCATTATGGCAACGCACCATATTGAGGACGCCGCGCGCATTCTTGATTCCGCCCTGATCTTGGGCCGAGACGGACGCATTTCTGCGCACCTCACACCGGAGGATGCTGATGCTTACCAGGTGGTTCTCGGGGAGACGCGGACGTTGATTCCTGTTGGGGAGCCTGCGCCGACCGGCACCCGCACGCGCCCGGCTGGTTTTGATGACCTGATTGAGAACCAGCTGGAGGCGAGCTAAATGTTCAAACTCTTTTGGCATCAGTTCAAAGCTGGCCCATGGTGGCGGTTTTTCGTCATGCTGCCGTTTGTTGGCGCATTTTTCCTCGACATAACTGAAAGTTCGCTGGTTGCGCTCACTCTGCCGGTGATCGCTGCGGTGATTTGGTACTTGGTGTTTTTGCCAGATGGGGACGTTGCGCAGGCATTTGGGCTGACGCGCCAGCAGGCTCGTCGCATGTTCCTGTTTGGCGCGATGCCGGCGGTGTTGCTGACGGCGGTGCCGGCGCTCATTATGCGTCACGACGCAGTAGGTGTCCTCGGCGCCGGCCTGGGCATACTCACTGTCGTCTCCTTTTTTGAACACGCACTGCCAAACGGCGAGCCGAAAGCGCGCAATGGGCGTGGCACTGGCTTTTGTGTTTGGGGAAATTCACTCACGCTCAGCCTGTTTTGGGCGCGCCCGCTTCTGTGGGCGGCAGGAGCCGGCGCACTTGTTGGTCTGCTGTATCCGCTGGGTCGGTACATGGGCAACGAGACGGTGCGTGAGCTCATCGCCGCAGTGCCTGTCATTGTGCTTTGGTTTGCGCTCTTTCAGGAAGCCGGCCTCCTGCCCGCGACCGCCCGCAGCTTGGGCTTAACTAGGAAAGCTTGGGCACGCCAGGTGGTCTTGGTGTCGCTTGGTGTGAGTGCTGTTTTTGGCTTGGTTGCCGGGAGCATCTCTTTGCTTATCGACGCCCCGTTAACCCCCATCCTCGCCACCACCGCAATCACCGCCTTCGTGTGCTTGGCGTCGCATGCACTTATGCCAAGTTCTGAGTTCTTCGCGATGGTCGTGCCCTTCATCTTTTTCTTCCCAACTCGACTCATGCTGGATGTTGTGAACCCAAGCGCTATTGCCGAGGAGGGTGTGCCGGTGCTCGGGCTGGCCAGCGTGATCCTGGCGATCGCGCTGCTGTGTATGGCGCTCTATGTAACAGGTCGCGTTTCGCTTGCTCCGCGCAGCGAGCGTTTTTCCGCTGTGTTGGGCGCGGATTGAGCGTGTAAGCGACAGTAAGCACGCTTTA
>NZ_KV786225.1 GCF_001806875.1 Corynebacterium sp. HMSC29G08
AAGGAAATATTAGTAAACCCTAAAGCAGAAGATAACAACGCCACACATACTCACATGGAATTCACATACACGCTGATGATTCAAGGCTTCACGGCGACATGGCATACCCTGCAGCACGGCACACGTCCTGCAGCACGGCACACGGGTGTTCATCCCCATCCAGGCGGAGATACGGGACCGGATTACCCAAAACTGTTTGCCTGCAACCCGTCCGCGACGCTTTCGGTATGAAGAGAGTCTGAATTGTTCTGCAGCGCTAACTGCGAAGTTGCCTCGTGTTGTAGCCCCTTCCGTTGATCTGGAGATTGCGCTGGCCCCGAATGGGCTACAGGGCGCGTTCAGTGCCTGCTGCGCTCCCACAACGGGCCACAACCTCACGTTGCTGCACGATGTTGAGGTAAAAATATTCGGGGGCCGAGCTGGGGCGCAGGTGAGCCAGGGCGCAGGTGAGGTGGTGTGGTGTGGAGGTGGTGGGTGCGGTGGGCGTCGATAAGCAAGAAGCCCATCGGCGTACCTGGTGGTGAGCCTCATGCACACCCACGGCGGCAACTCGTCGCAGGCGACGACAGAAGAGCGCATGACAATTACCGCCGAAGACCTGAAAACCTTGAGCAAGTAGGCTTGTGCCCATGGCGCAATTTGTTGATAGGGCCGTGCTGCACCTGCAAGCGGGCGACGGCGGGCACGGGTGTGTGTCTGTGCACCGTGAAAAGTTCAAGCCGCTGGGTGGGCCCGACGGGGGCAACGGCGGCCACGGCGGCGACATTGTTTTTGAGGTGTCGCCGCAGGTGCACACCCTGTTGGACTTCCAGTTCCGCCCACACGTGAAGGCGCAGCGCGGCAACAACGGCGAAGGTGACCACCGCAACGGCGCGCGCGGTGAGGACCTGGTGCTTGAAGTGCCGGTTGGCACGGTGGTGCGAAGCGCTGACGGTGAGATCCTGGCGGACCTAACGGTGCCGGGTACCCGTTTTGTGGCTGCTGAGGGCGGCTACGGTGGCCTTGGTAACGCGGCGTTGGCAACGGCGAAGCGGAAGGCGCCGGGGTTTGCGCTCAAGGGCGAGCCGGGTGAGGCGCACGACCTGATCCTGGAGCTGAAATCCATGGCCGATGTGGGCTTGGTTGGCTTCCCGTCGGCGGGGAAGTCCTCGCTGATCTCGGTGCTGTCTGCAGCCAAGCCGAAGATTGCGGATTACCCGTTTACTACGCTTGCCCCGAACCTAGGTGTGGTCAATGCTGGCCATGACACGTTTACTATTGCGGACGTGCCGGGGCTGATCCCGGGTGCTAGCGAAGGCAAGGGCCTAGGGCTGGATTTCTTGCGTCACATTGAGCGCACCGCGGTGCTTGCGCACATTGTGGATACCGCGACGATGGAGCCGGGTCGTGATCCCCTCTCTGACATTGAAGCCCTTGAGGCGGAGTTGGATGCGTACGCCGAGGCACTCGACATGGATTCCGGCTTAGGTGACCTGCGTGAACGTCCCCGCCTGGTGGTGCTGAACAAGATTGACGTGCCGGAGGCGCGTGAGCTTGCGGAGTTTTTGCGTGAGGATATTGAGCAGCGCTTCGGCTGGCCGGTGTTTTTGATTTCTACTGCAACGCGCGAGGGCTTGGATGAGCTCAAGTGGGCGATGTGGGAGGTTGTGCAGCAGTCTCGGAAGGCTCGCCCGAAGGTTGCTAAGCCTGCGGAGCCTATTGTGATTCGCCCGAATGAGGCGAAGCACACGCGCGATAGCGGCATCAAGGTGGAGCGCGACCCGCTGTACCCGGAGGGCTGGATTGTCACCGGTGAGAAGGCGGAGCGTTGGATCCGCCAGACGGACTTTGAAAACGATGAGGCCGTGGGCTACCTGTCTGACCGTTTGGAGAAGGCGGGTGTGGAAGACGCGCTGCGTAAGATCGGTGCTCGTGAGGGCGATGTGGTCACGATTGGTGAGGTCTCCTTTGATTGGGAGCCTTCGCGCGGCGGCGATCCGACGCTTGCTGGCCGTGGCCAGGATGCGCGTTTGGGTGGTACGGATCGTGCGTCTGCTGCGGAGCGTAAGCGTGCCTCCCAGGCCCGCCGTGGCTTGATTGATGAGTTTGATTACGGCTCTGATGAGTCCGCTGAGCGCGAGCGTTGGCAGGGGTAGGGGTGTTAGAACTTCGGGAGCAGATTGCGTCCGCGCGGCGCATTGTGGTCAAGCTGGGCACTTCTTCGCTTGTCGACGATTACGGAAACCTCGACGCAGGCAAAATCGACCTGATTGTGGATGCGATTGAGCAGCGCATCGCCCGCGGCACCGATGTGATTGTGGTGTCTTCGGGTGCTATCGCCGCTGGTATGGCGCCGCTTGGGTTGAAGGTGCGTCCAAGGGATTTGGCGACGAAGCAGGCGGCTGCCTCTGTTGGCCAGATTCACTTGGCGCAGGTGTGGGGTGCCTCGTTTGCCCGCTACGGCCGCACGATTGGTCAGGTGCTGCTGACGCAATCGGACGCGGGTTCGCGTGAGCGTGCCCGTAACGCGCAGCGCACGATTGACCGTTTGCGGCAGATGGGGGCGGTGCCGATTGTCAATGAGAACGACACGGTTGCTACCTCTGAGATGCGCTTCGGCGACAACGACAGGCTTTCGGCGATCGTGGCAACGTTGATCAGCGCGGATGCGCTGGTGCTGTTGTCTGACGTGGATGGGCTCTATGACATGAACCCTTCCGATCCGCGTGCGCGTCTTGTGGATGAGGTGCGCACAGGCAAGGACCTAGAGGCCGTGAAGGCCGGCGACGGTGGCGTGTTTGGCACCGGCGGCATGGCCGCGAAAGTCTCAGCCGCACGCCTGGCGGCACGTGGCGGTGTGCCGGTGCTCTTGACGTCCACGGAGAAGATCACCGAGGCGCTTGGGTCTGCTGAGGTAGGCACGGTGTTCCACACTCGCCCGGGTCGCAAGTTGTCCGCCTGGAAGTTTTGGGCGCTGTATGCCGCCGATGCGGAGGGCGTGCTGCGCTTGGACGCCGGCGCGGTCGATGCGGTCACCGGCGGCGGCACCAGCCTTTTGGCTGTGGGCATTACCGGCATTGAAGGTGAGTTCCACGCAGGGGACATTGTGGAGATCCTGGGCCCGGATTCCGCCGTGGTTGGTCGTGGCGAGGTTGCCTATGACGCGGTCGAGCTTGCCACCATGCTGGGCAGGCATACGCACGAGCTGCCGGAGCACTTGCGCCGGCCTGTGGTGCATGCCGACTACTTGAGCAACTACGCCTCGCGTCTGTAACCGCTACTGTGGGCGGGCATGAAGTTCACCTATTTGCCGAAGCCGAAAGAACAGCCGATTGCAGACATGGAGGCCGCAGGCCACACCCATGTGGCGCTCGAAGACAACCCGGACATGGTGCTCTTCGGCGGTGGCCCGGAGGATTTCCCGGATGCGCTGCCGGAAGGCGTCAAGGTAGTGCAGATTCTTTACGCGGGTGTGGAAAACCTGCAAGACGTTTTTGCCAAGCACGCGGCAAACGGTGTGCGTTTTGCCAACGCGGGTGGCCTGTATGACGACACGGTTGCAGAGTCCACGTTGGCGCTGCTGCTGGCGGTGGAGCACCGCATCAAGGCGGTGAGCAATGCGTGGAACAACACGCAGATTTTCGCGGAGAAGCAGTACCTGTTTGAGGACAGAAAGCTGGCCATCATCGGTGCCGGCGGCATTGGTAAAACCTTGATCCGTTTCCTGGAGCCGTTCGGGATGAGTATTACTGCGGTCAATCGCTCTGGCCGTGAGGTAGAGGGCGCTGATCAGACGGTCACGCTTTCTGATGAGGTGTGGGCTGGCCACGACTACTTTGTCCTGCTCGCCCCGCTGACGGAGGCTACCCGTCACATGGTCAACGCTGAGACCATTGCGACAATGCCGAATCATGCTGTGGTGATCAACGTTGGGCGTGGCCCGCTGATTGATACTGAGGCGCTCACGCAAGCGCTTCAGGAAGGCACGCTTCGTGGCGCCGGCCTGGATGTGACCGAGCCTGAGCCGCTGCCGGCGGACCACCCGCTGTGGGGCCTGGACAACTGCGTGATCACCCCGCACACGGCGAACATCCCCCGCTTCATGACGGGGCGTATCGGACCCCTTGCCGGCAAGAACTGGGACCTGTTCGCGGCAGGCGAGAAAATGTCCACCGAGGTTGACGTTGAGGCCGGCTACTAACGTGGAGGGTGAATAAGAAGCGACCGGCATAACTAGATCTGGAGGAGGATCCCGTGACTACAACAGTCACTGATAAGGCCGCAACGGCGAAACCACCGAAGGAACGCACCACAGTACAAAACGTTGGGTTTGTGCTGGCTTTTGTCGCACTTGTTGGGGTGCTGCTCATCCCAATCCCGGGGCTGGATGCAACCGGCCAGATAGCGCTAGCCATGCTGGCCTTCGCCGTGATTATGTGGGTGTCAGAGGCGGTGTCTTACCCGGTCAGCGCGGTGATGATCATCGGGCTGATCTCCATCATGCTCACGTTTGCGCCCGACCCGGACGCTCCGGGGCAGATGGTTGGGTCAAGGGCAGCGCTTGCAACCGCGATGTCCGGTTTTTCCTCCTCCGCGGTCGCCTTGGTTGCTGCGGCCCTTGCGTTGGCGACGGCGATGCAGGCCACAGGGCTGCACCGCCGCCTCGCGCTTTATATTTTGAAGGTCTCGGGCGAGAAGGTTGCCAACATTGTCATTGGCGCGATTGTCATCTCGATTGTGTTGGCGTTTTTCGTGCCGTCTGCCACCGCGCGTGCCGGCGCGGTGGTGCCAATTCTGATTGGCATGGTCGCAGCTTTCGGCTTGCCCACAAACTCGAAGCTTGGCGCGCTGCTGGTGATTACCGCAACGCAGGCGGTGTCCATCTGGAACGTTGGTATTAAAACCGCCGCCGCCCAGAACCTTGTTGCCATCGGCTTTATTGAAGACCAGATGGGGCAGACAGTCTCCTGGGGTCAATGGTTGTTGTGGGCCGCACCGTGGTCCGTGTTGATGTCTATTGCGCTGTACTTCATCATGCGGTGGGCGATTAAGCCAGAAACTGATTCCATCACGGGCGGAAAAGAGCTCGTGGAGAAACAAATCGCTGAAATGGGTGCGATGACCGGGGCGGAGAAGCGGCTGACCACAATCGCGATGGTCTTGCTGCTGTTTTGGGCCACCGAAGACGTGCTGCACCCGATTAGCTCCGCGGTGATCACCATCGTTGCCGTTGGCATCATGCTCACCCCGGGCATTGGGGTGATGTCGTGGAAGTACGCGCAGGAGAAGATCAATTGGGGCACCCTAGTGGTCTTCGCCGCGGGTATTTCGCTGGGCAGCTTTTTGCTCAACACCGGTGCGGCAGCGTGGCTTTCCCAGGCCACGTTTGGCGCGATGGGTCTAGCTGGCATGCCGCTTCTGGCAACGATTGCGATTGTCAGCCTGTTCAACATCATCATCCATTTGGGCTTTGCCTCTGCAACGTCGTTGGCGTCCGCCCTGATCCCGGTGTTTATTGCGCTGGCGGCAACGTTGGATGCGCCCAACGGTGGCCTTGGGTTTGTGATTATCCAGCAGTTTGTCATCTGCTTTGGCTTCCTGTTGCCGGTGTCCGCGCCGCAGAACATGCTGGCCTACGGCACGGGCGCGTTTACGCCGAAGCAGTTCCTGCGCACCGGCATCCCGCTGACCATTGTGGGTTACCTGCTTGTGTTGCTGCTGTCTGCGACGTATTGGAACTGGATCGGTTTGGTGTAAACGCGAGCTATGCGCAGCGTGGCTCGGCTAAGCTTGCCGCATGACTGAGCGAAACACCACACGCGAAGCCGAACGCGCCGAGGTCTTGGACAAGGCGCGCCGGGCCAAAGAGGTAGCCCCTACGCTTGCGACTTTGCCGACGCCGTCAAAAAACCAGGTTTTGCACGCCGCGGCTGATGCGCTGCTTGCACGGGCGGATGAGATTCTAGCGGCGAACCAGCGTGACCTGGATGAGGGCCGCGCCCACGGGATGGAGGAATCACTCTTGGACCGCCTCGCCTTGGACCAGGGACGCATTGAAGGGATTGCGGGTGGCCTGCGCCAGGTTGCAGGCTTAAAGGACCCGGTGGGGGAGGTGCTGCGCGGCCACGTTATGGATAACGGCATTCAGATGAAGCAGGTCCGCGTGCCGCTGGGTGTGATGGGCATGGTTTATGAGGCGCGCCCGAACGTCACCGTTGATGCGTTTGGCCTTGCCTTAAAGTCAGGCAACGCGGCGCTGCTTCGCGGTTCGAAGACCGCGCGCCACTCTAACGCGATGCTGGTGGAGATTCTCCAGGACACCTTGGCCGCGAATGGCTTGCCGCGCGAGGCGGTGCAGCTTTTGCCGTGTGAGACCCACGATTCGGTCCAGGACCTGATCACCGCCCGCGGGCTGGTTGACGTGGTGATTCCCCGCGGCGGCGCGCGGCTTATAGAGGCCGTGGTTACCGGCGCAACTGTTCCCACCATTGAGACCGGTACGGGCAATTGTCACTTCTACATTGATCGTGATACGGAGCTAGATTGCGCCATTGCCATGCTGCTCAACGGCAAGACCCGGCGTGTGAGCGTGTGCAACGCCACCGAAACCGTGCTGGTGGATGCCGCGTTGCCGGAGGAAGCGAAGCAGCGCATTATTAGCGCTCTGCGGGACGCGGGGGTGACCATCCACGGCGATGTGTCCAAGGGCTTTGTCCCTGCCACCGATGCGGATTGGGCAGAGGAGTACCTCAGCATGGACATCGCGTATGCGGAGGTTGACGGCGTGGATGGTGCGATTGCGCATATTGCCAAGTGGTCCAGCGGCCACACGGATGCCATTGCGTCCCAAGGGGCTTTTGCTTTACGACGTTTCGCCGACCACGTCGATTCCGCCGCCGTCGTTTTAAACGCTTCGACCGCCTTTACGGATGGGGAGCAGTACGGCATGGGGGCGGAGATCGGCATCTCTACCCAGAAGTTGCACGCGCGTGGGCCGATGGCGCTGCCGGAGCTGACCACCACGAAGTGGATTTTGGAGGGGACGGGACAAACACGACCATAAACACGGCCGCAGTGGTTCGTAGAGCGCACGTGGTATAGAATCCCGTGATATGAAAACCGCACGCGTGATTGTTTCCCTGGCCACCGCTGTTGCTGTCACAGCTGGCACTGGCACCGCCGTTGCCCAAGACACCGCAACTACCACCGCCACCAAGCCTGTGGGGCAAACCAACAAGGACAGGCCATCTGATGCGTTGGGCTACACCCGCGAGGTGTGTGATGAGCGTAAGGATGAAAAGGGCAACATCATCCGTGAGAACTGCCGCAAGCTGGAGGTAAAACCTTCGGATGGTTCCGCCAAGGCTTTTGACACGGCTTGGGGTGTGCTTGGTTCCTCCGGTGCTGCGTCTTCGAAGGAGGGGGATGCGGCGAGTAGTAAGGACGGAGCGTCGGCAAGCAGTAAGGATGGCTCTAGCCAGGTGCCTGCCTGGACGATTGCTGTAGCGGTGCTGGGCACCTTGGCTGTGGTTGGTATCGGCATCCTCAGCTTGTTCGTGGAGGATTTCTCCATCCGTTTCTTCTAGCCTCATGCGTATTGGGGTGATGGGCGGGACGTTTGACCCGATCCACCATGGCCACCTCGTCGCGGCAAGCGAAGCGGCGCATCGTTTCGCGCTGGACGAGGTGGTCTTTGTGCCTACGGGCCAGCCGTGGCAGAAAGCGGGCAGACAGATTTCGCCAGCGGAGGACCGCTACTTGATGACGGTGATTGCCACCGCATCCAACCCACGCTTCACCGTCTCGCGTGTGGACATTGACCGTGCCGGCCCGACGTACACCATTGACACCTTGCGGGATCTGCGTGAGGTGTACCCGGATGCCCAGTTCTACTTCATCACGGGTGCGGATGCGTTGAGCTCGATCATGTCGTGGCATGACTGGGACAAGATGTTTCAGCTCGCAGAATTTGTTGGCGTGACGCGTCCTGGCTATGAGTTGACGGAGGATATGCTTCCGGCGGATATCCAGGAACGTGTGCATCTTATCGACATCCCCGCGATGGCGATTTCATCGACGGACTGCCGCGAGCGCGCGTCGCAGGGGCGTCCGGTGTGGTACCTGGTGCCGGACGGGGTGGTGCAATATATAGCTAAGCATGGGCTGTATCGCCCGCAGGTGGCACAATAGGGGCTATTAACCGTCGGCTCATAGAAACCGTGAAGGAACGTATTTTTGACTGCTGCGCAAATTTCGATTGAACAAGCCTCCATCGCGGCGCGTGCCGCCGATGAAAAACTGGGCGCCAACATTGCCGTGATTGATGTGTCGAACGTCATGGCCATTACGGACATTTTCGTGGTTGTTTCCGCTGAGACGGAGCGTCAGGTGGCGTCCATAGTGGAGGAAGTGGAGACCGAGTTGACGGCGGCTGGGTTGGAGCCGAAGCGTCGTGAAGGAAACCGTGAATTCCGCTGGGTGCTTTTGGATTACGGCAACTTCGTGGTGCACGTGCAGCGTGAGGCGGAGCGTGAGTTTTACGGCCTTGATCGCCTGTATTCGGACTGCCCGGTGATCGCGGTTGAGGGTCTTGAGCCGTACCAGCGCCCAGGTGTGTTCGCGGATGACGCCGGGGTGCGCGAGGCGGCAACCCTGGAGGACCTGCCGCTGGCCGGCGAAGGCCCGGACGCTGACGAGTACTAGTGAAACGTCGACTGATTCTGCTGCGCCACGGGCAGACTGACTACAACGCCACCCGGCGGATGCAGGGCCATCTGGACACCACCCTGTCCGTGCTGGGTGAGGAGCAGGCGCTTCGCGCTGCCGAGGGACTGCGTGGGTTTGGCATTGGCAAGATTGTCAGCTCGGATCTGTCGCGCGCCCGCCGGACTGCGGAGATTGTGGCGCGGGAGCTGGGGCTTGTCTTTACTGAGGACGCCCGGTTGCGCGAAACCTACCTCGGCCAATGGCAAGGCAAAACGCATGCGGAGGTTGACGGTGCGGACGCCACGATCCGCGCGCACTGGCGCAATAACGCTGCTTGGGCACCGCCGGAGGGCGAGAGCCGTTTGGATGTGGCGAAGCGTGCGCGTCCGGTTGTTGATGAGCTGATGGATTCCTACACCGACTGGGATGACGCTGCGGTGCTGCTGGTGGCGCACGGCGGCACGATTTCCGCTCTGACTTCCAGCCTGCTGGGCTTTGCTGAGCAGCAGTACCCGCTGCTGAAGGGGTTGGGTAATACGCATACCTCCCAGTTGGTGGCCATGCCGCGCTACGGGGCACAAGATCCCGGTGAGGTGCAGTGGTATCTGGAGGCCTGGAACCAGGGGCCGGATGCTTTATGACGGTGCGTGTAGTCGTCGATTCTGCCGCCGGCCTGCCTGCCGAGATCGCTGAAGAGCTAGGCATCACGGTTGTAGAGATGCACGTGATGGAAGACGCCGAGGGCGAAAGCTCCACCTCGGGGCTGACCGCGCTTGAGCTGACCGCGTGCTACGCCCGCCAGCTGGAGCGCGGTGGGGACGAAGGCGTGGTGGCACTACACCTGACCAAGACCATGTCCTCAACCTGGTCTGCGGCGGTGACGGCCTCGGGTGTATTCTCGGGCACGGTTCGCGTGGTGGATACCGATACCGTCGGCATGGCCATCGGCGCAGCAGCGATGGCGGCGGCCACGGTTGCGCGTGAGGGCGGCACGCTTGAGCAGTGCGAGGAGATGGCCGTAAACACCCTCAAGCGCGCCGAGACCTGGCTGTACCTGCAGCAGGTGGAAGGCCTGCGCAAGTCCGGGCGTCTGTCCACCGGCACCGCGCTGTCAGCGACGCTGCTTGCCACCAAACCGATCCTGCGGATGCACGACGGCAAGTTTGAGCTCGCAGCGAAAACCCGCACCCAGACCAAAGCGTTTGCGCGTCTTGCAGAGCTCGTTTTGGAGCGCGCCGACGGCGAACCCGTCTTCGCCGCCGTCCAACACGCGGATTGTGCCGACGCCGCCGAGCAGTTTGCGCTCATGCTTGAAGAAGTCCTGCCGCAGCATTCCCAGGTGCTTGTAGAGCCGATGGTGGACGTGTTAGCCACCCACACAGGCAAGGGTGCGGTTGGCCTTTCGGTGGTGTTCGCGTAGGGCATTTTAAGCGCTAATGGCTTATGATATGGCGCGTGTTGTCTTTTTCCTCCCGTGCGCGTGTTGTTGTTGCCACGCTAGTTGCTGCTCTGAGTGTTACGTTGCTTGTCCCGTTGGCCCCGGCTAACGCCCAGCACCGCTGTCCGGCTGTGGCGGTGATTGCCGCCCGTGGGTCTGGGCAAAACAGCCAGATCTACCGCACGAGCTATTCTTCCGAGGCTCCCTGGGTGTCAAACGGTTGGGAGGGTGAAACCATCCGGGCGTTTTTACGGCATGCGGAAAACCGCTACCGCGCTACCCATAACGGTGTCTCGTTGATGAAAGACGTCGAGGTCCTCGGGCTAGAGCCGCACTACTATCCGGCGGCGTACCCGCAGTACTCGGTGCCCACGGTGCCTACCCCAGCTACGGTCATGCAGGCGTTGCTGATTGGTCTTGAGTACGCGGTGCCGGTGTTGCGCATGGCGCGGGGTGCGGCGGATGAGTTCACTGCCTCGGTGCAGACGGGACGGTCCGGTGTCATGCGGCAGATTCATGATTATGAGGCGGCGACCGGCTGCCGGCCGTCCTATATTTTGAGTGGTTTTTCACAGGGCGCGATGGTGCTGCTTGAGCATGAGCGTTCCCTGGCGCGCCGGGGCCAGTTGGCGGGGTCGGTGTATTTTGGTAACCCCACGACGGCTGCGGGGGATCCGGCTACGGTTGGTGTGGCAAACGGGGGCGCGGGTGGCATGTTGGGCTGGTTGCCGTTTAATACCCGTTCCGCAGCTGGCACCCATAACCGTGTGAATTACTGTCTGCCGTTGGATGGTGTGTGTGATTTGTCAGTGCAGACGCTGCAGGGTTCGGCGGACCATAACGGGGGTAATCATGGGCGTTATTATTTGCTGCCTTCGCAGTGGGACAATCAGGTCTCGGACGCCTTTGGCGTATTCGTAGACCAGGTTCGTTACCGATAACAGCACCTGCATTTTCAATAAGCAGCGTTTTCTGTGGATAACTTCACGGGTTATCCACAGCCCGGTTTGCGTACCCTGTTGCCTTTGACGCGGCGTGTTTACGCTGCCGGGTATGAACATCAAAGACAGGATTAAAGAGCTCACCCGCCCAACGGGTGAGGAAGATGCACTTGCCGTGGAGTACCCTGCGCCCAGGTTTGCGGTGGGGCGGGGCCAGGCGGTGGCGGTGGCGTCGATAAGCATGGGGCTCGTCGGCGCCTGGGCTTTTACCCGCCCACCCGCACCTGAGCCTCCCTGGGAAACCCCGCCGGAGCCTGCCGAGATTGTGGTCTCTGTGGTGGGGGAGGTTGAACACCCCGGGCTGGTCACCCTTGCCCCCGGCGCGCGTGTGGCCGATGCGCTGGCGGCTGCCGTGCCTAAGGAGAGTGCGGATCTTCTGGTGCTCAATCAGGCGCAGCTGCTTGTCGACGCCCAACAGATCCTCGTCCAACCCTCCACCCCGGATCAGCCGCCCATGGTTTCCGGGGTGGAGGCGGGAGGCCTGATCTCGATTAATACCGCGACGGCTGAGCAGCTGACCAGTCTGGACGGGGTGGGGCCGGCGACTGCCAACGCGATTGTGGCGCACCGGGAGGCCAACGGGCCCTTTGCCACGCCTGAGGCATTGATTGAGGTCAAGGGCATTGGGCCGGCGAAATTTGCGGCGTTGGAAGGGCAGATCACGTTGTGAGTGAGCTTCGGCTTATACCCGCGGCGGGGGCTGTGTGGCTGGCGGCGCTGGTGTGCCTGTGGCAGGGGCCGATTGCGGCCGCGTGCGTGGTGGTGGCGTTGGTGATGGCGTGTGTGATGGGGCGCGAAATTGGGCAGGCGGTGTTGGTTGGTGGGTTGGGTATGGCGTCTCTGGTTGTGGCGTTGGTCCGCCGCCGCGTCGCAAACGCCTGGAGTTTCGGCGACACCGTGGTGGCGACTGTCTCCGGGCAACCGAGGCTTTTGGCAAGCGACACGTGGCTGACGCGCGTTGTGGTGCCCGAGCATCCCTCGACGCTGGCGGTGTTTTCGCGCGACATGCCCGAGGGCGTGGTTGCCGGGACGGTGGTTGCCGCCCACGGCACGGTGGGGGAGAGCACGCTTGTTGGGGTCAACCCGTACGTGTTCAACGGCACGCTTGAAGTAGTGGAAGCCCCCAGCGGGTTTGCGGCGTTCGCGCAGCACGTACGCGAAACGTTCGCCGCATCGGTTCTGCATACGGTGGGGTCGAGCTCCCAGGGGTTGATCCCGGGGATGGTGCTTGGAGATACCTCCTTGCAATCCCCACTCGAGCAGCAGGCCTACATAGATACTGGGCTGTCGCACTTGTCTGCGGTCTCCGGCAGCAACGTGGCCATTGTGACCACCGCGGCGATCGTACTAACCACGCTGTTGGGCCTTTCGCTGCATTGGCGTTTGGTCGCCGCGGGTGCCGCGCTATTGGTGTTCGCGGCCCTTGTGGGCCCGGAGCCGAGCGTGCTTCGTGCCTCCGTCACCGGACTGGTGGGCATGGTGGCGGTGTTGACCTCCACGCGCGCAGAACCCATGCACGTGCTGTGCCTTGCGGTGATCGGCCTGGTGTTGGTGGACACGGATTTGGCGGTGCATTACGGGTTCGCCTTGTCCGTGGCCGCAACCGCCGGCATCGTGGCGCTGTCGCCCTTGCTGTACCGCGCGCTTGCGTTTACCCGCTGGCCAGACATTGTGGTCCGCGCGCTGTCCGTGGCTATCGCGGCAGATGTGGTGACCATGCCGATCGTCTCTATCATGGCCGGGAAAGTGTCGTTGGTGTCCACGCTTGCCAACACTTTAGTCGCGCCCGCCACGGCCCCGGTGACCATCCTTGGTCTGTGTGCCGCCGTGCTTGCCTTGCTGCCCGGCGGGTTGGAGGTGCCGCTGCTTTTCGTTGTTCAGCCGTTTACGTGGTGGGTGAACAAGGTGGCGATGGTGGGATCCGGACTGCCCTTTGCCACCGCCGCCATCGGCCCATTGACCGCGATTGTGGGGTACGGCTGGATCATCTACGGCTTTCTATCGGGGAGGCCGCGGGTGACGGTGGCGCTGGCCGCAGTCGCGCTGTGCGTGAGCAACCTTGAACCCCCGCGTGCACCCGTGGTGGACCAAAGCCAGCTTGTTGCCCACGTGGTGGACACACGCGCGGATGTGGAACCCGTCCCGCCCGGCACGCAGCTCGTTGTGGTGTTGGAGAGTGGACCGCCCACCACGCGCGGCACCAAAACCGCCCACGGCATCCCCGTTGTGTTTCCCAACCGGGACGGCCCAGTTACCTTGCGTACGGACGCCTCACGCTCCCAGTAACCACGCACCCTAGAATGGAGCGCATGCAAAACCCCGTGCACCTGGTTTTAGGCGAAGACGAGTTCCTCGCCCAGCGCGCCACCAAGGAGATCATCGCGGACGCCGGTCCGCAGGCGGAAGTGACCACCCTGCGCGGATCCGACGTCACCGCAAGCGAACTCGCCCAGGCCACCAGCCCCTCCCTATTTGCCGAGGACCGCGTGCTAGTGGTGGAGAAAACCGAACTCGCCGGCAAAGAACCCGTCGAGGCACTCCTGCGCGCCTGCGTGGACGTGGCCCCCGGGGTGACCATAATCGTGCAGCACACCGGCGGTGGGCGCCAGAAAGCGTACGCCTCTAAGCTGGCCAAGCTCGCCCAGGTGCATAGTGTGGCCCCCTTGCGTGACCGGGACCGTCAAAGCTGGCTCACCACCGAATTCAAACGCCACGGCGTGCGCCCCACCCCAGATGTTGTTGCCGCACTGTTAGAGTCTGTCGGCTCTGACCTTCGTGAACTTGCCAGTGCTGTGAGCCAACTGGTCGCCGACACCGAGGGTGAGATCACCGTCGCCGCAGTACGCGAGTACTACACGGGTGTTGCGGAAGTCGCCGGCTTTGACATCGCCGAACAAGCCTTGGCCGGGCGCGCCGACCGCGCGCTGGCATCCACCAGGCGTGCCCTGCAACTGGGCACCAGCCCCGTTTCCATCGCGGCAGCACTCGCCTACAAGGTTGGCGACATCGCCAAGCTCTACGGCATCCGCGGCAACCCTGAGCAGCTCGCACGCGAACTAGGTATGCCGCCCTACGGTGTCAAACGCGCCATGCAAACCGCACGGCAGTGGAGCGGGGACGCGATCTCTGAAGCGGTGATCATCGTCGCGGACTTGGACGCCACCGTAAAAGGCCAAGGCGGAGACCCGGAGTTTGCCATCGAAGACGCCGTACGCCGTATCGCTGAGCTTGCCTAACTGGGCTTGCCTGATTGGGCGGGCGCGGGTGGCGTCGCAAAGCAAAACGCCCCTGCGGTTAAGAAAAGACCACGGGGGCGTAAAACAAGCGGGAAGGGTTTAGCCTTCCATCTTGTTGAAGGCGCGAGCCATGTTGGACTTCTTGTTCGCAGCGCTGTTGCGGTGGAACACGCCCTTGGTCACAGCCTTGTCCAGCTTGCGGGAAGCCACGCGCAGCTGTGCCTCAGCAGCAGCCTTGTCGCCGGAGGCCACGGCCTCGCGGAACTTGCGGATCTCCGTACGGGTGGCGGAGCGGATGGACTTGTTACGAACGCGACGCTTCTCGTTGGTCAGCACGCGCTTCTGCTGCTGCTTGATGTTAGCCATGTTTGCACCTCTTGCTAGTGGTATCGATGATGTCGAAAACGCGGACCCAAGGTCCTGCCCGCGTTACACACATTCGCCCTGTTTTGGGCAACCACTCAAAAATAGCAGCACACCCAGGCGGTTACCAAATGCTATCCCCAGTCAAAGTGGTCGCGCAGCCGGTTAGCCACCCGCTCGAAGCGCAGCGCGGGCAGTGTTGCGCCGCGACGATGCACGTCACTTTCCGGCACGCACAGCGTCTTATCCAGGCGCACCCAGCACGGCTCGCCTGAGCTATCCCAGCTGCCGCAGCCGATGCCCAGCCAGCGCGAGTCTTGCGCATGGTCCTTCTCAGGCGAGATCAAAAGCCCCAGCACGTCGTGGCGGTCGCGGCCCACAACCAGCATGGAGCGCTCACTCGGAGGTTGTGACGGCACGGTTAGCCACACCACCTCGCCGGGTTCGGCGCTGCCGTCCATGTCGGGCGCGTAGTAGATGTTGCGGGGGATTTTCGCCGTGGATTTCACCTGTACGCGCGCCGCCAAGTCCTTGCCGCGGCGAACGGCGGGGCTGGCCAGACGCTCATTGAGCAGTGCCAAGCCACGGTCAAGCGAGCCTGCGCGTTTGCGTTTCAACAACCTGCGCATGGCCGCCTCCTTTCTTGAAGGCAACTCTAGGTTCTTTGGCAGGTACACACAAGCAGTTTTCACCGGTGTTTCTCATTTGCGTGTGCCCCGGTAGAATCCTGGGGTTATGGCTGCCTTGAAGAAGAATTATGCGGAAGAGACGTTTACTGACCCGTCCAAAATCCGCAACTTCTGCATCATTGCTCACATTGACCACGGTAAATCCACGTTGGCGGACCGCATTTTGCAGCTGTCCAACGTGGTGGATGCGCGTGAGATGCGTGATCAGTACCTGGACAACATGGACATTGAGCGTGAGCGCGGCATCACCATTAAGGCGCAGAACGTTCGTCTGCCTTGGACTACCGCCGATGGTGAGCAGTTCGTGCTGCAGATGATTGACACCCCTGGTCACGTGGACTTTTCCTATGAGGTTTCCCGCTCGCTCGATGCGTGCGAGGGAGCTATCTTGCTTGTGGACGCCGCGCAGGGCATCGAAGCCCAAACCCTAGCCAACCTGTACATGGCTATGGACAATGATCTTGAGATCATCCCGGTGCTGAACAAGATTGACCTGCCGGCAGCGGACCCGGAGAAATACGCGCTGGAGATCGCCAACATTATCGGCTGCGAAACCGATGAGGTGCTGCGCGTTTCCGGCAAGACCGGTGAGGGCGTGCCGGAGCTTCTGGATAAGGTGGTGGAGCTGGTCCCGCCGCCGTCGTCACGAAGCGCAGGCGGCGAGGAGCTGGGTGCTGACGCGCCGGCTCGTGCCCTGATCTTCGACTCGGTCTACGACACCTACCGCGGCGTAGTCACCTACGTGCGCATGATGGACGGCAAACTGCTGCCCAACCAGCAGGTGCAGATGATGAACACCGGCACCAATCTGGAAATCCTGGAAATCGGCGTGGTGTCGCCAACCATGAAGAAAACGAAGGGCCTCGGTCCCGGCGAGGTGGGCTACCTCATCACGGGTGTGAAAGACGTGCGTGAGACACGCGTGGGTGACACCGTTACATGGGCGTCCAAGGGTGCATCAGAGCCGCTTGAAGGCTTCGAGGAAGTCATGCCGATGGTGTACTCCGGCCTGTTTCCGGTCAGCCAGGAAGACTTCCCGGCGCTGCGCGAATCTTTGGAGAAGCTCCAGCTTAACGACGCCTCGCTGACCTGGGAACCCGAAACCTCCGTCGCCCTGGGCTTCGGTTTCCGCTGTGGCTTCCTGGGCCTGCTCCACATGGAGATCACCCGCGACCGCCTGGAGCGCGAGTTTGACCTGGACCTGATCTCCACCGCACCGTCGGTGACGTACCGCGTGATCCGTGAGGACGGCACCGAGCAGGTTGTCCACAACCCCTCGGACTGGCCCGGCGGCAAGATCGACGAGGTCTACGAGCCGATCGTGAACATGACCATCATCGTGCCCCAGGAGTTCGTGGGCACCACGATGGAACTGTGCCAGTCCAAGCGTGGCCAAATGAAGAACATGGAATACCTCTCCGAGGACCGCGTAGAGCTGCGCTACATCATGCCGCTGGGTGAGATCATCTTCGACTTCTTCGACATGTTGAAGTCCCGCACCAAGGGGTATGCCTCCCTGAACTACGAGGAAGCCGGCGAGCAGCTGGGCGACCTAGTGAAGGTAGACATCCTACTGCAGGGCGAGCCGGTGGACGCGTTCAGCGCCATCGTGCACAAGGACTCCGCCCAGTGGTACGGCAATAAGATGACCAAGAAGCTCAAAGAGCTCATCCCGCGCCAGCAGTTCGAAGTGCCTGTGCAGGCTGCGATTGGCTCCAAGATCATCGCGCGCGAAAACATCCGCGCCCTGCGTAAAGACGTGCTGTCGAAGTGCTACGGCGGCGACATCTCGCGCAAGCGCAAGCTGCTGGAGAAGCAGAAGGCCGGTAAGAAGCGCATGAAGTCCATCGGGTCTGTGACGGTGCCGCAGGAAGCATTCGTGGCAGCGCTGTCCACCGACGAGGAGTAGCGCCTAACGCGCGCCGCCGCGCTTCCACGCAAAGAGGCGCTGCACCACCCACACCACGGCGAACATCAGCACGAAGATAATCGCCGCCATGCCCAGGTTGCCCCACGGGCCAGTCCAGCCGGCGGCCTGCGCCCAGTCCGGCGCACCAATGGCCGCGGCGACAAAGCCAAGCACCAGGTTCATGGCTTCGGCGCGCTTGGACTCTTCGTCTGCAATCGCACTCGAAAGCTGCTCAAACTGGGTGCGGATGACGTTTTGACGTGACTTGACCTTGGAGTCGAAATCATCACGTAACTGGTCAAAATTGGTGGCCTCCTGCAGCCCTTTGAGCACGCGGGTGTCAATGTCACGCCCCGGCACGGAGCGGAACCAGAGTTTGTCGCGGATCTCGATGTGATCCAGCTGCAGCTTCTCCAGGCGCTCTAAGTCCGCGCGTAGCTCCCGTTGGTGCATGTCTTTTTCCGCGGTGCCGTTGTTCGCCGCGCTTTTCTCGCCGACAATCTTCAACGATTTGCGCAGGTGCGCTTCACCCGCTTGGGCGCGCATCTGCAGCATCACCAAATCCACAAAGCGTGACCCCGCCATGGACCAATAGCGCATTCCCTCGCGGCTTGCGGACTTGGTGCGCACCATGCCTATCCCGTTGTCGGAGGTAAACACGGTCCAGGAGGAGAGTTTGGCTGCCAGGAAGCGTCGTAACGCAGCAGGCGTTTGGGCGGGCACGGATTCCGGGTATGAGTCCGCACCGGTGAGGATCTGCCAGGCCCATTGTTCGTGCCAGGCCCAGGTGCTTTCGGCGTCGTCTCGCAGCGCAAGGGGTGCTTCGATGTCGTCGGGGACAGACCCGTTGTTGCCCTCACCAAGCGTCTTTTTTACCGTGTCGGGGCGCGCCGGGTTCGGGATGGCAAACACCACGCGTTGGGACGCCGGCAGTGTAAACGTTTCCTCCTGCATCCCCACCGGCGCGGCGGTGGCCACCAGGTTGCCGTCGGAGCCGATGCGCATCGAACGGTCCCTGCCCAGCGCCGTATCAATACGCGCCACAGCCAGGTTGGTGAACTTGGTCAGGGCGTAGAGCTGCGGCGGGCTTTCCTCGTAGAAGTTGTCATGCTCGTAGAACTGCGAGGAGTTGCGCGGTGTGTGCAGCGTGGCCGACAAAAACCCAAGCGTTGCATTCGAGATGTTCTCCGCGGCCACGTTCAGGATCAGAAAGTCACTGAACACGTGCGCCGGCTGGGGCTCATCAGGTGCCACATCGGTCAGGTTCAAGTCATGGAACTGCATGACCTCAGCGGACAGCAGCCGCAGCGTGGCGGTACCGTGGCTGTTTCGCTCGCCGCGGATTTGATCTTCCCAGGGACGCTGCTCGTCGTAATTAACCAGCTCGTAGAACGTCTCGTTGCGCACCGGCGGGAATACGAAGTGGTGAGCGCTGATCGTGGGGTCCCACCCGGTATCCGCAATTGTCACTTCGCGCACTTTCGCGGGTGCGTCGCGCTGCTCGGCGCGCTGTTTGGCAAGTTCTATCGCGTCCTTATGCCACAGCACTTCTTTGCGTTCCGCATGGCTCCAGTTGGATGCAAACTCCACGTCCACATCCACCGACGCCGCACCCGTGGCCTTGTCCAGCGGGTCCACAAAGCGTGTGCGCGCATCGTTGTAGAAGGGCCGTCCGCCTTCGACGATGGGGTCGCCGTAGTAGCCGTGGCGGGGCTTCGGCTTACGGAACACGCCGAGATTGTGATCCCACTGCGGGTTTTCCACGGTGCGCACGCCCTTGTCTCTGCCGTAGCGCCAGCCTTCGGCGGTGGCGAAGTCAAACGGTTCGCCGAATGTCGCCAGCCCAGCCGCGCGCGGGATGGGCATGATGATGGAGAAAACCGCCAGGCGCCACTCGGGTAGGATCGAGGCCTTAAAGTCTTCCGGCACGTAGAAGTCGTGCCCGACATCATTCGACGAGTGCAATTGCATACCTGGGAGGATACCTATGAGCTCAACTGTTTATTTTCCTGGCGTGCAGCAGCGTGAACACACCATCACCGTCCCCATTGACCGCGCGAATCCTTCCGCGGGTGAGATCACGGTGTTTGCGCGTGAGTTGTTTAGGGACGCGTCGCTGCCGTACCTGATCTATTTCCAGGGTGGCCCCGGCAAGCCCGGCCCGCGCACGGTGATGGGGTGGATCCCGGAGGCGTTGCAGCGGTATCGCATTTTGCTTATCGACGAACGCGGCACCGGCCTGTCCACCAAAGTCGACAAAACCACGCCGGAGCGCATTAATGCGCACTTGTTGTCGCATCTTCGTCCGCCGGATGTCGCGGCGGATGCGGAGGCGCTTCGCATCCACCTTGGCATTGAGCAGTGGGACCTGTTGGGCAATTCCTTCGGTGCGGCGTGCGCCGGTGCCTACCTGGCGTATTACCCGCACGGGGTGCGCCGCGCCCATTTGGCGGGTTGCGTACCGGAGCCGGAGATGGATGTGGACGCGTTCCACCGCGCCGAGTTCCGGTTGTTGCGGGAGCGCCAACACAAGCTTTTTAGCGCCGTGCCGTGGATGCAGCAGCGCGTTGAGGACATCGCCCGTCACGTGGATACGCATGAGGAGTTTATGCCGACGGGGGAGCGGTTGTCCTCCACACGCATGCGCACCTCGGGTGTGCTGATTGGTGAGGAGGGCGATTTCGCAGCTCTTGCCAACCTGTTTGAGTCCCCGTTTACCACCTATAAGGGGCAGAAGCGGCTGCGTGGGGATTTCCTCGGGCAGCTCGGCAGCATCATCTCACTAGAAACGATGCCGCTGTGGGCCGTGATTCATGAGAGCGTGATGGCACGTCCCGGACACGCGATCAACTGGTCTGGCGAGCGCATCTACCGTGAGGAGTTCGCGGACCTGACGTTTTTGGGCAACCAGTTTTTCACCACGCACTTCAAGGAGGACCCAGCGCTGCAGCCGTTCTACGAAGCAGTCGATGAGGTGCACCGCATGGATGATCTGGCAGCGCAGTCCGTGGATGTTTCAGGCAACACCGTGCCGGTGGCGGCGATTTTGTACCCCCAGGACGTGTACCTGCCGTTTGAGCTATCGATCACATCGGCCGAGAAGGTGGGCAACCTGAAGCTGTGGATTCACGACGAATGGCTTCACGACGGCATCTGGGCCCACGGCGCCGAAGTAGCCAAGGGCCTATTCACCATGCTGGACTAGCGCCAGTTGCGGCGCCAGTTTCGGCGCCGCAACTGGCGCCGAGGCGGCACGTAGCTTTGCGCGGCTGAGCAACGCGATGCCAGCCGTAACACCCACCGTCAACCCGGCGCTGAGTACGGTTTCGCCCCACGATATGTCAGTAGACACCACAAGGTCGGGGCGAAGCGCCTGGGTGATGAACACAAACGTGTTACTTGCGGCGTGCAACACCACGGCTTGCTCGATGCCGTTGGAACGCCACGTCAGGTACGCGGCGCAGAGAGCGAAGACGAAGATGTCTACAAGCCCGATGACGTTATAAATGTGCAAAAACACAAAGGGCAGCACACCCGCCCCGTAGGCAACCCACGCGGGGCGCAGCCAGTTGCCCACAATCTGGGGGATGGCGGCGCGAAACACAAACTCTTCGGTTGCCGCCTGGACAGGCACCACCAGAACCATCGCAACAACTAAGACAAGCGTTGAGGTTGTCACGGTCCACCCGCCGGATAAGCCGTCGATAAGCAGAAGCACCCCGTATACCGGCACCGCCACCGCCGCGGCCACACCGACGTAGCGCCACCGCACCCGGTTGGCCACCGACACCAGCCCAGCCGGATTGCGCTGCGCCATCCACGCCGCCACAAACGGCGCGACGATGGAAAGCGCGATGATGAATACGTCGTTTGGCCCAGCGGCGTCCGCGTTAGCAAACTCAATGAACAGCTCCGGGCTGATCAGCCCGGCAGCCAGCACGATCAGAAATTGCACGCCCACAAACAAAGCGACCAAAAGCGCCAGCTCCGCCAACGCCAGCCAACCGTTGCGGGGCCGAGCAATCAGGTGAAAACTCATACCTGCACCCTAAGGCCGATTTCTACGTTCTGGCCAGGACGTAGGTCAACGCCGTCGCGCTCGGGGCCCAGCAACGCGGGTTCGACGCAGACAAATTGCCGCCACTCTTCATCACCAAGCCCTGGGGCGTTCGCGCATTCCACCGGGCCGGGGTTCCACACCACCGCGTGATCGGTGCCGGTGGGGGTGAGGGTGAGGGTGCGGCAAGCGTCGGCAAGCAAAAGCTCCGAGGTGGTAGCAAAGACGTAATCAACTTCCTGACCGAAGGTGACATCGCCGCGAAAACGCTTGAGCTGGCCGTCCGCTTTGTCGAAATACTGCGCACCATCCACACCGCGCACGGCGGCGCTTTCCGTGTCCACCGCCCAATACGGGTGCAGCGCAAGCTGCACGCGGCGCACAGTGTCAGACTCGTTGCGGCACGACAATCTAAACGTGAGGTCCTCGACGGTAAATGTGAGGCGCAAGCCTTCGTGCGAAAGCACCCCGTCATGCCACGGCAGAGATTCCGCCCAACCATGCATCTGCGTACCCAATGTGGTGGCAAACCACGGAGCAACCACAGGCATGCCGCCATGGGCCGCGCCAACGCAGGAGGAAAACAGCAGGTCACCAGTCGGGTGGGGGAGGTGTCTGACTAAAACCATGCCGCAATGGTAACGCGATACAATGAGCGCATGCAGACACCGGTTCCCCGCGAGCAAGTGCAGTTAAGCGCCAGCGAACTCCAGGAATTTGACACCCTTGCTGCCCAGTTTGAGCGGGTGGAAGAGCACGTGCTGGATGCGTCGCTGATGCTCTACGTCAACAGGTAGGCAGCTCGTCCGCCTGCGTGGGGTAGGACGGTTGCGCGCCGGGCTTGGTCACGGCAAACGCGCCAACGCGTGCGGCAAAGGCGGCGGCGTCATCCAGACAGTCGCCCTCTACAAGCCGGTAGCACAGCGCGCCCGCAAAGGCGTCGCCTGCGCCAACAGTGTCGACCGCGTTGACTGCTGGGGTGGGCACGGGGCGCAGCCCCTGGGCGTCCGCAACCAGCGCGCCTTGCGCACCCAAGGTCAGTACGACGGAGGGGAAACCAGCCCCCACCAGGCGTTTCGCAAGCTCCTCGGGTTCGCCGTCACCACTGAGGCCCAGTTGCTCCAGGATCAAGCCGGCCTCGTGTTCGTTGGCCATCAGCGGGTCCGCCTTCAGCAGGGCCTCGCGCGGCACGTCCACAACCGGCGCCAGGTTTACCGCCACACGTCCGCGCGCCAGCTCCACGGCACGCGCAAACCCGTCCGCGGGGATCTCGCCTTGCAACAGCACCAGCTCAGCAGCCTCCACAGGGGCCCTATGCTTCTCCACGCCCGCAGCATCCACCCCAGCATTCGCCCCCGGCACCACGATAATCGTGTTCTCCCCGTCCTCCGAGACGGTGATCACGGCAAGGCCGGTGACGTTGTTGGTGATGGTTTCGACGTGGGTGAGGTCCACGTTGGCCTGGCGAAGCAGGGCAGTCGCGGGCTGGGCGTTCGCGTCCGTACCGACCGCGCCGACGAGTGCCACGCGTGCGCCGAGGCGAGCCGCAGCCACGGCCTGGTTTGCGCCCTTGCCACCGGCAGTCACGCCACCGCCTGAGCCGAGGAGGGTTTCGCCCGGGTTCGGGTGACGCGCGACGTTAACCGTCAAGTCCGCGTTAATGGAGCCAACAACGGTGATCTGCGGGTGATTCATAGCCACGAGACTACGCGTGATCGGCCGCGCCCTAGCCTGTAATGACGGAACGAATCAGCTCACGGGTGTATTCGTGTTGCGGGTTCGCCCAGATCTCCTCGGTGTTGCCGTGCTCCACAATCCGACCCGCCTGCATCACGGCGAGGCGCGGGCAGATTTCACGAACCACAGCAAGGTCGTGGGTGATGAAGATGAGGGTGTTGGTGTTCACGGTGGAGCTAATCAGCGAAAGCACCTGCGCACGCAGCGACACGTCCAGCGCGGAGACCGGCTCATCTGCCAGCAGCACGTCGGGACGTGGGGCGGCGGCGCGCGCAATTGAGATGCGCTGGCGCTGGCCGCCGGAGAACTCCCGCGGCAGGCGATCGCCAGTACCCGCCAGGTCAACGGCGTTGAGCACTTCCTCGGCGCGCGCCGCATCCACTCCGGCTTCACGGATGGAGTCGCGCACCTTCATGCGCGGATTCAGCGAGGAATACGGGTCCTGGAAGACCATCTGCATCCGTCCGCGTGTGTGTACGGTGCCGGAATCCGGCTTCAACAACCCTGCGATCGTGTGGATGAGCGTGGTTTTGCCGAAGCCGGAGCCGCCGACGATGCCGAGGCGCTCACCGTCGTGAACTGTCAGTGTCACACCGTCAAGTGCCTGCGTGTTGCCGCGGCGCAGCGACACGTCACGCAGCTCAATGACTGGCTCACCCAGCACGGTAGGCGAGGCGGGTGCGCCGGGTTTCGCCGCAGCTGCCAGCGTCTGCGCGTACTCGGAGTCGCCCGCGACGATTTCGCCGCCGCGAAACACCAGCTGACGCGTAGTCATCCGGCGTACCACAGCCAGATCGTGCGAGATGAAGATCAGGCCCATGTCGCGCTCACGCACCAGCCGGTCAATCAGGTCGAGGATTTGGGCTTGGGTGGTGGCGTCGAGGGCGGTAGTGGGTTCGTCGCAAATCAGAAAGTCCGGGTTTTGCTTCAGCGCAAGCGCGATCAGTACGCGCTGGCGCTGGCCGCCGGACAGCTGGTGCGGGTATGCCTCGGGGCGGTCCACACCAACTTCGAGCAGCAGCTCGCGCGGCACGAGTTTGCCCACCTTTGTCAGCGGGTCAAGCGCCGTCATCGGCTCTTGGAACACCATGCCCACCGTGGCACCGCGAACGCGCCGACGCACGCGGTCGGGGGTGGAGACCATCTGTGTGTCGTCGATAGTGATGGAGCCCGAAACCGGCAGGTCGGTCAGCCCCATGATGGCAAGGGCGGTCAGTGACTTGCCGGAGCCGGACTCGCCGATGATGCCGAGACGCTCGCCGCGCACCAGCTCGAAGGAAATTCCATGCAGGATGCCCTCAATGCGCAGATCCTTAACGACGATCACGCGAACCCCCAATCACATTCAATCCCAACACCGTCAACACAATTGTCAAACCGGGCCACAGTGCCAAATGCCATGCGGTAGCCAGGTACGGCTGCGAGGCTTGCAGCATCCGTCCCCAAGAAGCGAACGGGGCTGGCGCACCCAGGCCAAGAAACGACAAGCCTGCCTCGGCCAAGATGGCAAGGGCCGCAGCCACTGTCGCCTGAGTGATCAGCAGGTGTGCGATATTCGGCAACACATGCCGCCACGCAATCACGGGACCAGGCACCCGCGCCATGCGGGCGGCCAAAATGTAGTCTTGGCTGAGCACCTGCAGCGTGCCCACGCGAGCCACGCGTACAAAGCCAGGGATACCGGCGATGCCGATGGCCAGCACCACGATCCAGACCGACGCGCCGAACACGGCGGTAAACACAATCGCCAAAAGCAGCGCGGGGAAGGCCAGCAGCAGGTCGTTTGCGCCCATAACTACGCGCCCGGCACGTGTGTGCATGCCCGCCCAGATCCCTAGCGGAATACCCACGAGCGCGGAGATGGCCACCGCCCCTACAACTACGGCCATGGTCAGGCGCGCCCCGGACATGATGCGCGACAGTACGTCGCGGCCCAGCTCGTCGGTGCCCATGAGGTGCTGGAGGCTGGATCCCTGCAGGCGTACCAACGGGTCGGCTTGCAGCGGGTCGTAGGGCGTCCAGACCAACGACAACAGCCCAAGCACAATCATCAGGCCGACAATGACAAACCCTGCGGTGCGTTTCATCGACGGCTCCTTGGGTCAATGGCGGCGTACAGAAGGTCAACGATCAGGTTGATAACCAGCGTGAACGCCACCAGCAGCATCATCACGGTTTGCACGGTGGTCAGGTCGCGGTTGCCCACGGAATCCAGCAGCAGCGACCCTAACCCAGGCACCGCAAACACGCGCTCAACCACCACGGCGCCGACGATCATGGTGGACAGTTGCAGGCCCGTCACGGTCAGCACGGGCAGTGCGGCGTTGCGCAAAACGGAACGATAGAGCACTTCGCTTATCGACGCCCCCTGGCTCCTTCCCGTACGCACATAATCCTTGCCCATCTCTTCTGCCACAGCCGAGCGCACGTAGCGGGTCAGAATCGCCGACTGCACTAAGGCCAGCGAAAACACTGGCAACACGGCGTGGGCGGGGGTGCCCCAGCCGCCGGCGGGCAGCCAACCGAGCCGCACGGAGAACGCGCTGACCGCCAGGATGCCGACGAGGAACGAGGGCACCGCAATGCCCACCTGGGTGAGCCCGGAGAGCACCGCGTTTGGTGTACGCGCCAAGTGGATGCCCAGGGGAACTGCGGTGATGATCGCCAGCAGCATGGCAAGGATGGTCAGTGTCAGGGATACCCCGGCGCGCTCCCAGATGGTGCTAGTAATCTCGCGCCCCGAGGACATCGAGATGCCGAAGTTGCCCGTGAGCATGTTTGTGACCCAGTCGAAGTACTGGACAACCAAGGGGCGGTCCGTGCCCAGGCGCGTGGCTAGCTCCGCAACTGCTTCCTCGGTGGCAGTAACGCCAAGGGCGATGCGCGCCGGGTCGCCCGGCACTGCGCGCAGAAGCACGAAAATAATCACGCTTGCCGCGACCATGAGCGCGACAAAGCGGGCAACGCCTCGGGTAAAGCCGTTTCTCATTCCTCCACCTCGATGTCTGCCAGGGGCAGGGAATCTGTCACCACGTTCGGATCTACCCCGCTAATGCCCGGGCGGGTGAGCACAATGTTGGGGGCGTTGACCAAGGTCAAGGCTCCGGCGTCATCCATGATCTGGTCCACGGCCAAGCGCATGCTTTCCACATCACCTGCGGTGATCAGCTCGCGGGCGTGTTCGTTGTCGTAGCCCAGGTAGTAGTCCGGGTTGCCAAACAGGTTCGGGATATCGCGCGGCTCAACGTGCGCGATAATCGACGCCTGATAATCCGCCCCCTTCAACACCTTGGACAACCACACCGCCGGGAACTCGACGGTTTCGAGGTTGACTACAAAACCAACGTCACGCAGCTGCGAGAAAATCAGTTCCGCCGCCGTCTGCGCATAGGGCAGCGATGGCACCGTGATCGTGATCTCGGGTGTGCGGCCGGCAAGCAGCTCGCGGGCCTTGTCCGGGTCGAAGGGGTAGTAGTTGCGGTTGCTAAACCACGGATCCGTTGGCGGGACAGGGGCGCCACCGGTGTCGGTGGCCAGGCCGTTGTACACCACCTGGTTGAGCGCATCACGGTCGATGGCGTAGGCCACAGCGCGGCGAACATCCGGATCATCAAAAGGAGCGGCGTTGTTGTTCATACTGAGCAGCACCTCGCCGTTGGTGGTGCCCACCTGCACGCCGATGTCGTCCGGCAGTGCATCCAAAAGCTGTGGCGCCTGCATCGCCCACACCACATCCACATCACCGGCGCGCAGCGCGTTAACGGAGCTTGCCGCATCAGCGAAGTAGCGGATTTGCGCATCCCTGCGTTTTTCATCGCGCGCCTTAAACGTAATCGCCGTGCCCTCATCAAACCGCGCCACCGTATACGGGCCGGTGCCCAACGGGTCGGTTGCAAGGCGAGGAATCGAGTCCTCACACATCATCGCGCCCGTCAACGTGGCCATGGACCAGAGCCAGGGTTCGCTGGGTGCCGAGAGGGTGACTTGCAGCGTAGCGCTATCAAGAGCGAGTGCCTCTGCAACGGGATCCATCTGGGCCTTCAGCCCGTTGGTCCACTCGTTTTTCACATAATTGATGGAAAACACCGCATCATGCGCAGTAAACGGTGATCCGTCAGAAAAGGTCACGCCCTCTTTCAGATGGAACGTGTACACCGTGCCGTCATCACTGACGTCCCAGGATGTGGCTAGGTTGGGCTGTGGGGTGCCCGTTGCGTCGATACGCACGAGCGTCTCATACACATTGCCAACCAACGCCTGCGGCGCCGCAGCACCGCCAACCGTAGTGAAATCCAAACTTGCTGGCGGTGCGGAAGCTGCCACAGTCAGCATGTTGCTTGCCGGCGTGGACGCCCCACATCCAGCAAGCAACACCCCAACCGCAGTCAACGCGCCGGCGATCCGAGCGCCCCGCATCAGCCGATCTGCTCTGGTTCTAGCTCAATCCACAACGGTGAGGAATGACCGCGCACAATATTTAACCCGAAGGTCAACTGCTCCGTGCTGTAACGCTGCACCGAATACTCCACCGGAGCACCCGTGTGCGTAAACGCACGCAACTCAATCTCAAGCAATGGCGCGCCTACCGGCAACTGCAACGCCTCAGCCTGCTCCTCGGTAGCAGGAGTGACACGAGCCTTGCGCGAAATATTGTTGTAGTTCACACCATTGCGCATCAGCTCGCGGTGGAACGATTCCGCGTTCGGATCCACGCTCAACACCGTCGAGGAGACAGAGGGTGAGAAGTAAATCTCCTCCACCACCACCGGGTGATCGTTGGCGGTGCGAATGCGGCGCAGCGTTACCACCGTCTTGGTGTCATTGAGCCACAGCGCTTCTGCAATATGGTCGTTTGCCTGGTGGAGGCCAAACTCCTGCAAAACCTGGCCCGGGATCTTGCCCATTTGCGCCACGCGGCTAGCGGTACACAGCACTTCCTCAAACGATTCCGTGCGCGTGTTGGATAAGACGATTGAACGACGTCCCCGACCCGAGGAAATCAACCCCTCACTACGCAGCGTGGCCACAGCCTGACGCACTGGCCCCCGCGAGGTAGCAAATTGTTCACACAGCTCAGCCTCAGACGGCAGCGACTTACCAACCGGGATACGGCCTGCGAAAATCTCGTCGCGCAGGTAGCTAGCGATTTCTTGGTGCTGCTGCGGCCGCCGTAAGGGGGTATTGGGGACGGATTCAGTCACGCCTTACCTCTTTCCAGGTCAAACCATTTGGTGTGTGAAGAATACTATTGCATTGATGTTGCAACAATGCCCATAGTATGGACAGTTTCTTCAAACGTAGGTGCCTGTACGGAAATCATCAGCTCATCTGCCTTCGCGTGCTCTCTAAAACATTGCAGGTATTCCCGCACCTCGGTGCCTGTACCTTTTGCGGTGTAGCGCAACATATCCGTAATTTGGCGCCCCTGATAGGAATGAATAATTTGCTCCAGCTGATCATCCGAAAGGGGGGTACCGCGGCGGCCTACAAAGGCGCGAACACGTTCTTTATGAACAAGTTTTTCTTGCCTGTCCGCATCTTCCATGCTCTCGGAGGCGATCACGTTGACCGCAGCGATGCAGTAGGGCTCCGGGTAGCGCTCGGAGGGCTCGTAGTTTTCCCGGTAGTAGGTAGTCGCTTGCTCTAAGTGCTGCGGGGCGAAGTGGGAAGCAAAGGAATACGGCAAGCCCAGCTTCGCCGCCAACGAGGCGCCGAACATGGAAGAGCCAAGGATGTAGATCGGCACGTTCGTGCTTGCGCCCGGCATGGCCACAACCCCAGGCATGGGCGACTGGTTGGACATCCACGCCTGCAGCTCCAGCACATCCTGCGGGAAGTTCTCGGCCGCGCGTGGGTCACGACGCAGTGCCTGGCCTAACGTCTGCTGGTCTGTACCTGGGGCGCGGCCCAGGCCAAGGTCAATGCGCTGCGGATACATCTCTGCAAGCATGCCGAACTGCTCCGCGATCACATAGGGCGAATGGTTGGGCAGC
Organism: Corynebacterium sp. HMSC29G08; assembly: GCF_001806875.1. GTDB lineage: Bacteria > Actinomycetota > Actinomycetes > Mycobacteriales > Mycobacteriaceae > Corynebacterium. Next base: position 29,109 of record NZ_KV786225.1, read on the forward strand.
ATCACGCCGCCGGCGCCGAGTCGGATTTTCTCCGTCTTGGCACCTACGTGCGCGATCAGTACAGCTGGCGCAGAAGAGATGATCCGCGTCATGTTGTGGTGCTCGGAGTACCAGATACGCGAAAACCCCAGCGCTTCCGCTTCTTGGGCGAAGGTGACAGATCGCTCTATCGCCTTGCCCACGGACTCGCCGGGGTATCGGGTGCAAAAATCAATTAAGGAAAGGGGGGTACTCATAGCCCCGAGGCTACGTGGTAACCACCTCACCGTCGACAGCCTCGTTGGTTCCAACCACCATCGGCGGCTTTGGCTTAGCAAAGTCAATGATCAGGCCGATGACAAACGCTACTACAACTGGCAGGACCCAGCCCAAGCCTTCTGCGGCCAGTGGCGCCCAGTTCACCAGAGGTCGCAGGGCGTCGGCAGCCCACTCCTGGGCGATGAAGGTCTCGATAGCGGACCAGATCACAGCAACCCAGATCGGCAAAAACATTGCCCACGTGAAGCGGGTGCGGCTGCGGAACGCAGGCTCAACCAGGGTGACAAAGATCAGTGCAATCGCCGGCGGGTACAGGAAGCCGATCACCGGGGCGGCAACGCCCATGATGAAGCTCAGGCCCTGGGTAGCAAACACGATGGACCAAATAGTGAAGAAGACCGCCCACACCTTGTAGCTGCCGGGGAACTGCTCGGAGAAGTACTCACCAGTAGCGGTGATTAGACCAACCGCAGTGGTCAGGCAGGCAAGGAGCACGACCAAAGAGAAGATGATCTGGCCCGCGGTACCCATGGTCAGGTTCGCGGCATCTGCCAAAAGGCCCGCGCCGTTGTCGTACTCGCCGCCGGTCGGGATAACACGGCCGATGCCGCCCAGGCCCAGGTAGACCAGTGCCAACATGAGGCCAGCGCCAAAGCCAGCGATGATGGTGCCGCGGACAATCTCGCCACCTTCAGAAAAACCCTTCATGCGCAGGGTGGAGATGATCACGATGGAAAACGCCAAGGCGGCGATGGAGTCCATGGTCAGGTAGCCCTCGAGCAGGCCAGCGGTAAACGCGCCGTCTGCGTACTGCTCGCCGGGGGTGCTCGGCTCGGCGTCCCAGCGGAACAGCGAGCCGACGATCATAACGATCAGCAGGATCACCAGAGCCGGAACCAAGAATTTGCCCAGCTTGTCCATGATGGTGGAGGGGTTCCATGCCAGGGCCAGGGCGGCGCCGAAGAACAGCAGGTTGAACACTGCGGACGCGGCTGTACCCTCAATGCCAAACAGTGGGGTGATGGCGGTCTCCATTGATACCGCGCCGGTACGCGGCAACGCGTAGAACGCACCGATGGACAGGTACGCCAGAATGGGGAACAGGACGCCGAAGACGGTGCCGGCGCGCTGGGACAGGTCGCGTACGGAAGCACCCGAGAGCGCAATAGCAATCACAGCGAGCACCGGCAGGAGGGCACCGGTGCCGAGGAAGCCTAAAATTGCGGGCCAGAAGTTGTCGCCCGCCTGAACGGCAAGCATCGGCGGGAAGATCAGGTTGCCCGCGCCAAAGAACATGGAAAAGAGCGCGAGCGAGGTGATCGCGATGGTCTTTCCAGACCCGCTCCGCGTGACTGCGATTGAGCCCATAATTGCCTCCTAGGAGTTAGCTGTGATGCATAGGATGCGGCTCACAGTACACTCCAAGGAGTAATTTGGGAAATAGATTCCACTAGGTGGACAGTAACTGTGTGATCGCAGTCAGCGGAATGTCCACCCAATCCGGGCGGTTGTTGGCCTCATACACCACCTCGTAGGCGGCCTTATCCGCAACATACGCCGCCAGTAACGCCTGGTCTAACTTCCCATAGCCGGCCAGCAACCCATCACGCATCTCAGATTCCCACGATTGCGAAAGCTCACCCACGGCACGCGCGTAGCCAAACGAGCGCACCATGCCGGCGACATCTCGCAAAGCCACGTCTTTCCTACGACGCTCCGCCAACGGGCGCGCCGGTTCCCCTTCGAAGTCGATGAGGTGCCACAACGGGGCGTCGTAAAGCGTCTGGCCCAAATGCAGATCCCCATGCACGCGCTGCACGTCCACATCCTGGGTGCCTAGCGCGGCATACAACGCCCGCAGGCCCGGCTCGAACTCACGCAACACCGACGCGCGCTCCAGATACGCATCCAGGTTGGCATCAAGCTGCGCGCGAATGGCCGAACCAGCACGCTTTTCCACACCAAACTCCGACGCCAACGACGCGTGCACACTGCCAATCGCCTCACCCAACGCACGCGCATCCACAGCACCCAGTGACCCTGCGGTAGCCAGCACAAAGCCGTCGGTGCCGCCAACCAGCTCCTGCTGCATCGCAAGCGTGCGGCCATCCAGCGTGACGTAGCCCGTCACCTTCGCCACGTGCTTGTTCTCAATGCGGCTTAAGAGCTCCACGTCCGGGTTCAGTCCGTCTTCCAGCTTGCGAAAGACCTTCACAATCGTGTTGCCAACAATCAGGTTGGTGTTGGATTGCTCCGCACCCATCGGACGCACATCACCCCCGCGCAGCTGCCCGTGCACCTGCCCAAGCTGCGCCATGTGCTCCACGTACGTTTGCGCACCGTAGGTGGTGGCGAGGATGTCGCGTGTGCCGTCGTGAAGCAGCTGATAGCACTCACGGTGAGTGCCCAAATCCAGGGTCACAATCTCCCAGGTATAAGAGCCGAGGGCTTTATGCTTATCGACGCCCCCGCCAACCACCCGACCCGCCTTCGACCCAAAAAACCGCTCCTTGGTGATATCGATCATGCTGAAATATCGAACCAGAAGAAACCGTGCGGCGCGAGTGTGACAAGCCACGGCAACTCACCAATCGCCGGGAACTCCACGCTGCCTGACAGCTCACGCGGCACAATGCCGTTGTATTGCGCAAGCTCCATCTCCACAGGCTGCGGGCGCGAGGACATATTGTGCACGCACAAAATACGCTCCGTGCGGCCCGTCTCATCCGTGTACTCGCGGATAAACGCCAGCACCTGCTCGTTACCGTGCTCAACCTCAATGTAGGAGCCGCGGCCGAACGCTTTGTACTGCTTGCGCACATGCACCAACGTGCGCACCCAATGCAGCAGGGAATTCTCCTGCTTCATCTGGCTCTCCGCGTTCACAATGTGGTATCCATACTGGTCATTGCGCACTGGCGGCAGGTAGAGACGCTCCGGGTCGGCGGAGGAAAAACCGCCGTTGCGGTCATTCGACCACTGCATCGGGGTACGTACCCCGTCGCGGTCGTAGAGCCAGATGTTGTCGCCCATGCCAATCTCATCGCCGTAGTACATAAACGGCGAACCCGGCAGCGACAGCAACAACGCGTGGGCGAGCTGCAAACGATCACGATGCCCACCCAACAGCGGTGCCAGGCGGCGACGGATACCCACATTGGCGCGCATCCGCGGATCAAACGCGTAGTGCTTGTACATGTACTCGCGCTCTTCCTCAGTGACCATTTCAAGCGTCAGCTCATCATGGTTGCGCAGGAAAATGCCCCACTGCGCGGACTCCGGGATCGCTGGGGTCTGGCGCAAAATGTCAATGATTGGCTGCGCGTTTTCCATGTGCAGCCCCATAAAGATGCGCGGCATGACAGGGAAGTGGAACGCCATCTGGCACTCATCGCCCTTGCCGTGGGTACCCTCACCGAAGTACTCCACTACCTCATGCGGCAGCTGATTCGCCTCAGCCAGCAAGAAGCGGCCCGGGTACTCCTCATCAAACATCCTGCGTACGCGTTTGATGAACTGGTGCGTCTCCGGCAGGTTCTCACTCGAGGTGCCCTCGCGCTCAAACAAATACGGAATAGCATCCAGGCGGATACCATCCATACCCAGATCCAGCCAGAAGCGAATCACGTCCAGAATCTCTTCTTGTACGCGCGGATTGTCGTAGTTCAAATCCGGCTGGTGCGAGAAGAAACGGTGCCAGAAGTACTGCTTGCGCACCGGGTCAAACGTCCAGTTGGACTCCTCCGTATCAATGAAGATGATGCGGGTGCCTGCGTACTTTTCCGGGTCATCTGTCCACACGTAGTAATCGCCGTAGGCACCATCCGGGTCCGTACGCGAGGCTTGGAACCACGCGTGCGAATCGGAAGTGTGATTAATCGGGAAGTCCGTGATGATGCGGATGCCGCGTTTATGTGCGGCGTCGATAAGTGAAACAAAGTCCTCAACCGTGCCAAACTCCGGCAGCACCTTGCGGAAGTCCCGGATGTCATATCCGCCGTCGCGCAGAGGCGAATCATAAAACGGCGGGATCCACAGACAATCCACACCCAACCACTGCAGGTAATCCAGCTTTTCCTCTAAACCCTTCAGCGTGCCGGAACCCGAACCGTCCGGGTCATAAAAGGCGCGCACAAGCACCTCATAAAACACGGAATCCTTGTACCACTCCGGGTCCGGACGCTGCCACGGCTGCTCAGCAGGGGTAGGCGTAAGAAAATCAGTTGCCTGAGGGGTTTGCTCCATAGCCAGTCAGCGTAGCCGGATGGCCTGGGCGATGAGCTCGACGGCCTGCCGCAAAATCTCCGGGCTGGTAGCAAAGTTCATCCGCGCCTTGTGCTCACCGCCAGGGCCGAAATCCGCGCCCTCATTCATGGCCACCTTTGCATGCTCCAGCAGCCAGGCGGCTGGGCGCGGATCGTCGAGTTCCGTGTCGCTGAAATCCAGGAACATCAGATACGTCGCGGCCGGAACCTCGAACGTAATGCCCGGCACCGCCTCCGGCAGGTGGGTGACAAGCCAATCGCGGTTGGCCTTCAGCTGCGCCACCTCCTCATCGAGGAACTCACGGCCGTGGTCGTAGCACGCCTCCGCAGCGGCGATCCCAAGCGTGCCCACACCGTCCTTCAGTACTGGGTTGATGCGCTGCCAAATGGCCACGTCTTCATCGTTGGAGAACATCATCTGCGCGCACTTCAGTCCCGCGACGTTCCACGCCTTCGAAGTCGCCGTCACCGTAATGCACACATCCGGGTTGTTCGCCGCCGCGCACACGTGCTGACCATCCAGCACAAGCGGGGCGTGGATCTCATCTACAATCACGCGCCCGCCGTAGCGGCGCGCCACATCACAAATGGCCTCCAGCTCAGCCTCGCTGAAAATCCAGCCGCCCGGGTTGTACGGGTTGGTCACAATGATGCTGCCCGCGCCCTGCGTAAACGCCTCCTCGATCTCTGCCAGATCCAGGCCCGGGGTGCTTGCAACGTTGATACGCTCGCGCCCGGCGGCATCAGCAATGTCCAGGAACGGGAAATACGCTGGCACCGGCACAATCACCGGGCCTTGCGTGAAGTGCTCGATGGCCAGCAGCACGCCGCGCACTACGTCCGCCACCGGGAATACGCGCGCAGGCTCCGGGCGCCAGCCGTAGCGCGACGCGTAGAAATCCGACACCGCTTGCCCCAAACGATGCGCGTCCGGCGCCGGTGTGTACCCAAACATCTCGCGCTCACAGGCCTGAACAATCGCATCTTTGACCGCAGGTGCGGTGGGGAAGTCGCTTTCCGCGATGAACATGGGGATAACGTCATCGCCGTAGACGGTCCATTTGCGGGTGCCGCGGGCCCTTAAAGTATCCAGGTCCAGAAACTGCATGCGCCCTACGCTAGCGCGCCTTAGACGTCTTCGTCCTCATCCTCATCGGGGCTCATGCTTTCCGACGCAAACCCAAACGCCCTCAACCTCCTACGATCCTCCGCAGACGAGGACGCAGTCAGCTTCAACAGCTCCGAATAAATACCTCCGGAGACCGCCAACTCAGCAGGCGAGCCGATTTCGTCGATGCGGCCGTTACGAAGCGTGATGATCGTGTCTACACCCGCAATGGTGGACAAGCGGTGCGCAATCATGATGGTGGTGCGGCCTTCCATCAACTCGTCCAACCCAGCCTGCACGGCGCGCTCCGCCTTGGTGTCTAAGGCGGAGGTCGCCTCGTCCAGAATCAGAATCGGCGCATCCTTCAACATGGCGCGCGCCACCGCCACACGCTGGCGCTGTCCGCCGGACAGACGCAAACCGCGCTCACCAATCACCGTGTCGTAGCCGTCGGTGAACTTCATGATGAAGCCGTGCGCGTTGGCACGCTTTGCCACCGCCACAACCTCCTCCAGCGTGGCCTCCGGCTTGCCGTACGCAATGTTTTCAAACACAGAGCCCGAAAACAGCGCAGCCTCCTGAAACACCACACCGGTTGTGGCGCGCAGCTTCTCCACGTCCAACTCGCCCAGCTCTTCACCGCATACCTCAAGGCGACCCTGAGTTACCGGATACAAGCCCAAAAGCAGGTTGACAATTGTGGACTTGCCCCCACCAGACTCGCCAACCAGGGCGATTTTTTCGCCTTTGTGGGCGGAAAACGTGACGTCGTGAAGCACAGGCTCCCCAGGCGTGTAGGCGAAAGTAACCTGATCAAACGCAACCACCGGCTCACGCACCGGCAGTGGGGTCTGCTGGGTGCGTGTCACCTCCGGCATGTCGGAAGCCTCAGTGGCCGGAACCAGCTGGTGGTTCGCAGTCGGCTCCACCGGCTCATCCATCACCTTGAAGTAGTCGCGCGAACCCGCAATCGCCCGCTGCGCCGAATCCACAATCCAACTCATCATGATCACCGGCTGACGCGCCATAGTCACCATCTGAATCAGCATCACCATCTCACCGATAGTGAAAAAGCCGTTCAGCGTCCGCGTGAACACAATCAGATAAATGCCCAGGAAGATCAGGTTCATGGCCACGCCGCGTGCCGTGTCCATCGAATGCCACCAGCGCGACTGCGGACGCGTAATCTCCACCGTATTGGTGTAGTGGCGGCCGAAGCTCTCCAGCTCACGCACCTCAGCGCCATACGACTTGGTCACCTTCACCTGGCCCACAACCTCGGCGAAACGGCCGTTGCCCTCATCGATGTTGGCGTTCTTTTCCTGCTCAAACACCTGCCAGCGTTTCGACGTGAGCGCAGTCAACCACGTATACAACGGAAACAGCAACGCCAAAAGCACCGTCAGCGGCCAGTAGTAGTAGGCAGTGATGCCCAAAATGGCCACCACCTGAAGCAGCATTGGCAAGAAGGTATTAGTAAAGGACTGGATAAACTGCGTGACGTTCGCAATCGAACGATCCAGCCGCGCGATGATCGTGCCCGTGACCTGGCCGTCAAAATACGACTGTGGCAGTGCCAGAAGCTTTGCAAAATAGCGCGTAGACAACACCTGGCGAATACGCGCCACCATCACATCCCCGAGGTAGCCAGCCACGTTTCGCAACAGCGTCGCGCCTGCCTCCGCGGCGAACAACCCCACCGCCAGCCACACGACGGTGCGGACCGCGCCGCCGTCCACAATCGTGTCCGTGGCCTCACGGAGCCAAAACGGACTGAGCAAACTCAACCCCGCAACGGCAGAAGAAACCACCACCACCGCAAGATAGAACGGCCAAAGCGTTGAGGCGCTGCGCAGAACGCGGATGATCGGCTGCATGATGGTCCACACTAGCCCGGGCTGTAGGATTGCCTGCAAACTCACAACGATGGATTTTGGAGCGTCGCCTACATGTCCCACCGCCGAAAACTTGCGGTTTTCAGCCTGCTGCTGCCGCTTGCCGCCTGCACTGCCCCCGGAGAAAACGACGTTGACCCGGAGGCCGTCACCCCCACCAGCACGATCGGGCGACCTGCGGAGACCTTCGCAAGCTCTGAGGTTGAGCCCGTGCCAAGTACGGAGATCAACGGCGAGCGCGTCAAGGATCCCGCCATGGACTTGTCGTACAAATGGCAGGGATCTAGCTACGCTCCGGGCGGCGGCACCGTGGTCGTGGTTGCGGTGACCAATGAGTCGGATGCGCCGATGCCTGTAAACGCGTTGAAACCCACGCTGAAGTACAACGCCGGCGGTGGGGAGATGCGCACCGCTGAGACGCTGACCGCGGATGCGGCTGGCGTAGACATAGTTGGTCTTGACCTGCCACTTGGTCCTGGTGCGACGGTGAACGCCAAGTACGCGTTCAACGTGTCCACGGGCAACCTGTGGGACGCGCAGTTCACCATCGGCAACGTCACGTTCCAAGGGAATCTGAATAACTAATGCGCGAAGAAGTAACCCTGCTCAGTGACAGCGGATCCCCGATCGGAACCGCGGACAAGGCCGAAGTCCACACCGGTGACACCCCGCTGCACCTCGCCTTTTCCTGCTGGCTGTTCAACGAGGACGGCCAGCTGCTGCTCACACGGCGCGCACTGGGGAAGAAAACGTGGCCCGGGGTGTGGACGAACTCCTTTTGCGGCCATCCCGGCCCCGGCGAGGACGTGCCGGCGGCTATCTTGCGTCGCTCTGTAGAGGAGCTGCGCCTACCGGCCGGTGCCGTGCTGGACGTAACCCCGGTGCTGCCCGAGTTTCGTTACCGTGCGGTGGATTCTTCCGGCATCGTGGAGTACGAGATCTGCCCGGTCTACTCAGCACGCTTGGCGCCGGGCCATGAGGCATTGGACCCGAACCCAGACGAGGTGGATGCGTGGCACTGGGCGGATCCGGCAGATGTTGTTCGCGCGGCGGACGCAACCCCGTTCGCGTTCTCGCCGTGGCTGGTTGAAGAGCTGGCGGATCCGCGGCTGCGCGCCGTGCTGGAACGCGCAGGGCGTTAGTTACTCATTGAACGCCGTACGCACGCCGCCTAACGGATCCTCCACGACCGACGTCGTGTCCGAGCTCAGCGAGGCGCGCAGAACCCTTCGGCCGGGGAGGTAGGTGGGCCAGTCAGCGTGGCCGCTGCGGATGTAGTTGTAGATGACCTGGCCGATGTGGGTTCCAGGCTCCCCAAAGAGCGCATCCAGCTCACAACTGTGGCCAAGTGGGGTGTTGGCGCAGAACTCGATTTGGCGGATATCGGCAGGGCCATGCTCGCAGGCGGTATCGACCCAGCGGCGGATCAGCGCATCCGATAAGAACCTGCCCGCCAATGCATCAGGATCCGTGGCTCGTGCCGCATTGATGTAGGCGCGCCGGGCTGCGTCGCCTTTGGCGCCGAATAAGCGGCCGAAGCAGCGGATAAACGTGGCACCGAACGCGTTGAACCCCTCGCCGGAGTGGTGGAACTCCTCGCGGGTGGAGGTGACCACGATTGGGACCTCGGCAAGTTCTGCAGGATTGAACGGTGCGGGGCCAAGCGCAACGTCGTGGAAGTACTGGGTGCGGAAGCGCTGGTAGGCGCGTTCGATAGCGTCCGGTCGGCGCCCGGCGTATGCGTTGAGCACCTGGCGTGTCAGCGGCTTGCCAATTGCCCCGCGCGCCGCCCACTTGCGCTTTGCAAACGGAGTTCGCGGAAACGCGGGAGACAGCGCCAGCACGCGCCGGAACGCTCCCTGGAAGTGGTCGCGGCGCGCCAACCAGAGCGCCAGCGCCGCGCCTGCTGAGTGCCCGACCAAGGTGACGTTGGTTGGGTCACCGCCGAAGTGCTCGATGTTGCGCTGCACCCACCGCAGCGCCTCCTGGCAGTCCTCCACAGCTCGGAACGACGCATCACCGGGGAAGGGGAGCAACCCGGGAAATTTTCGACGATACCCCACCCGCACCTGCACGACCCCCTGGCTCGCAAACGCCTCTGGCCGCGAGGTGGTCTCGCAGTGGTTGCCTTCTTCGAAGCGGCCGCCATGCAGATAGACCATCACGGGGTAGTCGTCGAGGGCACGGGCTGACGCCGGGGTGGTGATGCTGAGCGCGATGGTGTCCGGGTGCGGCGTGGTGGCGTCGATAATCTGCCCCTCGGAGGCGGGCAGGGGTGGGTCGAAGGGGGCGTCGATATGCGAGTAGGGGATGGAGTGGAACTCGCGGGTGGTTGCGGTTGCGGTGCCGGTGATTGTGCCTGCGGGGCAGGTGATGGTGACGTCCATGACGGTCCAGTCTAAGTTGCATTCCAAGTAGGATCGGGTGCCATGACTGACAACCCGTTGTTGCACCCATCGAACCTGCCCTACGGTCTGCCGGACTTTGCCGCCATCACGCTCGATGACGTGCAGCCCGCGTTCACCGAAGCGTTGCGGCGCCACGCCGAAGAAATCACCACCATCACCACTGAACCCACCCCGACTTGGGAAAACACCGTCGAGGCCCTGGAGCGCTCCGGCCGCGAGCTTGAGCGCGTCACCGCCTGGTTCTTCAATCTGCAAGGCACCGACGGCAACGAGGCTTTCGACGCGGTTGCAGATGACATTGTGCCGAAGCTGTCCGCCCACCTAGACTCCATCTACCAAAATGAGGAGCTCTACCGCCGCCTGGAGGCGGTTGAGGTGCCGGCTGGTGAGGAGTCGCAGCGCCTGCATGACCTGTTGATGCGCCGCTTCCAGCGCCGTGGCGCCACGCTTGATGCGCAGGGCAAGACTCGTCTGCAGGAGATCAACCAGCGCCTGGCGGAGCTGTCGGAGCGTTTCGGGCGCAACCTGCTCGCCGACACGAAACGCCTTGCTGTGGAGTTCAGCGCGGAGGAGCTGGCGGGGCTGAGCGAGTCGCAGCGCGAGGCCTATCGCGATGGCGAGTGTTACGTGGTGCCCATCGAGCTGCCCACCACTCAGTCGTTGCAGGCTGACCTGGAGCTTCCTGCTTCTCGACGCCACCTGTTCGCCGCTTCCCGCCAACGCGGAGCCGAAACCAACCCGGCGATCATCGCCGAAACTGTGCAGTTGCGCTTGGAGCGTGCGAACCTGCTCGGGTTCGCCAGCCACGCTGATTACGTGATTGCGGAGGAAACCGCTGAAACCGCGCAGGCTGCCCGCGCGCTGGTTGCGGACCTTGCCCCGGCGGCTGCGGCGAACGCGGAAGCTGAGCGCAAACTCGCCTCCGAGCTCGCTGGCTTTGAGGTGGATGGGGCGGATTGGCCGTACTACCAGGCGCGGCGCCGTGAAGAGGAGCTGGACGTGGATGACGCCGAGTTGCGCAAGTACTTCCCGCTTGAGCAGGTGCTTGTAGACGGCGCGTTTTACGCCGCCAACCTCCTCTACGGCATCACTGTGACCAAGCGCGAGGATCTGCGCGGCTACCGGGACGACGTGGACGTGTGGGAAGTGAAAGACGCCGACGGCACCGGCATCGGCCTGCTTTTAACAGACTATTTCGCCCGCAAAACCAAGCGCGGCGGTGCCTGGATGAGCTCGTTTGTGGAACAGTCCACGCTGCTGGATACGAAGCCGGTGGTGGTCAACGTTATGAGCATCACCGACAATCTGCTCAGCGTGGACGAGGTCACCACCATCTTCCACGAATTCGGCCACGCACTGCACGGTCTGCTGTCCAACGTGCGTTACCCAACGCTCAGCGGCACGAATGTGCCTCGTGACTGGGTTGAGTTCCCCTCCCAAATCAACGAGAACTACGCGTTTGCCCCGGAGATCGTGCGCAACTACGCACGCCACGTGGACACCGGAGACGTGATCCCCGACGAACTGCTCGAAGCGGTGCGCGCTTCCCGACAGTTCGGCCAAGGTTTCGCCACCGCCGAATACTTAGCGGCCGCAGCCATCGACCTTGCGTGGCACAGCCTGGAAACCCCACCCGCGAATGATGTGGACATCGCCGAATTTGAAGCCCAGGCGCTTCGAGAGGTCGGCCTAGACATCGAAGGTCTCGAACCGCGCTACCGTTCCACCTGGTTCAACCACGTCTTCGCCGGCGGGTATTCGGCGGGCTACTACTCCTACCTGTGGGCCGAGGCTCTGGACGCTGATGGCTACCAGCTGGTTGAGGAGCGCGGCATCAACCGCGAAACCGGCCAGGCGTTCCGCGACACTATCCTGTCGCGCGGTGCCGCCCGAGACTACACGGAGGCATACCGTGCGTTCCGAGGCCGCGACAAAGACGTCCGCCCACTCCTGACCCGCCGCGGGCTCGCGGGTTCGGACGTCCACGGCCAAGGGGAGTAGCGTTACTGCCATGTCGAATCTGTCGAATCCGCAAAACACCACGCCTGAAACCCCGGCAGATGAACTGGGGAAGCGCCCGTCGAAGCGGCGCTTCCCCAAGTCTCGCGTTAGCCAGGTGATGTGGTTTCTGATCGCGATGTGCGTCGTCGCCGCCGCGATCAGCGCGCTTTAGCGCTTGCGCTGCGACGCTTCGGCGACGCGCTTGAAGAGTTCCAGGGTGGGGAGGTCTTCGATGGTAAGGGGGTTGCGCCTCGCGTCGCAAAGCGGAATGCACCAGTTGGAGTACTGCTCGTGGTTGGTGCCCGGCTGGTTTTGGATGCGGACGTCTCCAACCATATCCACCAGGTTCGTGCAGGTCATGGCGGATGGGGTGGAGGCGACAAACCGCGTCAGGCCGACCAGCACTGAGTCCACTGAGTCGACGTCGCCGTACTGGCCCAAGTCTTTGTCCAGGAAGTTGACCTTGGCTAGCGGGGTGCCGTCGAATGCGCCCTCGGCCTGCACGGCGGCAAGCACCTGGGAGATCCATACCGCATCGTTAGCGTTGAGCTCCTCTAACGTCTCGTGCACGAGGCCGAGTTTGTGGCGCAGCTCGTTGTGCGCGCCCTGGATGTAGCCGGCGGTTGGCGGCAGGTCGTGCGTGCCCACGGCGGTTAAAGACAGGTTGCGGTACTGATCCGAGGGCAGCGGCGCACCGTTCCACGGGGTGGATTCGAACCACAGGACGGTGGTGCCAAGGATGCCCTTGTCACGCAGCACGTCCTGCACCCACGGCTCGAAGGTGCCCAGGTCTTCGCCCACAACCACCGCGCCGGCGCGCTGCGCTTCGAGCGTGAGGATGCCCACCATGGCTTCGTAGTCGTAGTTCATGTAGACGCCGTCGGCGGGGGTATCCATGCGGGGGATCCAGAACAGGCGGAACAGGCCAAGCACGTGGTCGACGCGGATGCCGCCGGAGTGGCGCAGCACGGTGCGCAGCAGGTCGCGCCATGGCGCGTAGCCGGCTTCGGCGAGCGCCTGCGGGTTCCATGGTGGCTGGGACCAGTCTTGGCCGAGTTGAGAGTATTGGTCTGGTGGGGCGCCTACGGAGGCGTCGGCAACCAGAACGTCTGCAAGTGTGTGGGCGTCGGCGCCGTCGGGGTGGATGCCCACCGCCAGGTCGGTCATGATGCCGAGGCGCATGCCGGCGGCGATGGCGCGTTCTTGGGCGATGCGACGCTGCTCGTCAGCAATGAACTGCAGCCACATGTAGAAGCGTGTGGTTTCGCCGAGGTATTCGGCGCCGTCGTGGCGTGCGTTGGCGACGGTGACGGCTTGTTGCGCGCACCAGTGGGCGAATTCTGCAAGCCCTTCGCCTTCGTCGAGCATGAACAACTCGAAGTCGTCGGTGCGCTTCGGATCCTGCTCAGCCAGGTAGAACAGTTCGCGCAGCACTTGCAGTTTGGTGCCGAAGACCTCGTTGCGTTTAAGCGGTGCGGCTGAGTGGTTCATGGCTTTGAGCGGTTGGGCCATCTTGCTTATCGACGCCAACGTTTCCCCATCCAACCGCCCATACTCCGGCACAGCCTCCACGGAGATGTAGATGGGGTTAACAAAGCGCCGTGAGGTGGGCAGGTACGGCGAGTCCTCCACAGGCGGAATGGGCTGCGCGGCGTGGACGGGGTTGATCAGCAGGTAGTCCGCGCCTTCGGCGGCAACGACTTCGGCCAGGCGTGCGAGGTCTTCGAAGTCGCCCACGCCCCAGGATTGTTCTGAGCGCACGGAGTACAGCTGCGCCATGACACCCCACACGGGGTCCTGGATGCAGGACTCGTTTGTGGACAGCGTGCGCGGGGTAATGATCAGCGTGCAGCTGTCGGTGAAGTTGTCGGACTCCAGGTGTAATTCGTGCCAACCCACGGGCAGGTCGCCGGGGATGTGGAAGGTGGCTTCGCCCCACACGATGCCGTCGGCGCCGGTCACAGGTTGAGACCAGTTTTCGTCTTGATACGCGTCGCGTGAGGTGCCGTCTTCGAGCTGGATCCAGCAGTGCGCCGGGTGGCCTTCGTGGACGTGCACGTTGAAGTGGCGTTCCTCGCCTTGCGTTGCTACCACGGTTGGCGGCAGGGGGCGTGTCGCCAGCTCAAGGTGGCGGTCGTCCAGGTGGAATTGGAGTTGTTCGTCCGTCGGTGCGTCGTCAAGCGGGAGCCCTAAGGCGCGCAACAGCTTGATGAAAGACTCCCTCGGGGGTGTGGTGACCTCCCCGTTGGAATTGCGGTAGGTGGTGCCGAAGCCGTAGGCCGCGGCGAGTTCGAGCAACAAATCCCCGTTCATCACAAACAGTAATTCTGCCACAGCACACGCTAAAGTGGCCCCCATGCCGTCGAACACGTACACAACAGAGCTTGGATTCCACCTGAATGAGAAGGAAACGTGCATCAGCCGTTTGGCTACTTTGTGCACGCAGCAGCCGCATTTGGTGCTGTTTTCCCGCCCTCGTAACTATGAGTGGGTGTCGGTGACCGCCGCGGACTTCTGGGATGAGGTCTATGACGTGGCGAAGGGGCTGATCGCGGCTGGTATTGAGCCGGGGGATCGTGTGGCTATCTTTTCTTCGACGCGCTATGAGTGGGCGTTGTTGGATTTTGCGATCTGGGCGGCGGGTGCGGCGTCGGTGCCGATTTACCCGACGAGTTCGACGCCTCAGATTCAGTGGATTTTGGAGAATTCGGGGGCGCGTATCGCGTTTTGTGAGACGCGTGATCACACTGAGTTGATGACACCGTTTTTGCCGGATGGTGTGTACAAGGACTCCAAGCTGGAGCGTTTGTACGAGTTCAACTCGGCAGGTGTGGAAACCATCAAGTTTGAGGGCCGCACGGTGGACACCTCGCTAGTGGACGCACGCTGGCAAGCCCTCACCCACGACGACCTAGCGTCCATTGTGTATACCTCGGGGACCACGGGGCGTCCGAAAGGCGTGGCCATTACACATGGCAACTGGGCGCACCAGTGCTGGGCACTGTTGGAAAACGAGATTGGCAAGGTGTCTTACCCGGGCCAGCGCATGGTGACGTTTTTGCCGTTGGCGCACGTGTTGGCGCGTGCGGTGTCTACAGCGTGGACGATTTCGGGGGCGACGCAGACACACTGGTCTGATACATCAACGTTGACGGTGGAGCTGCAGCGTGTGCGGCCGAACCTGGTGGTGGGCGTGCCACGCGTGTTTGAGAAGGTACGCGAAGGTGCCTACAACAAGGCCGCTGACGGTTCGGCGGTGGGCAAGCGCATCTTCTTAGAGGCGGAGAAGGCGGCGATTGAGTACTCGAAGGCGCTGGATACGCCGGAGGGGCCGTCGCGAATGCAAAAAGCCAAGGTCAAGGTGTACGAGAAGCTGGTGTACGGCAAGATCAAGGAGGCCATGGGCGGCTCGGTCTGGTACGCCATTACGGGTGGTTCGGCGATGAGCTCGGATCTGTCGCACTTCTTCCGCGGCATGGGTGTGCCTATTTATGAGGGCTACGGGCTGACTGAGACGTGTGCGGCGTGCTGCGTGAACAACGCGGATGCGAACAAGATTGGCACCGTTGGCCGCCCGGTCAATGGCTACTCGGTGCGCATCAATGATGACGGTGAGATCGAGTTCCAGGGCCCCGGCGTGTTCTCCTGCTACTGGCAGAACCCGGAGGCCACCGAAGAGGCGATCACGGACGGCTGGTTCAACACCGGTGACCTGGGTGAGGTTGATGAGGACGGGTTTGTCTCCATCACGGGCCGCAAGAAGGACCTGATTGTTACCGCTGGCGGCAAGAACGTCTCCCCGGCGCCGCTGGAGGATATCATCCGCCAGCACCCGCTGATCTCCAATGCGCTGCTGGTTGGGGACGGCAAACCGTTCATCGGCGTCCTTGTCACCTTGGATGAGGAGGAGCTGAAGCGCTGGAAGGCCAACCGCAACATTCCGGCGAACCGGAAGGCGTCCGAATTGGCGCAGGATGCGGCGTTGCGTGCTGAGGTGCAGGATGCGATCAACATGGCGAATGCGACGGTGTCGCGAGCAGAGGCTGTGAAGAAGTTCCGCATCCTGGACCGTGACCTCTCGGAGCAAAATGATGAGATGACGCCGACGATGAAGGTGAAGCGCAACGTGGTGTTCCAGCGTTTCCAGGAGGATATTGACAAGCTGTATCAGCGTTAGCGGCGCGCCTTAACGCCGGTGCGCGTGAAGTGGAATAGCATCGCTGACTGTTACTGTCACGTGTTTGTTTCCTGGGAGGCTTACGATGCACAAATCGGCCGCTGTGCTGCGCCATCGTGAGTTGACTCAGGAGATTTACAACATCGGTGATGAGGTTGCTGAGTACGCTGAGCACATCGCCGAGGCCATCGCTGACTATGACGGTGAGCTAGCAGATGACTGCTTGGCGGAGTTCTGCGAAATTGTGGATGACGCCCGCCAGGACGCCCGCCGTATCGTCGGCGAGCTGATCGGGTTGCGCCAGGCGCTGACGTCGGGGATGCGCGCCGGCCACCTGTCCGCCAGTGCGCATCCGGAGGAGCGGATCCCGGAGCCTGAGCTTCTCGACGCTGCGGGCTTGGACGACCTCTTCCCGCTTAAAGTGCCGTATTCGGTGCAGATGATGCAGGACGCTTTGACGGGTCGCACTGATTTGGTGGTGCAGCACCTTGAAGAGGTCGTGGCGTTTGTGCTTGAGCAGACGGACATGGTGGCGCGTGAGCTGGGTGCGGTGAGCTTGCCGCACCTGTATGCGCGTGCTGGCGCGCTTGTGGAGGCAGCCGTGGACGGCTGGATTGAGACCGTGTTTGAGGATCATCCGGCGTTTGCCCGCACGATGCGGGGCCTGAATCCGCCAGAGTTTTTGGAAGAGCGCGCGCGTATCGACGCCATCGTGGCCCGCGTCGCCGCCAAACGCCGCCGCCGCGGCGCCTAAGGATTTAGCCTAAGGATTTATCCGATACACTCTCGCCTCATGCCCCGGTGTGTGAAGGCGCGGATTGGCGGATCCGTGTCAGTCCTTTGTCGCCGGGGCGTTTTATGTGCGTGTCTGGGTGAAGTAGGGGTTACGTAGCAGAATGTGTCGCATGGATGCTTTTGGCGTGTATGTGCATGTCCCGTTTTGTGAGAGTCGTTGCGGGTATTGCGATTTCAATACCTATACCCCGGCTGAGGTGGAAACGTCCCACGCTGCGTATTTGGATGCGTTGGAGCGCGAGCTTGCGTTAGCGGCCTCAACGGTGCAGCGTTCGGCGGACACGGTGTTTATTGGCGGAGGTACGCCGAGTGTGTTGGGGGCAGACGGCTTAGGACGCATCCTCAACGCGGTGCGCAACACGTTTGGCTTAAGCGTTGGTGCGGAGATCACCACGGAGTCCAACCCGGAGTCTACAAGCCCGCAGTATTTCGAGGGCTTGCTGAACAACGGCTTTACGCGTGTGTCGTTGGGTATGCAGTCGGCGTCCACGCCGGTACTCAAGGTGCTGGACCGTCGGCATACGCCGGGGCGCGCGGTCGCGGCGGCCAAAGAGGCGCACGACGCCGGCTTTAAGCACATCAACCTGGACATGATCTACGGCACCCCGACCGAGACGGACGACGATGTACGCGCAACCCTAGACGCCATTTTGGAAACCCCAGTTGATCACGTTAGCGCCTACTCGTTGATCGTGGAGGACGGCACAGCGATGCATCGTAAGGTTCGCCGCGGTGAGTTGCCGGCGCCGCAGGAGGATGTCTACGCGCGCAGATACGAGATGATCGCCGAGACCCTCGAAGCGCAGGGCTTCGACTGGTACGAGGTATCCAACTGGGCCAAGCCGGGCGGGGAGTGCCGCCACAACTTGTTGTATTGGCGCGGCGGCGCGTGGTGGGGTGCAGGCCCGGGTGCGCATTCCACAATCTTTCCGCGCCGTTTCTACAACGTGAAGCGTCCCGAGCGCTACGCCGACATCCTCGCCGCAAACCAGCTGCCCATCGCCGAGGAGGAGCAGCTTACTGATCAGATCCGCCGTTTTGAGGCGGTCATGTTGGGGTTGCGGCTCAAAGAGGGGATTGCAGCTGGGTTGGTTGACGGGGGCGTCGATAAGCATGAAGCCCTCGGCCTGCTGACGGTGGGCGAGCGCATCGCAGTGACGGACAAGGGCAGGCTGCTTGTCGACGGCATCGTGACAGACCTGCTTGCCCACGAGTAACATCAACGGCTATGAGTGCGGCGGATGTGAGACGGCGGGCGGTGCTGCGGGCAATCGTCGCTGATTACATCGCCAGCCAGGAACCTGTGGGCTCGAAGGCGCTTGTGGAGCGCCACGGGCTGGGCGTCAGCTCGGCGACCATTCGCAACGACATGAGCGTGCTAGAGTCCCAGGGCTTCATCGAGCAGACGCATGCGTCGTCGGGGAGGATCCCCACTGAGGCGGGCTACCGGGCGTTTGTGGACGCTTTGCATGACGTCAAGCCGTTGTCCGTCGCAGAGCGGCACGCGATCATGCAGTTTCTTGACGGCGGTGTGGATCTCGAAGACGTACTGCGCCGCTCAGTGACGCTGCTTGCGCAACTGACGAACCAGGCGGCCGTGGTGCAGCTGCCCACGCTGACGGTCTCGCGCGTGAAACACTGCGAGGTGGTGGCGCTTGCGCCGACGCGCCTTCTGCTGGTGCTGATCACGGACACGGGGCGCGTGGACCAGCGCAACGTGGAACTGGAACAGCCGATTGATGATGCCGCAGTGCGGCTGCTGCGCGAACACCTCAACACCGTGCTGGTAGGCAAGACGCTGCGCGAAGCCGCCGACGCGATTGCGGGCCTGCCAAACGAGGCACCTGGCCACCTGGAACCGGCGGCGCGCCGGGCAACCGAGGTACTCATAGATACCTTGGTGGAGACCACGCCGGACCGTATTTTGATTGCGGGTGCCGGCAATCTCAGCTTGCACGGGCCGGGGGATTTGCGCAGCGTGATTGCCGCGCTGGAGGAACAAGTGGTGGTGCTGAAGCTGTTGGCAAGCGCCCAGGAGCTTGAGCAGGTGTCCGTACGCATCGGGCGTGAGAACGAGGATGTGGAATTATCGCGCGCCAGTGTTGTTACAACTGCATATGGGGCTGGCCATGAGGCACTTGGTGGTTTAGGGGTTGTCGGTCCCACGCACATGGACTACCCCGGTACCATTCAGAAGGTTGCAACGGTGGCCAGCTATATCAGCCGCATCCTGCGCGGCGAATAGAAAGGAACGTTTTGGCTCGGGATTACTACGGCATCCTCGGCGTGGACCGGGAAGCCACCGAACAGGAAATTAAAAAGGCGTATCGCAAACTTGCGCGTAAGTACCACCCGGATGTGAATCCGTCGGAGGAGGCGCAGGAGAAGTTTGCGGAGATCTCGCTTGCACAGGAGGTGCTGCTGGATCCGCAGAAGCGCTCCATTGTGGATCGTGGCGGGGACCCGATGGAGGCCGGCGGCGGCATGGGTGGCGGCGCCGGATTCGGTGGTGGATTGGGCGATATTTTTGAGGCGTTTTTCGGCGGTGGTGCCGGTGGGGCGCGTCAGCCGCGTTCGCGTGTGCAGCCGGGCGCGGATGCGTTGCTGCGGACCTCCATTACCCTGCAGGAGGCCTACGCAGGTGTGAAGCAGGAAGTCAGCGTTGACACGGCCGTGGTGTGCGACAAGTGCCACGGAACCGGGTCCGAATCCCAGGCGAAGCCGGTCACGTGTGATTACTGCCAGGGCATGGGTGCGGTCCAGGAGATGCAGCAGTCCTTCCTGGGCAATGTGATGACTACACGTGATTGCCCGAAGTGCCGCGGCTACGGCGAGATTATTAAGGACCCGTGCGGGCAGTGCGCCGGCGATGGCCGCGTGCGCGCAACCCGTGATCTGACGGTGAACATCCCGGCGGGTATTGCCAACGGGATGCGTATCCGCATGGCTGGCCAGGGCGAGGTCGGCCACGGCGGCGGGCCCGCAGGTGACCTGTACGTGGAGGTGCACACGGAGCCGCACCCGTACTTTGTTCGGGACGGCAACGATTTGCTGCTGCAGCTCAACGTACCGATGGTGGACGCGGCACTTGGCACGGAGATCACGGTGGACAACCTGGCTGGTGGCCAGACCGTCATCGAGGTGCCTGCTGGCACGCAGCCGGGTGAGACTGTGCGTTTGGATGGCGAGGGCATGCCGTTGCTTCGAACTGACCGCTTCGGCGACCTGGTCGCGCACGTGCAGGTTGTCGTGCCGACGGACCTTTCGTCCGAGGAGCGTGAGGCGCTGACCAAGCTTCGTAACGCTCGCAGTGACAGCGCCAAAGTTCACACCGAGTCCGACAACACCCATGAGGGGTTCTTCGGCCGGATGCGTGATAGGTTCCGCCGCTAGTGTCGCTGCCGCTTTTCATTACTGACAACCCGCGCGCAGGCGTGCTCGTTGGCCCGGAGGCCCAGCACGCCCACGTGAAACGCATTGCGGTTGGGGAGCAGATCATGCTTACCGACGGCTTCGGCTTGACCACCACCGTCACCGTCACCCACACCGCCAAAAGCGAACTACGCGGCGACGTGGTTGCCCAACACGTGGTTCAGGCGCCCTCGCCGCGAGTGACGGTGGTGCAGGCGATCCCGAAATCGGAGCGCTCCGAGCTTGCCGTTGACCTGGCTGTACAGGCCGGCGCGGACGCGATCATCCCCTGGATCAGCCACCGCACAATCGCCCGCTGGCCGGAAAACAAGCAGGCCAAGATGGTAGAGAAGTGGCAAAATCAGGCCCTTGCCAGTGCCAAGCAGGCGCGTCGGGCGTGGGTGCCGCAGGTAGCTAAGCCGGTGTCGTCGGGGTGGCTGGGTGGCGTCGATAAGCAAAAGCTCATCCTGCATGAGGACGCGACCACATCAATCAGGGATGTGGAGCTTTCGGACGACATCTACCTGGTAGTCGGGCCCGAAGGAGGCATTGGCGCAGATGAACTGGAGCTGATCGGCGGCACACCCGTAAAACTCGGGCCCGAGGTGCTTCGGACAGCAAGCGCGGCGTTTGCGGGGCTCTGCGCGATCGGAACCTTGACAAGCCGCTGGTAGTCTGAAGCGCATTATGGAAGAACTGCTCACCCGAAAAATCGAGCTGGATTCCGCCTACGCGCAATCCGTCCTTGGGGTCAACGATGAAAACGTCCGCGTACTCAGCCAACACTTGGGCGTGGACGTGCACGCGCGGGGCACGACGGTGACACTGCGTGGCCAGGCCCACCGTGTTGGCCATGCGCTGCGCGCACTGGACGAGCTGGAGTCGATGGCGCGCCGCGGGGTGCCCGTGACCGCGGATACCGTGGTGCACGCCGTGCGGATTATGGAAAATGAGGCGCCAGAGTCCGTCGCGGAGATCCTGGGCGCGGAGATTGTGGCGCGCAAAGGCAAGGTGATTCGTCCGAAGACGGCGGGGCAGCGCCGCTACGTGGACTCCATTGACGCGAACACGATTACGTTTGGGATTGGCCCGGCCGGCTCCGGCAAGACGTACCTGGCGGTGGCGAAAGCCGTGCAGGCGCTGCAGAACAAAGAAGTCAAACGCATCATCCTGACCCGCCCGGCCGTGGAAGCAGGCGAGAAGCTGGGCTTTTTGCCCGGCACGCTCAGCGATAAAATCGACCCGTACCTGCGGCCGCTGTACGACGCGCTGCGGGACATGCTTGACCCCGAGATGATCCCCAAGCTGATCGAAGCCGGCATCATCGAAGTCGCCCCGCTTGCCTACATGCGCGGCCGCACGCTCTCAGACGCGTTTGTGATCCTGGATGAGGCCCAAAACACCACCGGCGCGCAGATGAAAATGTTCCTGACGCGTCTCGGTTTCGGTTCGAAGATGGTGGTCACGGGCGACGTCTCCCAGGTGGACCTGCCGCGGGGTACCGTCTCGGGTCTGCGCGTGGCGCGTCGCATCCTCGGCGATATCGAAGGCATTGAGTTTATGGAGCTGCGCGCCGAAGACGTGGTGCGCCACCACCTGATCTCGCGCATTGTTGCGGCCTACGACCGCCATGATGCGCAAAACGCGGCGCGCTACGAGAAGCGCCAGCGAGAAATTGAGCGCGAACGTGAGCTGGAGGCAGGGCAATGAGTATTGAGGTGTTAAACGAGTCGGGAGAGGCCGACGTCAACGAAGAGATGCTGGTGGACGTCTGCTCGTTCGCGTTGCGTGCGATGGACGTCCACCCAGACACCGAGGTTACGATCACGCTTGTAGACGAAGCGACGATGGCCGACCTCCACGTCCGCTGGATGGACCTGGAAGGCCCAACTGACGTGATGAGTTTCCCCATGGATGAGTTGACGCCGGGCGGTGGGCGTCCAGACGCCTCGCCGTTTGGTGCGGCCATGCTTGGAGACATCATCCTGTGCCCCGCCTTCGACCGCAAACAAGCCGAAATGGCCGGCCACGACTTGGCGCACGAGCTTGCGCTGCTCACCGTCCACGGGGTGCTGCACCTGCTTGGCTACGACCACGTCGCCCCAGACGACGAGCACGAGATGTTCGCCCTGCAAAACGAGATCCTGTCGGATTGGTACGACTCGCTGCACACCCGTGGCGTGGCCTACCAGGACAAGCCGACGGGTGAGCATGCGTTTCCGTCGGCAGCGGACCGCGAAGAGCTGGATCGACGCATGCGCGCGGCTGGCGAGCAGGCGGGGGAGCGCTAAGTGCCACTCACGCTTGCCTATGCGGTGACGACGCTGATCGCACTGCTGCTATCCGGCCTTTTGGGTTCGGTGGAGTCCGCGCTGGCGCCGATCTCGCGTGCCCGCGTAGAAGGCATGGTCAAAGACGACGTGCGCGGCTCGGCAACCCTGCTGCGCGTGGTGGACAACCGCGCAAGTCACGTCAATACGCTGGTGATGCTTCGCACAGTGTTGGATGTGGTGGCGGCGGTGTTCGCCGCGATGCTCGCCATGGACCTGATCGCGTCCGACGTGTGGGCGATTACCGCGGCGGTTGCCGCTGTGACACTGCTGCAGTTCGGCATCATCGGCGTGTTTGCGCGTACGGCGGGTAAGCGCAACCCGTATTCCATCAGTTTGCGCGCCGCGCAGTGGCTGGTGGCGTTCCACACCATCCTGGGCCCGTTGTCGGGGTTGCTGATCAAGCTTGGCAACGTCTTCCACCCGGGCGAGGATTTCCGCGACGGCCCCTACTCCACCGAGGTGGAGCTGCGTGAGATGGTGGATATTGCCCAGGAGCAGGGCGTGGTGGAAACCACCGAGGGTCGCATGATCCAGAATATTTTCGATCTCGCCTCCACCCACGCCCGCCAAGTCATGGTGCCGCGTCCTGAGATGATCTGGATCGAGGAGGATAAGACGGCCGCCCAGGCTACGCGCCTGATGGTGCGTTCCGGCCACTCGCGCGTACCCGTGATCGGTGAGGATGTCGATGACATCGTCGGCGTTGCCTACCTCAAGGACATGTTTGGTGAGGACGGCCGCCCCATCGACCGCGCCACCGCCATCACCAACGTGGTGCGCGAGCCCCTGTTCGTCCCCGACTCCAAGCCGCTGGACGTGTTACTGAAGCAGATGCAGCAGCAAAACACGCACATTGCGGTCGTAGTCGATGAGTACGGCGGCGTCGCCGGCCTGCTCACCATGGAGGACCTGCTGGAGGAGATCGTCGGCGAAATCACCGACGAGTACGACGAAGACGAAGCCGCCCCCATCGAACACCTCGACATGGATTCGGACATCCGCCTCCTGCGCGTCCAGGCTCGTCTGCCGCTGGATGATCTCATCGACCACCTCGCCGACCACTTGGACTATGAGCTCACGTATGACGACGAGGTGCTCGACTCCGTCGATACTGTTGCCGGTTTGTTGTCCTATGAGTTGGGGCGTGTGCCGTTGCCGGGGTCGTCGATAAGCATAGATGGCCTGACGTATACCGCGGAAGGCGGCCGTGACCGCCGGGGTCGCATCAAGACCCGTACTGTTTTAGTAAGTGTTCCCGCGCCTGCGGGGGAGGAGTTTTCCAAATGAATATTTTGTCGATCCAGTCAGCGGTGGCCTACGGACATGTGGGCAACTCGGCGGCGGTGTTTCCGCTGCAGCGCATCGGGCACGAGGTGTGGCCGGTGCACACGGTTAACTTCTCTAACCACACCGGCTACGGCGCATGGAAAGGCCCGGTGCTGCCGGCGGACGATGTCGCCGCAGTGATTGCAGGTGTTGAGGAGCGTGGGGCTTTCCCGCTTATCGACGCCATCGTTACCGGCTACCAAGGCGCACCCACCATCGCGGACGTGATCATCGATACCGTTGCCCGCGTCAAGGAAGCCAACCCGAAAGCGATCTACGCGTGCGACCCAGTGATGGGCAATGCAAAATCCGGCTGCCACGTGGCCGATGAGATCCCGCCGATGCTGCGTTCGAAGGTGGTGCCGGTGGCAGACATCATCTTCCCGAACCAGTTCGAGCTGGGCTACCTCACGGAGCGTGACGTGACAGATCTGGACTCCACGCTTACTGCCGTCGAAGCGGCACGCGACATGGGCCCGGAGACGGTTGTGGTGACGTCGGTGCAGCGCCCCGAGACGGTAGAGCTGGACGTCATGGAGATGCTCGTGGCTAATAGCCACGGCACGTGGATGGTGCAGACCCCACGCCTGCCCATGAAGCGCAACGGCTCCGGCGACGTCACCGCCGCCCTGTTCACCGGCCACCTGTTGCACACGGGGGATCCGGCGGACGCGCTCGCAAAAACCGCCTCGTCGGTCTACGACATGTTGCGTGTGACCTTCGAGGCGGATTCCGGCGAGCTCAAACTGGTTGAGTCGCAGGAGTTTTTTGCGCATCCGGCGATGCAGTTTGGCGTCGAAAAGCTGTAGCTCTTAGAGCGCCGAACGCGGGGCGCCGATACCCGGGTCGATGCGTGGTGGGTCGCCGGCGCCGGGGCGGATGTCGATGTCGAAAATCTCCGTTGGCAAGTAGACCGTCGCGCACGAGTTCGGGATGTCCACCACGCCGGAGAAACGACCCTCGATCGGCGCGGCGCCCAAAAGCAGGTAAGCCTGCTCCGGCGACCAACCGAACGTAGTCAGGTAGTCGATGGCGTGCAGGCAGGCGCGCTGGTACGCAAGCTGCGAATCCAGGTAGCGCTGCTCGCCCTCGAGCGTGACGGACGTTCCGGAGAACGCCAGCCACTGGCTGTAGCGCGGCTCCACGTTGCCGGGCATGAAGATGGCGTTTTCGCTGACGTTGTACTTGGCCATGCCGTCTTTAATGATGTCAACGTGCAGGTCAATGAAGCCGCTCATCTCGATGCCGCCGCAGAACGTGATTTCGCCGTCGCCCTGGGAGAAGTGCAGGTCGCCCACGGAGAAGTTTGCGCCGTCCACGTACACGGGATAGAACACGCGGGTGCCTTTGGACAGGTTCTTGATGTCCTGGTTGCCGCCGTTTTCGCGCGGCGGGGCGGTGCGCGCACCTTCGGCGGCGACGCGGTCGAAGTCTTCGCCTTCCAGCGAGCCGAGCACGGCACCGTTTGGCTCCGGCGGCAGCGCCAGCGGCGGCACGCGCTCCGGGTCGGTGGCAATCAGTGCGGCTTCGCGCTGGTTCCACTTGCCTAGCAGTTCGTGGGACGGCGCGGTGCCCATCAGACCCGGGTGGATGATGCCGGTGAAGCTCACACCGGGGACGTGGCGCGACGTGGCGGTCTGGCCGTTGAAGTCCCAGACGGCCTTGTAGGCGTCAGGGAATTGGTCTGTGAGGAAGCTGCCGCCGTTTTTCTTGGCAAAGATGCCGGTGTAGCCCCAGCCTTGGCCGGCAAGTGGGCCTTCTTCCTGCGGGATGGGGCCGACGTCCAGGATGTCCACTACGAGCAGGTCGCCGGGCTTGGCGCCTTCGATGCGGAATGGGCCGGAGAGGGTGTGGACGGTGTGCAGTGGGGCGTCGCGAATGTCGTCGGCGCTGTCGTCGTTTTTGATGAAGCCGTCGAACCATTCGCGGCAGTCAACGCGGAATGAGTCGCCGGGCTTTACAGTGACTGCTGGCGGGATGTCGGGGTGCCAGCGGTTGTGGCCGATTTTTTCTTGCTCGGTGAATGGCTTGGATGAGTCGAGGGGAAACAGGTTGGTTGGCATGTCGTGGTCCTCCTCAGGGTTTGGGTAGTTTTGCGTGTTGGGGGTTGCGCGTGACGGGCGTTGCGCGTCTGTTGCCTGTGCTGGGCAGGCTGTTGACTACGGCTGGCTCGTATGCGCTCTTCTGTGTTGCTTCGACGGCGCGTGCTCGCGCCCCGTCGACACGTCGTACGGCGGGGGCGCTGATCATCCGGTTGGCTACGTCGCCGCAGCTGGGGCATTCGCGGGTGCGTTGCTCGCTGGACATGGGTAGCTGCTGCTCGGATATGTGACCGGAGCCGCATTTGAATTCGTAGATGGGCAATGCCTCTCCCTTCATTGTTTGTGTTGGCAATCACAGAAGTACCCCCACCCTATGTGATTGTTAGGATTTGCGCGTGAATATTGTTTCTTTGCAGTCTCACGTGGCGTTTGGGCATGTGGGAAATTCGGCTGCGACCTTTGCGATGCAGCGCTTGGGCCATGAGGTGTGGCCGGTCTATACGGTGAATTTTTCTAACCACACGGAGTACCCCGACTGGGGTGGTCCGGTGATGGATCCGCAGCAGGTGAAAGATGTGCTGGACGGGTTTAGCTTTGCCTTTGACCAGGTTGATCTGGTTGTCACTGGCTACTTGGGCTCGCCGGAGCTTGCGGAGGTGGTGCGCGAGACGGTGACGCGTATTAAGCAGGCGAATCCGCGGGCTCGCTATATCTGTGATCCGGTGATTGGGAATGAGGAGGTTGGCTCCTTTGTTAGCCCGGAGATGCCGGATGTGTTTCGTGAGGTGCTCATTCCGTTGGCGGATGCGATTACGCCGAATGAGTGGGAGCTCAACCTGCTGGATGTTGCTCTGCCGGAGCGTGCGTTGATTACGTCGGTGGGTTCGGATCCTTTGAGCATGGTCGATGTGTCGCCCGAGGGCACTTTTTGCTTATCGACGCCACGTTTAGGCGGCAACGTCGTCGGCTCCGGAGACCTAGCCACGGCGCTCTACGCGGCGATGTTTGATGACCCGGCCCGCGAAAGGCTTGGCCATTTGGGGGCGACGATGTTTGATTTTGTCAACGAGGTGCGCTCGCGCGATCTGTCGGAGCTGCCGCTGATTGAGTGCCAGGAGCTGCTTGTTCGGCCGCGCTCTTCCTTTGATGTGGTGGAGGTTGAGTACCCTTAGGCGTTATGCATGATTTCACTTCCGCACCTGAGGGCTTCCGCTCTGGTTTTGTTGCTTTTGTGGGCCGACCGAATACGGGTAAGTCCACGCTGACCAATGCGTTGGTGGGGGAGAAGATTGCGATTATGGCGGATCAGCCGGAGACGACTCGGCACCCGATCCGCGGCATTGTCAATCGCGATGACGCTCAGGTGATCGTGGTGGACACGCCCGGTATTCACCGTCCGCGCACGCTGTTGGGCGAGCGTTTGAATGACGTGGTGCGCGACACGTATGCGGATGTGGACGTGATTGGCTTTACGGTGCCGGCAGACGAGAAGCTCGGCCCGGGGGATCGGTTCATCTATGAGCAGATCCGTGAGATCAGCCCGAAGGCGCCGGTGGTTGGCATTGTGACCAAGCTGGACAAAACGTCCAAGGATGCGGTGGGGGAGCGCCTCATTGAGCTCCACGAGATGCTGGGCCCGGATTCGGAGGTCGTGCCCGTGTCTGCCACCGAGCAGGTGCAGCTGGACGTGCTTTTAGATGTCCTGATTTCCCAACTCCCTGAGGGCCCCCGCTTCTACCCGCAAGACCACGTCACTGATGAGGACATGGAAACGCGCATTGCGGAACTGATCCGTGAAGAGGCGCTTAAAGGCCTTCGCGAGGAACTGCCGCACTCCGTTGCCGTGCAGGTCGATGAGATGGTGCCGGACCCGGAGAACCCGGAGCGCACCATGATCTACGCCGTGGTCTACCTGGAGCGCCCAGGCCAAAAGCGCATTCTTGAAGGCCCGGACGGGCGCCGCCTGTCCGGCATCACGCACCGCGCGCGTCGCCAAATCATGGAACTGACCGGCACCAACGTCTACCTTGACCTGCGCATGAAGGTGCTGAAGAACTGGCAGTCGGACCCGAAGGCTTTAGGTCGTTTGGGTTTTTAGCGGGTGTGTAGCGGGTATCTCAGTGGCCTTGAACTCCTGGCGCGACCGCGCCTACATCATCCGCACCTATGACTTTGGCGAGGCGGACCGTGTCATCGTTTTGCTCACCGAACACCACGGCCTGGTGCGCGGCGTGGCCAAGGGGGTGCGCAAGTCCAAGTCCCGCTTCGGCTCGCGCCTGCAGCCGTTTGTGGAGGTTGACGTGCAGGTCTACCCAGGGCGCAAAACCAACTCGCTTGCCACTATCACCGGCGCGGACACCGTGACCTACTACGGCCACCAGATCACCGATAACTTTGACCGCTACACCGCCGCCTGCGCCATCATGGAGACCGCCGAAAAGCTGGTTTATGAGGAGGCGGATCCGGGGTTGTTTGGGTTGGTGGGGGCTGCGTTGGGGCGTCTTCAAGCAAATGAAGCTCCGACCATGGTGCTAGACGCCTTCATCCTTCAAGCCACCGACCATGCCGGCTGGGGAGTCTCCCTGTTCAACTGCGCCAACTGCCAAGCGCCCGGCCCGCACCGCGCATTCAACGCCGCAGCAGGCGGCGCCGTGTGCACCAACTGCCGCCCCTCCGGATCCGCCGACGTGGACCCAGAGGTCCTCCACACCATGTGGCTGCTCCAACACAACCACCCCGCAAGCCCCGAACACGCAGCTACCGCGCACCGCCTGACCGCAGCGCATCTGAATTACCACCTTGAAACCGGGCTGAAGTCACTGCGCGTGATGGAACAGGCATAATCAAACACATGACACCGCAACCCCCCGCGATTGACCCCAAGTTCATCCCACGCCACATTGCGCTGGTCATGGACGGCAACGGCCGCTGGGCCCAGGAACGCGGCCTGCCACGCACCGAGGGGCACAGGCGCGGTGAGGCGGTGCTTATGGACTGCGTGGATGCCTGCATCGCCATGGGCGTCGATTGGCTTTCCGCCTACGCCTTTTCCACGGAGAATTGGCGCCGCTCCGCATCCGAAGTGCGCTTTTTAATGGGTTTTTCGCGCGACGTGCTGCGCCGCCAACGCGATGAGCTCAACGAGAAGAACGTGCGCATCGTGTGGGCGGGGCGTCGGCCTCGCTTGTGGCGTTCCGTGCTGCGTGAGCTGGAGGAAGCCGAAGCGCTGACGAGGGATAACACTGGGCTCACGCTTGCGATGTGTATCAATTACGGCGGCAGGGCCGAGATTATCGACGCCACACGCAACCTCATCCAAGCCGCCAACGAAGGCAAAATCCGCCCCGGCGACATCAACGAGGACACGCTTTCGCAGTACCTCTACCGTCCCGACATGCCGGATGTGGACCTGTTTCTGCGCCCGAGCGGGGAGAAGCGCACGTCGAACTTCCTTTTGTGGCAGTCGGCGTATGCGGAAATGGTCTACCAGGACACGCTGTTTCCTGACTTCACGCCGCAGCACATGTACGACGCGGTGCTGGAATACGCCAAGCGCGACCGCCGCTTCGGCGGCGCGGTAGACAAGTTCGCAAAACCCTAGCGCCTGGCACTGTCCAGCCCGCTACTGGTCGGCAGGTGCTGCTAGCCGGCAGGCGCAGCGTTTCCGGCCGGTTTTTCTTTACAGGCGCGGCAGATGCCGTAGATTTCGGCGTCGTGCGCCACAAGCTCGTAGCCGTAGCGCGAGGCAATTGTCTCCGCCCAACGCTCCACAGGCCCGCCTTCCACCTCTTCGCTGCGCCCACACTTAGTGCACACCAGGTGGTGATGGTGGTGCGGACTCACGCAGTGGCGGTACAGGGTTTCGCCTTCGGGGGTCTGCAAAACGTCGACAATATCCAGCTCTGCCAAGGACTGCAGCGTGCGATACACGGTGGTCAGACCGACTTGCTCGCCGCGTTCTTCAAGCAGCCCGTGGATAGTCCTTGCAGAGGAGAAACGTTCAACCTCGCGCAGCATTTCCACGATGGCGGTGCGCTGGCGCGTCGAGCGGGGACCGATCTTCGGAATGGGCTGTTTGGACATATCTACCAGTATTAGCCCACCGCAAACTTTTTTGCGGCTTTTGGGGTTGACCGAAGACAGATTTTGCTGGTCGCTTCGCTAGACTGTTGCCGAAAGTGTTCAACAGTGACCAACAGGAGGCTCGGACCAAGTGCCCGCCAATACAATCGATACCGTAGTTAACCTGTGCAAGCGCCGCGGCCTTGTATACCCGGCCGGTGAAATCTACGGCGGCACCCGCTCTGCCTGGGACTACGGCCCGCTTGGCGTTGAGTTGAAGGAAAACATCAAACGCCAGTGGTGGCGTCACATGGTGCAGTCCCGCCGCGACACGGTCGGCGTTGACACCTCCATCATCCTGCCGCGCCAGGTCTGGGTCGCATCCGGCCACGTCGAGGTGTTCACAGACCCGCTAGTGGAGTCGCTCTACACCAACAAACGCTACCGCGCCGACCACCTCATTGAGGCCTACGAGGAGAAGCACGGCCACCCGCCAGCAAACGGCCTGGCAGACATCAACGACCCGGAGACCGGCCAGCCCGGCAAGTGGACCGAGCCGCGCGAATTCTCCGGCCTGATGAAGACGTTCCTCGGCCCCGTCGACGATGAAGAGGGCCTGCACTACATGCGCCCCGAGACGGCTCAGGGTATTTTTGTGAACTTTAAGAACGTGATGACGTCGTCACGCATGAAGCCCCCGTTCGGCATTGCCAACATTGGTAAGTCCTTCCGCAACGAGATCACCCCGGGCAACTTCATCTTCCGAACCCGCGAGTTTGAGCAGATGGAGATGGAATTCTTTGTCAAGCCGGGCGAGGACGAGCAGTGGCACCAGTACTGGATTGATAACCGCCACCAGTGGTACATCGACCTGGGCATCAACCCGGACAACCTGCGCCTGTACGAGCACCCGCAGGAGAAGCTGTCGCACTACTCCAAGCGCACCGTGGACATTGAGTACGCCTACGGTTTCCAGGGCTCCAAGTGGGGCGAGCTGGAGGGCGTTGCCAACCGCACTGACTATGACCTGAAGACGCACTCCGAGGCTTCCGGTGAGGACCTGTCCTACTTCGACCAGGAGTCCGGCGAGCGCTGGATCCCGTACTGCATCGAGCCGGCGGCAGGCTTGGGTCGCGCCATGATGGCATTTCTTATCGACGCCTACGATGAAGAAGAAGCCCCCAACGCCAAGGGAGGCACCGACACTCGTGTTGTGCTGCGCCTTGATCGCCGCCTCGCGCCGGTGAAGGTGGCCGTGCTGCCGCTGTCGAAGAAGTCGGAGCTTGCCGGGCCTGCCGGTGAGCTGGCGGACAAGCTGCGTCAGCACTGGAACGTGGACTACGACACCTCCGGTGCGATCGGCCGCCGCTACCGCCGCCAGGACGAGATTGGTACGCCGTTCTGCGTGACGTATGACTTTGAGTCGCTGGAAGACAACGCCGTGACCGTGCGCGAGCGCGACACCATGGAGCAGGAGCGCGTGCCGCTGGCAGAGCTCGAGGCATACCTGGCTGCGCGCCTGATTGGCTGCTAATGCATTACGTCAGTTGGGATCGCACGGACCGGGACGCGCCGAAGCTGCTTGCAGAGGACGGGCCCGAGGTGCTTGGCGTGTTCAATGACACGCGTGCGGACGTTGGCGGCGAAGTCTGGGAGCTCACCGTTGCTCCTGAGGCTGGGGCGAGCGCGGTGCGCGACGGCGTGGAAATCGTGCGCGCTGCCGACCCTTTAAAGCGTGGCGAAACCATCCGCGCCGAGGTTGAGGGCCGCGGCTACACGCTGGTGAGTGAGTCCTCGTCGAACTGGATCATCGACAACGCCGCTGGCGAAAAGGTCGCGCAGTTTACGCGCGCCAACTCGGGCGTGCGCAAGGCGATCTTGGAGTTCGAGGGCGAAACGGACTTGCCTGCCACGGACGTTGTGGCGCTTGCGTGGCTGTCGCGTGAGGTGATGGAGGCACGCCAGAAGGGCTCCGCGAACGCGTTGATTGCCACGTTGGTGCTGCTGTCTGTTGTTGCGGTGTTGGTGTACGTGGTGTGACCGTGCCGCACACGATCACCATTGCGGGCGTGTCCATGGTGGTGAAGTCCACCAAGGCCACGCACGTGCGCGCCTCTACTATCGACGGCCGAACGTACACCCTCCGCAAACGCTCCATCACCGTGAGCAAATACGTGGCAGATTGCGACGGCCGCATCTACACCGCGCGCCGCCGCGGCAGCTCGCCGCTGCACAAGCGCCGCGAGATTATGGACGCGGACGGCCGCCTCGTCGGCACCACCGAGTCCACCCCCGACGGCAACATCGAACTCACCGTCATTGATAATTCGGCCACCAATTCCGCCACCGGCTCGGCCGCTGCTGGCGACCGCGAACTCGACGTGGACCTCGGTTTCATCGCTTGGGCGCTGTCGTTTGTGGACGCACCAATCAACAACCTCCGCCTCTCCTAACACGCCTCTCCTAACCCTGACCGGTTACCCCCGCCGCGCCGAACAGCAGCCGCATCGCGCCCGGCGGCCCGGCGGTGTTCTCAATCGGCGGGCCCCACTCGGGCTGCCACGCGGGGCGGCCGCGGATGAGGGTGATGTGGCCGGCGCGGCGGCGTCGTTTAGCAACGCCCCCTGTAGCGCCAGGATCGTCGTCGTTGACGCGATTGTGATAGCTGCACAGCATGGTCAGGTTGTCCATGTTGGTGTTGCCGCCATGCTTCCAGGGGGTGACGTGGTGCGCTTCGCAGTGCTCGGCGGCAGTTTTGCAGTCAGGCCAGGCGCAGGTCGGGGAGACCAGCTTCGCCAGGAGTCGTTGTTTCGCATTTGCGTACCTGCGCCCCCTGTACACATCCACCGCGCCCTCCACCGGGTGAAACAACGCCACCTCCAGTTCGGCGCCGTGGTGGAGCGCGAGGTATTCGGCGCCTGTGATGGTGGTGCCGTCGCTGAGGCCGAGCAGCACGTCTTCCACCCCCGCACCGTCCGCGCCGCCTGCGCCGCCCGCGCCGGTGTTTGGGACCGTGCGGCCGAGGAGCTTGACGTGCTCGGGCAGTGGCACGAGGACGACGGGCCTCGGCGCTGCAGCAGCCACCCCCGCAGCGGGACCTGCACCCGTGCCGGAACCCGCACCCGTGCCGGAACCCGCGCCTGCTGCAGCCACCCCCGCGCCACC
>NZ_KV786226.1 GCF_001806875.1 Corynebacterium sp. HMSC29G08
GAAGAAGCAAGCGGCAAGGTGGTGACCAATGACTACAACTCGATGGTCCATGACTTCCAAACGCAGTGGACCGACTACCACCGCGCCGGCGCGCCCAACCTGCTACCGCCGGAGGATCAACGCGAAGAGATGGACCAGGTCAATGACCTCCTCTTCCACAAGTTCAACAACGGCGTGTACCGGGCCGGGTTCTCGGCATCGCAGGAGGGCTATAACGCTGCCTATGCGGATGTCTTCGAGGTTCTCGACTGGTTAGAAGACCGCTTGGCAACCCGTCGGTTCATCATGGGTGAGCACATCACCGAAACCGACATCCGCGCCTACACCACCTTGATCCGTTTCGACGCCGTCTACCACGGCTACTTCAAAACCAACCGGAACAAGATCAGCGAAATGCCGAACGTGTACGGCTACCTACGCGAGCTCTTCCAAACCCCCGGCTTCGGTGACACCACTGACTTTATGGAGATCAAGCAGCACTATTACATCGTGCACCGCGAGATCAACCCCACACAGATCGTTCCCGACGGACCAGATCTTTCCGGATTGGCAACGCCCCACGGACGCGACCAACTTCCAGGTGCACCGTTTGCCGAGGGCACTACCCTGCCCGGCAAAATCCCCGAAACCGAGCGTTTGAAAAATCCCACGAAATTCCAGCAGGAGCTCTTCGGAGATTAACGCTAAGCCACATCTGTTCGAATGGCCACCTTTCGGTGTTGGCGGTCGGTTTTATAATGTCTCCTC
This sequence comes from Corynebacterium sp. HMSC29G08, assembly GCF_001806875.1. Classification (GTDB taxonomy): domain Bacteria; phylum Actinomycetota; class Actinomycetes; order Mycobacteriales; family Mycobacteriaceae; genus Corynebacterium. Next base: position 748 of record NZ_KV786226.1, read on the forward strand.
GTCCGATCACAACAAAATAAGGAGGCGTTGTTGGGCGAGCTGCTCAAGGCCGCAGTGGGGTGTATTGAAGCCCCGTCCCTATTTCCCCGAGAACTGAAAATATTGGCGCAGGTGGCGTTGCTTGCTAACGACACCACTGGCCCCGCCCTCACCGCCACCGGCATAGTCCACCAAGCAACAGCAGGCCGGGTGGAAAACTTCGGCGGTCCCCACATGACCAACTGGCTCAAGCGAGACATCATCGAAGCGACCCTGCCCACCTTCATCGGTACAGGTTGGCTTCAGGAGGTCCCCGGCCCGGAGAACGACGGTGCCTACCAACTCAACCTGATGCGGCTAAAACGGCTTCTTGGCGTAGCGGAGGCGCACCTGGCCACCGGCGAGCACGACCAGGAGGCGCTTGAACAGGCGGACCGTGAACTGCCCGGCGACTTCGACGGCGACTTCGACACAGCGCCCGAGGATTTGGCCGAACAGGTAGACCGGATCTTAGTCAGCAACCCGGCGCGTTAAGCTGCCGAGTCGGGCGCGGCAGAGCGCGGCGTCTAGGCCGCAGTCTCTTCCTGACGGCGGATGCGGCCGCGGCGCCCAAACCATGCCGCCACAAAGGAGAGCACGAGTGCGACGAGCACACCCAGGTTTGCGTCCGCCCAGTGCTCCCCAACCAGCGGCAGGAAGTATCCCTGCCAGTTGTTCCAAGCCGCTTCCTCCGCGAACATGTTGGCCACAAGGCCCCACCCGATCACCGAGGCGACAACGAGGATGCCGATAGAGATCCAGTCCACGGCACCGTAGCGCCCTGCCGGGTCGTACAGCGCGGGCTCGTCGTAGTCCTTGGTGCGGGTGAAGATGTCCGCGATAAGGATGCCCGCCCAGCTAGCCAGCGGTACGCCAAGGGTGATCAAGAAGGACTGGAATGGTCCGAGGAAGCTTTGGGAGAAAAAGACCACCCAGATGGTGCCGATGGTCAAGATGACGCCGTCGATCGCTGCAGCCGCCGGACGTGGGATGTTGATCCCCAGTGTGAGCAGCGTCAGACCCGAGGAGTAGATGCCCAGCACCGCCCCGGAGACCAGCGCGAGGACCGCGGTGATCAAAAACGGCACGAGCACCCAGGTAGGCAGTACGACTGCAAGGGCACCGATCGGGTCGTCCGCAATCGCCTCCGCCAGCGATTCATCAGATGCGGCGAGCAGTAGGCCGAAGATAACCAAGATAACCGGCGCAATAGCGCCACCGAACGTGTTCCAGAAGATGATGGAACGGTCCGGTGTGTCACGGTGTTGGTAGCGTGACCAGTCCGCCGCAATGTTGATCCAGCCCAGGCCGAAGCCCGTCATCACCATCACCAGTGCACCGACCACGCTGCCCGCGGAACCGGCAGGGATTTCCTGGACCGCGGACCAGTCAATGCGTGGGATGGTCAGCGCCATGTACAACAGCGTCACCGCACCGGTGATCCAGGTCAGCACCGACTGCAGCTTCATAATCGTGTGGTAGCCCAGCACCGATGCCGCCACAATAAGCCCCGCAACGATGACGGTTGCGATCACCTTCGTGGCTGTGCCCGGATTACCCCCGAGTTCTCGTATCACTGTGGTGGTGGCCAGCACCGCCATGATCGCCAGGAACGTCTCCCAACCAATGGACGTCAACCACGAGACGATGCCCGGAGCCTTCTGCCCTTGCACACCGAACGCGGCACGTGAGAGCACCATCGTGGGCGCAGACCCACGCTTGCCGGCCACAGCAATGAGGCCGCAGAGGAAAAACGAGAACGTCACGCCGAGTGCGGTGACGAGTGCGCCTTGCCAGAACGACAGCCCAAACCAGAGCACGAACGAGCCGTAGGAAATACCGAACACCGAAATGTTCGCCGCGAACCACGGCCAGAACAAGTCGGAGGGTTTCGCGGTGCGCTCTGATTCGGGAACAATATCGATCCCTAAGGTTTCTACAACCGACGCACCACCTGCTGAAGGTTTGCTGTGTGACATACACGAACTATACGACGCTTAGGTGAAATGTCACCGATTTCTTTCCTTCTTAAAGCGGGGCGGGGTGCGACCGCAGGCTATGTAGCGTTAGTAATGCTCCACTGCGTACATCACCACGCCCTGGTACAGGTCACCGTCCACTGGCAGTGAGTGTCCGACGAACTGTGAGCGGACCACCTCGAACACGTTGGAGGTTCCACGGTTTGAAAGCGCTTCGTCCAGCGATCGGGCGAATTGTTCCTCAACGGTAGAGGCACCAGCATGCATGAGCATGACATCGAGCAGTGCTTGGATACGACGCTCAACCGGCGACTCATCCTGGGGTTCTTCCGAGCTGCCGATAAGAACGTCATCCGGCACTGCGATCCCGCGCGCCTTGTCCTCCATTGCGGCAACCGCAAGACGAGACATTGCTGCGGTGAGCACGTTCAGCGCATCTTCGCCACCGAGCATGAGGTTGGTGAACTGCTCATGCTCAGCATCGGCACCCAAGATTGCGGAAAGCACTTTGTCGCGAAGTTTCGGTGACTTCGCCAACGCTTCCTGCGGGTTCTTGGTGGCAAGAGCTTCCACTTCTTCATCGCTCGCCAACGCCTCCCACACTGCGTGAACCATGCGGGTATTCGCCGAGTTGGACATGTCGATCCCTGCAGCGGAGAACAGCTCGTTGACCTGCTCCCCCGCTTCACGGAATGCACCTTGCAGCGGATCTCCTGCCCCGCCGGTAGAGACGCGACCATCGAACCCTGGAACGGGAAGCGGTGCTCGCGAATCCTCGATGTTGAGTTTCAGCTCAACGCCGGTTTCAACGTCACCCATGACAGCGGTCTTCACTACCTCGACACCGGTGACGTAGTCCTCGTCGCGGGCTTTCTTGCCAAGCTTGAGGTTGCGCGCGAGCAGGTCCGCAAAGATTGCACGCTTGTGCAGGGTGACGTCTTGAAAGTCGATGAACTGGCTCAAGAAGTCCCATGCGTGGACGTACTTCACCAAGTTGGCGCGGAAATCTGTCGCCACTGCTTCGTTGTCCTTGTCCCCGGAGATCAAAGCACCTGCGTAGAACTCGGTCCACCGGGTAACGATCGGATCGATACCAACGCGGATCAGATTGTCTTTCTTCTTTACGTCGATGTCCCGATCCATCACCGTGTTGGCGATCGCTTCCATCTCCTCAGTGTCGTAGAACTGGGAGGTGTCCAACACGCGGGCAAGATCCGCAAGCACGTCCGGGTCTACCTCTGTGTCGATAGACGCCTGCGAGTAGTACGGCTGGAACGAGTGAAGAATCGTTTCGGGGTCATTGACGAAATCGACTACGAAGGTCTTGGTTTTGTTCTTTGAAGGCATCGTCCTGTTGAGACGCGAGAGCGTCTGAACCGCCATCACGCCGGACAGTGGCTTATCCACGTACATCGCTGACAGGCGTGGTTCGTCAAAGCCGGTCTGATACTTGTTTGCCACGATGAGGAACTTGTACGCCGCACCGTCGAACATCTTCGTCGTTTCCATGCGACGCTTGCCCTCAGATGCGTTTTCGTTATTGAGGGAGGATTCCGTAACGATTTCCTCGATGTCCTCATCTTTGGACACGTCGAGCGATCCAGAGAACGCTACAAGTGCTTCAAGCCCCTGATACTTCGAGTTGGACTTGATCACGTCCTGCACCGCCCGGAACCAGGTGTATGCGCTCATGCGGTCGTCGCAAACGACCATTGCTTTCGCGGTCGATCCGAGCAGGAAGCGCACGTTGTTGTTGAAGTGCTCGACGGCCACTTCAGCCTTGGAGTGGATCGTCTTCTCGTGGGAGCGAACGAAGTGCTTGAGTGCAGATTTTGCCTCGCCAAGAATGACGTCGTCTTCGCGGCCAAGTTGATCTTCGATCTTGGCGTAGAGCGATAGCGAGATGTAGTTCTGGAGCACATCCAGGATGAAGTTCTCGTCGATTGCCTGTGCCATGGAGTACAGGTCAAACGCCACGTACTTCTCTGGATTGTCCGGGGACGGCTCACCAAACACCGCAAGAGTTTTTGCCTTGGGTGTTGCGGTAAGCGCAACGAGAGTGACGTTCGATGACCGCGCGACTGCCGAGTCTCGCTGCTGCTGCAGACGGTCCTTTTCCATACGGGTGAGCTCGCCAGAAAGGGGCGAACCGGCACGATCGCTGAGCGCTGCCCCACTATCGGGTGTCTCTTCGTCTTCAATTTCCGTAGCCGCTCGTGTTGCTGCTTCCGCAAGCTCATCAGGGGTATCCGAGAGTGTCTCAAGCAGCGTACGCGACGCCTTGCCGTGCTGGGACGAATGCGCTTCGTCGATAATGACCAACCAGCGACGGTTCCGCAGTTTCGGGGAACGATCAATCGTTTGTGCCAACGCGGGGAAGGTCTGCAGTGTACAGGACAAAATACGCTTGCCCTGGGTGAGATAGTGGTTCAGTTTCTCGGACTTGGATGTGTCATCGCTGGTGATGTTGATGACCATGCCTTCAGAGGCCTGAAGTAGGGAAAGCCCATCCGCGACGTTCTTATCCAGCACGGTGCGATCCGTTACGACGATTACGCAATCGAAAAGTTTCGTCCCGTCTTCGTGGATCATCTTGTTGGCACGGTGCGCCAACCACGCAATCGTTTTCGTCTTGCCGGAACCCGCAGAGTGCTGGATCAAATAACGCCGACCGGTGCCGTTAGTAGCGACATCGCTTGTGACACGCTCAACAGAGCGCAACTGGTGGAAGCGGGGGAAGATCAGGCGCCCCTCGTTACCCTTCGTGGACGGCTCCCACAGTGCGTAATCTTTGAGAATGCGCAGCAGCAGATCCGGTGAGCACACCCATTCCCACAGGTAGGACACGTTGTACCCGTTGGGATTGTCTGGGTTACCAGCGCGGCCTTCCTCGGTTCCCTGATTGAACGGGAGGAAGACAGTATCGGTGCCGTTAAGTTCGGTGGTCATCATGACTTCACGCGAGGACACCGCGAAGTGGACGAGGCAGCGCCCAGGATTCAGCAGCGGACGTGTGGTGCGGTTCGGCTTACGGTCGTGCTTGTACTGGGCGACAGCATCATCAATCGACTGCGTGTTGTCAGTCTTGAGTTCCATCGTGATCACGGGGATGCCGTTGACCAACAGCACAAGGTCGATCTCGCCTAAGCCACCTTTTTCAAAGTGGACTTGTTGCAGCACGCGTAGGCGGTTTTCTTTCGCCTTTTCGATCACGTCTGTTTTCGCCGAGTCATACGGGTAGAAGCCCGCCATTTCCGGGAAATTCACCGTGCCAAGATCTGTTTGCGCAAACGAGAATCCATCCCGAAGTGTTCCTAAAAGTCCGCCGTTGACCTTCTTGGTGATGCCATCGAGTATCGGTGTGTAGTCGAGTTCCGTGGTCAGGCGTTTAAGCAGCCGATGTTCGCGAGTTTTACGTTCTGTGTCACTCGCAGTTTCAGGAATCGCACGTTCGTACTGATCCGGATACTGGGTTTTCAGCCAGTGAAGGACATCTTCGGGAAAGAGACCAAGTTCGGGGTCGAACCCCTTGTCGTTGGCACCCTCATTCCAGATCCAGCCTTGAGAGTTAAGAGATCGGCAGATGGTCAGTTCCATTGCTTCTTCAAGAATCGGGTTCACCATGATTAGACCTTTTTCCGCCCAGTAACGACTTCAGTAATCAGCGCAGTCTTGCGCGCTTTCAGGTTCTCAATGAGTCGGGTGGACTCTTCGATGAGCGCGTCCATACGTGACAGTTCCTCGCGTGCTTCTGTAACCCGCTTGTGCTGTTCTTCTGGGGGAATAAAAGCGACGGGCAAATTCGCTGCTCTCTCAGAAGACAAACCAGGAATCGTTGCACCTACGGTTTGCAACTCGATGTACCCGCTGTACAGGTGAGCACGGATCGTGTAGTCGAGGTACTCTCCGAGCCAACCAGATCGGGGGACCATTCGAATTACATGGTTTTGGAAAATCCATCCAGGCAAGTCCTCTTGAAGCGTCAAACTTCTACCGAAGCCAGCGCCACCTTCCACAATCACAACATCTCCCGCGTTCAGCGTGTATTTGTCAACCTCGTCCTGAGTGGCGTACATCGTCTGTTCATCAAGAACCAGTTGCCCGTGAGGTTGGATATTTGCAGCACGCACGTAATTGGCAGGGAAAGCATTGTCCTGCCCTTCATTTGGCTCTCCCTGGAAGGTTTTCCCTAGTGAGATTTGGGCGAATGTGCCCATTTTCATGGATGCATCCCCCGTAATTGCGGGATCAAACTTCGATTGGAGATACACTCCACGACGGGATTCAAGGCTAGATATAAGTCCCTCGAACTCTTCGATCATCGCGTCCATCTCGCTGATTTCCTTATCGAGATAATCAGCGATACGGCGCTGGGTTTCGAGATCAGGGAGGGGGATGTCGAAAGCCCTCAATGCTCGGATATTCAGTGTCGGAATAGTGCCAGGGTTCATTAGGAACTCGATATCCGCAGTGTGGAGGGCGTAATTAAAGAACCTCGGCATGACCCGCTCTAGTTTTGGAACTAACGCAACCATGTTGTTATCGATGCAGCACTGTTTATTGACCATGGCGAAACGCGCTAATCGAACAGCCTCTCCGATCTTCGCAAGCACTGTGCTTTCAGGCGGAATGATCGACGCCCCTAAGACTGCGGCGGTTTCGCGCGTGATTGAGTTTTGCGCAACGCTCAAATAATTCGATTCGTCAGTATGTGCAAGTGATCCTACCTTGTGAAACGGCAACTCAAGGTCTTCCTGTCCCTGCATGTCTAACGGAAATCCAGATCCGGAGATGGCTTGTGAAACAAGTCCCAAGTGAATTCTCGGAAACTCAGTCATCAGAACGCACCTCCCCGAACATGGCGTAGATACGATCCAGGGAGTCAGCGATATCCGCATCCAGTTCTTCCAGGGATCGGGACTCTTCCGGCTTGTAGAACAGGCGCGTCAAGGGTAGTTCCGTGCCAACCTTCGCCAAGGACTCGTCCCACTGCATATCCGGCACGAACGGGAGCACTTCGCGCTCCATATGCTCGGACACGTCTTCCAGGTACGGGACGCGCTCGATCACCTTGGAGGATGCATCCATAACCGGGTTTCCCTTCTCGTCCAAGGAAGCGGGCGCATTCTCGTCTTCCACTGCCAACGCCTTCATGACGTGGCGAAGCAGTGGCGCGCCCATTTTCACCCCGTGCGACTTCGCGGAAGCCTTTAACGCCTTTGGGAGATCGTTGTAATCGCGTCCCTGCATCTCGCGGATGACTGCTTCATGCTCCGGAAACGCAGACTTGTGCTTCATGGCTTCTGCCATGGTTTCATCCGTGACGCTGACGGCGTAGTGCGCCAACTTAAACATCGGCACATCGCGGTAAGTCAGTTCATCAGCAGTGACGATGATGGAGCGGTCACTTTCCTCGAAATCCTTGTAAATCTTCGTGATTTCGCGGATGTTGTCTTCTGTAAACTCCACGCGCTTTTGTCCCATGTTTTTACGCATAGGCGCGCAAATTTCGGTCGCGTCGATGAACTGAATCTTGCCGCGGCGACGTGGCTCCTTGTTCCTGTCAAGGATCCAGATGTAGGTGGCAATGCCTGTGTTGTAGAACATGTCATTTGGCAGCGCGATGATCGTGTCCAGCACTTCAACGCCGCCTTGCGCGCCGATGAGGTACTTGCGGATGCTGTCTGGACCACTCTCCGCATCGCCGGTAAATAGTGGCGAACCGTTAGTAACTACGGCTGCGCGCCCACCCTTCGTTGGTCCATCAGCGGAAGCAAGCTTGTGTGCGATGTGCATCAAGAACAACATCTGTCCGTCGCTGACAGCGGGAAGCCCCTCAGCAAAGCGTGGATCGCCCTGCTCCTGGAGCGCCTTGACGTCCTTCTGGAATGCCTTCCAGGACGAACCGTATGGCGGGTTCGCCATGATGTAGTCGAACGTGTCACCTTCATACTGATCATTGGTCAGGGAGTTGCCGAACTGTTGCGACCGGCTATTTGGTAGCAGTGTCGT
>NZ_KV786227.1 GCF_001806875.1 Corynebacterium sp. HMSC29G08
CTTCGCGCCACGCGGTGGTTGGGAGAGTGTCAACCATGTCGCGGCTGACCTGTCCGCAAAGCAAAAGCGCTGGGTATAACACCCAGCGCTTAATGTCGTGCGGTACTGACTATACCTCGTAGCCCATTGGGGAGCCAGGGCCGAGCGGGATGCCGGCGAAGTACCAGATCATGAAGAAGATGAACCAGCCCGCCAGCATGCACAGCGAGTACGGCAGGGCGAGCGACATCAGGGTGCCCACGCCGGCCTTCTTGTAGTACTTCTGCAGAAATGTCAGGGCCAGTGCGAAGTAGGGCGACATTGGGGTGATGATGTTCGACGGGGAGTCACCGATACGGAACAGCATCTGGGAGACCTCGGGGGAGACGTTGACGTACATCATCATCGGCACCACCACCGGTGCCATCAGTGCCCACTGGGCGGAACCGGAGGTGATGAACAGGTTGATCAGCGCCACCATGACCACAAACGCGAGGAATAGCACCGCGTTTGGCAGATTCCACGCCTGCAGCAGCTCCGCACCCTTGATGGCGGTCCAGGGGCCCAGGTTGGACCACTGGAAGTACGCCAGGAACTGGGCGACGGCGAAGAACAGCACCAGGATCGGCAGCATGGACTCTAAGCCCTTGGCCATGAACTTCGGCAGATCCGCGGCCTCCTTGACGGTGCCCACGATCAGGCCGTAGACCAGGCCGGTGACAAAGAAGATCAGGGTGATCGGCACGGCAATCGCGCGGATTAGCGGGGACTCCATGAAGCCCTCCTCCGGACGCGCGAACGGGGAGGCCGGGACCAGAAGCAGGACGAAGTAAGCGACGAGGGAGACGACCAGGGTCACGCCGGACCACGCGAGGCCCTTGCGCTCCAGTGGGGTCAGCGAGAGGTCATCGTCGTCGGTCAGGTGGGAATCGTCCGGTTGGGCGGAGTCGTTGATTTGGAGTTCGTCTTCGTCGATGTGGTCGTCGTCGATAAGCGCTTGCGCCTTCTTCTCCACATAAAACTCCGTCACCGCAGTGATCACCAGCGCCAGCACAATGGCGGACGGGATGACGAAGAAGATGTTGGCAAGCGGGGAGACCTCGTAGTCGGCGTCGACAAGTTGCGCCGCCGAGGTGGAAATGCCGGCGAGCAGCAGGTCGGTGATGTTGAGGATCAGCGAGGAGTTAAAGCCTGCCGACGACGCCGCGAACGCCACCATCGCACCCACCACCGGCGAGCGCCCAACCGCATGAAACGCCATCGCGCCCAACGGAATGATGATCACGTAAATCGCATCCGAGGCGATCGAACCGGTCACGCCGGCAAGCGCGACCATAAACGTCAGCATCTTGCCACTGACCTTGTCCACCATCGCGCGCACCATCGCCGCCAGCAGACCGGTTTGCTCCGCCACGGCAACACCAAGCATCACCGCCAGGATCACACCCAGCGGCGGGAACGCGATGAAGTTCTGCACCGCATCCGTGACCATGCGCGAGATGTTCTCGCCGGTCAGCAGGCTTTCTACGTGAATCTCTTCGCCGGAGGCAGGGTCGATAGCAGACAGGCCCGCCTTGCTGGCAATCCATGAGGAGACGACAACAACGCCGCTCAAAATGACAAACAGCCAGAAAGGCTCCGGCAGCTTGTTGCCTATTCGCTCGATCCAGCCGAGGAAGCCGGTCATGCCGTCTTGTTGGTTCTGGTTTTGGTTTTGTTTCTCTTCGCGCTGCTTTTCGGCGCGGGTTTCGTCGATACGCGTGGAACCGGTCATCGTTATCTCTTCCGTGCGGTGGCCAGGTACATCCTTCAGCCGCGTACGCCCAAAGGTTCTATCGAGTGTACAAACCATCCGAATGTGGGGGTGCAATTAAGATCGCCGGATGTGAGTACCGCCCAAGAACTACACCTCGCGCCGCGCCGCCCACGCCGCGGTCGCGCCGTTGTGACCTCCGTCATTACCTCCGTCATCGCCGTCCTGGCGGTCGCCGGGCTGCTACTTGTCATGCTGCGCCCCGCCGTGTTCGGCGTGGGGGAGACGCGGGTGGACTCCACCACCATCGGGGCATCGTTCGAGGACATCGCCGAACTGTCCGTGGAGGAATACGTCTTCTCTGACGTGGGCAAGTTCGACCAAAAAGGCCTCGAGGTCCTCGGACTGCGCGTGCCGTTTACCGGCCGCAACTTCCTCGTTACTTACGACGGCCGCGTCACCGCCGGCATCCGCAACACATCCGCCATCGACGTTTCGGTCGGCTCTGGCGCTATTGATGTGGTGCTGCCGCCCGTGGAAGTACTCAGCGCCCACATCAACGCCGACAGCGTGCAGGTCTACGACCAGTCCATGAACCCCCTCAACCAAATTCGTGTCGACGACGTCACCACCTTCATCGCCGTCCAAGAGGACACCGCGCGCGACAAGGCCGTGTCGCAGGGCCTGTTGGACCGCGCGCGGGAGCGGACCGAACACCTCATACGCAGCCACATCGCCGCACTTGTGAAGGGGACCGAGCAGGAGGATTTTGACGTGCGGATTTCCTGGGCGCAGTAGCCGCTCATGGTCTAGAGTTTCTGGCCATGCGTAAGTCTTTGGCAGTTTGCTCGCTGGCCGCTGTTGTTTCTGCTGCGTCGGTCCCGGTTGCTGGTGCGGCGCCGGTCGCGCCAGGTGCTGGTTCCGGCTCCGCCCAGTGTTCCATCGAGTACAACGCCGACCAGGTCCCGGCGCTCGCCGCGGGCGTACTTGGCGACGACCTCATCTTCTACAACGGCTCCCGCGCCGACGCGCTTGCCCTGTGGGAGAAGAAGCAGACCGAGTTGCGCGCTGGCATCGGCGAGAACGGCTGGGGCACACTCACCCAAATCGACGACGCCAAACTTTGGGAACCCGGCGTCACCCACACCTCAAGCGCGCTGGTCGTCGACGATCTGAAGCACTCCTCACGCAGTCTGACCGTCACCGCCGACAGCCCGTTCAGCCACTCCGAGGCCGCCTACCTTGCCAACGCCGCCTCGTACACCGCGCAGCGCTACGCGGATTGCGGCAAGGATGTGAATAGGGTCGTGCCGGTGGCGCCGTCGTCGATAAGCCTTGCCCTCGCCCCGAACCACATCGCGCTGATTGTCGTGGCGCTGCTCGGCGTGCTTGGTGCTGTGGGCGCCGGCGCGGCGGGCACGCTCCCCGGCGTCGCGCTGCCCACGCTGCCGTTTTAGGGTGTTGACGTAACGCAGAGCGCGCTCTATGTTCACTGATGTAAGCCAGAGGTGAGCACAGCAAGAATCCTCAGGGCAACAACTCCGGAACCCACACGATTGTGTGGGTTCCGTGTAACAAGGGTGGAAAAGTAGGTCAGTGGGGGTTGGCCTTTTCGCCAGTATGGCTTTTGAGATTCAACGGGCTTTGCCGCCCAGTTTTTGTGTCAAAAACGGGTGTCGGTCTACGACCTGTGAGCCACTCGACGTGAAGTCCTCGAAGGCTCAAGGTTCAGCCGGTGGCTTGTGGTTGTTACGCCGCCTTCGGTGGTGCGTTGTCGCCCAACTTCCATTGCTCAAGGTCGTCCGAGCTGAGTTTGCGGCCGCTACGCCGCGGTGGCGGAGTCGGCTTCTGGAACGTATTTGGACGCGACCAGGCAGCCGCATCGAGCATGGCGAGGTTCACCCCACTGCGGCCATGGCCATGCACAGCATTTGTGCCGCCCAACCGCGCATAAGGCGGGTCGTCACGTCTCCGGCACCTTGGTAGGAACCGTTCTTGAGCATTGCATTGCGGGACTCAATGGTGTTGCGGCGGTGTTCCTCATCGTCACGATGTGCTGCTGGCAGACCTTCGGGCAGGAGGCCTTGGAGGGCACTTCGGAGGCGGTCAGCCCGTCTTTTTGGAAGCCCTCTTTCTTCCTGTCTTCCTCGGCAGGCGGGACCAGCGGGCAGGTAATTTCCGCGCCCTCGGCGCGGGCAGGACAGCCCAGTCGCACGTCGCACTTCTTGTTCGGCTTCGTGCCGTAGCGGACGAGCGTGAGACGCTTGCGAGCCTGAAGCAGATTTGAGAACTGCTGGTCCGGTCAGTTGTCCCCCTGGCAACCGCTCCCCTTCCCTAGCCCGCCGTCCCGTCCGCCGATTTGGCCACCGCCGCGCGAACCGTCTCGGCTTCAAGCCGAGAATGTCAGCAACTCGAAATTCACAACGAAGGCCGACTCGAAAGTAGGTTCGCCCTCAAAGCCCATTTCCTCTGGTCCTGTCGAGCCCCCGGCTACTCTGATAGGCGACGAAACCACACCCGACTAACGCGAAGGAGACACAGTTGGGCAGACAACAACGCCTCGAGCTGACCTGGACGAATAAGGACAAGGCACTCATTCCCACCGAGCAAGGCCGCTACGGCTACACCTGGGTAGATCCACGCGACCCGCGGTATTGCGAAACGAGGGTGTTGACGGTTGACGAGACGGTAGCCGGGACGAGGTCGGAAAAGGAAGAGGGCACCACCTACTCCGGGCGCGCTGACCTTGAACCGCAGTCGGACAACCTGCTCATTCTGGGCGAGTCCGGCGACGTGCTCGAAGCACTCACTCGTGTACCGGAGTGGTCTGAGAAGTACGTCGGAAAGGTGAAGTGCATCTACATTGACCCGCCATTTAACACCGCGCAGACCTTCGCGAACTACGAGGACAACCTGGAGCACTCCGTCTGGCTCACCATGATGCGAGACCGACTGCTACACTTGCGCGACTTACTGAGCGAGGACGGGTCAATCTGGGTCCACCTTGACGATGTGGAGAACCACCGGATGAGGGTGCTGCTGGATGAGGTGTTTGGGAGTGGAAATTTTGTTGGAGAAGTAATTTGGCAAAAGGGTTCCCATGTGCGAAATGACACCTCAGGACTGTCCTCTAACCACGATGTAATTCTTTGCTACGGCAAGACCGGTTCGATAAATATTCAAAAACTTCCACCCACCCAAGAGATGACCGCGCGCTTTAGTTCCCCAGACGGAGACCCCTGGCCTTGGCAGTCCATTACTTCCGCAGCGCCACATGCCTCAAACAACGGCGTTCAGGTCGCCTCTGTATACGGTGTTCAGCATCCGATCACAGGCTCCATGTTGTATCCACCTGTGGGACGTCAGTGGGGATTCCGTCAGGACCGCATGCTGGAAATCATGCGGGGGTGGGGAAATTACACGATTGGCGAAAACGATGAAGCGGAAATGAAAAACCGCAAGAAGATCACCGGTGAAGGTGTTGTGCTCCGTGAAGACATCAAACCACTGGTAATTCCCGGGTGGAACCCGGCAGACGCCGAGTTCGCACGAAGGGTCTTCGAGAACGGTAATTGGCCCGAATTCTTCTTCACTGGCAAGGACGGAACCGGACAACTTCGGAGGAAGGGCTACATGCCTGAATCGTATGGTCGTGTCGCTGACACAATCTGGAGCGATACAGACCGAAACGATTCTGCAAAGAGGGAGATTCAGAATCTTTTCCCCGGCACCACTGCCTTCGCCACCCCGAAGCCAGAACGTCTCCTAGAGCGCATCATCCACATCGCTACGAAACCCGGCGACATTGTCCTCGACGTGTTCGCGGGTTCGGGAACCACCGCTGCGGTAGCCCAGAAAATGGGCCGGCGGTGGGTCACCTGCGAACTCGTGGAAGATACGTTCAACCGCTTCACTCGCCCGCGCCTAGAGAAGGTCGTAAACGGTGAGGACCAGGGCGGCATCACGCTCCAGAAGGAGGAGCGCGCCGACGCTACCGAAGACGGTTTGCCCGAGGGTCTTACCCCAGAAGAAGCACAGAAGTTCACCTCCCTGTTGAACAAGGCCATCAAGAACGCCGACGAGCTCAAAAAGAACCCCGCGGTGAAACAACTCAAGGCCATGACCAAGACCAAGCCAGTCAAGGGCGTCGTCAACTGGCGCGGCGGCGGTGGTTTTCAGGTCGCACACCTTGAGCCGGCCTGCTTCGACTACGACTCGGAGGTAGCGCTCACAACCTTGACCGAGCACGCCACCGGCGACCTGCTCATGCGCTCCGTGGCCGCACAACTTCGCTTTGCGCTCACCCCTGAGGAGTTGCACTTCGACGGCAAGCGCGGCCGCGAGCACCTCGTTGTAGTCGAAGGTGTCCTGGACGAGGAGAAGATTGACGAAGTCATGGCTCACCTCCCAGAGGGCCACTCCGTCCTGTTCGCCGCGACCGTGGTTGACGGCTTTGCCCGCGAGCATGTCCGCTCGTTCAAGAACGGATCGCGAGTTGTCCACGTCCCGCTTGAGATTTTCCCGTACTCCGACGCTGCCGAAGAGGAGAAGTAACCATGGCACAGAAATTGAACCTCTCCTTTGATGAAAACCTGGTTGCAGAACTCTCGAACAAGTTCGACCTCCGCGCACCGAACGCTGAAGCGCTTGCCGATTTGGTGAAGCGAATCGAAAAAGGCAAATACGACGCTCTAGAACCACTGGTGCTCAACCTCGCAACGGGTGCGGGCAAGACCTACGTCATGGCAGCGTTTATCGAGTACCTGCGCCGCCAAGGCCACCCCAACGTCATGGTGGTCACCCCGACGAAGGTCGTGCAGGACAAGACCGTCCTCGACTTCACGGAAGGATCGCACCGCTACATTGGTGGCTTCGATGTCCCGCCCCGGCTTGTCACTCCGGGTGACGTGTCGAATCTGCGAGTCGATAACGTCGCGTCCGACCTGTTTGTGGGCGAAGGTGTCTCTACGCTGTACGTTTTCAATGTCCAGCAACTTTTTCCGCCGAAGGACGGCGGCAAGAACGTTGCAACGGGAGACGAAGCGGCGCGCCGCAAGACGTGGAAGTTCCAGGAAGACTCGGGTGCGCTGGCGCAACGGTTGATTGACACGGAAGACTTAGTCATTATCGCCGACGAGTCTCACCTGTTCGGCTCCACCGCGAAGACCTTCCGCAAGTCGCTGACTTCGCTGAAACCCGCCGTGACCGTGGGGCTTACGGCCTCGCCGGACAAGGGAGACGACGTTGTCTACCACTACCCGCTGTGGCGGGCTATCCAGGACGGCTACGTCAAGCAACCGGTGCTGGTCTACCGCGAATCTGGCTACGACTCGGAAGACCGCCAGCTCCAAGACGCATTGTCGCTTCTGGCTATCAAGGAAGAGGCGTACGCGAACTACAGGGCAGCCCACCCGAACGGCAAGCAGACAAAACCGCTTCTGTTCGTGGTCTGCTCTGGCGTGCCTCACGCCACCGAGGTTGCTGAGCGCCTGCGTGGCCCCGGGTTCGTGGGCGACCCGCTCGCGGTGCTTCAGGTGGACAACGAGCACAACGACAACACCACCCAGTCGTTCTTGCGCTACCTCGACACGGACAACTCCCCGGTCCGGGTGATCGTCTCAGTCAACAAACTGCGTGAAGGCTGGGACACAAAGCGCATTGGCGTGATGTGTACCCTTCGCACAATGGGCTCGGAGGTGCTGACCCAGCAGGTCATGGGCCGAGGTCTCCGCCTGCCGTTCGGGGCGCTCACGGGTGTTCCGGCCATTGACGAATTAGACATTTTGTCGCACGAGTCCTTCGTCAGGCTTTTGGAAAACGAAAACGTCCTCAAACAGTTCGGCATTGAGGACGCGGTGCGAGATGGCGACGGTAAAGGGCTCATCGCCCCACCTGGCACGGCCAACCCACCGCAGGTTGGCGCTGGCACTGGTACTGGCACGGGTGCTACGGGCGACACCTCGACTGACACCGGCGAGGAAGGCACCACGGTGCAACCTGACGAGGACTCTCGCAACTCTGGTGACGTTCCTGACACTCCGGCAGGTGAGCGAACCGTGGGCACACGAGCACTCACCGACGAAGATGACGTTTCGAAGGGCGTTGAGATATTCACGCCAGTCGTTGTTCACGTCAACGAGAAGTTCGCTGGCACCACCTTCGACTTCCCGTCTTCGGCTATGACGAAGACGAAGAAGCAGTTCGAACTGGTTGATATCCCGAACTCCGTCATCGTTGAACGGGCAGACAAGGTCACCGACACTGACGAGTACTTGGCTCGCACCAAGATCGGTGTGGCTAACGAGGGCAACAAAATCGAACTCGACAACGACGAGCGCTCCGCCGTGCCGAGTTTCAAACAGACTCCTTCCCAAGTCGCTGCGGAACTCATCCGCCGCGTCATGGGTTCCGGTGCGGTTGCCGCAACGACAGAGAACACGAGCCAACTCAAGCGCCGCATCGTGCCCACGTTTATGGAAGCGACGAAGATCGAGCAGTGGACGGAGAAGGCCAAGGAGTCCGCGGCCCGACACTTGCGTGAGCTCGTTGTCGAGGAGTCCAGAAAGGCAAACGCTCAGACTGGAACCACGGTGTCCATCCACCCGGTTACCCTCCCGATTGACGACTCGTTCGTGCTCGACCTCGACAAGAAGGTGCTGGACCTGCTCGACCGGCAGGAAAAGTCCGCGGGTAAGGCAGGTTTTAGCACCGCGGAATACTACGGCACCTGGAAGAAGGGACTATTCGAGGCCGCACGCTTTGACTCGTTTACCGGCGAGTACCGCCTGGCAGCTCTGCTCGACCTCGACCCGAACGTGGTGTGGTGGAAGCGGATCTACGCCCACGAGGGCGCACGGGTGGCCTACACTCCGCACAACTCGTACGTTCCAGATTTCGTGGTCTTCGACAAGGACGGCACCCACTGGATCGTAGAGGCCAAGGAGAACCGCGGCCGCGACGACGAACGCGTCCAGACCAAGCGAGCAGCCGCTGAGCGCGTGGTGCGCCAGCTCGTGGGCATGCCGGAGTACGAGGACCAAACCTGGGGCTACCTCATTGCCTACGAGGACGACATTGTCTCTTCCGACTCGTGGGCCGACTTGGTTGCCGGTTCGGTGACGGAGCGGATGCCAACGCTCTAAAAGCTGGCAATAGCGGCACTAAAAAAGGCGAGGCCGGACTGTAGGAGTGCTCCTGCGGTCCGGTTTTTGTCGTGTCGCTGGGGTTGTTCGCGGGGCTTAAGGGGTTCCGTGTCGGGCACCGAAACGGAAGGTGCGGTACGGGTTTTCGAGGCGGGGTTCGGGGCAGGGTGTGTAAGGAAGCGGCAGAAAATGTGTAAGCCGCCGTGTAAGCGGCGGCGGAGCTAAAGGTTGGGGAGTTTACTGAATCTCCCTTAACGGGCCGCATTGCATCACTACGGTTCGAGCCCTTTGCACGCGGGGCACTCTTTCCTCAGGAAGGTTTCGGGGGAAACAACGCGCTTGTGGCCGTTGGGGCACACGAAACGGAGTCGCTCGTACGTGCCGACAACCGGTACGAAATCGGGGTCGATGTACGGCTCATCCCATGCTTCGAGAAGCTCCATCACATCGAAGACGGTGGCTGAAGCGTACTTTTCTTCAAACTCGGCATCCTCGATGGCGCGTTTCTGCTCTTCACGCTCACGGCAGACTGGGCATCGTGCCCAGCCCTTGACTACCTGATCAATCTGCCCCTGAAACGAGTGCCCTTCCGGGCAGGTCCACCAAGCTTTCTTCCGGGAGCTCTTCTTGGCGCTCTGCCAGAGTTCCTCGGAGTTTTTCTCGTGGTCCCACCAACTGACGATCTCCCCATCGAGGTCCTTGAGAAAGCTTGCGCTAGGCACCTTCGAAGTTGCGGCAGCAGTGGTCTTTTTCGATCTTTGGCACCGGCACCCAAATTCGATGTCACCGATCCGCTGGGCGGAAATGAGATCACAATGAGGACACTTCACCCCATGCGGATCATCAAGAAGAGACAGGTTGGTCAGCGGGCCAAGGTACTGGTAGCCGCATGCTTCGGCTATTTTCTTGGCCTCATTTATGGGAATCGGCGCGAACTCCCTGACCAGCTGCTTGCGCGACTCAACGGCCCATTGCCGCCAGTAGCACGCGCGACACGTTTTCTCGCCGCGGTTCACGGTTAGCTGCACGTACTCGAAGCTGTAGTGCGCCTCAAAACCGCACTCCACACAGCGGGTAAGCAGCGCGTGCTTCGGCCTTGTAAACGGATCCAGAAGAACAAGCCCACCGCGCTGGTAAATCTGGGCCAAGTGGACGTCACAATACGACGGCTTCGTCCGCGTGCGGAATAGCACCGGCCTTTCGCAGCTGTCAACGCTGCACGTTTGAGTTGTGATTGCTTCCACTGTGTTGCCTCTAAGGATTACCGGACCATGATCTCGACTTCGATATCAAGACTGTAGGACAGGTTGATTTCTCGCCATCCCGTCACTCTAAAAACGTCGGATATTTCCCACTCGCCTTTTGAGACTTTTTCGCAGGCAGTCCGGTACATGTAGCTGTATTGATCATTTCCACAGCCGTCTTACCCGCTGCAAGGTTACAGATCACCTAATAAAGTTGCCTGTTATGCGGATCACAAACTTATCTCTTGCAACTGTCCTTACCGCATCGCTTGCCGTGGGTTGTTCAAGCACTGGGGATGACAACCCGCCCACCACCGAGCAGACAATGCCCAGCTCAACCGCGGATACCGCAAGCAGCAGCGCCACCACATCCGCCGCAGCCACCAGCGGCACGGAGTCACCGGACAATGACAAGAAGGACTACAAAGCCCTTGCTGACGGGATGGTCGACCCGAATGATCCGACCTCGGTATATGACGGCGTGAGCATCAGCGATTTGTTCGGTGCCCTCAATTTCATCGACGGCTACCAGTCAGAAGAGATCGAAATTGACAGTGGGACCAACATGGTGAGAGGTGCGTACAACCACCTTGATCTGCCAACGAGCGCGCAAGTTAGGGCCTACGTACCCCTCAATAATGGTGAGCCACGCCCGCTGGAAAACGTTAATGACCCGCACATGCAGTTCTTCCTCGGACAGGTTCACGGCTTGATTACGGAAAACGGGTTCAGCCCAGTAGAAGAAGTAGTGAATACGCCGAACTTCGAGTGGAAGTGCGTCACTCCCGAGGACGTTCCAATGAACGAAACCAACAACACCGCGTGCTTCACGGTCCTCGCCGGCCGAGTGATTGAAGTCCAGCACAAGGTTGTCCAGGAAGATGTTGAGATGGTTGGGCCCGTGGACAATCTGCTCGCACTGCTAGACAGGAACCTCGCCACCTTGAAGTAGAAGCGCACCGGTATCGTTGCCGCCATGACGTTTGGACTCATCGTTGTGCAGTTTGCCGCTATGGTCGTGGGAGTCCTCCTCGCTTGGTTTGTGGGGAGATGGAAGCTGGGGTTTACGTGGGCGTCGTTAAGCTGGGGCGCTCTTGCTTTCCCCCTCTCCCAAGTGGCCAGAATGGTCCTGGTTGTGCCGCTGCAACTGGTGTTTATCCGGGTGCTGGACCCGGCGACCGCCACAACGGCGACCGTGCTGTTAATGCTGGCCACCTCCGGTCTGTTTGAGGAGACCACCCGTTGGGTTGTGCTTCGATTTTGGGCAAAAAACACGCGCTCGTGGCAAAACGGTGTGGGATTTGGCCTAGGACACGGCGGCATTGAGGCGCTACTGCTCTTCGCCTCTGCTCTGGCAACCAACGTCATGTTGCTCACCAACGGTGAGATTCTGCGCATGCAGGTCGCGCAGACTGGCAACGCCACCGCCATCGACGCATTCGAGCAACAAATGGACACCCTGCAGAACATGAGTCTCGGTTTACTTTCCCTCAGCTGGTACGAACGCGCCTTGGCAATCACCGCACATGTGGTGCTCACATTGATCGTGCTGCGCGCGGTACGTGAGCGTCGTTGGCTGCTGTGGCTTGTTGCCGTAGTCACCCATATCGCGTTTAACTCCATCACGTTGCTGAGCGCCCAATACGGCCTTGGCGTCGTGTACTTCTTACTCACCGCGTTTACTGCCATCGGGCTGTGGGCTGTCATTGCAGGTCCGCTGAAGAAGCAGACCTTTGCATGAGTGAGCCCACACAGACGCTCGTTAGGCGAACCGCCGGCTGGCCCGCAGTCCTCCTGGCTGGCATAGCAACATTCGCCGCAGGCTTGGTGGTGTTATCCAACACCGGCGGGTGGGGCGTGGCAATTGCAGCACTCTACACTATTTGGACCGTGTGGATCTTGCGCCAGAAAATAGTGTTGGAGCTCGACGACAACGCGTTAACAGTGCGTCTGCACAATCGGTCGAGGCGAATCCCCTACTCCGATATTGCAGAGGTAGCACCCGCACCGCGTGTGCCGTTGACCATGTTTATGGGGGTGGCTCTGCTCACTGGGCAGCCGTGGCGGGTAGATAACGCTGATGCGTTCACCCTCGGCGGCCCAGTCGTTCGCATTCACACACGCAACTCGGATGATTGCGTGGTGGCGGTCAGTGATGTTGATCAGGCCATAGCCCTGATCAAGGCTAGAACTCAGCCGGAATAACTACCCAGCCAATCAGGTACGCTAACAGGCCTGGTAACACGCCGCCCAGCGCAAGCACAACAAACACAATGCGCACCAAGGTCGGGTCAACGTTGAAGTAGTTGGCAATACCTCCGCAGACGCCAGCGATCATCTTGTCCGTCATGGAACGGGTCAGGCGGCGCTGCGGCTGGTTGTTGGAAAACTGCGGGTACGAAGACGACATTGCGTAATCCTTTCGGTTGCTTGGGGAAGTTCCCACTTCCCCATTAAAGGCGCATCGATCCATGGTGACAACGATCAGCGGCTCTCGCTGGGGTTTTCCTGGTCCGGGACCCCCACCAAAGCCTGGAGAAAGGACTCCACAGCATCACGGTCGATATCCCGAGTGGGTTCAAACACTACGCGACGGACGTAGTCCACGTGTCCCGGAACTGCATCCTCAAGGCACTCGACACCCTGATCAGTCAATGACACTAAGACGCCGCGCGCATCCCCCGGGCACCGCTTCTTCTCTACAAGACCACGTTTGGCCATGCGCGTGACCTGGTGGGAGGTACGCGAGCGATCCCATTCCAAGTTTTCACAAAGCTGATGCAAGCGAAGTTCCATCTCTGGCGACTCGGACAGTGCAACAAGCACCGCGTATTCCGGGGCGGACAGACCCGACATTGCCTGCAACGTTTCATCCATGCCGCGGGAAATCTTGTTGGAAGCCGTAAGCATGAGGCGCCAAAGGCGCTGCTCGTCTTCATTCAACCAACGGGGCTCTGCAGGCATACCAGAAACCCTAGTGCATATATGCAGCTAAGAA
The DNA here is from genome assembly GCF_001806875.1 of Corynebacterium sp. HMSC29G08. Taxonomy (GTDB): domain Bacteria; phylum Actinomycetota; class Actinomycetes; order Mycobacteriales; family Mycobacteriaceae; genus Corynebacterium. The sequence goes on from NZ_KV786227.1 coordinate 13,117, forward strand.
GGAAAGTGCTGGGAGTTCAAAAGGCACAAGCACAGCATTGTTGACGTGTCACCAATTGTGTATGGTGGTCCCCGTCAATGAAAAACAAACGAAAGGAATCGCACGATGACCGCATTGACCGGAACCTGGAATCTGGACTCCACCCACTCCACTATCGGCTTCGTTGTACGCCACGCGATGGTGTCCAAGGTGCGAGGCTCTTTTAACGAGTTCAGCTCCACCATTACCGTTGCGGAGAACATCGCAGACTCCAAGGCAACGGCTACCATCCAGGCTGCTTCTGTAGATACTCGCAACGCCGAGCGCGATGCGCACCTGCGCACGGACGACTTCTTTAACACCGACACATTCCCGGAGATCACCTTCACCTCCAGCCACGTCAACGTCGATGCGTCCGGCAACGGCACCCTTACCGGTGACCTGACCATTAAGGGCATCACAACGCCGGTCACCCTTGAGGTATCGACGTTCGGAGTGGAAGAAGCCCCCACTGGTGAGACCCGCTGGGGCTTTGAAGCAACCACCACGATTGACCGCACCGACTTCGGCATCGACTTCAACGCCCCGATGAACTCTGGCGGCGTGCTCCTGTCCAAGGAGATCAAGGTGGAGATCGAAGGCTCCGCCGTCAAGGCTGGCTAAGCCTTCTTACCCCTGCTGGGTCTTTATTTCGTCCATTGCATACCTGCGCACCGCACCGACCCTGTCAAAGCGCTGCGGGAAGCAGGTCAACACAAACACCTGAGCCTTCTGCCCCACCTGGTCAAACAGCAAGTTCATGCGGGTCAGCCGCTCGGGGTCGGTGGCGCCCAAGGCGTCGTCCACAATCACCGGCACCGGCGCAGTATCGCCCGTTGCTGTAACCAGGTCCGCGATAGCGAAGCGGGTGAGAAGCGCCAGCTGCTCCTTCGTACCGCCAGACAGCTCGCTCAGCGCCACGGTGGTGCCGTCCACAGTCCGGTCCACAATGTCTAATGCGTCGCCAAAATTGAAGTCCACACTCGGTCCAAACAGGACACGGGCGTGGCTGCGAAGCGCCTCATTAAACGGTGCGGTGTAACGAGCACGTGCGGTATCACGGTGCGCAACCATCGTGTCGCGCAGCAGACGAGCCGCCTCTGCACGCCTGGTGGTGCGCGCGAGCTCCGCGTTAGCTGCCTCAAGCTTCGCCTCAGCTAAGTCCGCACGCTGCGCGGTACCGGCGGCAAGCTCGATGTAGCTGTGCAGCTCCGCAATACGCTTATCCGCCGACTGCATACGTTCATGCAGGCTGTTGGCACGGTTTTTCGCCCCCGCTAGCAGCAGGGCCGCCGTCTCCGGGTCAACTTCTGCAAGCTGGGCAGACAACGACTCATGCGTAGCGTTTGCCTCCACAACCGCCGCGCGTGCAGTCTCCAGCGCCACCGTGAGCGAGTCTTGGGTGGTAGCAGATTCCGCGGCATCCAGATTTGCTTGAGCGTCTTGTAGCTCCGAACGCTTCGAATCCAGCTTTGTGCTTAGCACCGTCAACGCCTCCGCCGCCTTACGGTCCGCAAACGGTTTCGCGGCAGCCTCTGCAGTTTCTGCATCCTGCTCCGCCTGAGCAAGGTCCGCATCCGCCGCGTCAACGGCCTCTTGCGCCTGCGCTTCACTGAAATCTGCAGGAGTATCCAGATCTTGCTCCAGTTCTTCCACCGTCGCCACCTGTGTCGCATGAGCTGAGCGCAACGCAGCAATATCGCTACCTGCCAGCACATCATCAAGACGTTGCTTTGCCCCCGCCAACGCCGTCGCATGGGAGGCATGAGCATCACGGGCATCGCGAGCCTCTTTCAGAGTTTCGCAGCCGACCGCCTCCAAAAGCTCAACAAGTGCACGTTTCGCCTCATCTGCCGCTTCGCGCGGGTCGCGCTGCCCCTGTGCTGCGCGATAGACCACGGTGACGTCCCCAAACTGCAGCTGCGTGCCGTCAAACACGCCGACAGACGTGGTGCCGTCTACAGACAACTCCTCGCCGTCTACAACCACCGTGGCACCAGTTGCGGTGATCTCCAACTTCGCAGCGGACGCCTCAAGCAGGCGCTGCTGCACCGCAACTTCGGCTTCTGCCTCTTCGATGGCACGGATATCCGCATCCGTCACAATCCGGCGAGGCGACGCTTCCAAAAGTTCGGTGTACGTCTTCTCCGCCTCGGCGATACGCGCCAAACGCTCGTTACCTGCCGCAACCTCGACACGTGCGCGCACCAGGTCACGCACACGCGACGCACGCTTTATTGCCGCACGCGCGTCGCTTACTTGTTTCTTCGCCGCCACCTGCTGCGCCACCAGCTCTTCCAAACGTGCGACTTCAGTCTCTGCAGCTTCGCGAGCTGGCTCAAGCTGCCCCTCTAAGTTGTCGGCCTCTGCACGCAGCGTGGCCACTCGCTCCTGCAGCGCCTCACGTTGCTGCACGTCACCTTGGGCACGAGTCAGCGTGACCGTTGCCTGCCGCAGTGTCTCAGCTGCCGCCTCAACCTGCTCCCCCAGCTCACGCGCCTGCTTCGCCTCCGCCTCGCGGGTTTCCACCTCTTCCTCAGCCGCGGGCAGCTCAGCCTTCGCCTGCGCAATCTCCTCTTGCTTGCGCGCTACCTCCTCCACGTACCGGGACAGTTGCGCCTCCTGGTCTCGGAGGCGTTTGTGTTCCTCCTCTGCCTCATCCGCCGCAGTCTTCTTTGCAGTAAACGCAGCCTTCCGCTTTCCCCGTGCATCCCAGTACCGTGCGTATTCCTCCTCCACTGCGGCCATCAGCGCGGTGTCTTCAACACCAGCGGCCTGGGTAGAGGATTCTTCTTCCAATGCCGCGGTAATAGAGGCGATACCCGCCGCCTGAAGGCCTGGGTCTAATTCGCCCTGGCGCAGGAACAACGTCTCGGCTAACTCGCGGTCCAAGTGTTGGTCCAGCAGGTGCTCAAGCTGGTCATCTGCCTCACGCCCCGAATAATTCTTATGCGTCGGCGAGGTAATACGCAGCTCAGACATCGGGGACTTCATCCACCGCTTATGCACGCTAAACGTTGTATCCCCCACCGTTGCAGTCAGTTGCACCTCCGGGCCCACATCTCTACCCGCGGGTGCCACAGCTTTGACCTCTTTCCGCTTCGAGCCATAACGTTGGTTGAGCACCAAATCAATTGCATCCAAGATGGTGGACTTTCCCGCCTCGTTTTCACCGTGGATAACAATCACACCGCGCTCAGGAAGCTCATCAAGGCGCAAGTGCTCAACGGCGCGGAAGTTGGTCAGTTCCAGTGCGTGGATTTGCATATTTACTTGGCCTCCTCAGAAAGACGAAACAGCAGGTTTAACGCATCGCGCACGACCTGGTCACTCACCTGCCCCGGCACACCCGGCGCGCTCGCAGCGTTAGCAAGCTCCGCCATAGCCTCGCGCGCATAGCCGCTCAACGGCAGGTTGGCCAGCTCTTCATCACTAGGCTGCAGGTAAAGCCCCATGTATCGCTCGTGTTCATAGAGGGCGGCAAACGCGTGCGCAAGTTTGCCCAAGCCGCGCTCAAGGCGAGCGTTGTCTTCCAGCCCCAAGGTGCCAGTGATGGAGTATCGGATCACGGTGCGATCTTTATGGGGATAGGCGCGAAGCTCCTCCAAGATGAGATCTACATCCTCAGGACCTGCGACTTCCCAGGCCAGTTCTTCAAAGGTCCACTCGCCTACTGGCATGCTTTCTACCTGCACGGTGGATTCGTAGCCGTGCTTTTCCACTGTGACCACCAGTGCGTTACCGGAGTCTGTCTCACCTCCGGCGACGCCTTCGCGGCGGTCGTGAAAGTCAGTCGTTTCCGGCGCACCGGAGTACCACACCCTTCCGGAGCTGGACAGGTCTTTTGTGGAGTGGGTATCGCCCAACGCAACGTAATCAATCACGCCTTCAGACGCAGCGTTATCCAGCCCCGCAACGCTAATAAGCGAAGGGTTGTCTTGGTCACCAAAGCCTTCTACCGCGCCGTGTCCCACCAAGACCCTGATGTGCTCGGAGGGTGCAAGCGGTGCGATTGCCCGGGCGCACAGGTCCTCAGAGGCGTGCTTGGTAGTCAGCGGCGCGCCGATAATTTCTACGCCTTCGCGCACCTCAACCGGGTCGAAGTCACGCAGCACGTGCACACCGTCGATCTCAGCAACGCCTTCACGGCGGGTAAAAATGGAATCCGCAACCAACGGGTCATGGTTGCCCGGCAACAGATACACCGGCACTGGCAGCGCTCGCAGCACCTCAAGTGCGCGCTCGTGTGTCCTCGGCTCAAGCGTGTTGTGCTCAAACACATCACCTGCCACCACGATAAATTCGGCGCCCTTGTCTAGTGCTAGCTCGCCGATTTTGGTTACGGCTTGTAACCGTGCAGCGTCAAAACGCGACTGTGCGTCAGGCGGGAGAAACTTGCGCGTCATGCCAAGCTGGAAATCAGAGGTGTGGATAAAAGTCACTGTCGCGGTCACGGCGTTCATGCCTTCAAGCAATAGCACGCCACGGCCACACACTTGCGCGCAATACCGAACACTGCTTCGAACTAGTGGTCTTCTTCCACCAGTGCGTCATAAAGATCCTCAATGTCCGCTACCGCATTGAGCAGGTCAATGTTGGTAAATGACACCGATTCTAATGCTCGGCGCAACAGATCCGTGTCCGAATCATCCACCATCGGGGCGATCTTCGGGCTCGGCAATTCCGGCAGTTCACGGCCTGTCCAGAAAAACTCCGAGCCTTCCGCGGCGTTCGACCGTGCAGTCCCCTCGGCGCCTTCGCGTATAGACGCCTCAACGTTCTCCATACTCAAGCCGCGCAGGGTGAAAAGGAGCGTCGGATCATCGTCGAAACGCTTGGCAGCCACCTCAGCCATCGCAACAATGTGTTTGCACACCGGAGCGGGGTCTGGGCAATCGCAGAAGAAACGGGCGTCATCGTCGTCTGCAAACAGCAAGGTGTCTACAACCGTGTCAGGCAATGCGCCGCGCTTGGCCTGAGTCAGCGCACTACCGGATCCGCCGAGCTGCTGCATCGCTGCTACCAGGTCCTCCTGCGAACGGCGTGTCAGGATGAACCCAGCGAAAAACGGCTCCGGTTGCGAGCCGTGGATCTCCGCCTCAACAGTGTTGACGCGCACGTTGAAACCAACCACGCGGCCTTCAGCCGCATACGCCCGGCCGCGCTTTACACGCCCTTGGTCCGTGCGTTGCGCCACCGCTTCACGCAGACGGCTCGACGCCGGGGTGTACGTCACCGACGGATGCGACACACTTTGCACAGGCCCCTCCCCGGTCCCGTGCTTGATGCGTTGCGCAGTCTCCCGGATGCGCTCCCGGATCTCCCGCGGCGACGGAGGTTCCAGCGGCCCGACAGTTTCCTCCGCGGAGGCCACGCGACGTTTTGCGCCAAAGTTAGCGTAAATAACGTTGTCTTCGTGCGGACGGTCCGTGTTACTCATTGCGCCCCCTGTAGCTCATCAGCTGCGCCAAGTCATCCGAGTTCAGCTCCGTAATCCAGCCCTCGCCTTCACCAACCACAGCGCCTGCCAAGTGCATCTTGCCGTCTAACACTTCCTGAATGCGCTCCTCCATGGTGCCGCGGGTGATCATCTTGTACACGGTCACATCCCGCTGCTGGCCGATACGAAACGCACGGTCCGTCGCCTGATTCTCCACAGCCGGGTTCCACCAGCGGTCCATATGCACCACGATAGAGGCCGCCGTGAGGTTCAACCCAGTGCCGCCCGCCTTCAGGCTCAGCAGCATCGCCGGCGGAGCGTCGGGAGCTTGGAAGCGCTCCACCATTGCGTCGCGGCCAGATTTGCCCACACCGCCATGCAAAAATGGAATGTCCACGCCTAGCCGCTCGCTTAAATACGGCTTCAAAATATCGCCGAACGCCTTGTACTGGGTAAAGATCAACACCCGCTGCCCGGAGTCGGCGGCCTGATCCAAAATCTCTACCAACTTTTCCACCTTGCCGGAGCGGTGGCGGCCTTTGAGGGTGACGCTTGAGCCGTCGCCAAGAAAATGTGCTGGGTGGTTACAAATCTGCTTGATGCGGGTGATGGTGGACAGCACCAGCCCCCTACGCGCCATGCCCTCGCGGTTTTCCAGCTCACGCTGCATTTCCTCCGTCAGCGCGGTGTAGAGCGCCGCCTGCTCCGCGGTCATGTCCACGGTGATGATGTGCTCGGCCTTGTCCGGAAGATCATCAATAATCGCCGGGTCCGTCTTCAACCTACGCAGGATAAACGGCGCGGTCAACCGCTGCAGCCGCTCGCCCATCTCCTGACTGAGCTCATCATCGCCACGCTCAATCGCTTTAGCAAAGTGGTTACGGAAAAACGCCTGCGAACCAAGCATTCCCGGGTTCACAAAATCCAGCAGGCTTCGCAGCTCACTTAGCTTATTTTCCACCGGGGTGCCGGTCAGCGCGATGCGTTGGCGCGCCGGGAGCATCCTCACGCTTTTCGACGCCCTCGTGCCCGCATTCTTAATCGCCTGCGCCTCATCCAACACCACGTGATCCCATGAGACCTCAGATAAGGCGGCGCCGTCACGCGTGGCAATGCCGTAGGAGGTAATCACCAGATCAACCTCACGTGCAGCCTCGATCAGATCAGCATCCTTCTTCCGGTCTGCGCCATGGTGGACCAATACCTTCATGTGCGGCACGAAGCGTGCGGCCTCGCGGGCCCAGTTGCCCACAACAGATGTCGGCGCAACCACAATTGTTGGCCCAAGCTCACCGTCAGCGTCCTTCGCCGCGGCGTCCTGCTCCACCGCGAGCAGCGCCAACAGCTGCAGCGTTTTACCCAACCCCATGTCATCGGCCAGCACGGCTCCTAAGTTGTTGCGGGACATGAAGTAGAGCCAGTCCACGCCGCGGCGCTGGTAGTCGCGCAGTGAGGCCTGGACGGTTTCGGGGATGTCCACTCGCTCAGGCGCAGGACGATCAGTGCCGCCCATCAGCGAGTCAAACCAACCCGCACCCGTGATCTCCACCGGCAGCTGCATCGAGGCATCCGCGGCGGATTCAAGCGCCAGCTGGCGAAGCTCGGCGGCCGTTACCTGGCCGGAGGCGGCCTCCTGCATGGCGGCCTCGTACTCCTCACGAAGCGCACGGGCTTCCGCCTCCAACTCCGCGGCGTCTGCATGACCAAGCTTCGCGTGCAAGTTAGCCAGGCCCTCTGCGGCGTCCAATCGCTTTTTTAAGTCCGGCAGCGAGGAATCATGCAGCTGCTGGATGTAGCGCTCGGTCTTGGCTAGGCCGGTTTTGTCGGCCAACACCCATTCGTCTCTAAGCTTGACCAGCCCCGACTTGGAGCGAACCAGCTCACGCATCTCATCATCGGTCAACTCAATATCACCGATGGAAACGCGCCAGTCATACGTCATCAACGTGTCAAAGCCCAGGTGGCGCACCGTGGAGGCATCATATGGATCACGGTCACGTGTGACGTGCAGCTTCGCCTTGGTTTCCATCGTGGTCCAGGCTTTCGGCAGCATGACCGCAAAGTTTCGGGTGCGAAGCTTCGCGGCCTCCGTGCGCACAAAACGGGCAATGTCCTCGGTGGAAAGATAGAGATCCCAGTCGCCCTCATCAGATTCCGGCGGCAGATAATGCGGGCGCGGATGGCGCACCGGATCCGCTAAATCCGTGACTTGGCTTGCGCGCTGGAGCTCACTACGCAGCCGCTCAGCGGTCTGCGCGTCATACTCATGCAAACGCACCGGTCGGGGCGAGTCCGTGCCGGAGCGCACCTGAACTCGCACCGGCCACACCGGCGGTACTGGCGGCACTGGCGGCACTGTGCCGACCTCAGCGGCATCGCCGATGTAATCAAGATCCTCATCCAGCTCAATCGGTTCATCTGCAATAAACACCAGTTGCAGATTCACGGCGGTGATAGAGCCGTTCCAATCCGCCACCCGGCGCGCCAAAATAGCGCTGCCACGGCGCAGCGGATCCCCGTTCACAAGCGAGTTAATAAAGTCGTGGCGCCCATACGGGTGGTCGTGCTGCCGAGTACTTGCATGCTGGAGCCGGTAAGAAGCAATCCAGTGCGTAAACGTCCGGGCCATGTCTTCGCCCAACATCTGGTTGTTTGCCACCAAAACGCCGGGTGCTGCGGCGGTCATAGCGGCAAGCCATCCGCGCTCCTGCACGCCTGTGCCCAGTTGCCATTCTGCGTACCACAGCCTGTCGCGCTGCGGCACGTGGATGCTCACGCGCCCTGCACATACGAATCTGTCTAAGCCTTGATACATGCGGATGAGCCACTTCAGGTCCGCCGCAATCGCATCGTTGTCCCAGGCCTGTGCTTCAGCAAGCCCGGCCAACAAGCGCACAGTGCTCTCCGGCCCAAGCGCCGCAGTGGGCGCGAGCAGCTCAACCTGGCGGCCTTTCGGTGTTTGCAGGCGGATGCGGTGGCGATGGCGGAATGTATTGTTGCCCGCCACGAGGTACACCACATCTGGGAAGGTGCCTACCTCAACTTTGTCTAGCGTGACAATGCGGTGTCCTTCTACCTGTTCAACCCATAGGTTGAGCCCAGACTCTGGCACCCAGAGACCGTGAAGAAGGAATTTTGGCATACCCACTTTTATAACACCCACCCCTAACAACGCCCATTACGTCACCGTCGTGCAGTACTGTACTTGCACATGAGTGACAACTTCTGGCTGGTTCTTGCCATCGTTTTGTACTTCGGGGTCATGGTAGCCATTGGCTTCTATTCCTGGTTACAAACTAACAAGTATGACGACTATGTGCTGGCGGACCGCGGATTGAGCCCGTTTGTTGCGGCTCTTTCTGCTGGCGCCTCCGATATGTCCGGCTGGTTGTTGATGGGCCTTCCCGGCGCCCTGTTTGTCTCCGGTATGAGTGAGCTGTGGATTGCTATCGGTTTGTTGATTGGTACGTGGTGTAACTGGAAGTGGGTTGCCCCCAGGTTGCGCAACTACACCGAGGTGGCCAATGACTCGATCACCTTGCCCAGCTTCTTTGAAAACCGCACGCATGACTCTTCGCGTGTGCTGCGTTTCGCCGCTGCCGTGATCATTATTTTCTTCTTCACGTTCTACGTCTCTTCCGGCATGGTTTCTGGTGGCCGCTACTACGAGTCCACGTTTAGCGGGGACTACACCACCGGCATGTTGATCGTTGGTTCCATTACGGTGCTCTACACCTTCATCGGTGGCTTTTTGGCGGTGAGCTACACGGATGTGGTCCAGGGTGCGCTGATGTTCCTGGCGCTTATGATCGTGCCTATTTTGGCACTGTTTGCGGTGGATAACCCTGCCGATATCTTCTCCTATGCCACGTCCAACTCGTACGGCCCGTGGCCGGAGGGCAACCCGCAGTATTTCAACATGATCGCGGGTGTGTCTGCTGCCACCATCATTGGCAACCTCGCATGGGGCTTGGGTTACTTTGGCCAGCCGCACATTGTTACCCGTTTCATGGCGTTGCGTTCCGCGTCTGAGGCAAAGGCTGGCCGCCGCACTGGCATCATCTGGGTGACCATCTGCTTCGCCGGCGCTGTGCTTACCGCGCTTGTTTCTACCGTCTACTTCGGCACTACCTCTGCAACGGTGACGGATCAGAGTGGTTTTGAAACGATCTTCCTTGATCTGGCGCGTTTGCTGTTCCACCCGCTGATTGCAGGCATCATCCTGACCGCGGTGTTGGCTGCGATCATGTCCACGATGTCTTCGCAGCTGCTGATTACGTCTTCGGCGCTTATTGAGGACTTGTATCGCATCTTCAAAAAGGAGCCGAGCCAGACTACGCTTCTGGTCTTGTCGCGCCTGATGGTTGTGCTGGTTGCCGTGGTGGCCATGCTGTTGGCGTTTAACCCGTCTGACACCATCTTGGGTCTGGTCGGCTTCGCTTGGGCTGGATTCGGTGCTGCGTTCGGCCCGGTTGTGTTGGCGTCGTTGTACTGGCGTCGACTCACTGCCCCTGGCGCGTTGGCTGGCATGGTTGTCGGCGCGGTCACCGTGTTTGTCTGGGGTACCTACTTTGGCGACATCATCTATGAGATCGTCCCGGGCGTAGCCTTTGCCACCATTGCCATGGTTGCAGTCTCGCTGGTTACCACGCCAAAGCCGGGTGTTGAGGAAGAATTCGATCGCGCCACCGGGAACCAGGAGGCGCTTCCCGCAGTCTAAAGAGGTATGAAGCTTTTTCTTCGAATCCTCATTGTTTGCACCCTTGCTCTAGCCCCGTTCCCAACGGGGCTTTTGCTTATCGACGCCCCGTTATCTCCCCGCCCACCACCCTCAATTACAACCGCCAACAGGCTTTCGGTGCGAGCTGGGCCACCGCCCCGGGCTCAGGCGGCGCGTGTACTAGCCGCGACGTTGCCCTTGCTACTGCCTGGGACCAACCCTGTGACGTTGCCTATCTCCAGTGGGATGTTGCTCCCATCCGGGATCCCTATACCGGTACTGCGATCCTTCCCGCCGATGTTGAACTCGACCACCTCTTCCCCTTAGCCGCCGCGTGGGACATGGGCGCAGCTTTGTGGCCTGCGGAAAAACGCCTCGCCTTTGCAAATGACCCATTGAACCTGGTGGTGACATCTCGAAGTGCCAACCAGTCCAAATCCGACAAGTTGCCTGGTGAGTGGATGCCGCCCGCGTGGCGCTCTCGTTGCCCTTACGCACAACAACTGTCAGCCGTGGCCTCCACCTACGGTTTGGCACTGTCGCACGAGGACCGCAAGGCTATGCGAGGCGCCTGCTCCGGCGCCCGAGGCGTACTTTCTGCACGTTCCCTGTAAGGTTATTGCCCATGAATACTCTCTTTACCTTCCTGCACGTCGCCGCGGCGATCGTGCTTCTCGGCCCGGTTGTCGTCGCCACATCGATGTTCCCGGCTGAAGCTGCCCGCGCGAAGGCTGGCGGCGAAGAGGCCACCGGCCGTGCCGCCGTTCTTCACAAGGTTTCGACAACCTACGGCATGCTCTCCGCACTGGTACCGCTGCTCGGTGGTGTTGTCATGGCCTTTGATTGGAACACCTACAGCACCAACTACTGGCTCCACACCGCGATCGTGCTCTCCGTCATCGCGTGGGCGCTGCTGTTTTTCATGGTGATTCCGCACCAGCGCAAGATGATGGCTTCCCTGGGCGCTTTGGATCCGGCTGATGCTGACCCGTCTGATGACACTGGTGACTTTGAAAAGTGCAAGGCAAAGGCCTCTGCCGGTGCCGGCATCTTCAACTTGATGTGGGTCCTGGTTCTGGTTCTGATGTTCCTGCCCGCAGACCTGTTCTAGCGCTTCGGCGCTTCGGCGCTTTGGTGCTTCGGTGCTTTACGCCGGCCGGTCAGCTTCACTGCTGCACCCGCCGGCGTTTTCTTCTGCCCTTTTGCCCCAGTCAATCACAAACATCGGATAGCAAACATCGGATAAGGCCCATTTTGCCCCGATTTGGCGCCAATCCGATGTTTGCTATCCGACTTTTAACATGAGGAGCCCCTCCAGCGACCAGGTCATCGCTCTGGTCAGAAACTTGGTCACAAACATCGGCGAGGAGCATCAGTCGAGAAATTCCAGTGCCGCCGCCACCAATGCTTCTGCCCCGGTACGAAGTGTCGGCTGCATTTGCGGAGCAAAGTGCGGGTTGTGGTTTGGCACGCTCACGCCCTCCTCAGCACCGCCGAGCACCCAGTAGCAATAGGGCGCGCCAAACGCATCTGCAATCACGGAGAAGTCTTCCGACGCCGTTAACGGTTCGCTTTCCAGCACACGATCACTACCAAACGCATCGCGAAACGCCCGCGCCACCCTGCCGGTGACTGCATCGTCGTTCTTGGTCAGCGGATAACTCTGGTAGCAGGTGATGTCTGGCATCTTCTTGCCGCCGGACGCGTGCGTCTCCGCCACAGCAATGCGCTCAATCGCCTGCAGAATCTGCTCCCGCACCTGGTCGCTGTAGGCGCGGACGTTGAGCTGCAGCGTGCAGCTTTCCGGAATTACGTTGGGTTTTAACCCACCCGAGATCACGCCAACTGTGACAACACCGAATTCGTTGGGATTTACCTCCCGCGACACGATTCCCTGCAGGCGAGTCACAGCGGACGACGCCATCAGGATCGGATCCACGCTTAAGTGCGGCATGGAACCGTGGGAACCAACACCGTAAAACGTGATCTCCACATTGGTGGCAGTGGACATGAACGCACCCGAACGCAGCGCCACACTGCCCGTCGGAGTATCGCCGCAGATAACGTGCTGGCTAAACACCACATCAGGCGGGGTGATTGTGGACGTCAAGCCACCGGCAACCATGGATGCCGCGCCCTCTGCAGTTTCCTCACCAGGCTGGAACAGCAGGTGCACAGTGCCACTCCACCTTTGATCTGCACTACCTAAAAGCCGCCCGGCAGCCAACAACGACGCAGTATGAAGATCGTGCCCACACGCGTGCATGACCGGGACCAGCTGCCCGTCCGTATCGAGCACTTCGCTTGTGGACGCATACGGCAACCCCGTCTCTTCCCTCACCGGCAACGCGTCAAAATCGGCACGCATCATCACCGTGGGGCCTTCACCACGTTCGAGGGTGCCGACTACCCCGCCGCCAATTTCGATCGGGTCAATGCCCATCGCCTCAAGCTCTTCGCAGATCCGACGACGCGTTCTCACTTCTTGCATACTCAGTTCAGGATGTTGGTGAAGGTCTTTGTACACGGCCTCTGACCAGTTCTGAATCGAATCAAACGTGAGTGTTTGCTTACCCATGTCCCCATAAAAGCACAACACCCGCCCTCACCGGACCAGTCAAACCAGTCCGCAAGAGCGGGTCTTGCACTTAAACGCTAGGCACGAGCGCTAGTCGCGGTCGCGGCCTCCGCGGAAGCCACCACGGTCGCGTCCACCGCGGCGATCATCACGGTCGAATCGATCACGGTCGCGGCCATAGCCACGGCCACGGTCGCGATCACGGCCACGGTCGCGGTCACGACGGTCATCACGATCACGATCCCAGCCGCCACGGTTACGGTCGCGGCCATAGCCACGGCCACGGTCGCGGTTGTATCCACCACGGTCACGCGGCGGTGCACCGTGGTCACGCTGGATGTTGATCAGTTGGCCGGAGATACGCGTATCCGTCAGGCGGTCAAGAACCGAGTTATCCAGGTTCTTCGGCAGCTCCACCAGGGTGAAGTCACCGCCGATGGTGATGCGGCCGAAGTCCTTAGAGCTCAAGCCACCCTCGTTTGCCAGGGCACCAACGATCGCACCCGGACGCACGTGCTGGCGCTTGCCCACGTCAAGACGGTACGTGTCAAAGTTCTCGCTGTCGTTGGCAAAACGACCACGGCCACCGCGGCGATCATCGCGATCAAAACGGTCACGACGGCCACCGCGGTCACGGCGATCATCGCGATCAAAACGCTCGCGGTCGCGGCGGTCACGCTTGTCGCGCGGCGGTTCCTTCATCAGGAACTCGTCGCCCGCCTGCGCCTGGGTTGCCAGGGCAGCTGCAATATCGTCCATCGGAACGTTGTTGGCTGCGGAGTACTCGCGAACCATGGCTTTGAACACCTGCAGGTCAGAGGCCTCCAGAGACTCCGTGATGGAATCCATGAACTTTGTCTTGCGAGACTCGTTGACCTCATCCACGGTTGGCAGGTCCATCTCTTCGATGGTTGCGTTGGTCACGCGCTCAATGGAACGCAGCATGCGGCGCTCACGCGGGGTAACAAACAGGATCGCCTCACCGGTTCGCCCAGCGCGGCCGGTGCGGCCGATGCGGTGGACGTAAGACTCCGTGTCGTTCGGGATGTCGTAGTTGAGCACGTGGGAGATGCGCTCCACATCCAGACCACGGGCGGCCACATCGGTGGCGACGAGGATGTCCAAGCGACCGTCGCGAAGCTGATCAACCGTGCGCTCACGCTGCTGCTGAGGTATGTCGCCGTTAATCGCTGCGGCGGAGAACCCGCGGGCGCGCAGCTTCTCGGCCAGCTCCTCGGTTTCGTTCTTGGTGCGAACGAACACGATCATCGCCTCAAACTCAGTCACCTCAAGGATGCGGGTGATTGCGTCGAGCTTGTTGCGGTGTGCGGTGAACAGGTAGCGCTGGGTGATGTTCGTGTTGGTGCGGGTTTCGCTCTTTACCGTCACCTCAACCGGATCGTTAAGGTACTGCTTGGAGATGCGGCGGATTGCGCCCGGCATCGTCGCGGAAAACAGTGCAACCTGCTTGGAATCCGGGGTGTCTTCCAGGATGCGCTCAACGTCTTCCTGGAAGCCCATATTCAGCATCTCATCGGCCTCATCAAGCACCAGGAAGCGCAGGTTGGAAATGTCCAGCGAGCCCTTCTCCAGGTGGTCGATCACACGACCCGGGGTGCCCACGATCACCTGGGCACCACGGCGCAGACCGGACAACTGGATGCCATAGGCCTGGCCGCCGTAGATCGGCAGGATGTGGATGCCGCCAAGGTGGTCGGCGAAGGATTGGAAGGAGTCCGACACCTGCAGTGCCAGCTCACGCGTCGGTGCAAGCACGAGTGCCTGGGGGTGGCGCTGCTTCGGGTCAATCTGGCTCAAAACCGGCAGCGCGAACGCTGCGGTCTTACCGGTACCCGTCTGCGCGAGGCCGACAACGTCTCGGCCTTCCATCAGGTGCGGAATGGTCTGCGCCTGAATTGGGGAGGGCTGCTCGAAGCCAACGCGCTTGACCGCGTCTACAACTTCCTCCGGCAGGCCCAGGTTTTCAAAGCCGTTCTCCGGCTCTACAGGCTCTACAGGCTCAGCAACCTCTTCAGAAGCTTCTTTGGCTTCGGGCTCTTGTACAAGTTCGCCAGCCTCGACCCCGACAACGTCGGCAAGGCTCAAAATCTGCTCAGTCTCATTAGTTTCGGCATTGGCTGCGGTATCCGCAGCGCCGGTATCCTCAGAAACTCCCGCATCCCTGGTGTCCTCACGTGCAGCATCAGCTGCGACATCCTGCGGGTTTTCCTGATTTTCCGACATGTTTACATCCGGCTCATTCTCGCCGCCGGTGGCGTTTTCGGAAATGCTCATTGCTTGCATACCTTAACTCACTAAAGCGATACTCTGCTATTTGTGAAACGTTGTACCGTCCCCCTGCTCGCTGTCACCCTCCTGCTCGCTGGGTGCGTGCCCAGTGCCCTGCGTAACGACGCCGCGTCGACTCCCCCTCCCACCTTCGTCCCTATCGAAGAGATCCAGACCCCGAGTGAGTCCGAAAACGAGGACGCTTCCAAATCCCCTCTGGATGAGATAATTGCTGCTCAGGACGATGAATCTTATGAGGACGTTGATCCGGAGTTGTTTTCAAACGAGTACGGCGCCGTGGTGGGCGGAAACTCTGGTGTCGTCGGCTGCTTTGTCCAAGACGAAACCTTGGACCCGGAATACCGTGGCCAGCTTTTGACTTCGTGTGAGGTGATGTTTCGCTATCCCCTGCCGGAGATGCAATTTAACGGCGGGTGGCCAGATGCGACCTATTCAAACGTCTTCAGCTTTGACTATGACTTAGGCGAGTTCCAGGTTGGGCACTCCCCTGGCTCGCAGGGTTTTGCTACCCGACCGCCGGGACTTGAGCCGGGCCAGCGTGTGACCATCTACGGCACCACGTTTACGCACTTGCATGACAGTGGTTTCCGTGTGGAGCGTGATGGCCAGGGTGTGGAAGTGCACAACTCTGTGATCCAGTTTGATGATGATCCGGTAGATCACATCGCCGAATCCAAGGAGCCTGTGGATTTTGGCACGCAGTGCGGGGTTATGGTCGCGCCGTCTGGAGATGCCTTGGCCGTGATTGCGGTGTCAGAAGACACGACGTGTGACACTGCAATGGACGTGGTTGAGGGCTACCGCAGGGCGCTGCATTTTGGTGAGACTCAAGGCCAGGCCGCGTTTTGGACTTCGCCTGAGGGGTGGGGTTGTACCGGACGCTACTTTTATGTGGGCGAAGAGCATTTTGGCGCCAACGGCAAAATCAGCTGCGCTGCAAGTAGCCCGAGTGGCGAGCCCGCTTCTGTGGGCAACGGTGAAGTAGTGGCTGTGCCTTTTGATGAGATCGATATGCTGCCGTAGCTGCCGTATCCTCGCAGCCATGAAAGCTTACGCGCCCCGGAAGACTTCGTGGTTGATGGCGTCTACCAGCACATGTACGCAATTATTTTCGGCGACACGTATAACCGCTGCGTGGTCAAACCTGCAGAGTACTTCGGCTGCAACGCCGACGGCACCGTCCACGGCGAGCGCGACAACCACTGGTTCGAACTCACGCAATCTGGCCAGTATTCCTCGCCGCGTTTCACGCCTTGAGAAATCCGCATAGCCACCTCACGTCTTGCTGTGAACAACCAAGGGTTAACCTTGGCACATGACCACGGCGCCGCAACGCTCCCCAGGCCGGGGGCTCACACATCGACATATTCACTTCATCGCACTTGGTAGCGCGATTGGCACGGGCCTGTTTTATGGATCTGCTGGCGCGATCCAGGCGGCCGGCCCGTCTGTGCTGTTGGTGTACCTGTTTGGCGGCGCTGTTGTGTACTTCATGCTCCGCGCGCTCGGCGAGATGAGCGTGCGCCACCCTGTTCGCGGCTCCTTTGCTGTGTACTGCCGTGAGCACTTGGGGGGTTTGGGCGGCTACATCACGGGGTGGATGTTCGCCTTCGAGATGATGATTGTGTGTCTGGCGGATCTGACCGCCATCGGCATTTACATGAAGTTCTGGTTCCCGCACACACCCGCGTGGGTGTGGATCACCGTCACGCTATTAATCATCGGCGCAGCCAACCTAGCCAGCGTGCGTTGGTTCGGCGAGCTGGAGTTCGCCTTCACGCTAATCAAGGTTGCGGCCGTGGTAGCCATGATCGCAGGCGGCGCAGCAATCCTCGCTTTCGGCCTTGGTGAGAACCCGGCGATTACGGGTGTGGACAACCTATGGAATGACGGCGGCTTTATGCCACATGGACCGCAGGGCATGATCGCTGCGTTTATCCTCGTACTCTTCGCCTTCGGTGGCACGGAGATCATCGGCGTTGCTGGCACTGAGGCAGATGACCCAGACCGTTCCATCCCAAAGGCTGTCAACACGGTGCCCGCACGTATTTTGCTCTTCTATGTGCTAGCCATCTTGATCATTTTGATGCTGAATCCGTGGCGCACCATCACAGGTGAAGAATCCCCGTTTGTGCAGATCTTTGACACCCTCGGCGTCACCTGGGCGGCTGGGCTTCTCAACCTGGTGGTTGTCACCGCGGCGCTTTCCGCCATCAACGCTGACCTGTTTGGTACCGGCCGCGTGCTCACCGGCCTGGCTAAGGAAGGCCTCGCCCCGCGCGCGATGGCAAAGACGGTGCGCGACATTCCAGTCATGACCACCGTTTCCCTCCTCATCGTGCTTGTCATCGCCGTGGTGCTCAACGCCATGTTCCCCAACGTGTTTGAAACCATCGCAGCCCTTGCCACCTTTGCCACCGTCTTTGTGTGGCTGATGATCCTGTTGGCGCAGGTTGCGTCCAGGCGTCACATGACACCCACCCAGGTTCAATCGCTACGATTCCCCGTTCCGTTCTGGCCTTACGGGCAGTACTTCTCAATCGCGTTTATCCTGTTCACCTTCGGCATTATGGTGTGGTTGCCGCAGTACCACCTGGCACTTGGTGTGGGTGTGGCGTTTCTGGGCATTATGTCGTTGTTGTATTACGCAACTGGGCGTCCACAAGCAATGCGCTCACTGCCTACTGAAGCCAAATAGGGCCTAGACTAGGAAGCATGACTGCAACGAATGCATCACTTCCAGAACATGTCACTCCCGGCAACAAGATCGTGCTCATTGGCGCAGGTGCCGTTGGTGTCGCGTATGCCTACGCGGTACTCAACCAGGGCTTGACCGATCACCTGGCAATCATCGATCTTGATGAGGACCTGACGTGGGCTCAGGTTGAAGACTTGGCTCACTCCGTGCCGTTCAGTGGCAACAACATCAAGGTCACCGTCGGTACCTACGAAGACTGTGAGGATGCGGCGCTGATTGTGAACTGCGCTGGCGTAGCGCAGCGCGAGGGCGAAACCCGTCTAGACCTGGTGGCCCGAAACGTGAAGATCTTTGAATCCATCAACGGCGCCATCATGGACAACAACTTCAACGGCATCTACCTGGTGGCCACCAACCCGGTGGATGTGCTGACCTACGTCACGTGGAAGCAGACCGGCTTGCCGTCGAATCAGGTCATTGGTTCCGGCACGGTGCTGGATACGGCTCGCTGGCGCCACAACCTGGGTCAGTTCTTTGATCTGGCGCCGAGTGCGGTGCACAACTACATCATTGGTGAGCATGGCGATTCGGAGCTCCCAGTGATTTCCACAGGCACGGTCGCCGGTGTGCCGCTGCACGCGATGCTGGAGAAGGAAGCGGAGACAAACCCGGGCATCTACGACGAGATCGATGAGATGTTTGTACAGACCCGCGACGCGGCCTACGACATCATCAAGCGCAAGGGCAACACCTCGTTTGGCATTGGTTCCGCGCTGGCTCGTATCACCCGCGCCATCTTGCGCAATGAGGATGTTGCACTGCCGGTCTCTGCGCTACTCCAGGGCGAGTACGCGCAGCGTGACATCTACATTGGCACCCCGACCATTTTGAACCGTGACGGTGTGCGCAATGTGGTGGAGCTCCGTCTCTCCGAGGATGAGTTTGCCAAGTTCGACGCCTCCGCCAAGACGCTGCGTGAGGTTGTCGAGTCCACCGGGTTGACCGACTAAGGAGCTCTTGCTTATCGACGCCACGTTGCGTGGCGTCCAGCACTCCTGGCTAGCCATGCTCTCCTGCTACCTGGGTGCTCTTCGGAGCTAGATACGTCCCGTGAGTTCGCCGAGGCGACGCTTTCTGGGGCTCCCACGGATGACTTGACAGAGCACAATTCTGAGGATTTCATCAACTCCGAACAGTTCTGCGCTAATCCAATAGCTCAGTCCCAAACCGTGTGGTTTGGAGAGGTCGGCCTCCCCTACTTTGCATACCCCGCGGCTAGTTCCGGCTTCGCTGTCGAGGAGTCTTCTTTAGGCTCGTTGCTGCAGGATATTGCCGTGCTAACGCCGAGTGAGAAGGTGTCTGTCGGTGAATTCGACTTATTAGGACCAGACAACTTGCGAGTGAGCAATCCAAAGTATGCAGACGCACACTACTGGCTGGAGCTTGCTCCGAACGGGCAGTATTCATCCCACCGTTTCGACCCAGTGAGTCCCTCCGCCCCTTCCCTTATCCAACGCTTCGTCTACGCAGACCATAAGCAAACCGCGACTTTCGTCGGCCGACCAGAAACCTGGTATTGCCTCAACGGCGAGCACGGCATTGTCTGCGACCACGGCACCCGAGACCACGTCGCGGGGCAATACATACCGAATGAGCAGTAGCTACGGCCTAAATTAGAACATACATTTGCGCCATAAAATGATGTGTGGACTGCCTAGGCTAGATTGACTTAAGGTTCATTGCATCAGAAACTGGAGGACAAATGGAGCTGTTGCGCGCGTGCATTTAGTAACACCGTGGT
>NZ_KV786228.1 GCF_001806875.1 Corynebacterium sp. HMSC29G08
CGGGAATGTTCTCCGCGGCGAATAAACAAGCACTGATCGATGCGGGTTTGCATTACATCCTGTCTGTGAAAACTCCAACAGTGCCCGAAGTAATCGACACCTGGCGCCGCAAGCACCCAGACACTGCATACACCCACGGCCAGATCTGGACACAACGTTCGGCAAGTGATGGCCGCAAACACGCCACCGCGAACTCGGTGACGCATTACCAGTACTCCCACGATCGGGCTAGGCGCAGCCTACGAGGTATTGAAGAACAAATCATAAAAGCCAAACGCGCCGTCGCCGGCGAGACTGCCATCAAACGTAACCGCTACATTGACCTTTCTGCCCCGAACAACAAAGTCAACTACGCACTGGCTGCCAAGCACCGTGCGTTAGCGGGAATCAAAGGCTACGAAACCGACTTGATGACGCTTCCCGCCGAGGAAGTCATCGGACATTACCGCAGGTTGTTTAATATTGAGAAGTCGTTTCGGATGTCGAAATCAGACTTAAAAGCCCGCCCGATCTACGCGCGGAAACAAGACT
The DNA here is from genome assembly GCF_001806875.1 of Corynebacterium sp. HMSC29G08. Classification (GTDB taxonomy): domain Bacteria; phylum Actinomycetota; class Actinomycetes; order Mycobacteriales; family Mycobacteriaceae; genus Corynebacterium. Next base: position 532 of record NZ_KV786228.1, read on the forward strand.
CGATTACCGCACACCTCAATATTGTGATGGCCGCGCTAGCAGTTGCGCATCTCATAGAAACCCGCAGTGGACAATCCATCAAACGCTTCGTGAGAACACTCAAGCAATACCGCAGCTTTCAACTCGACGTTGGCGGCGAAACCGTCCACGCCGCAGTACCACTGCCACCCGAACTCACCGCCACCATCCAAGCAATCACCGGC
>NZ_KV786229.1 GCF_001806875.1 Corynebacterium sp. HMSC29G08
ACCATGGCGTTACTAAATCGGTGGTCTGAACAATCGCCGCGGCCACAGCGCCGGGCGCATCGAGCGGCGGCATATGCCCGGACCCGGGAAGCACCTGCAGGTACGCGGATGGCCACATCGCCGCCAGCCGAAAGGATTGCGACACGGGTGTTACGTGGTCCCTATCCCCCACCAGGATGTAGCCCGGCATCCCATCCAATACGTCAGCCGCGCCGACTTCGGAGTGCGTCAGCAGATCGTCGAAGAAGCCGCGGTAGGTGCTCAGCGGGGTGTCTTGAATCATGTCTGCGTGAAGACGAATCACGCTTAGCGGCACCGGCCTGAAGTAGAACCCCATTGCCAGCACCGGCGCGATCGTGCGCGTAATCCCGCGGCGCATGCCTTCGGCAAAGTGCGGGATAAAGCGCACCACCAGCTCCAACAACCGCCCCAAAGGACCAGCCAGCATCTGCGGCAGGCCGTGGACGGTAAACGGCTCCACAGCCGAGGAAATCTGCACGCTACCCGCCCACTGAAAGGCGTCCGGATGTCTGCGCATCAGCGACAAGGACACCGGCCCGCCCAACGAATGCCCCACCACAATCACCGGCCCCCTCACTGCCACGTGGGTGAGGACGTTGATGAGGTCATCGGCGGCGTCGTCAATGTTCAAAAGCTCCGGCGGGCACGGACCGGAAGCGCCATGCCCGCGAAGGTCAACCAGCACCTGCCGCACGCCAAGTGGCCGCAGGCGGTCTACTACCAGCGCAAACGCTTCGGAGGCGATGTTAAACCCGTGGACGTACAGGATCGTCGGACCCGCATCAGGCCCGATGTCGTAGAAGCGCACGCGGCCAACCACACCTGTTCTGTCGGGGTTTAACATGGCACCCACCCTATTATGTAAGGCATGCTTTCAGAGCTTTCGCTGCTTATTCAGGACCACTTCGACATCACCCCGGACCCCGCCGCCGCGCTAGGCGACACGGAGCTGACATCCCTTGACATGATCGAGCTGGCCGTGCGCATTGAAGACCGCTTTGGCGTGCGCATCACCGAAGAGGCCTACGCGCAGTGCGAGACGCTCGAAGACTTGGCCGGCTACATCGAGCAGCACGCTAGCGCTGGATAAACTGGTCGATGATCGCGTTGACGGCCGCCGGATTGTCGGCGTTAGTGTTGTGCGCGGCCTCCGGGATCACGTGCAGCGCCAGCCCCTCGTCCGCCGCCCAGCGCTTGCCCATCTCCCCAATCCCGCCAGTCCGGTCGTACTCCCCGACCACCAGTGCTGTCGGACACGGTAGCTGCCAGGGCTTTTGCTTACCGACGCCCCTCGCCACCGCCTTAAACGTCACATCCGCAAGCGCCACGTATTCGCTCTTCGTGTATTCCTTGAGCATCGTGCGGGTGAGCCCTTGGGCTTTGGCGGTGTGGGAGGTTTCGCGTGGGGCGTGATCAAGAATCTTGTCCCAGGTGCGGAGGTGGAGCAGCGGGCCGACGTGCTTGAGGCCCGCGATGAGCAGCGGATTCCAGTATTCGCGGGTCAGCGGCATGGTGCCGATGCCGATGAATCCACTGGCGAGCGCCGGTTCACACTGCATGACGCGCTGGGCTACAACACCGCCGAAGGATTGGCCAACCAGCACCGGGCGCGTAATGCCCTCTGTGGACAGGATTGCGATGAGCTCGCGCGCGATGCGGTCAACGCTGATCGCGCTGAGTTCGTAGGGTCGCGACATCCCATGCGCCGGAGCATCCCATACAAACGTGTTGGCCTTGCCAGCGAAGTGGGTGAGTTGCGCACCAAAGAGCCGGTGATCGGTGAGCATGCCGGGCAGAAACACCAGCCAGGGGCGGTCTTTTCCTGCGGTGCGCGATACCCAGTAGCGGATCTCCCCGTGTGGAGTGCGATGCGTCTCCATGCCAGTGTTCATGCCAGTGTCCATGGCAGCTAGCTTTCCATACTGCTTCTCTTGCTCCGGCCGCTCATTGGCCTGCCGCTCGTTCGCTGGCTGGTCGTTGGCCGGCTGGCCGCGCGACAACCTCAAACATCGGATAGCAAACATCGGATAAGGCCCGAAAAACGGCGAACCGGACCCTATCCGATGTTTGCTATCCGATGTTTAGCGATGCCGCCATCCGCTTCCCTGCAGCCAACGAAAAATCCCGCGGCCACCAGGGAAGGAGGTGACCGCGGGATTCCCGCTGTTTTATTAACCGCCGAATCAGTTGAAACGGAGAATCTGATTCCGCTTGGAAGTGGGCTACCAACTCCGCTTCCAAGAGTTAGCTTAGCCTAACCTTCCCTATGGGCAATAGGGGGTAAAGCTACCCTACCCCCGCCCAGCAAAACGCCCAGCAAAACGCCCGGCAAAACGCCTGGCAAAACGCCTGGCAGCCAAAACGCCCAGCAAAACGCCTGGCAGCAAGCCCGCTAGTCCGCTACGAAGAAGCGCTGCAGGTTCACAAACTCGTCCATACCCACCGGGCCGAGCTCGCGGCCAAGGCCAGACGCCTTCACGCCGCCGAACGGCAGCTCAGCGCCGCGGGCCTGCGGGATGTTGACGTGGATCATGCCGGTGTCAATCTTGGCGGCAACCTTCTTCGCACGCTCCTCGTCCTGGGACATCACGGCACCACCAAGGCCGTAGTTGGAGTTGTTCGCTACCTCGATGGCCTCTTCCTCAGAGGAGACCTTGTACACGGCAGCAACAGGGCCGAAGAATTCCTCGTAGTAGATACCAGAGCCGACCGGGATGTCTGTGATAACGGCCGGCGCGAAGTAGGCGCCTTCGCCATCGATAGTGCCGCCGACGTGCAACGTTGCGCCGGCGTCGACGGCCTTGCCAACCTGATCAACAAGCGTCTCGGCTGCTTCGCGAGATGAAAGCGGATAGTACTCACGCTTCCCCGCTGCACCCGGGTTCAGCGGGTCACCCTTGACGTACTCGCCGGCCAAACGCACCAGCTCCGCCACGAAATCGTCATAAATATCGTCCATCACGATCATGCGCTTGTTGGAGGTGCAGGCCTGGCCAACGTTGGAGATACGCTTCTTCCACGCCGTCAGCGCAGCTTCTGCTGGGTCCGCGGCGTCCAGCACCACATATGCGTCCGTGCCACCGAGCTCGAGCACGCATTTCTTCAGGTGCTCGCCGGCTTGCGCGCCGATGATGCGCCCGGCACGCTCAGAGCCAGTCAGGGAAACGCCCGCGATGTGCTCGCCTGCAATCAGGTCCGCCACCTGGTCGTGGTTTGCGTACACGTTGGTAAACACGCCCTTGGGCAGGCCGGCTTCCTCCAGGATGTCCTGGATGATCTGGCCGGAGCGCGGGCAGATCTCGGCATGTTTCACAATGACCACGTTGCCAGCCATGATCGCTGGTGCCGCAAACCGCGCCACCTGGTAATACGGGAAGTTCCATGGCATGATGCCCAGGATCACGCCGAGTGGAAGCTTGCGCAAAACGGCGGTACCGCCCTTGTCTGTGGGGATTTCCTGGTCCGCGCCGAACTCGGCGCCATGGTCGGCGTAGTAGTTGAAGATCTCCACAACGTCGTTAATCTCGCCGTCGCCTTCCTTGACGGACTTGCCCATCTCCGTTGCAATGATCTCCGCCAGCTCACCCCTGCGCTCATCAAACAGCGCCGCCGCCTTCTTCAACAGCGGCGCCCGGTCTGCGTACGACACCTCACGCCACTGCTCGAAAGCACGAACTGCGGTGTCCACCACCTGATCCAGTTCGGCACCGGTAATGTAGTCGAAGGTCTCCTCGACCTTGTTGGTTGCGGGATTTTGTACTCGATATTGCTTAGACATACGCCCAAGCGTACGTGCGCTGCGTCACTCTCGCTACGAAGTTCCCGCGCTCCGCCAACGCCTCAAGGCCCGCGGCAAACACCTCGATTTCCTCGGCGGTTCCCACGATGCGCTCGCGGCAGGAGTAGGTCCCGTCGGGCGCGCGTCGCCAGCGCGTGAACCACACCTCGCCTGGCTCCCCCTCAGGCAACAGGAGCATTTGCTTCTCGACGCTCCAACGCTGCCCCCTCCCCATCCCCTCCACCTCAAACACGCACTCCAGCACAGGGCTATCCATCTCCGGTCGCGATGAGCGAGTTTCACAAGTGGCCGTCTCGAAGGGTGCAAACATAGTGGTTGTCATGGCTGGGGACCTTTCATGTTTCTATGCGCGCCAACGCACCAGTTTCCGGTGCGCACTTCCGCACGGTCGTGGTGCGTGCTTTTAGCGCGAGACGAGAGGTTCGTCTTCCCCAACGGCCTCTACAAGCGGGTTGCTTCTCGTTGGAGATCTTGCGTCACTCACGTCCCGCCAGCAACCCTCAACCACAACTTGACGCCCCCGTTTATTCAACCTCAACCTCAGCTAGAGCCCCCCCCCAACTCTCTCTTAGAGATCCATTTTTAAACCTATTCCTGACAATACGTTCATTGTTCTATTATCTTTTCAATACCTATAGGAGGGTCGGTTTGTCAGCAAGGGTGGAAACAGCGACTGAGCGAAAAGATTCGGCGACAAAGCAAATACGCAACGATTTTCTAGGGGCATCGCTTGCGTTCCTTTCCTTCCTGAGCGTAGGTGTCATACTATTCGGGATCTTTACACTTCTCGTTTACCTTGATCGCCCTGCCGAATTGTGCCGCGACCTTGGAACCAATAATCCAATCTCTCTTGGGGCACTGCTTACGGGCCTGATTGCGGTTGTTGCACTGTACTACGCAATCGAGATTGATCATTTCGAACGATTTAGAAAGGCTGAGGGAGAGTTCATCCAAACACTTTGCGCGCTCGCTGTTTTAGTGGGCGCGTACGCCAACTTTGTATGGGAGTACCTCAGAGTCCTGGGGGCGAAACTCTCACCAGAATGCAGCAGCCACCCATCTGCTCAAGCCAATGTTTCCCTCAATCTAGAGGAAATGCCGTTGCGGCTGCTGTTTTCCCCACTGCTCACCCCAAACATCGTTCTGCTCATCCTAATCACTGCTTTTGTCATAGGTCTTGCTGATGCCGCTCGAAGCAGCCTGGCATTCACGCTACGGCAACGGGATCGCAAACTTGTTTTTCTCTCGTCCCAACTGAACTGGACACACGAGGTCATCGCGATATACAAACAGGCCAAGGTTACCGAGACGCTGGACCACCCCCGATATACCCGGTGCAGGCTACTTCCCCCAAGAGTGCTGGAGTGGATCGTCCTAATTGTCACCGCGATCATCACCTGTGGTCTAACGGTGCTTATCGTGTTGTGTTTGGTGGAACGCGCTAGCAACAAGACCCCGAATTATCTTTTCGGATATTGGCTGCTTCTGCCAGGTTCTGAGAATAAGCCAATTCTCCTCTGGGTCGTCTTTGCTGCGTTTTTTGGCTTCAGCGAGGCCGCGATGTTTTTTTACAAGCGCCGCATTGTTTCTCGTGAATCCTCTCGAAAAGGAAAGGATTCTCGAATTTTGATCCTCTTTCTCGTCATCTACGCTCTAGCATATCTCCTAGTAGTTGCGCTTTTGGGGCTGATCCCGCTGACAGTTGTATTCATTGCGATATACCTTCGCCTTCTTGTGCACGATCTACAAGTCAAAGATTTGAAGGCGAAGCTGACAATAAAAAAGGAACCGGAAATGCAGGAAACCAAAGGTACTGCACAGACTTCCCCTGAGCCTGCAGAACAGAAGAAGCATTCAGAAGGACCTCGACGCAAGGGCCGACTCTCTGTGAAGGAAATGCTCCTCGGGCTCGGATTGCTCATCCTTGTGTACGTCCTGAAACTCATAGGCCTGAAAAACAAACCGACACCAGAGAAGGAAGCAGAAGTGGAAAAACCACAGAATGACCAGCAGCCTTCCTCCCCCGAGCCTCAAACGAAGAAGAAACCCGTCAAAGAGAAGTTGAAGTCTCTCTTTAGGGGCCCCGACTTCGGAAGCCGCATTTCGTTCCGAGAAACTCTGCAAAAAGTCGAGAAAATGCAACAGAATCTTGAAAAAGATTTTGAAGATCTCAAAGAAGATATCGAAGCAAACAAAGCACGTTAGGTCCGCATCGCTAGAGCATCCGCACCATCAGCACGCCGGCGAAGATCACTGCGAGGCCGACAAGTCGCACGCCGTCCATGGGCACCCGGCGCGCCCCGAAAGCGCCGACGGACTCCATCAACTGCCCGCTGGCGATGGTGCCTGCGTTGAAGGCGATGACCGTCGTCGCCGTTCCCAGGATGGGTGCCAGGCCCGCTCCGCCGATGACAAAGATCGCGCCGACAACACCGCCGAGCCACATCCACCACGGTGCCGGTTTCAGTGGCGTGACAAGTTGGCGCGGGCTGGTGAACAACACGGCGATCAGGAGGATGACCGCGCCCACCAGCAGGTTGATCTCACTGGCAAACAGGGGCGAGCCCGCAAGTGTGCCCACGTAGCCATTGATGGCGGCTTGCATTGCGCTGCCCACGCCGATGGCTACACCGAGCAATCGGTACAACCACACGCTGGCGCCAAGATCCGGGTCCTCGCTGATGGCCGCCGGTGCAGTGCCGCGTCGCAACGGAAGCACCCGCAACACCACAGCAATACCCAGAAGCACAACAAGCGCGCCGCAAAGCCGCCACACAGACACGTCCACCTGGCGGCCACGGAAAAACCCAAAGTGGTCGATGACCAGCCCCATCACCACCTGCCCCAGGATTGGCAGCACCACGGTTTGGACTGCACCGAGTTTGGGAAACAGCAAAATGTTGCCAATGACAAACGTGGCCCCGAAGAGGCCGGAGAGGTAGGCCCACGGTGGGGGCGTCGATAAGAAATGGGGCACAACGTGACCCTGCAGGACCAGTGTGGCCACCGCCGCGAGTGTGAGTGCCACCGTAAAGGAAATCAGCGCGGAGACTATCGGGCGGTTGTTTACGGCCAGGCGCAGGCGCGCGTTCGCTGCGGTCTGAATGGGAATGAGCGCGCCAACCAGCAGCGCAAGAAACAGGTATCCCATGGCTAGTGCAGCTCGCGCCAGATCGCGGTGTTGGTCTCCTGCCAGAGGGGTTTCGCCCAGTCGCCAAACTCGCGATCTGTCAGTGCAACCATGGCGTAGTCGTCTGCCACCCACAGGTAGGTGCCGCTCATGCCGAAGTGGCCGAAGGTGGTCGGCGGCATGCCATCACCAGTCCAGTGCGGGGCCTTCTCCCCCTTCAGCTCAAATCCGAGGCCCCACGGGCACGGCTTCTGCATGCCGTAGCCCGGCACCACGCCACGCAGATCCCCAAACTGGTTGGTGGTTGCCTCGCGCAGGGTTTCAGGGCTGAGCAGCTGCGGGTTCAGCAACTCTTGGGCAAACAGGGCCAAGCTGCTTGCCGACGCCACCGCCCCATGCCCAGCACTGCCCTCCAACACAGCGTCCGTCATCCCCAGCGGCGCAAAGACGCCTTCGTGCAGGTATTCAGCAAACGGGATGCCGGTGGTTTTATCCACGTAGTCCGCGAGGATCTCGAAGCCGGCGGAGGAGTAAATACGGCGCTCACCAACCGGCTTCTGCGGCTCACGCGTGTCAAAGCCAACGCCGGAGGCATGCGCCAGCAGGTGGCGGACGGTGGAGCCTTCCGGACCGCAGGGGCTGTCTAGGTAGAAGGCCTCTTCCTCAACGGCCATCAGGAACCCGTATGCGGCCAAAAGCTTGGTGACGCTGGCCAGCGGGTAGGTGCGGTGTTGGTCGCCGAAGGTCTCCACGTGGCCGTTAGCAAGCACAAGCGCAGCAGAGACGTTGTCTACTGGCCAGTTTCCAAGAAGTTTATTCAGCATTGTTGCCTCCTCGTCTCGCATCCTGCCAACGACGCACCAACCACCACGTGGCCAACACAAACGCACCCGCGAGCAGGCCGGGCCAGATCGCGGGGTTCGGGGAAAACAGGTTGATCACTGCCTGGATCAGCGCAAGCAGCGCGAAGAACCCGACGAACCCAATCAGTGTTTGCCACATGAGGTCACGACGTTGATTCACGCAGGCCAGTGTACTGATGGGGTCCACTGAGCTCTGAGTAGCAATCAGTTCGCGTTTTTCTGCGCTTGCATAATCGCATCAAACAAGCTCGGCATAGCAGTCGATGGGTTAGGGCCGACGCTTCCAGGCGAAACTAGCGCAGCTTTCTTTGCTCGCTGACATGCATCCAAAAAATTCTCAATTGGAAACTCGGTGGAGATGTTCTTGCCTTCCACGAACCCCAGCTCCGTGGCTTGAGGGGTCAGCCTCTCCGCAGCACTGCTCGGTGATGCTTTATCATGATGCCAGATCAACCAAACTTCGAATTTATGGTTACTCACGATCAAACTGATACCTTCATCAGCTGCGAGCGCAATAGCCTGCTGTAAAACAGTCGGTGATTTTCCAACATCACGGCCGTCAACATCAACCACAGCGAAGCATCGCGTGAATTCTGGTATGTCACCTTTGCTTTTACGTGAGCGTGTTTCTTCTTCATTCCGCTTCTCCACGCACTTCTTCACCACATGAAACGGATCTGACTTCCAGTTACCTCCGCGGGCGTTTCCCTTGTCGGTTCTGGGCATTGAAACCAGCTGAACCCCATAACGCTGCTCAACGATGGGGCGCAGCCGTTCAAAGTACTGAGGTTCCGTCAGCACACCCTCGGTAACAATCAGGAATTTTGTTTTCCGTTCAACTCGGGTGCGGCTTTTCTTCGGTCGATATCCACGCGCCGGGTATTTGCGCTTAGGAGCCATCAGCTACCTCCGGCTCTGCGCCCACAGCCTCAAGTACTAAACCTCGAATCAGTGCAGGCGACACACGAGGAAGTGCACCATACCTGCCATCCAGATAACGACGCTCGTAATTCGCGTCCTTCCGCTTTTCAAAACCAGATAATGGGAACACCTCGGATGCACCGCTCTGCAATTTCTCTACAAACCAAAATGCGTTCGTGTCCAAACCCAACGCACTCATATGCTCAAGAAGGTTCGTGTCATGGGAGGAGAAAATGAGCTGAGCACCGTTTACGTTGATAGTTTCATCAGTAAAGGCCTTTACCACCAGCTCTAGCAGCTGAACATGCAAGCTCGAATCAAGTTCATCCGCAATCACCACATGGCCGTTCCTCAGAGCATCAACGATGATCGGAGCAACAGATAACCAAGTCAAAGTGCCATCTGACTGTGCTGCCATCTTCAGCGTGTGGTTCGAGTTGTCTCCCCGGTGAGTGAACATGAGCTGGTAAGCGATTGCTTTTAGCTCGGCGTCAGAAACGTCAATGTACGCGCCAGGCTCGTGAGCCATGTGGAAGCCTTTCAGGCTTCCCTTTTCATTCTTACTCACGTCTTCCAGTCTTTGAGTAAGAATCTTTGCCAACTCGGCCAAGGACGGCGAGAGGTTCTCCTCATCAATGCTGACGTCAACGATTCCTGTATCAGCGGCCTGCATCATCCGAGTGACTTCAGAAAGCTTCAGTTGCCCTTTACGCATCGCACGCGCTAGTTGGCTCAAGCGTTGATCTTTCTGACTATCCCCGAGCGGAAGATAATTCACTCCATCCAAGAGAGCCGATACCGATTCATAGATCAGACCGAGTTTGCCTCTGAGCGCGTGAGAGACCCCAAGTTCGCGCACGCATGCGCGCTCTATCTCACGCTGGAGAGTTCTAGAAACTGCGGAAGAGTTCCACTCCCATTCGACTTCCGGCTGTGCAGTCCGGTTAAACACAGGGGTCCAGCGAACCGAGGGGACATAGGACATCCACTCTTCAACAACCCCTGAGCGGCCAAATGTAAAGCCGTAAAGGTATCGCCTGCCTTTGGCAACGAAGTCGAATTCGAAAAAGCTCGGCTTACCTGGAGAATCCTGGTCCAAGGAGAACGGGGTTGGGATGGTGGAATCGTATTCGTAATGATCCTCATCAAGCCAAGCCGTAGCCGAAAGTTTCATTGCCCGCAACGCGAACACCATGGCTTCCAGAAGGTTACTTTTGCCAGACGCATTGGCTCCGAGTAGGACAGAGACCGGCACGGGCCTCGGCTGCTTGGAATCCAACGGCCCATCGGCAAACTCGAGCGTTTGAATCTCCCGGACGCTTTTGAAGTTGCCGACGCTGAAACTGAGCAAGTTAACGGACACGCCTTAACCATAATGGGCTATTGAACGATTTGCGCGATAAACCCAACTTAAACTCCGAATCCTCCGCACTTTAAGGTCAGAGCTGCGGTTCAATGCACCCCTCACGCGCTGACAGCGAGAACCGGTGACGTTAGATCCCATATGGCGTCCCCCTGCCATCCCCCAAAACGAAAAACCCCGGTCCTTGCGGGGACCGGGGTGGTGGCTCCTCCAACTGGGCTCGAACCAGTGACCCTTCGATTAACAGTCGAATGCTCTGCCAACTGAGCTATGGAGGAATATTTTGTTTTTGTTGCTCTCAAGCAACGAGTCATAAGATTAGCGCCGTATGTACAAAACGCAAAATCGCGAGGTCATTGGCACTAATTGGCGCTAATGGGCGCTAATTGGCGTTATTGTAGAAGCATGAAAAAACCATTGTTAGCACTCACCGCAGCCGCAACACTTACGCTTGCGCCCGTGACAGTTGCTCCGGCGGTGGCCGATACGCCAGCGGATACCGAAAACGGTACGGACAGCCAGACCGATACCGGCACCGAAACCGACAGCTCTTCTAGCGGGTCCTCGGATTCTGACCTGAGCGCAGGTGAGATCGCCGGCATTACCATCGGCGTCCTCGCACTTGTTAGCGCAGGTGTAGCCCTTGGCGTGCAGGTCGGCTTGATCAAGATCCCTGGCCTGGACATGTCCAAGTGGCCGACGATTAACGTCCCGGGTATTACGCCTCGGCCGCACGCTTCCGCGACGCCGAATGACTGCTCCCCTGCCAACTTCGACGCCCTGGTCCCCGGCTGGCCGAACTTCACCGGCACAACGGTGCACTACTGCGACGGACAGTGTGCCAAGGCTGGCGCCAACCAGACGGACTGGAACGAATCATTCCACAAGGTCAACGGCCGCTGGGCACGCATCGAACCCGCGGGAGATGTAAACGGTTTCAAGTGCTACGACGTTGCAGATATGCAACGTAAGGGCGCACCGCGGGCGTTTACGGACCAGGTGCTCAGCTGCCGGTAGTTCGGCGCCTTAACTCCCCATGACCAAGCACCAGGCAGCCCGCCCGCTCGGCTGTCGTTCTTGCTGCATTGATCGCACTGGCAAGCGTCCCAAGGCTGCCTTCGAATGGGAATCACTCGAGCACTACAGCGAGGCCGAGTATGCCAACGCACTCGAGGGATACCCGCTTCCAGTGCTGCAGCGCGCGTACGCAAGTTTCACTGACAAGCTCAACCGCGCAACCTCTGGTGAGTTGAGTTTTGGCGACGGCCACCGTTTCGACGTCACCCATATCCGTGCAACCCAAGACATCCTTGAGCTGAAGTGGGCAAATAATCCACCACAGGCGAAGGGCCGAACCATGCTCTGGCTGCGCATCTACTTCACAGAGCCAGCCCGCGCCCCGCGCTTGTTGCTGAAGATCCGAATGCAGCTCAAAGGCGTAGACGATAAAAATGTGCAGACCCAGATCGCGTTGGATGCCCAGCGTGATTTTGACGCTTGGATAGAATCGCAACAAAGCGGAAAGTGAGGTGTTCCATGTTTGACGGCTTAGCTAAGTTTTTTGGCATTGATCTAAATTCGGATGGTGTGAAACTCGCCCAGGCACAGATTGCGCATGACCGTCATGCGCTCCAGGCGTTGATTGATCGTCGCCTCGAGCGTTTCGACGATGCCGCGAACTTCGCAACCCACATCGGTGTTTCTGCCGAGGAACTTTCCCAGTTTGAACAGGACCCGGTGGACTTTGACCTGCCGTTCATCCGCGCGTACGCGCACGGCTTGGGAGTAGAGATTGTCCATTATGTCCAGGAGTTCCGCGCACCCGATGCCGCGGCACAGTTCGCTCTGATGGAGGCTCAGTACTCCCAGCTGGACCGCGCAAAGGCGCTTCTTGGGTCAAAACCCTCCAGATAAAAAGGACTGCGCATGAATGAGCACTCTCAGGCTGGTGACACACCCACCACGTTTGAAGTCACACCCGATGTTGTTAAAGAGATTACGTCCCTAGCTCCGCGAATAGCTGGCATTACGACGATCCGCTCAAACATCAAACCCATCACCAAAGACGGCGACCTGCCACCCCATCGTTTTCTGTTTTCCCTGTTCGCTTTTGAGATGGAGGATCCGTCCCGGGTCAACGTGTTTGCAGACCTGGATGTGGGCAATGGGATGACGACAGCCGGTGCGACGGTGTGCCTCAAGATCATTTTCGACGACCACATCAACGAACGCATCACGCAAGCTCAGGGGTTAGCGTTAGCCAACTGGTGCGCGGATCTGGGTTACGACCTCGTCTCCCCCGTGGTACGAAGCTTGACGGTAAACGACGCTTCTTTGCGAGACACCGAAATCCCCCTAGTAACCGTCCACCCCGAAATACGGTTTGTGACTCTCGAAGACCAACAGGGCACCCGCTCTGCAGATTAAACGAGCGGGCACCTCAGCGTCTCCTCCCCGTCCGCTAGGGCCAGCCGCTGATAGCAGCCAAGCAAACGCACGCAGTCAAAAGAAGAATCCAGCCCGCCTGGCAAGAGTGTGGGCTGGATTTCTATTTATCGCGGGTCCTTTTCACAACCAACCCCGTCACCATCACGGTCCAGGTGACTGTCGTAGCCCGGTTGTCCCGCGTAGATTGGCCCACCGATGGCGTCCCAAACCGCCCTGCAGTTCCTGTAATACGCGGAAGGTTGCTGCGGCGCCTGCACCGGTGCAACGAACTGCTGCGGGACTGCTTCCTGTTCAGCACGTTCACGCTGAATCCGCTCCTGCTCCAGGCGCTCCGCCTCAGTCACACGCGCACGCTCAGCAGCTTCCTCGTCAGCCGACGTAGTCACGGACGTGGCAGACGTACTCGCAGCTGGCGAAACAGAGGAAGACACAGAGACAGAGGAAGACACAGTAGTCGGTGGAGTACTCGACGGCGCAGAATCACCATCCTCATCCTCCAGCGGCATGATCACCGTGCCAACAACGAGTGCAACGATGCTGCCAATAGTCACCACCGGCCAATGACGGTTCACTTTCCGAGGCGGCTGCACACCACTCATCCCCTGCAGCACCAGCCGGTCTGCCTCAGTGAGAAACTGTGCGAGGTTTTCGTTGGTCTGCAGAGTCTCCCGGTATTGACGAAACGCCTTTTCATCCTTCCCCGTGCAGTACATCCACCATGCACTGGGGGCAAAGAACGCAAGACCAAACAGGATAAATCTCGCGGTCTCTGCGAAAGATCCCCCATCAATCACTCCAACAAGGATGCTAAGGAAGCCCCAGAGGAACCCGCCCCACGCCAGAATTCTCTTCCAGGATTTCGGCTTTTGGCCCACAACCGAATCGTCCACGTTAGGCAAAGCGGTCACGCTACAGCTACCTCCTAGCGCTCATGGCGGGGGTGGTTCCGCCAGCTCTAACTAGGAATCAGTTAACCACGAATCACATCCCAAAGCACCCCACACAACACCCCAAAGCACCCCGCAAAACCCCACACCACTAAGGCAAGATCAACCCGGAAATAATCCCCGCCGCGAAAGCACCGGCGACGACAAAAATCCACCAAGGCTTAATCACACTGGGCAGTTCCACACCGCGCGTTCCTTGGGTCTCCTCGTAATCTGCAGCCGCCACCAACGGATTGTGATACCCGTTTCGGTGCAACGTCTCCAGGTATTCACGAACTGTCTTTCTGTCCTTAAACGACGCGTAATACCACCACACCCCCGGCAGAAAGAACGCCAGCCCAAACAGCAGCATGCCTACAAATACCCGCCATACAAACGCCTGTGGGGCGTAATCGGTTGCAAAGATGTCCAGCACAATGATCATGAACCCAAACAACGTCGCCGCCGTGGCCCAGAATCCTTCCCACAGGCTGATCTTGAGATACTCGTCAGCCCAATCCTCTGTATTTGCTGGTGTGCTCACGTTGGACTACCTCCTCGTGCGTCTCGGCCGAAGTGCCCCACCTGCCGTGCTTAGGGTGCAGTAAACCACGGTTCGCCCCACCAGACCCGGGTGCTCTACCAAGTCCCAGAAGCTTCACACCGCATGTACGGGAAATCTCAACCCACCCCCCACAGCCACTCACCGAGTCTCTGCACATCAGCATTTTTCACTAAGAGCCCAGCTCATTTCTTCCGTTTAGCTTTCACAAGCCAGCAAGATACGCATCAATTTCCTGAACCAACTGTGGAGACGGCAGCTCAAGACCGAGTTTGATTTTCTTTTCCTCGGACAACCACTCGTTGACGGAGTACAGGTTCCAAGGTTTCTGGGGATTCTCCCCACCACCAACACTCCACGTCAGTGAGACCTGCGCGTTCTCGCTCCATTTCTTTGCTTCTCGACGCTCCACGCCAACCAACCGCGCTATATCGGCAATATCCACCGGTAGCGGTTCAACCCGTTTGATTTCCAAAGCACATTGATCCTTCAAGCGGCGAATGACACGTATTGCTTGTTCGTATTGACGCCCGGCTGCAGCCCCCAAGTCGACCTCAGCCATAACTACACCGTTCTGAAGAACAAATGACGCTTCAGGCATTCGCTCTTCGATAGCGCTAATACGCTCTTCATCGCTGAAATCTATCCCATCTACTTCCAGCCTCAGCACCGTCGCCAACTCTGATCCCATAACCACAACCTACAGCCCCACAGCCACTCACCCGCAGAGCCAGTTTGCTTATCGACGCCACCGCCCACCTCCCCAACTGCCCACCCCAACTACACTGACCTCGTATAACCCCAGCCCCTACCCTGTGGAGCGCCCATGTCAGATGTGCACGATCTTGAGGCCCGCGTGCAGCGTCTAGAGCGCGCGCTCGCGAAGCTGCTTGGCACCGACGACTTCGAGGCCCTCCTCGCACCACCAGCACCACCAGCACCCACATCAACCATCCCCAACCCCAGCATCACCCAAACCGAAACCGTCACAGTCTCCAACGCCTCTTCCCCAGACGCAAAACTCCGCCTGTTCGCCGACTACTTCCGTGGCCGCGAGGACGTGTACGCAACCGCTTGGCAAAACGGCGAGAAGAAAGGCTGGTCACCGGCCTCCTACGGCCGCTACGACCGGGATAACCCGAACCTCAAGCCCCTCACCCCGCAAGTCCTCGAGCAGCACCTCCGCCGCGATAACACCCTCCACGTCGGCCTGTATCCGCTGTGCAAGGGCGATACCTGCTTCCTCCTTGCGTGCGATTTCGACGATGCTGACTTCCACACCGCCGCCCGCACCTACGCGGACACGTGCCGCGAGTTCGGCCTCGACCCGCTCATCGAGATCTCCCGCTCCGGCACTGGCGCCCACGTATGGCTTTTCTTCAACGAGCCAGTCCCCGCCTCCCTCGCTCGCACCGTAGGTGTCGGCCTCCTCGCCAAAGCCAGCCCGAAACAGTACTTCGCCAGCTTTGACCGATTCTTTCCCTCCCAGGATACCCTGCCGGGCAAGCGCCGCGGATTCGGCAACCTCATCGCGCTCCCGCTCGCCGGTCAGCATCGCGCCGAGCAGCGCACTGTATTCGTCAACCACGACTTCGAGCCCGCCGAAGATCAGTTCGCCGCCCTCGCCAACACAGCCAAAGCCTCCAAGCGCCAGCTCAAAGAAATCGCGGCAGCCCTCCAACCGGATCCGGATACCCAGCTGCCCCAACCACCGACCAAGGCAGAACTCAAAGCGCTCAAACGCTCCGGCAAGGTCCAAGTAACGCACGATTCCCGCGTCCACATCAACCTCAAGGGCGTCGACGCCACCACCGCCAACGCACTTCGCCACCTCGGCGCGATCCCCAATCCGCAGTTCTACATCCGCCAGGCCCAGCGCCTGTCCACATACCAGACTCCCCGCCTGATCATTCGTTTCGACGAACACGACAACACCCTCACACTCGATCGCGGCACTCTCGACGACGCCATCAGCATCCTCAAAACTGTCGGCTACACCGTTACTCGCCGGAGCAAAACCCCAAAGCCGCGAACTATGCCAGCCAAGTTCACCGGCGAGCTCTACCCCGCACAGCAAAAGGCAATAGACGAGATGCGCAAACACCGCACCGGCGTTCTCGTCGCTCCACCCGGCGCCGGCAAAACGGTCATGGCCTGCGCCATGATCGCACACCGCCAAGTCCCTACCGCCATCATTGTGCCCAATGTAGAGCTCGCCGCCCAGTGGCGCGACGCACTGACCACTTTCCTCAAAAGCCACGAAACCACACCCACGATTGGCCAGCTCGGCGGCAAGTCGAAGAAACTCAGCGGCGACATAGACATCATCACCGCCCAATCAATCAGCCGCGCCGACTCCCGCACGCAGTTCCTTGCCAAATATGGCTATATCATCATCGACGAATGCCACCGCGTCGGCGCCGCCGGCCTCACCCGTGTACTCGCAGACCTCAACGTCCGCTTCGTCACCGGGCTCACCGCCACCCCGTTTCGCTCCGACGGCCTCGACGAACTCCTGCCGCTTATCTGCGGCCCCATCCGCCACACCATGGAGATCGAGCGCCCCGGCCCGAAGCACTACGTCGTACAGACCACCGAGTTCACCTTTGATGAGCCCCACCTCTACTGGCCCGACCTCGACAACGCACTTGCCGCCGACCAAACCCGCAACGCCCTAATCGCCGAGACCATCGCCCGCGCCGCCACCAGCGGCATGAACGTCCTCGTCTTGGTCAAGCGCCGCGAGCACATCACCGCGCTCGAAACGCTCCTCGCCCGCAATCACCCGGATCTCCCAGTCCCCGTCTTCACCCTCCACGGCGCACAGCAGGCGAAAGACTGTTGCGACCGGCTATTTGGTAGCAGTGTCGT
>NZ_KV786230.1 GCF_001806875.1 Corynebacterium sp. HMSC29G08
CGGCCAGAACACTCCACAAACCACCACAATTACCCGGCGTATCCGCGAGATGATTAAACGGATTGACCCAACCTGTGCCTATCAACCAAAGCGACGCATGCAACGCACAGCCCAAGCACATGCTGCTGATGACACGGTGACCTTTGACGTGTCTGCACAGTCCGGCACGGTCAAAACGTTAGTCACGTTGGCGACCAACCCACTGACTGCACAGGTAGTACGTAACCATGTGTTAGCGACCGCACGGGAACATAAAACCTCAATGGCCGATGCGATGGTCAAACTACTGTCTGGTGAGATCACCCCAACGAAAGCAACCCTGCACGTATTCGTGCCAAAGGGGCGTGAGGTTGGTGGGCCAGCCTATGTGCCAGGTGTCGGCGCACTGACCCCGGAAGCCACCGCAGCACTCGAAGACCTGTTGGCGTCAGCGACAATCACCGAAGTGGATATGGACGCAGAACTTCAAGCCCACACGGATAGCTACACCCCAACCGAGGCAATGCGGCGGGTTGTGTGTGCACGTCACACGC
>NZ_KV786231.1 GCF_001806875.1 Corynebacterium sp. HMSC29G08
TCACCACACCGCTACCATTTCAGTCTTCTGAACAAAAGACCGCAGCGCCACCCGCAAAAAGCTCAACACCACACCCCGTTTCGTACTCATCGCGATGACGCAGATCGCCGGCGAGGGCGTGGATCTGCCAGCACTCGACGCGCTCGTTCTCGCCGCCCCAGTCGCGTTCAAAGGCAACGTCATCCAACAGATCGGCCGCGTCACCCGCGGCACCGAGACATCCGCCACGGTTTTCGACTTCCACGACCACCACGTCCCCGCGCTCACCGCCGCATTCCGCAAGCGTCGCTCCGTCATCCGCACCCAAGGCTTCACCGAATAACCAGAGCTCTTGCTTGACGACGTCACTACTGCGAGCAGTATCAACCCCAGCTAACCGCGACTGGGTTCGTTCCGAAAATACTCGACAGTCCGCAAAACACCTTCCGCAAGGCTCACTTCAGGCTTCCAACCCAATACACGTTCGGCCTTTTCGTAGCTCAGTGCAGAGCGAGCAACATCGCCGAGGCGAGCGGGTTCATCTGTAGGACTGTCAGGTGCCCCCACCGCCTTCGCAACGGCAGTATGCAGCGCACGGTCTGTCGTCTCCACACCCGTGCCGATGTTGAACCGTTCTCCGTTACCTGCTTCAGCCGAAGCCAGATAGAATGCGCGGGCTACATCGCCAACGTACACATAGTCCCGAGTATTGGTTCCGCCACCAAATACACACGTTGGTTTACCATCCAGTAAGTTGCGGGAGAAAATCGCCACCACACCGGCTTCGCCGAATGGATTCTGTCGAGGCCCATACACGTTTGCGGGAGCAATAAAACTCGTCTCAAGCCCATACAGTTGGCGGTAGACGTTCAAGTAGAGCTCGCCCGCAACCTTCGAGGCGGCATAGGGTGATTTCGGGTCGACGTGGAGCTTTTCAGTCGCGGGCAGATGATCTGGCTCGCCATAAATCGAACCGCCCGAGGATGTATGCACTACCCTGCGAACCCCGGTACGCCGAGCGGCCTCCGCGATGCGAATCGTCGCCAGAATATTTAACTCTGCATCTAGAAAAGGGTCTTCGACCGAACGGCGAACGTCGATTTGCGCAGCTAAATGGAAAACCACCTCGGGTGCTACACGCCGAAACAGAGCTTCAAAGTCTGCTTCGCGAATGTCTTGCTTCACTAGCTCCACCGCACCGGCTTCCAAGTGATGAGAAATGTTTTCAGTCCGGCCAGAGCTCAGGTTGTCAATAACCGTGACCTGGTGCCCCTCTGTCACCAGCAAATCAACTAAGTGTGAGCCGATAAAACCGGCACCCCCGGTAACAACCGCCTGCACAAAAGCTCCTAAAGATCGAACGAACTTTTCTCGAGTTGATATTAGATCTTATACTCCGCATTAACATTAGCAGCGGGATGCTCAGCCTCGCATTCAGCGATGATCTGTGTAATCGCCGCGTACAACGCCGGTCCATACTTCGGATCACGCAGACCAAAATCAACATTCATCGGGATATATCCGCGAGGATTACCCAAATCGCGGCGCTTGCCCTCGTGCACCACCAAAGTTTCAAATAGCCAACCAGCGCCAGTAGCTAAACGGTTAAATCACTCATCTGGATACTGCTGAAATAGATCGAAAAGTCTCGAATCCACTTCCAATTCTCCTAAACTCTCTACAAGCGGGAGCGAGTACGAATTCAAACCCTCACGCCACGCCATATGCAAGCCCTTGAAGTGTCTAACTGTTCCCTGGCTCGGACCATTGTCATGGGCATAGCTGACTGCATGAACCTTTAGTTGCTGCTGCGGTAGAAGACGATTGGGGACATAGCAGTATTTTCTGGGACCCATGGGTCCGACGCCTTTAAAAATGAAATCAGAATGCTGCCGATAAGTATTTAGGTCCGATGCCCTCGCCACCACTGGGGGAACGTCCCTCGAACGCATGTACAAAACGCCGTTCCCTGTTTCCAGCGCCAGCTCACTCACAGCGCGTCCGTCATCACTCAACATCAACTCGTCAACGTCGCAAATAATCACCGTCCGCGCATGCTTTAGAAATCGCCAATGTGCGGTCTCCCACGCGGTGTATTGGCCAAAGTCGGAGTCAAGGTTTTTCGAGAGAGCTCCGTATGGGTGTGGCCATTCGACGACTACGGCAGTCTTTATGCCGTCAACAGCTGAAACAGCATCTAAAACTTCTTTGGAGGAGTACCAAGTGGAGCGGTTATCAAACAGAAGCAGCGCATCGACGTCATTGGCCTGAACATTAAGTTCAACCCACTGGACAATCGTCTCCAATCGGTTGTTTCGGTTCATAGTCACGAGAGCGTTTGTGCCTTCAAACGCATCCCAGTGACTGGCTCCAATCTGCGAAGATAGCTCGAGATCAGGCAGTACCAAACTCACGGTTTCCGGCACCCAGGTCAGTTCGGAAGAGCGTATTAGAGGCAGAGAAGTCCGGGACATCCTATCCATCTCTTCCCATCGGATCTCGGCTGCATCGATCGTCATCCCACCATCGATCCGAAACTCTGCCGCTGCGAGAGCCTCGCGGAGATTAAGATAGGGAGGGCCTATTAACCTAATCTCTTCCCCACAGAGAAAGATATCGCTGAATACCGTATGAAAGTCAAAGGTAGAGAAGTATTTTAGTGAGTTAGGATGATCCAACGTGGGTGGCACACGAACCAAGTCATAATTGGTGGGGAGGGCTATTGAGTTAGGGCGAACAATTGCTTTAATCATGAGTTACCAACTTTTGCCGGGTAGCTGATGGAAGAATTTAATGATCTCCAGCACGGATCGAAAGTTGTCCCAGTCAATTGCGTCATAGGGTTTAATGCCGTACAAGGACTTGCGCTTAGAAATCTCTTGGTTGTCAGTTTCTCGAGGATGAAAAGTCTGATTCGGTAATTCTGACCAGTAGAAGTTGAAGTCTTTACCCGCTCGCCAAGTGTTGAATCCAAGTGGAATTTCCATCCAGCCAGACGAGTTTTCATTATGCGTCCATAGCCCGGGAGCGAGGAAGTCGGCCGCAAAATTTGAACCGAAGCGGATTGGTGACGTCATCGAAGGTTTCGGTATGTCGCCCAAGTTCAGATCGTTTAGGTTCTCTTTCACGATCTGAAGCATCAGATACTTTCGCATATACTTCTCGGTATGAAGGTCGGCCAACGATAAAAGAGATTCTGCTATGAGACCCGGGTAGGCCATTGCTGCTAACCGGGCGGTAGCGAACTCCGTCATTCCGGCGAGAGGATTCGTTTCGTCCAATCCAGATGCCCGAAATACGGGATGGCCGATACGCGGGGTACGTCGTTCCAGCATCCCCCAAGGAGATGCTTCCAAAATAGAGCCAAAAGATAAATACCCCCCATCAAAGTAATCTGCCATCAAGATGGCAGCCGACCCCATAAACGTCCAAGACTGTTCAAAATCTCTTGCATTAGTCTCGACTATGGCAGTGTCAAACTGTTCAAAGAAAGCGCGTTCTCGCTGAAACCTAGAACCGAAATCCACCGAAACCAGAGGAGTCGACTCACCAAGCAGCGCAAGCGCAGCCATGGAATCGAAACCTCCACTAAAGCTGAGAATGGTGTTAGGCCCCGGTTCGCGCGCCATGACCGAATACAAGGGAGCGTCCCAATCAGCAGCGGTCACCGTTTCTAACTGAGATAGCGCTTCTGTGCTTATCGGCCCCAGGTACGTCCAATGATCGTATCCTGTCCCGAATACGCTGGCAATTGCTGTAGCAATGCTATCCGGATGAGGACGATGGGAGTCAGGGAGCTGAAACCAAATCGTCCTATCTGTTTCCAGCGTTCGCACCCTAGCCGATACACATCCACTAGAGTCTGATTCAATTTCCGAAACTACAATTTCATTTTCCTTCAATTAAACCACCGGCACCAACGCCTGCTTAGTCAGCACTTCTGGAGTGTAGAGGCTGATGTCGTCTTCTGCCTTCAGCTGATCGAGACGGTCGAGGAAGACAACTGGATCGTCCATGGAGAGTTGAGCTATCTTCACTGGGTCAAAATTCCACCACTGAGACTCCAGTAACCTTTGAGCTACTTCGCGGGGAAACCTCAATTTAATGATTCGCGCGGGGTTTCCACCCACGATCGAGTAGGGTGGAACATCTTTAGTGACTACTGAGAACGCAGCTACAACAGCCCCATCGCCAATGGTCACGCCTCGATTCAAGGTGACGTTCTGGCCGATCCAAACATCGTTTCCAATGACGGGAAATGGTTTCTCGAGCTTCCTAGGATCCCCTTGCTGGAACTTAACGTCGAAGTCTTTCTCAAAAAACTTCAGGTTCCCAGCCTGAGGGTCAAAAACTACGTTTGAAGTAGTGACCCATTCGACCGGATGCCGTGGGCCGACTATATTAAGCCCCCACGATATACTGCAAAACCTCCCCACTCGGAGATAAGGGTTTACCGGAGAATGGGAATACGAAAAAGAGCCCATGGTACATAGGTTCCCTCCCGCATAAAATCCTGCAAACGGTTCGATTTCTACCGAGTCGATAAATGTCAGACTTTCGGGCATGTCCCGACTCTTATTTTCGTGCCATTGCATGCTCACTCTGTATTGCTGAAGCGTCTCGGCTACTTCTGCACTGAAAGGGATGGTTGCCATTAAATATTCCTTATCTGCAAATGCTTTAGCCGCGCGATGAAAGCACAGTACTGTTCTTTTACTTCAATCTTGGCCCCGTTGGTTTGCAGGGCGATTTTGACAAACACTACGCACACTAACGCTTCATAACGCAGACCTCTTCCTGAATGCTAAGAACAGCTTTTCAGTAACACCTTGGAGGGCATCCAGCCTTCATCTTCGACACATTATAGTTTCCGTCTTGTGCAACGGTAGTGATTCCCAACCCAGAATCTTCGCGTCCCAAAGCACGAAGAGCCACTTAACCAGCAACGCTTAAAGAAATCCCGACTTGCCGGAACAGTGCGGAAAGGCCTTCAAACCCATCACTGGTTGCTCCGTCTACTACTACCTCAGCCATCTCCAGCTCCTCAGCGAGTAGGAGTGCGGGCGCAAGCCTGCTGTAGAACTTGTGATCATCCTGCTCAAAAAGGTTTGCATTTGTAGAAATGATGAGAGAAGATGTCGATTTTAGACTTCCATTCCAGCTGTCCGAATTTAGGACTACTAACGATTGTCTATCGATCTTGCTCAGGTGGTCAGATAACGTTATGGACTTAGTACCTTTCATAAGCGGCTTCGGATAATACTCAATCGGATTTGGAAAGAAATCCATGCCCGCATGGCGAGTAATTGCTGCAGCGGTATTAGGCCCCATCTTTTGCGGAACAATGAATTCGCCACCACACCATCTTCCGAAAACAAGGTACAGTGCGACTGCTTCCAGCTCCGGGTTGATTTTGTCCGGCAGGTCCGCGAGCAGCCATGTCCTTGTAGGTGGCTCAGCATCGTATTCCGACAACTCAACCGTGTATGCAACCTGACGGCGCTTGTTCCTGCTTTTGCTAATCCGCATTTTCACTCTCCCAGTATTCTTCGCCGAAGATCATCCACTCTGGGTCACCGTCAACAGCGGACTCCACTTCTCCTCGGTCACAAATCTGAACTTTCCATGGCAGGTTTTCTTGCTCATCAGACACGTCCCGTTTGACCAAAATAAACTTGTTTTCTAGCCCCTGGGCAGCAATCACGTTGCCAGCACTCTGAAGCAGCAATTCAATCTGGTCTAAACGGTTTGGAGCAGCCTCCTTCCCCGCCGTTGGCGCGACCACGGTGAAGTCAAGATCAGCCTGACGGGCCGACACAATATCCTTGAACGTCGCATTCTTGACAATTGCCATGGGGACAGGCGGCATCTCCTCCGTGCCAACAGAAAATTCAGCGCACACCAGGTGCCCATCCCAGTTGCTAGGTACCGGCGCACCGCTTTTCACTGCTAACACCAAATCACGATTGACTAGGTGGTCGGGGAGAAATAGTTCGGCATCTTTAAGCATCGTCTCCCGAGGAGCTGTTTGCGGGTACTCCCCATTTTCCTTGGCCAGGTTCGCGATATTTTTAAGGTCACCAGCATTGAGGCGCCACTGGATGAATTTCAAAGCTGAACTTGCACTAGCGAGCTGCCTGTCAGTATCCAGCACGGTCACCTGTCGGCTATGCATCCTTCTGAACGTTACGGCTTTACCTACATGGCTGAGCATCAGACCAGAACGCAGAAGCCTAAGCATTATGTTGTTGTCGACACCGCTCGTTAAGGTTTCGTCGTACCGCAGGCTTCGAATTACGTCGGTGCGGATCATCCAGGTACTATGTCCTGGTGCTGATCCGTTCGCCATGGCCGTTTCAATAGACGGGATCTTTGAAACGATGAGGTTTAGTTCACCCGTGGTGTCATCAAAGTTCACAAAGGCGCCGACGTTACCTACTGTCCCTGGCACTAATCCCCCTACTTGCCACTCCAAGCGTCGGGGATGCATGATGTCGTCGTCATCGAGGACCGCGGTATAAATGCCGCGGCTCTTCTCCGCTGCTAAATTCCGTGCCGCCGAGATACCGGCATTTTCCTGCCAAAAATACCGGATACGCTCGTCCCCAAACCCATCCAAGACTTCTTTTGTATTATCCTCTCCGCCATCATCAATGACAACGATTTCGAAGTCCTGCATCGTTTGAAACAGCACTGATTGGATCGATTCACCAATCAAGTCAGCACGGTTATGAGTACAAATTGCGACTGTAACAAGAGGTGGAGCATCTTCAGGTCGATGGGACCACTGCATGTAATTTCGAACAAAACTGGGATCGTTGTAGACGATGTCGCGATTGCGTTCTACGGTATTTCGCCCATCTTCGGTTTGGTCCACAATTGCCCGTGTCGGAGGATGCCACATATGGTACATCCGGACATCCGAGTCATTGACCCAGATTGTCTTGTAGCCGGCACGCCGGGCGCGCTGCGCAAAATCAAGATCCTCACCGCCGTACGTGTGGAACCGCTCATCGAAACCCCGGATTTCAAAGAACCCTTGTCGCGATATGGCCATCATTCCCCCCATGCCCCACCTAGGCCGCAGTTGAGAGTTGCTTTCCAATTCCTCCCAAGCTCCCGGATTATTCTCAACCCATTCGTCATCCATTTCTTGCGGCAAATCGCGGCACTGGAGGAAGAAAGCCGCCTGCGGCTGGCGCTGAGCGATTCCGACGATCTTTTCAAAAGATTTTGGTGAAAAGACCATGTCTGCGTCTGTTGAAACCAAGAGCGCTCCGCGGCTAATTGCAAATCCGGCATTCAACGCACGGGAGCGAGACCAGACTTCCGCATCTGGTGTATACACATAGCGGCAGCCAAGCTCACGAGCAAGTTCCTCATTTACTTTTGGGTCAAGAGACCCATAATCAGAGATAATCACCTCTCCGGCAAAGCGTCCGAACGATACCTGGATGCTTTCGACAGCCAGGCGGATACGACGTAGTCCCCAGTCGCGGAATCCGATAACTACAGAGACATCGATGTGTTCCCTACCGGTAGTAAAACTCATGTTAATCAGTTACCTCCACGCCATTGAGTGTCAGGTGATTGAAGCAGCTCCACGGCGCTTTAACATTCATCTGCAACGCAGTTATCGGTGAAATATCAAAGTTCTTTTGCCATCTTTCAACTTCCACCTCTGCTTCCAAAGCGTCCTCCGGGATACGAAAAAATGCGGTCTTGCCAAGCTCAGAACTTCCCTGAGCGGAGTTATAGACAAACGCGGCTTTAAAAGAATCAGAATAGGAAAAGTTCAACCCCAGCGCTTGTTCTCTAGACAGTTCGATTCCGGGGAAGCGTACTTTTAACACATAGTCTTTGTCATTGAGGGTTCCATTTGACGTGACAGCTAGGCGGGCTAGGCAGTTTGAAACTGGGAGCGAAAACCGGACCTTCATATCCACTAAAATACATCAATTTGGCAGTAATCTTAGAATTAGTCCCCAGACATCTAAAGTGTCACTATAACCCTATTGACAGTCCAACGTTCCACGAACTGCTAATGTTGCCAACTATGCGGATGACGGTGATCGGTACTG
>NZ_KV786232.1:0-1018 GCF_001806875.1 Corynebacterium sp. HMSC29G08
TCCACTACGTGTCCACGATTTGCGGGCAACCCCAATACCCAGTGATATTGGAAAACGTGGCAAGGCCATTTCTTACTACGTCCTTCGTCGGCCGAGCAAAAGACCTCGCCTCGTCTTTTAGCAGTTTGATGCCTGTTGATAGAGCGTCTGTGTCTAGGTATACGTGTTGCGTCACAATAACCCCCCTTTGTGAATAAATCTACGTGCTGGAAGAAAACCCTAATACGTTGCTGTGAAGAATGGAACCCTTTTTGCGTGCACACTTTAGTGGACATCACTGGTGCCGAATTCCAAGAAGAGCTGCTCGAAGATCTGAATTGAGAGCTCGCACATCTCTGCCTGAGTTATGTCTTGTGCAAATCCTCCGGCAGAAGCCCCGAATCCGCCTCGTACCGTGTCTACCTGGACGAAGCAGAAACGTGGGTCGTGGTTGTTAGCAGCAAACGCGAACAGCTCGGGGATTAATTCAGATCTGTACTGGGGGAGCAGTAGGCCTTGCATTTCAATCATTTCGCGGGTGGTGTTGCCGTTGTCGTAGGAAGTAACGATTGCACGATCTATTTGCTCATCCATACTTGGAATATAACAGGAGCTCAGTACCCTAATCGGCCATCCTTCACTTTCTAGATCAACTCCTGAAAATCCTGCTGCGGCGTATTCTTCTAGGGTGATTTCGGTGCAGGGGTTAAACAGGTTATCGCCAAGTGCGTAGGGGTCGAAGTCGCCGAATTCGAGAAAGCCCGACTCGAATACGAAGCCGCGTGGTTCGGAAGATTCCACTTCCGGCTTTACAGATTCCCCCTCCGGCGAAACAGATTCCATTTCCGGCTCAGTTTCAGCAGCCCCACCAAGTGATTCGATCTTCCCGCTTGGCACACAAGCACTCAGCATCAGCGCAGCCCCCACGAGCGTTACTAGCGTTTTCTTCAACACTGTATTTCCCCCTTCGGATTGATTATCGTTCCTCAAGTATTCCTGAATTCCCACAGAAGCACGGCAGGATCGCTAGAACCGTTAC
>NZ_KV786232.1:1038-1757 GCF_001806875.1 Corynebacterium sp. HMSC29G08
CACGGCAGGATCGCTAGAACCGTTACCCCCGCCTCCCACCCACAAAACCCAAACAGCAATCACAATAGCAACATAGGAACTTAGTCGAACAAGGGTGCCACGACAGTTCGCTACCCCGACCGAGAGCTGCCTCTGATGGACGGGCGAGTTAGGATTGCAGGGTTTCCGGGTACTGCTGCCCGTCGCGTTCGTTTTCTTGGGGCATGGGAAGTAGTTGCTCCAACAGGTACTTGAGGTCTTCAGGTGTTGCGTTTTGGAAATAGGGCAGCACGATCCGCAAACCCCGCAACGGAAGGCCCTCGCCACGTATTCGTAGTTCGAATGTCGGAATGGGCCGCAGGTTGGTTGCCACCATTTTTGCTTCAGTGACAGGGGAGACGAACTTCACTGACGGCTTGAACGGGAAGATTCTTCGACAAATCTCCACGCTATTTTCCCTGACGGTTATCTTCTTGTGCACCAGGGTGAACCACAGTAGAAGGAGAGTGGATATACAGATCAACAGCACTCCGACGATGAATGTGACGAACGGGCTACGGGAGGAAGACGAGGTGAGATAGAGAATGCTCACACCTCCCGAACCGATACCCCAGGATCCACTAATTACCACGAACACAAAACGGTTAGCTGGCCCATCGGCCCACGAAATCGTGCCATCTGTCTGCTCAAGCCTGGTTTGAAACCACCGAGTGATACACAACGGCCCACGAGCCACCTGG
>NZ_KV786233.1 GCF_001806875.1 Corynebacterium sp. HMSC29G08
ATTGATGGTGTCTACTTTTCGGGGGTCGGGCCCTCTCTTCTCGCCTTGACATTTCTACCCTGTCGAGCCGAGATAAATGCAACAACTCCTGATACGGTAGCGACGATTAGGAATTCGACAACTCCTACATTCGCTGTGGCTAGAGCTATTAGCGTAACTAGAAGGAAGCCGGTTAGAACGAAAACGCCGATGAAGATAGCGGCGAAAACTAGTTTGGTAGACATTATTTATTCTCCATTCCCGTGTGCCGATCTAGCGTTTGAGTAGGCAGTGAAGTTGTTGAATGGGTACTTCATTTATCATCTTCTCCACGATAGTCGGGCGTGACAGCTGCGAGTTGGTGGGAGAATTGCATTGACTAATTTAATGGCAAGTGTAATCTTGCCCACCAATGGAGCCAAGGGGGTACGAACCGCTCACTCGCCCAGTAGACGAAATGATGGTGGGAGAGGGCGGGGCCGCGAGAGAATTCCCTCAGATAGTTGGTCAAGTGGACATCCTGGGAGTTGGGCGCAGGCTGGGGTAGTAGCCGCATCTATCGCTGGTAGCCTTGTCCCCCATGGAAATGCTTATCGGCAGGGTGGTGAAATCCCACGGGGTTCGTGGCGAGGTTGCCGTTGAGTTGCTGGCAGACGAATCCGAGGACCACATTGTGGTTGGGGAAGTGCTCACGGGCCGGCAGACGGGCAAAGAAATACAGCTGACGGTGAAGACGGTTCGCCCGCACCAGCGGCGTCTTTTGGTCAGCTTCGAGGAAGTCTCGGACCGTACCTTGGCAGATAGTTTGCGGGGTATGAAGTTCTTCGCAGAGCCGTTTGAGCGTGACGAAGACTCTGATGAGTACTACAACCATGAGCTCATCGGGCTGAAGGTTTATCACGACGGCAACGAGGTCGGCGATGTTACCGGCGTTATGGATGCGCCGAATCGCAAAATTCTTGAGATTGATTACATGGGCAAGGAAGTGCTCGTGCCGTTTGTGATGGAGTTCGTGCCAGTGATCGGCCTGGATGAGGGGTATCTGGAGATCACCCCGCCAGAGGGCTTGCTTGATGTCTAATCAGGATCACAAGCTGCGTTTAGACGTCATCACGATTTTCCCCGAGTATCTCGAACCTTTGCGCCATGCACTGTTGGGCAAGGCGATTGAGCAGGGGATTTTGACTGTTGGCGTGCACGATCTACGTGACTGGGCTACGGGAAACCACAAGTCTGTAGATTCGCCGCCACTTGGTGGTGGCCCCGGCATGGTGATGAAGCCGCAGGTGTGGGGGCCCGCACTCGACAGCGTTGCGCAGGGCCGCGTCGGTGCTGACTTGGAGACGGCGGTGCAACACCGAAATGACAAGCCTCGCCATGATGACGTGGCGGAGGTAGCGCCGCGTCCATACGCAAAGACCGAAGACGCCTCGGAAGAGGACGCGACGAAGCCGTTGCTTTTGGTTCCCACCCCTGCCGGCACACCGTTTACCCAGGCGGATGCACAGGCCTGGTCGCGCGAAAAACACATCGTGTTCGCCTGCGGGCGCTATGAGGGTATTGACCAGCGTGTGTTTGAAGACGCAGCGAAGCGCTACCGCGTACGCGAAGTGTCTATTGGTGACTATGTGCTCATCGGCGGGGAAGTAGCGGTGCTGGTGATTGCAGAGGCGGTCACCCGCCTCATCCCCGGCGTGCTGGGCAATACCGAAAGCCATGAAGATGACAGCTTTTCTGACGGCTTGTTGGAAGGTCCTAGCTACACCAAGCCACGCGTGTGGCGTGGCATTGAAGCGCCGGCGGTGTTGACTTCAGGCGATCACGCCAAGGTGGAGCAGTGGCGCCGCGAGCAGTCGCTGAAACGCACGAGTGCGCTACGCCCGGAATTGCTTGAGACTGCGCGGTTGAGCGACGAAGATCGTTTCATGCTTTACGCCCAGGACGTGGTGACGGAGTTGGACGTGTTGGGGTGGCGGCGTGGCGTTGAAAAGCATATGCGCCGAGCGCTGAAGAAGGCTGGCTACCGGGTGGAATCCATCGAGGCTGTGGAGCGAGGTACGGATGTATGCTTCGGGCCGTCCATGTTGGAGACCGAGTATGAGCGCCGTGAGGGCAGGCCGTGTCTGGAGCCGTTGGTGAAACTGACGGTTCGAGGGCGCACGGCGCTTGAGCCGGTGGAGGCGACCAAAGCCGTGGTAGCCGCGCTGCCCAGGGAAGCGGACTGGTACGGTTCGACGCGCGTGGTATAAATCACGCCCGCAAGTTTCGGCGTTAATGGGATCACCAAAGTACCTTTTAGGTATTACCTAAAGGGAAAGGATTCTCATGCTGGCATCGATACTTGATCCAACATCCACGATCGCTATCTTGCTGCAGATCCTCATCATTCTCGGCGCCCTGCTCCTTGGCACCCGCTACGGCGGAATCGGCCTAGGTCTGATCTCAGGTATTGGCCTGATGATCATGGTGTTCGTCTTCGGCCTTGAGCCGGGTGAACCTCCCGTCGGAGTGATGCTGACCATCATCGCCGTGATTGGTTGTGCGGCGACACTTCAGCAGGCCAGAGGCCTGGAAGTGATGATGCAGCAAGCAGAGCGAATCCTGCGTGCGCACCCAGAGCGCATCACCATTTTGGCCCCGCTGACCACCTGGTTCCTCACTGTGCTCTGCGGCACGGGACACGTGGTCTACACCATGTTTCCGATTATTGAAGACATCGCGCTGAAAAAGGGCATCCGCCCTGAGCGCCCGATGGCCGTGGCGTCTACCTCGGCGCAGATGGGTATCACTGCCTCGCCAGTGTCTGTGGCTACGGTTTCGCTTGCCTCGATTTTGGCGGAGCACGCCGGGGTGATTGAGAAGGCGTATTCGATTCCGCAAATTCTGATGGTGGCCATTCCGGCGTCGCTAAGCGGTGTGCTTTTGGCCTCTTTGTGGTCGCTACGCCGCGGCAAGGATTTGGAAGACGATCCGGTGTTCCAGGAACGGATGAAGGACCGGGCGTTTGCTGCGTCAATCAAAGACTCCAGCCACTCGCTGCTGGGGGAGAAGTTCGCTAAATCCGCCTACAACTCGGTGTGGATCTTCCTCGGCGCGATTGCGTTCGTGGTGGTGCTGGGTGCGTTTGAGGCGCTGCGCCCAGCGTGGCCGGATGATGCAGGTGAGCTGAAACCGCTGTCGATGAACCTGACCATCCAGATGGTGATGCTCTTCGCCGGCGCGATGATCCTGCTGTTCTGCAAGCCGGACCACAAAAAGATCGCCTCCACGCCGGTGTTCAAAGCCGGCATGACCGCGGTGTTTTCCGTGTTCGGTGTCGCGTGGATGGCGGATACGTTCTTCGGTGCACACATCGATCAGCTCGAGGCATCTCTCGGTGGCGTTGTGCAGCAGGCACCGTGGGCGTACGCGATCGTGCTGCTCATTGTGTCCAAGCTGGTGAACTCGCAGGCGGCCGCGCTGGTGGCTATCGCCCCGATCGGTTTGGCGCTGGGCATCGACCCGAAGGTGATCGTCGGGTTCTACGGCGCCGCCTACGGCTACTGGATTCTGCCGACCTATCCGTCCGACCTGGCCTGCATTGGTTTCGACCGTACGGGCACCACCCGGATTGGCAAGTACGTGATCAACCACTCGTTCCTTATTCCAGGCGCGATCTCGGTCTTCACCTCGTGTGTTGTGGGCTCCCTGTTGGCCCAGGCACTGCTGTAAGAAGGTGTCGCGCTAGACTTCCCGGAATGACTATCGCAGCAACGATCGCGACAGAAATTCAGGTGCGCCCCTCCCAGGTGGAGGCGGCGCTTCGCCTTTTGGCTGAAGGCAATACGGTTCCGTTTATCTCCCGCTACCGCAAGGAAGTCACTGGCGGTTTGGACGATGCGCAGCTGCGCCACATCGAGGAGCGCAACACGTATCTGGTTGAGCTCGCTGAACGCAAAGAAGCGGTGCTGGCCAGCATCGAAGAGCAGGGCAAGCTGACCGATGCACTGAAGCGCGACATCCTCGCGGCAGATACGAAGGCGCGCGTGGAGGACTTGTACCTGCCGTACAAGAAGCGCCGCAAGACCAAGGCGGACATCGCGCGCGAGGCAGGGCTTGAGCCGCTTGCACAGTTGCTTATCGACGCCCCGGCCACCAACCCCGAAACCGCCTCCGAAAAGTTCCTCTGCGAAGGCTTCCCAGATGCGAAGGCCGCCCTTGAGGGCGCGCGCGCCATTTTGGTTGACCGCTTTGCCACCGACGCTGATCTGGTGGGCGCGGTGCGCGACCGCGTCTACGCCGAAGGCACCATGCGCGCCTCCGTGGTGGAAGGTAAGGAACAGGAAGGCGCGAAGTTTGCGGATTACTTCGATTTCTCCGAAGACTTTGCCAAACTGCCTAGCCACCGAATTCTGGCGTTGTTGCGCGGTGAGAACGAAGGCGTGCTCACCTTGGATCTCGACCCGGGTGATGAGTCTGTTTATGAAGGCATGATCGCCGAGCGTTTCAACCTGCCGGTGAAGGACTCTGAGTGGTTGTCCAAGGCGGTGCGTTGGGGCTGGCGCACCAAGTTGCAGATTTCGGCGAATTTGGATGCGCGTATGCGTCTCAAAGAAAAAGCCGAAGAGGGCGCACTCGAGGTGTTCAAGACCAACCTGCGTGACGTGCTGTTGGCAGCGCCTGCTGGCCAGCGCGCCACCTTGGCGCTGGATCCGGGGTACCGCAACGGTGTGAAGTGTGCGGTGGTAGACGGTACTGGCAAGGTGCTGGCCACCACGATTGTGTACCCGCATCAGCCGCAGAACCGTTGGGATGCGTCACGTGCGGAGCTGGCCTCTCTGGTTGCAGAGCACGGTGTTGAGTTGATCGCGGTGGGCAACGGCACTGCCTCGCGTGAGTCGGAGAAACTCGCTGGCGAGGTGGCGGACATGGTTGCAAAGGCTGGCGGCAAGCGCCCAACGCCTGTGGTGGTCAGCGAGTCCGGCGCGTCTGTGTACTCCGCAAGCGCGATCGCCGCAGAAGAGTTCCCAGAAATGGATGTCTCGCTGCGCTCCGCAGTATCCATCGGGCGCCGCCTGCAGGACCCGCTAGCAGAGCTGGTGAAGGTGGATCCGAAGTCCATCGGTGTGGGCCAGTACCAGCACGATGTGAACCAGACCGCCCTGGCCCAGACCCTGGACGCGGTGGTGGAAGATGCGGTGAACTCCGTTGGTGTGGACGTCAACACCGCCTCCGCGCCGCTGCTTGAGCGAGTGGCGGGTTTGTCTAATACGGTGGCGAAGAACATTGTGGCGTACCGCGATGAGCACGGCAGCTTCACCACCCGCAAGGAGCTGGGCAAGGTGCCACGTCTGGGGCCGAAGGCGTTTGAGCAGGCCGCAGGCTTTTTGCGAATCCAGGGCGGGTCGGATCCGTTGGATGCCTCCGCGGTTCATCCGGAGGCATACCCGGTGGTTGAGCGCATTGCGTCTGCAACCGGCTTGGACACCACAGAATTGATTGGCAACACCGCGGTGTTGACCAAGCTTGCGCCGGCGGATTTTGCTGATGACACCTTCGGCGTGCCCACAGTGACCGACATCATCGCCGAGTTGGACAAGCCCGGCCGTGACCCGCGCCCGGAGTTTAAGACCGCGACATTCAAGGAGGGCGTCAACGAGGTCAAGGACTTAAAGCCCGGCATGATCTTGGAAGGCACCGTGACCAACGTCGCGGCGTTCGGTGCGTTTGTAGACGTCGGCGTGCATCAAGACGGCCTCGTACACGTCTCGGCCATGAGCGAGCGCTTCGTTGCCGACCCGCATGATGTGGTCCGCTCCGGCCAGGTAGTCAAAGTCAAGGTCATGGATGTAGACGTTGCCCGCAACCGCATCGGCCTGTCGCTTCGGCTTAACGACGACCCCGCCAAGCCTTCCACCACCAAACCCGCCAAGCAGGCGGGCAAGGACTCTGCCACACGCTCTGGCACACGCTCTGGCCGGGGCAACGGCCGGGGTGGTCAGGGTGGTCAGGGTGGGGGACGTGGGCGTCGACAAGCAGCCAAGCCCCAGGGCGGGTCGATGGCTGATGCCTTAAAGCGTGCAGGATTTGGTAACTGACCGGGCAATATGTAACATATCTCGAGTTGTTGTACACGATACGAACCGGTCGAGCCTTCGTGGCCGCTAGGTTCCTCTGTCCGTAAAAGTAAAGGAATGCTGCCATGAGCAACGGCATCATCGATCTGGTCGACGCAGGTCAGCTGCGCGACGACATCCCGAACTTCCGCCCAGGCGACACTGTTGACGTGCATGTCAAGGTTATCGAGGGCAACGTAACCCGTACCCAGGTCTTCACCGGTTTTGTGGTGCGTCGCCAGGGTGGCGGCATCCGTGAGACCTTCACCGTCCGCAAGATCTCCTTCGGCATCGGCGTTGAGCGTACCTTCCCGGTTCACTCTCCGAACATTGAGAAGATCGAGGTCACCCGCCGCGGTAAGGTTCGCCGTGCGAAGCTGTACTACATGCGCGACCTGCGCGGCAAGGCTGCCCGCATCAAGGAGCGCCGCTAGGCAGCAGGCCCCCTCTAGGGCTTTTGTACCCCGTTTGCCAACGTTGGTTGGCAGCGGGGTTTTTCCTTTGCTGGGGCGCTGGCCTGTGCTAACCCCATCTGCCCCATGCGTCTCATTGCAAACAAATCGATTTGTTACGGATGTGACTAGAAAACCGCAGGACGCTGAAAGATTTCGCATTCATTTTCAGTGTGGCAAGCAGCGTGTAGGGTGATGCGGGTGACTACACCGAATGATCCGGCCCGCACTGAGGCCTCCCACTGGCCGGGGGAGCCAGAGCCGGTAGAAACCGCCCAAGAAACCCCAGAACCCAAGCAGACCCCGTGGTACATCGAAATCCCCGTAGTCGTGGTCCTCACCTTGGCGTTGATGTTTGTGATTCAGACGTTCCTGGGTCGTTTATATGTGATTCCGTCAGCCTCGATGGAGCCGACGCTGCACGGTGAGAGCGGTTCGGGTGACCGTATTTTGGTGCAGAAGGTCAGCTATTACTTCAGTGACCCGGAGCCGGGTGATGTGGTGGTGTTCAAGGGCACGGATAGTTGGAATACGGGCTTTGTGTCGAATCGTTCCAACAACACGTTCATCCGCGGGATGCAGGAAGTTGGCAGCTGGGTTGGTTTGGTGCCTAAGGATGAAAACACCCTAGTGAAGCGCATTATCGCTGAGGGTGGGCAGACGGTGAGCTGCCAGGCCGGGGATCCGGCGGTGATGGTGGATGGTTCGCCGATTGATCAGTCCTATGTGTTGGATCCGCCGACCTATCCGGTGGACATGACTACGGGTTCGCAGGCTTGCGGTGGTGACTTTTTCGGCCCGCTGACGGTGCCTGAGGGCCATTACTTCATGATGGGTGATAATCGGACGAACTCGCTGGATTCGCGTGCACATATGGGCGATGAGCTGCAGGGGACGATTCCGCGGGAGAATTTCCGTGGCAAGGTTTCTGCGGTGGTTTTCCCGTTGAGTCGTCTGGGTGGTGTGGACGACCCGGATATTCAGCGTTAGTGTGGTGCGCCGCCTGAAGCAGTTGCGCACCTATGAGGTGGCGCTGGACAAGGTTGGGTTTGGCCCGGTCGCAGGGGTTGATGAGGCGGGCCGCGGTGCGTGTTTCGGCCCGGTGACCATCGCGGCGTGTATTTTGCCCACTCGCCCGTTGCCGGAGCTTGAGGGCCTGGATGATTCGAAAAAATTGACGCAGCGTAGGCGCCGGTTGCTTTTCGACGCCATCGTCAACTCCGCCACCGCTTTTTCCATCGTGCACGTACCTGCGGCGGACATTGACCGCCGAGGCATTCAAGCGGCCAACTTGGATGGGGCACGCCGTGCTGTTGCGGGGCTTGATCCCGCTCCTAGATACGTGCTGATGGATGGGTTTCGCATCCCGGGCCTTGGTGTGCCGCAGCTGCCGGTGGTGGGTGGGGATGCTGCGGCGAGGTGTATCGCGGCGGCGAGTGTGCTGGCGAAAGTGTCGCGGGACGCGTTGATTGTTCAGATGGCGGAGCAGTTTCCTGAGTATGGGTTGGCGGGCCATAAGGGGTATTCAACTGCGGCACATATGGCTGCGGTGCGCCGCCACGGTGCGAGTGTGCAGCACCGTTATAGTTATGCCAACGTCCGTGAAGCCGATGAGTTTTACAAAGGGGTTGTGCGGTAGATGAGCGCCGAAGAGCTGGACAATTATGAGTCCGAGGTGGAGCTGTCGCTGTATCGTGAGTACCGCGATGTGGCCAGCCAGTTCTCCTATGTGGTGGAGACGGAGCGTCGCTTTTACCTGGCGAATGCCGTGAAGCTGATCCCGCACACTGAGGGCAATGACGTCTACTACGAGGTACGCATGTCTGACTGCTGGGTGTGGGACATGTACCGTGCGGTGCGCTTTGTGCGTTATGTGCGTGTGATTACGTACAAGGACGTCAATATTGAGGAGCTGGATAAGCCGGATTTGACGTTCCCGGACCGTTAAGGGAACCGACGGGGGGTTTGGTCAGTCTAAGTGGGTAGGGGCATCTTTTCGCGTTGCCTCGTGTGAATACCAACTTCAGAACTGAAACTTAAGGGGGGGACTTTTATGTCTGACCATCGATCCGCCACGCTGTCGCATTTTCCGTTGACGTTGCGTGGTGAGACCGCGCAGGTGACGGGGCATCCGGAGAGCGAGGTTGC
Source organism: Corynebacterium sp. HMSC29G08 (assembly GCF_001806875.1). Taxonomy (GTDB): domain Bacteria; phylum Actinomycetota; class Actinomycetes; order Mycobacteriales; family Mycobacteriaceae; genus Corynebacterium. Next base: position 8,675 of record NZ_KV786233.1, read on the forward strand.
TGACCGTTATGCCTTAGGCGTTGCCGGGGAGAATGTGGCGGTTGGCCTGTATGAGCAGTATGGCTACAGGTTGTGTAACAAGCGGGTGCGGTGTCGTGCTGGGGAGTTGGACGCGGTGTTGCGTGCGCCTGACGGCACGATTGTGTTTTTGGAAGTGAAGTCTCGTCGAAGTGGTGAGTACGGCGGGGCGGAGGCGGTGACTGCTAAAAAACTTGCCACGATGCGCAGGTGCGCAGCGGAGTGGCTGGATCGTTCCCCGCATGGCGGTGGTTTGCAGGTGCGTTTCGACGTCTGCGAGGTCCTGTTCAACGGCCAATCTTATGTAGCCAGCCGCTTCGAGGGGGTTGATGATGGTGCTTGCTAGAACGCTGACCGCCACTGTGGAGGGCCTTCGCGCTCACATGGTGACGGTGGAGACCAACGTGGGGCCCGGTCTTCCGGGGATGTACATGGTGGGCTTGGGGGATGCGGCGGTGCGTGAGTCGCGTGATCGTATCCGTACCGCTATTGCCAATTCCGGGTTGCCGTGGCCGCGCTCAAAGATCATCGTGTCGCTCTCGCCAGCCCACCTGCGCAAAGCGGGGAGTCATTTTGATTTACCGATTGCTGTTGGTGTGGCGGCAAGTGGAGCTCCGGAGCTGCATCCGGTGCTTGCACGCACAGTGTTGATGGGGGAGCTTGCTCTCGACGGCACGCTGCGGCGGGTAGAGGGGATGTTGCCCATGTTGCTGCAGGCGCAGCGCGCGCACGAGGAATCTGGCGGCAATGACTTTGACGTTGTGGTGGTACCGCGTGCCAATGCACAAGAAGCGGCGCTTTTGAAGCGCAAACACGTGCTGGTGGCAGACAACCTCATGCAGGTGTGGCGCTGGCTACGTGCGGAGGAGTTCCTAGACACTGCGATTGACGCCGCCAAGCACGCGGCGGCTGCGGCACCAGCTGACGCGCAGACCACCCATGTGCCGGATTTTGCGGACGTGGCGGGACAGCTCCTTGAGCGTGAAGCGATGGAGATCGCCGCTGCAGGTGGTCACCACATGCTGATGGTTGGCCCGCCTGGCTCTGGCAAGTCGATGCTGGCGGAGCGGCTGCCGTCAATTCTGCCGCCGCTGAGCATTGATGAGCAGATTGAGACCACAGCGCTGCATTCTGCGGCTGGGGTCAGTCGCGGGGAGATTGTGGGCAGGCGGCCGTTTGTGGCACCGCATCCGTCGATAAGCAGATTTGGGCTCATTGGTGGGGGATCGGGCGTGCCGGTGCCGGGGGCTGTGAGCCAGGCGCACAACGGGGTGCTGTTTTTGGACGAGGCGTCGGAGATTTCCGCGCACGTGCTCGATTCGCTGCGCATCCCTCTGGAAAAGCGCAAGGTGGTGCACAGGCGCGAGCGCAGGAGCGTGGAGTACCCTGCCGATTTTCAGCTGATCCTGGCTGCCAACCCGTGCCCGTGTGGACTGGATATTGACCAATGCCGGTGCGTCCCAACGCGGCGAGCCAACCACTTGTCCAACATCTCGGGGCCGCTGCGGGACAGGTTGGACATCTTCTTGACCACGACAGCGCAGTCGGCGGTGTTGAGTCCGCAAGGGGCGGAGCCGTCGTCCGCAATCCTGGCGAGGGTGATGGAAGCGCGTGAACGCGCAGCGCACCGCTGGACCAAGGCGGGCTATGATGCCACGACCAATGCAGCGATGGACGCGACTGCGATCCGCCGACATTTCCCTCCAGATGAATCCTCCGCAGCAACGATTGAACACATGCTCCGAAACGACGAGCTGACCCAACGAGGCGTGGACCGAGTGCTCAAGCTCGCCTGGACCATGGCGGATCTTGAGCACGAGCCGCGCCCGCACATCGACCACATCTACCGGGCAGTAGCGCTGCGTAAGACCCATCGTGAGGAGATGGCGGCATGAGTGATCTGACCTCGTGGGCGTATCTCTCACGCGTGATTGAGGGACCGAACCAGCACCTACAGGCACTGTTGCGCGCCGGGCGGGATGCCGATGAAATTGCGGGCGGTGTGCGTACCCGAGCGAGCTGGCTCGGGGGCTTGGCAGGTGCCACAGAAGCCAGGTACGCACGGGCAGCACCTGAGCAGGACCTGGCGAAGGCCGCGGAGCTGGGGTTCACGCTGATCACTCCCGATTCTCCGAACTGGCCAAGCGCGGCGATATCAGCAAGCTTTGGCACCCTGACGGCGCTTGAGAAGGGCGCGTGTCCACCGCACGCGCTGTGGGTGAAAGGGCAGCAGAATCTACCAGCGCTGTTTGCACAGTCAATTGGTGTGGTGGGGACACGTGCCCCAAGCCACGAGGGACAAAAAGCAACTGTCAACCTGGTAGCCGGGCTTGCGAAACATCAGTACACGATTGTCTCAGGCGGTGCGGTTGGTGTGGATACGGTTGCTCACGACACGGCCCTTGCAAATGCAATGCCAACCGTGGTGGTGACGGCCTTTGGCGCCGGGGTGACCTACCCGCGGCCAAACGAGCGCCTGTTTCAGCGTGTGACCAGCCAAGGCGGTGCGATGATCAGCGAATACCCGCCGGGCGTTACCCCTGATAGGCACCGGTTCCTGACCCGGAACCGACTGATCGCGGCCCTGTCGTTGGGCGGCGTGCTGGTGGAAGCGGGGTATCGCTCAGGGGCCTTAAACACCTTGCATTGGCTGCATACCTTTAATCGGCAGGCGATGGCGGTGCCGGGATCCATCATGGACAAAGCCTGCCTCGGTACCAACCTGGCCATTGCGAAGGAACAGGCCACCATGGTGCTTAGCGCCGACCACATCCATGAGTTGCTGAGCGCGGTTGGTGAAGAAGATATGCAATTGGCGCTCGAGGAGTTCTTCGAGCCGACACCCATCCAGCGCCTGTCGCGAAACGAACTGCAGGTCTACGATGCGTTGCCGCTGCCGGACGCAGGCGCGAGGACTGCTGAGGAAGTCGCCGAAGTCGCAGGCATGGCAGTGGGGCTGACGGTGCACCTGCTCATGGAACTGGAAAGCCGCAACCTCGTACGCAGGCAGCGACGCATGTGGCGCAGGGTGGAGCTTGACAAGAAGTGACTGGGTAAAGGTGACTACACTGCCGTTACATGAGTCAACTCCAAGCCGCAGTAGAGGATTTCGCGGAGTACGCCACGCTTGTGCAGGGGCGCTCCGCAAATACCGTCCGCGGCTACCGCGCAGACTTAGCGCTGCTGCAGGGGCGGATTGACACCTTTGCTCAGTTCACGCTGGAAAATCTGCGCCTCTGGCTTGCCCACGCCGTCGCGCAAGGCAAAGCCCGCTCCACCCTGGCTCGGCGCACCGCAGCCGTACGCGCTTTTTCCACATGGGCGTACAAGCAAGGCCACATTGACACCGACGTGGCAGCACGGCTGGTCACGCCGAAGATCACACGCCCGCTGCCAGCTGTGCTGCGCGCAGAGACAGCAGCGACCATGCTGGAGCAAGTCGAAGCTGGGCAGGACACTGGGGGCGATGGCGAAAGCGTGGATAAGCACAAAGCCCCTGAAATGTTGCGGGACGCAGCGATGCTGGAGCTGCTCTACGCCACCGGCATGCGCGTCGGTGAGCTCACGGGGCTAGATGTGGACGATGTGGACCTGCACAGGGGCCTTGCCAAAGTAACCGGCAAAGGCAACAAGCAACGCATGGTGCCCTTTGGAGACCAAGCAAGCAGGGCGGTGCGAGACTGGCTCAACCACGGGCGCGGCGAGCTTGCACATGAAGACGCCAAAGACGCCTTGTTTGTGGGCAGCAGGGGAAAACGCATCGACCAGAGGCAGGTACGCCGAATAGTGGAATGCGCCGCAGATAATGCGGGCGCAAGCGACATCACCCCGCACTCCCTACGCCACTCTGCCGCCACACACCTGCTTGAAGGCGGAGCCGATCTGCGCGTAGTGCAAGAGCTTCTCGGCCACGCCAGCATGCAAACCACGCAGATCTACACCCACGTATCCGCCCAGCGGCTCAAAAAGGTCTACGACCAAGCCCACCCGCGCGCCTAACGGCGCCCGCGCGACATACCCTCAACTGGCTTGAGCCGAATCTTCGGCGGCTCGAGCAACGTCAACGGGTCAATGTAGGTATCCGGCCCCGTCTTCGCACCCCAATGCAACCCGTCGTGCTCGCCGGAAAAGCGACCCGTCACACGCGCCAACACCCCGATAACTTGGCCTTCCGCAACCTCATCACCAACCGCAACACTGGCGCGCACCGGCTGATACGTCGTACGAAGCCCCTCCGGAAACTTCGCCGACGGTGCATGATCAACCGACACAATCGGCGTACCAGCCACACTGCCCACAAACGCCACCGTGCCAACTTCCGCTGCCAACACCGGCGCGCCGGGTTGCAAATACAAGTCAACCCCGCGATGGCCGGGCAACCAATTGCGCTTCGGAATATCCGCAGGCCGCGTCACGTGGGTGGCGTAGTCCTTGCCGGTTGTCGGATCCACCCAGGCTGTGGCATGCGGAGTGCTACATGGGCTACATACGCAAGCGAGCGCAACTGCGCATGCAGTAAGCGCTGTGCGTGTAAAAGCGCGCCTAGAAGCGCGTGTAGAAGCATAAGTAAAAGAAATCCCCGTAATCCCCATGCAGATACCTCACCACAAAACAGCAGCGAGCGCTAGGGGTTTTCCAGACTGTGTGGGCGGGGGGGAGAAGAAGAGAGCCTCCGCGCAAATCGATACTGCAGCTCAATTAGGTAATTTCGCACTAGGTGAGTATTGTTATGCGGGCAGTCTGTAACGGATCCGTGAGGAATTCGGTACAAGATTGACTTCGCGCGCCGAATAAGGCCAGCTCAGCAACGGTCCCTCGTCAAGGGGTGCAGGGCTAGTCCGGTGCCAGGGTGTGGGATAAAAACCCACACAACGCTGACCACGTACGTAAACCGAAACTACTTTTCTCCGAAGGAGATCATTCCCATGGCAGTTGTAACCATGCGCGAACTCCTCGACGCTGGTGTGCACTTTGGCCACCAGACTCGTCGCTGGAACCCGAAGATGCGTCGCTTCATCTTCACCGACCGCAACGGCATCTACATCATCGATCTGCAGCAGTCGCTGACCTACATCGATGAGGCTTACGAGTTTGTCAAGGAGACCGTCGCACACGGCGGCACCATCCTGTTCGTTGGCACCAAGAAGCAGGCGCAGGAGCCGATCCGCGAAGAGGCTGAGCGTGTTGGCATGCCGTACGTGACCCACCGCTGGCTCGGTGGCATGCTCACCAACTTCCAGACCGTGTCCAAGCGTATTGCCCGCATGAAGGAGCTGCAGGCAATGGACGCTGCCGAGAACGGCTACGCAGGCCGCGGCAAGAAGGAAGTCCTGATGCTTAACCGTGAGCGCATCAAGCTGGAGCGCGTCCTTGGCGGCATCTCCGAAATGACCAAGGCTCCGTCCGCACTGTGGATTGTGGACACCAACAAGGAGCACATCGCCATCTCCGAGGCGAAGAAGCTGCGTATCCCGGTTGTGGCCATCCTGGACACCAACTGCGACCCGGATGAGGTTGACTTCCCGATCCCGGGCAACGACGACGCTATCGGCGCTGTCAAGCGGCTCACCCACGTTGTGGGCGAGGCTGTCATCGAAGGCAAGAAGCAGCGCGAGGAGCGCCAGCTGGCTGCCGCACGTGACGCTGCTGGCGACACCGATGCGAAGATGCAGGCTGAGGCTGCTGAGGCTGCCGCACAGGCTGCTGCTTCCGACGAGGTTTCCGCAGCTGACGCTGCTAAGGCGGCTGTTGCTGCAGAGACTGCTGCTCCGCAGGAAGTTGCAGAGGTTGAGCAGCCGGCAGCTGTCCGCGCTGCTGAGCAGGCTGAAGCTGACAAGGCATAGTCTGACAAGGCATAGTTTTGCCGTGACGCACACCGCGTGTGCCGCATGAGGGATCCCCGCGTACGCATTGTGCGCGGGGATTTCGTGCGTCAGTGCGGGTAGCAATACGGGTTGGTGCGAAGCGTTTGCGCTGACCCTTCGCTGCCGAACAAACACAGTTCGGCTAATCTTTCTAACGTTAAACACCTTTCCCCGATTTAGAGGAGGAATCGCCACATGGCGAACTACACTGCTGCAGACGTAAAGAAGCTTCGCGAGACCACCGGCTCCGGCATGCTGGACTGCAAGAAGGCCCTGGAAGAGGCTGGCGGCGACTTTGAGAAGGCCGTTGAGGCCCTGCGCATCAAGGGTGCGAAGGACGTGGGCAAGCGCGCTGAGCGCAACGCTCTCGAGGGGCTGGTTGCGGTTTCCGGCAACACCATCGTTGAGATCAACTCTGAGACCGACTTCGTGGCTAAGAACCAGGAGTTTAAGGACCTCGCTGCTGAGATCGCTGAGGCTGCCGCTGCTGTGAAGGCTAACTCCCAGGAGGAGCTGGCTAAGGCTGACGTCAACGGTGAGACTGCTCACGAGGTTCTGGAGCGCATGTCCGCGAAGATCGGCGAGAAGCTGGAGCTGCGCCGCGCTGCCACCGTTGAGGGCGACAACGTTGCGAAGTACCTGCACCAGAAGGCTGCTGACCTGCCGCCGGCTGTTGGTGTGCTGGTTGCCTACACCGGTGACAACGCTGAGGCTGCTCACCAGGTTGCGCTGCAGATCGCTGCTATGAAGGCTCGTTACCTCAACCAGGAGGCTGTGCCGGCTGAGGTAGTTGAGAAGGAGCGTGCAGTTCAGGAGGAGATCACCCGCAACGAGGGCAAGCCGGAGGCTGCTATTGCCAAGATCGTTGAGGGCCGCATGGGTGGCTTCTTCAAGGACGTCGTTCTGCTGGATCAGCCGTCCCTGGTTGACTCCAAGAAGACCGTCAAGCAGATTGCTGATGAGGCTGGCATTGAGATCACCGACTTCGTCCGTTTCGAGGTCGGCCAGGCTTAAGCCCTAATTCAGCCCTAGTTCCCAGCATGTGCCCCAGGTTCGCCTGGGGCTTTTGCTTATCGACGTTGCAACGCCCACACCCCATCGCGTCCCTCAAATTCCAGCTGCGCATCTGGGGATAGTGCTAGCACTGGTTGGCTGTCGACTCCACACAGGTCGATTTGTGATCGCTCAAGTTTGATCTTGGACACGGTGCCGTTGGGCTGCTCGGTAACAATCCAGTTGTTTGCGTCCTGAGCGTCCTCTAGGTTGCCAAACACTTGCCTGCCCAGCGCGTCATTTGCAACGTGGCCCGCATATGGGCACACAAGGAGTACTTCGGTGGCGGTGGGGTAGACGTCGCCGACGCGCAGCATGACAGACGCCTCCCCAGTGTGTGCTTCCAGCGCCTCCTGAAGCGCCTGCTGGCCCGAATGGGCTCCGCAGGCGCTAACAAACAGGCAAGCGAGCAGACTAGCGGTGAGTTTGGTGCGCATCTGGGTCCTTTTCCTCCGGCAGCGTAGGATTGTCGCCGAGTGTATCTGACCCCCTTTTTCAAAGGAGTTGACAAACGTGACCGAAGCCACGGCACCTATGCGTACAGGCTATAAACGAGTGATGCTGAAGCTGGGTGGTGAAATGTTCGGCGGCGGCAAGGTTGGCATCGACCCTGACGTGGTTGAAAGTGTGGCCAAGCAGATTGCAGAGGTTGCCCGTGGCGGCACCGAGGTTGCGGTTGTGATTGGTGGCGGTAACTTCTTCCGCGGTGCTCAGCTGCAGCAGCGCGGCATGGACCGTGCACGCTCGGACTACATGGGCATGCTTGGCACGGTGATGAACTGCCTGGCGCTGCAGGACTTCCTACAGCAGGAGGGCGTGGATTGCCGTGTGCAGACCGCCATCAACATGGCGCAGGTGGCTGAGCCGTACCTGCCGCTGCGCGCCTCGCGCCACCTGGAGAAGGGCCGTGTGGTCATCTTCGGTGCTGGCATGGGTATGCCGTACTTCTCCACAGACACCACCGCAGCGCAGCGTGCGCTGGAAATCGGCTGCGAGGTGCTGCTGATGGCCAAGGCTGTGGACGGTGTGTATGACGCTGACCCGCGCGAGAACCCGGACGCACAGCTGTTTTCTGAGATCACCCCGCGTGAGGTCATTGAGCAGGGTCTGAAGGTTGCAGACGCTACGGCGTTCAGCCTGTGCATGGACAATAACATGCCGATTCTGGTTTTCAACCTGCTGCAGGAAGGCAACATTGCACGTGCGGTTGCCGGTGAGCAGGTGGGCACGCTAGTTGCGTAGTAGCGCCGCAAGCGCAAGCATCTCAGCCCCTGTGACGTTGAGGGAACCCAAATGGACGGGTCCCAAGGCGATCGCGGGGGCTTTGAGCATGTTGAACACTGAGCACCAGGGGGACCAGCCAGTTTGGGCTTCGAAGCTATCTTCCGGGCTCATGTTGGAAAACGTGCCCAGGGCTGGTGGGTCGAATGCAAGGGTGGGGCAGAGCACCACGTCTACGTCCCAAGCGCGTGCGAGTAGCTCCGGCAGCACGCCTACGTGGATTGAGGCGTTGGCGCGGGTTTCGGGGGTGAGGGAAAGTGCCTCCTGGTGAAGCCAACCAATGTAATCGCTGTCCAACGGCTCCGCTTTGGTGAAGGAGGACTTGATGATGGTGCCGAAGTGCCTGTAGGTTTCTCGTGATTCGGGGTACGGCTCAATGGCTACTACCTCGTGGTAGCGGTCGAGTACACCTGCGGCGTCATCCACGGCATCTAAACGCCAAGACTGCACCTTCGGGTCAGCAAAAATGCCGCGGGTAAGCACACCGATGCGTAGGCGCCGCGGCGGGGGTGGTGTCCACCCGAAGATCTCCATCTGATCGCTGACGGTGGTGCTTAGCATCCCGTGCGCTGATAAAGATTTGCCGCCCAATTTGAAACCCACGATGTTGCATGCCGCGGCCGGAACCCGAATAGAACCACCGGCATCCGTGCCGTGCGCTGCCCGGCTCAGGCCAAGCGCCACCGCAACACCTGCGCCCGTGGATGACCCGCCGGGGGTGCAGCCGGGGTATGCCGGGGATTCCAGCATGGGCATATCCGGCCGTTCCGCGTAGCACGTTGCCCCAAGCTCAGAGGTCACTGTGGTTGCGGGCACGCTCACACCTTGGCGAAGCAGCCAAGCAACAAACGGATCGTGACTGGTTGGGGTGGAGGTGCGGTGCGGTGAGCCGTCGATAGTAGGAAGGCCCACAACCGGGGTGGATGACTTGATGGGGATGGACCACCCGTCTAAACGTGCGCCGTGGGCGCCACGGATTGGGGTACTGGCGATGGATGCAAACGCTGGGTGGTGCATGGTGTGCAAGTGTAGGCCGGGGGTGCGCTGGTAGATTTGGGGGCGTTACGTTTTTCAAACGACCATGAAGGTAGGAACTGACCCATGATTGATGACGTGCTGCTTAACGCCGAAGAGAAAATGACTGCTTCGGTGGAGCACACCCGCGGCGAGCTGGCTTCCATCCGCACCGGACGTGCGAACCCGGCCATGTTCAACGGCGTTATGGCGGATTTCTACGGTGCGCCGACGCCGATCAACCAGATGGCAACGGTTTCGGTGCCGGAGCCGCGCATGCTCATCATCAAGCCGTTTGACCCGTCCACCATGCGCGATATTGAAGATGCGATCCGTAACTCCGACCTGGGCGTGAACCCGACGGATGACGGTCATGTGATCCGCGTGACTATCCCGCAGCTGACGGAGGAGCGCCGCAAGGACCTGGTAAAGCAGGCCAAGCAGAAGGGTGAGGAGGGCAAGGTTGCCATCCGTAACGTGCGCCGCCAGGGCATGGAGTCCCTGAAGAAGATCCAGAAGGACGGCGACGCAGGCGAGGACGACGTGCAGACCGCTGAGAAGGCTCTGGACAAGACCACGCAGGGCTACGTTGCACAGATTGATGATTTGGTTTCCAAGAAGGAAACCGAGTTGATGGAGGTCTAAACCTCAAGTGTCTATGCACATCCACGCCCCCAAGCCGAAGAACAAGGCGGGGCGCAACCTGGGCGCTGCGATCACCACGGGTGTGATCCTAGGCGCTGTGGTCATTGCAGCGGTGTTGGTTGGCCCTATGGCGTGGTACCCACTGGTGGCGGTGGCAGTTGCCTTCGCCATGTGGGAGGTGCTCACCCGGTTGCGTGAGGCCGGATATCAGCAGCCGCGCACGCTGCTGATCATTTTGGGCCAGATAATGCTGTGGTCCTCGGCGTTCTACGCCAGCGGCGGCTTAGTTGCGGCGTTTGCCATCTCGGTGCTGTTTTTGATGTTCTGGCGCCTGTTTTTCCATACCAGTGGGCCAGGAACTGACTCGACGGGGCGTTTGAGCCACAGCGCCAACCCGGAGAACTACCTGCGAGACACCGCTGTTGGCATTTTCGTACTGGCATGGATCCCGCTGTTTGGTTCCTTCGCCGCGATGATCTCGCTGATTGATGAGGGCGGCATTCCCGGTTCCCGTTTCATCATCGCGTTCATGCTGTGCGTGGTGGCCTCCGACGTTGGCGGCTACGCCGCCGGCGTGATGTTTGGCACCCACCCGATGGCCCCAGCCGTTAGCCCGAACAAGAGCTGGGAGGGCTTTGCCGGCTCCATGGTCTTCGGCATGATTACTGGCCTACTTGTGGTGCATTTTATGATCCACGGCCCGTGGTGGCTGGGTCTTGTCATGGGTGCGGCCCTTGTGGTGTGCGCAACCATGGGAGATCTGGTTGAAAGCCAGTTCAAGCGTGAGCTTGGCATCAAAGACATGTCCAACCTGCTGCCCGGCCACGGCGGTTTGATGGACCGTTTGGACGGCATGTTGCCGGCAGCCTGCGCCACGTACGCGTTGCTGAACGCCGCGGTGCTGCTCAACCCGTTCTAGCTTTTTCTGGTCCAAGGACTGCTTTAATTCGCCTGAAGTGGGCTTGACGTGCAACAATGGGGCGCATTATGAGCGATTTTCCCCAGATTAACCTGCTGGCGCCCAAGCGCGGCATGCCGCCGAAGCACTTCGCGGACCTGAATAAGGAAGAGCGCATTGACGCCTTGAAGGAGCTTGGGCTGCCCAAGTTCCGTGCTGACCAGATTGCGCGCCACTACTACGGCAAGTTTGAAGCAGACCCGCTGACTATGACGGACCTGCCTGAGGCGCAGCGTCAGGCTGTCAAGGACGCGCTGTTTCCCACGCTGCTGACCCCGGTGCGCAGGGTGGAGACCGATAACGGTGACACCACGAAGACCCTCTGGCGTCTGCACAACGGCATCCTGCTGGAGTCCGTGCTTATGCGTTACCCGGACCGCGCCACCTTGTGTATTTCTTCCCAGGCTGGTTGCGGCATGGCGTGCCCGTTTTGTGCAACGGGCCAGGGTGGGTTGGACCGCAACCTGTCTACTGCGGAGATTGTGGATCAGGTGCGCGTTGCAGCAGCCATGATGCAGGAGGAAGGCTCGCGCCTGTCCAACATTGTGTTTATGGGGATGGGGGAGCCGCTGGCGAACTACAAGCGCGTGGTGTCCGCGGTGCGTCAGATTACCCAGCCGGCTCCAGAAGGCTTTGGCATTTCGCAGCGCAACGTCACGGTGTCCACGGTGGGGTTGGCGCCGCAGATCCGCATGCTTGCAGACGAAGGGTTGTCTTGCACCCTGGCCGTCTCCCTGCACACGCCGGATGATGAGCTGCGTGATGAGTTGGTGCCAATGAACAACCGGTGGCCCGTCTCCGAGGTGCTGGACGCTGCGCGCTACTACGCGGATAAGTCTGGCCGTCGTGTGTCCATTGAGTACGCGCTCATCCGTGACATCAATGATCACAACTTCCGAGCCGACATGCTGGGGCAGAAGCTGCACAAGGCACTCGGCCCGAAGGTGCACGTGAATTTGATTCCGTTGAACCCGACGCCGGGTTCGAAGTGGGATGCCTCCCCGAAAGATCACCAAGAAGAGTTTGTCCGCCGTGTGATTGCCCAAGGTGTGACCTGCACGGTGCGTGACACCAAGGGCCAGGAGATCGCCGCGGCCTGTGGCCAGTTGGCGGCAGACGAGAAGGCCGGTTAGGCAGCTGGTGGCCCACCGGCTGCCCGTGGTGCCGCGAATTACTCGTGCGAACCCCGAAAACTCTACAGTAAGGATCCTCTTATGGTATTTGGGGCGTGTCGCAAGAATTTAGGCCCATTTAATTCATCACACGTAAAGGTACGTAAAAATGCCTATATTCTGCCTAAATAAAATGGTGATTAGTCACCTAATCTGCCCTAAGGAATCGGCCGCATCATGAATATTTGCCTCTAAACGGAGACATTCTGGCAATAGGCTTAACGCTTAACCAGATTTTGACCTCTGTGTTCTTAAGTATTCGTGTCAGGTGGACGCCAGGTGAGTCCCTACCTTAAACATCGGATAGCAAACATCGGATAAGTCCGTTTTGCGGCCTTTTTCGGGCCTATCCGATGTTTGCTATCCGATGTTTGCGTGCCGCACCCTTAACCCCCACTAGACTCGTAGCCCATGAGGATAGGCATCATCGGTGCTGGCATTGCCGGCCTCGCGCTGGGGGCGGCGCTGCACCGGGCGGGCATAGACGTGCAGATTTACGAAGAGCATGCGCAGATCCGCAGCGGCGGTGCCGGCATCACGCTCGCGCCGAACGGGCTCGCCGCCCTCGACGCCTTAGGTATAGGTGCAGACTTCCGCGCGCTGCAGCTGCAACAAGCACCACTACAAGGCGGGATCCGGAATCCGCAGGGAGACTGGCTTACGCGCATCTCCCCGCAAATCACGCGCGCCTCGCTCGCGCTCGACCGCACCACACTCCACTCGCTGCTGGTCGCAGGCATCCCAAGCTCGCGCGTCCACACCTCTGCTGCGGCTGTGGGCGTCGACGCCAGATCCGGCACAGTCACCTTTGCCGACGGCTCGGAGGCAAGATTCGACGTCGTGGTGGGCGCAGACGGGATCCGCAGCGCGGTGCGCGCCACCTGCTTCGACGATCCCGGCATGACCTACGCTGGCTACAACACGTGGCGCGCGATCACCGAAGAGGTGCCGCTTGACGCCGGGTTCGAGACCTGGGGAACTCGCGCCCGCTTCGGGGCCGTCCCGCTTCACGACGGTCACGCCTACTGGTTCGCCGTCACCTCCGGCCCAGAAGCCCAACCTGGCACCCAGGCGCTGCACCAACTACACGCGACCTTCGCGCAGTGGCACGACCCGATCCCCGCGCTACTGCGCGCAACCCCAAAGGCGTCGATACAGTACTTGCCCATTCATGAGCTCGCGAAACCACTCCCGAGCTACCACAACGAGAAGGTCGTGCTGATCGGGGATGCGGCGCACGCCATGACGCCAAACCTCGGGCAGGGCGCATGCCAGGGTCTCGAAGACGCTGCAGTCCTCGCCCGGCTGCTGCGCGCAGGCAGTACGGACTTTTCTGCCTATGACACGCACCGGCGCCGCCGCAGCCAACAGATTGCGCGCCAGTCGCGGCTGATCGGACGGGCATTACATACCGGCGGCGACCGAGTGACTGCCGCCCGAAACTGGATCCTCAAGCACGTGCCCGATGCGGTAACCAACAGGCAGGTGCAAGCGGTGACTGCGTGGGCAGTGCCGGAGATGTGACCGAGGCGGCTCCAAACGGAACAGCACCGCGCGAGCAGCGAGGCCCTCGTGTTGCCGCGGCCCGTGAAAATATACGCATCGAAGAAGAGGCGTTTCCCCGTTTCCCTCCAGGTACCAGGCAACGAAAAAACCCGGCCTCGCAGGCCGGGTTTTGTTATGTCTAGCTTCGACTAGCGCGGGAGACTATTTCTGCGGGGCACGCAGGTGTGCGACGCGAGCCGGGTCGATGTTGAGGGCGCGCAGTTCACGCTCACCCAGATCGGCGTAGACACCGGAGAGCGTCTTCTGGTCGTATGCCCAGTCCGGCTCCTGGTGGCCAACCGGCTTGTTGTGCGCGGTGACGGTGCGGACCTGGTTCAGCTTCGGCTGGGTTGCCAGAAGAATCAGACCAAGTGCGATGACCACTGCGAGGGTGATCAGCCAGATGGTCTCTACGTGACCCTCGTGGTTACCAAAGTTGAACCCGATGAGGGCGATGACGGAAATCCAGCCTACGACCTGGATGACGCCGTTGCCGGCTTCGCTCCAGCCAAAGCGGGCGGATGGGACATCTGCCTCAGATACGCCGTTGTACACCTGAGGTGCGTTGTCGAGAGCGTGGTTGGCCACAGCCAAACTCCTTCGTGCTGAGCAATTGGAAAACAATTGGAACTATTTGCAACAGTATTGGCCCTATTCTTTCACATGGGCTGGTCAGTTTGCGAGTGAATACCCCCTAAACGTCCGAAAGTTTTACCGCTTGTGGAGCAGACTGGAACAATGGCGGGTGTGAGACGCATTCTGATTCTGGGTTCAACGGGCTCTATTGGCACGCAGGCACTTGAGGTTATTGAGGCCAATCCTGCGGATTTCATGGTGGTGGGCATTGCGGCTGCGGGAAGTAACCCGCAGCAGATTATCGACCAAGCGCGTGCGCACGGCCTGCGGCCCGATCAGGTGGCGGTGCAGCGGGATGACGCTGCGCAGCAAGTCAGTGACGCTCTCGGCGGCGCGGTGATTGCCGGCCAGGAAGCTGCACGCGAGCTCATTGAGACACACGAAGCGGATGTGGTGCTCAACGCGCTTGTGGGGGCGGCGGGGCTGAGCTCAACGCTTGCGGCGCTGGAGACAAGCGCGGTGCTGGCGTTGGCTAATAAGGAGTCCTTAGTTGCCGGTGGTTCGCTGGTGTTGAACAAGGCGCGCCAGGGGCAGCTGGTGCCGGTGGATTCGGAGCATTCAGCGATGGCGCAGTGTCTCCGCGCAGGCCACCCGGAAGATTTCGCGCGTTTTGTACTTACGGCTTCTGGCGGCCCGTTCCGTGGGCGTACGCGTGAGCAGATGATGGGGGTGAGCCCGCAGGAGGCGGTCACACACCCGACGTGGTCCATGGGCACGATGAACACGATCAATTCGGCCACCATGGTCAACAAGGGCCTTGAGCTGATTGAGGCGGCGATGCTGTTCGGCATTGATCCGGACATTATTGATGTCACCGTGCACCCCCAGTCCGTGATCCACTCCATGGTCACGTTTGTGGATGGGGCGTCGATTGCGCAGGCTTCGCCGCCGTCGATGAAGATGCCGATTGCGCATGCGTTGGCGTGGCCGCGTCGTGTAGCAAAGGCACAGCAGGCGCTTGATTTCAGTGAAGCACACACGTGGACGTTTGAGCCGCTGGATGCCAAGGCGTTTCCGGCGGTGGAGCTTGCGCGCGAGTCGGTGAAGCGCGGCGAGCCGTATCCGGCGGTGTACAACGCGGCGAATGAGGTTGCGGTAGATGCGTTTTTTGCCGGTCGCATTGCGTTTCCGCACATTGTTGATGTGGTGGAGCAGGTGCTTTTGCTTTTCGACGCCGACGGCAACCCTCCCCAACCCCCAACCACCGTCGAAGCCGTCTTGGGGGCGGATAGGCGTGCACGCCACTTGGCTGCTGAAGTGATTGAGGGAATCGCTGCGCAGTTCAAGGCTGATGGTGCAAAGGCGGATGCGTAGGTGGGGGCGCTTGGCATAGTGCTGTTCGCGCTGGGGATTGCGGTGTCGATTGCGCTGCACGAGGCGGGGCACATGTTTACAGCGCGTGCTTTTGGCATGCGGGTGCGCCGCTACTTCATTGGCTTTGGTCCAACGGTGTGGTCAACGAAACGCGGGCATACGGAGTACGGCATTGCTGCACTGCCGTTTGGTGGGTTTTGTGACATTGCGGGCATGACGGCGCTAGATCCGGTAACGGAGGAGGAAGCGCCACATGCCATGGTGAGCAAGCCGTGGTGGCAGCGGGTGATCGTCATGACCGGCGGCATTGTGATGAACCTGCTGATTGGCGTGGTGATCATCTACATGGTGGCCACGATGTCGGGGATTCCCAACCCGTACGCGGACCGCACGCCACGAGTCGGTGAGCTGACGTGTACGTCGGATCAGGTGGATGAGACAACGCTTGCGCCCTGCACTGGGCAGGGCCCCGCATATGCGGCGGGACTGCGCTCAGGCGACGCGCTGGTTGCGGTTGACGGCGAAGAGATCACCGCGTTTGCGCAGTTGCGGGATTACGTGATGACTCGCCCAGGTGAAACCGTAGAGGTCACGGTTGAGCGAAACGGTGAGCACAAAGACTTCGCCGTGGAAGTCCAGGCGGTCAAGCGCTTAAACCCGCAGACAGGCGAGGAAATAGAAGCTGGCGCGATTGGTGTAGGCCTTGCGCCCGTGCCGGATGCGATGAAGCGCTTCGGCCCCGTTGATGCGATCCCGGCCACCGCGAAGTTCACCGGTGAGATGCTCGGGGCTACGGTCGATGGGCTCATTGCGTTTCCGGGCAAGATCCCGGGAGTCGTGGCTTCCATGTTTGGCGCGGAGCGCGACGTGGAAGGCCCGATTAGTGTCATCGGGGCGTCGCGCACCGGTGGAGAACTTGCGGCAAACAGCTTGTGGCCGGTGTTTTTCCTCATGCTGGCCAGCCTGAACTTCTTTCTTGCGCTGTTTAACCTTGTGCCGCTGCCGCCTTTGGATGGTGGCCATATCGCGGTGATTTTCTACGAGAAGATCCGAGACTTTTTCCGGCGCCTGCGTGGTTTGCCGCCGGGTCCGCCGGCGAACTACGAAAAGCTCATGCCGTTGACCTACACAATCGCCGGGCTCCTGCTGATCGTTGGTGTGCTTGTCATGGCGGCGGACGTGGTGAACCCTGTGAAGCTTTTGGGCTAAGGTAAACCGCATGAATCTCCCCATCGGTTTAGGTATTCCAGAAGGCCCGCCGCCGACGTTGGCGCCGCGCCGCAAGACGCGTCAGCTGATGGTTGGTGGGGTAGGCGTTGGGTCGGACCACCCGATCACGGTGCAGTCCATGACCACGACAAAGACGCATGACATTAACGCCACGCTGCAGCAGATCGCGCAGCTGGCAACTGCGGGGTGTGACATTGTTCGTGTCGCCTGCCCGAAGACGGTGGACGCGGAAGCGTTGCCGGCGATTGCTGCAAAGTCTCCGATTCCGGTGATTGCAGATATTCACTTCCAGCCGAAGTACATCTTCGCTGCGATTGACGCGGGCTGTGCCGCGGTACGTGTGAACCCCGGCAACATCAAGGAGTTTGACGGCCGCGTCAAAGAGGTAGCGAAGGCTGCGGGGGATGCAGGAATTCCGATCCGTATTGGTGTCAACGGTGGCTCCTTGGACAAGCGCCTGCTGGAGAAGTACGGCAAGGCTACGCCGGAGGCGCTGGTAGAGTCCGCGATTTGGGAGGCCGGTCTGTTCGAGGAGTACGGCTACGGCGATATCGCGATCTCTGTGAAGCACTCCGACCCCGTGCTAATGGTGGAGGCCTACCGTCAGCTGGCGGAGAAGACGGATTACCCGCTGCACCTCGGTGTGACGGAGGCGGGCCCGAAGTTCATGGGCACGATCAAGTCTTCCGTGGCCTTCGGCGCACTGCTGTCGCAGGGTATTGGAGACACGATTCGTGTCTCCCTTTCCGCGGACCCGGTGGAGGAGATCAAGGTGGGTGATCAAATTCTGCAGTCGCTGAACCTGCGCCCGCGCAAGCTTGAGATCGTCTCCTGCCCGTCCTGTGGTCGCGCTCAGGTGGATGTGTACAAGCTGGCTGAGGAGGTAACCGCTGGCCTGGACGGCATGGAGTTCCCGCTCCGCGTTGCCGTGATGGGATGTGTTGTCAACGGTCCTGGTGAGGCCCGTGACGCGGATCTCGGCGTGGCGTCGGGCAACGGCAAGGGCCAGATCTTTGTCAAGGGCGAGGTTGTGGAAACCGTGCCGGAGTCCAAGATCGTGGAGACCCTGATCGCGCACGCGCTGCGTATCGCTGAGGAGCAGGGGCTGGAGGAAGTGGCTGGGACCAAGGCAGAGGTCAAGGTTACTCGCTAGACGCGTTCCGACATGGTTGTGGCAGCGCCGGGGAGACTCTCGGCGCTGTTACGTTTTTGTCATGCGTCGCCTTCTTGTCCTGCTTAGCTGTCTGTTTCTCGCAGTGGGGCTTGCGGCATGCACACCAAGGCCTGACTCAGCAGAACCGGTGGCAAAGACCTTTTTGAAAGCGCTGGAAGAGCGCGCCGAATTTGGCAAGATCATCGACGATCCCAGCACCGCTCAGTCCGCGGCAGAGACCACATGGGAGGGCTTGCAGGCAGAGTCGCTTGAGACAGCGCTGATAGAGGTTAGCCAAAGCGAGGCGATTGCCACCGCGAGCTACCGTATGGCGTGGCAGCTTCCGCGTGATCGTGAGTACGCCTATGACGCGCACATGACCCTCACCCAGTCCGCAGAGGGCTGGCAGGTGCGCTGGCAGCCCTCTGCAATCCACCCGAAGTTGGGCGCGCACCAGCATCTGGAGCTGCGCGCCATCCCCGCGCGCCCGGCCAGCGTGGTGTCCTCGGATGGTGCGGAGTTGCTGAGGCCCGGGGTTGCGTACCGAGTGCTGGTGGAGCCCAAGGGGATTAAAAGCGTGCCGCAGGCCGCTCAGCGTATCGCTGCAGCGCTTGCGGCAGCACATGAGGTTGATAGGGCAGTCCCGCTTCACGACGCCGCGTCGCTGACCCAAGCCCTCTCCTCCACCCAATCGACGTATTCGGCTGCCCTGATTCCCGCCACCGCTAAGGACGCCTTCGAGCAGGCTCTCGGTGGCGAGGCGGGGGTGCGGCTTAATGAGGAAGCCGCGATGGTCAACCTTGACCCCGGTTTCGCGCCGGACATCATGGCGCGTATTGCAACCTTGGTTGGCGATGATTTGGATGGTGACCCGGGCTGGAGCGTCTCCGTTGTCAACGAAAATGGCGTGGCGTTGGAGCAGGTTGAGCGCGTGGATCCAGCGCCTTCGCCAGCAATAGAGATCAGCCTGGACCGTAGCGTGCAGCGCGCCGCGGAGCAAGCACTTGAGCCGGTGGCTGGCCGCGAAGCGATGATTGTGGCAATCAGACCATCCACCGGCGGCATCCTGGCTGTTGCCCAAACCCCGGCAGCTGACAAAAAGGGCAACTTGGCCACGATGGGCCAGTACCCGCCGGGTTCGACGTTCAAGATCATTAGCGCCGCAGCTGGCCTGGAGCGCCAGTCGCTGACCCCGGATTCCATCGTCCCGTGTCCGGGCACGATGAACATTTACGGCCGAACGGTGACCAACTATGCGGGCTTTGGCATGGGCAGCGTGCCGTTGCAGACGGCGTTCGCGCGTTCCTGCAACACCACGTTCGCGGACATCTCGACCAAGCTGGCCCCAGGCGAGCTCCAGGAGGTAGGCAAGCAGTTTGGACTTGGCCTGGACATGATGATCCCGGGCTTGGATACCATCACTGGCTCCATCCCGGTGGGCGAGACCCCGCTGGAGCGCACTGAGGCCGGCTACGGCCAGGGGTATGACTTGGCAAGCCCCTTTGGCATGGCGTTGGTTTCTGCGACGGCTGCGCGCGGTGAGATGCCGGTTCCGTTCCTGCTGCCGGGGGAGGAGACACACGTCAATGAGCATCTGGAAAAGCCGCGCCCAGAGGCGATGGAACAGCTGCGCCAGATGATGCTTGCGGTGACTTCGCCGGGTGGTACTGCAAGTGGACTTACTTCGTTTGGAGACGTCCGCGGTAAAACCGGCGAAGCCGAAATCACCGGCGGGTCGCACTCGTGGTTTACCGGCTATCGTTCGGACGATGACATTGCTTTTGCCACGCTTGTTGTATTGGGCGGCGGCTCTGAAGCTGCGGTGGCGCTGACGCAGACGATGCTTGCAAACCTGGATGCGGCGAGGGGCTAACATTGATCGCATGAATCAACGCGGAAAATTAACCCCAGGTAAGCCCACTCCGATTAGGAAAGTGCCCGCGTCGATCAAGCGGCCGGAGTACGCCTGGAAAAACAAGGTCCAGGAGAACGTGGGTGAGCCGTTTGTGCAAACCCCAGAGACCATTGAGGCAATGCGTGAGGCATCCAAGATTGCGGCGAACGCGTTGGCTGTCGGTGGCGCAGAGATCAAGCCGGGTGTGACTACGGACTACGTCGATGGCGTGATCCATGAGTACCTGTGTGATCACGGTGCATACCCCTCCACGTTGGGGTATCGCGGCTACACCAAGTCCAGCTGTATTTCGCTCAATGAGATCGTCTGTCACGGCATCCCGGATAGCACGGTGATCCAGGAGGGCGACATTGCCAACATTGACGTCACCGCCTACAAAAACGGCGTGCACGGCGACACGAACGCGACGTTTTTCGCCGGTGAGGTGGCGCAGGTTCACCGCGATCTTGTAGACCGCACGTATCAGGCCATGATGCGCGGCATCAAGGCCGCCAAGCCGGGGCGCCAGGTGAATGTTATTGGACGTGTCATCGAGTCGTACGCCAAGCGCTTCGGCTACAACGTGGTCACGGACTTCACCGGCCATGGTGTGGGCACCACTTTCCACAACGGACTTGTTGTGCTGCACTATGACTCAGACGCCTATACGGACATCCTCGAGCCGGGTATGACGTTGACTGTTGAGCCGATGATTAACCTTGGGCAGTTGCCTTACGACGTTTGGGATGACGGCTGGACTGTCCAAAATCGTGATGGCGAGTACACCGCTCAGTTCGAGCACACCATTTTGATTACTGAGGACGGCAACGAGATTCTCACGCTTCCCGATGCTGATGTGGCCGCCGGCCAACACATGCTGGGGCAGTAGGCATACAGCAAACAGAAAAGCTCCCACCTAGAAAGGTGGGAGCTTTTTGTTGTCGCTGACAGCGAAAACAAGCTTAGAGCTTGATCCAGCCGTTGTAGGAAGCGAAGTTGACAGCAGCGATGATCATGCCGACCAGAGCGCCGATACCGGCGACGACGGTGCCGTCGATCCAGTAGCGAGCCCACTGCGGAACTTCCTCAACACGGGTCTTCTTACCGAAAGCGTCGGTCGGGTAGAACTCCTTGTCGGAGTCTTTGAAGTACTTGGAAGAGCCCTTGCCGCCGAACAGGCCCTTGGTGCCGTCGCTGACAACGTTGCCGAAGTCCTTGTCGCCTTCCTGCTTGCCAACAAAGATGACTGCCTTGTCGCCCTTGGTGGAGTCCTTCTGTGCGGAGCCCTTGTTGTCTTCCTTCTTAGCGGAGCCGTTGTCCTGCTGATCAGTGGTAGTGGTGGTGTTCTCGGTGGTCTCCTCGGCAAAAGCGACGGTGGTGCCGCCGAGAGCGACGGTCAGAGCAGTTGCAGCGGCAACTGCAGCGGTGCGGATGTTGCGCATGTTTCCTTCTTTCGAAATGTTCTTGAAGTTTAGGTGGGGTGTGCGATGAAAATCCGCAGCTTACATGCCGTGGATGAAGAAGTTGTACAGCGGGCCAACGATCAGGCCAATAGCAGCGGAAACGCTCAGGAAGATCGTGGTGAGGTAGCCAGCCTTAGCCCAAGGAGCGAGGTTCTCCCACTTCTTGTCTTTGCCGAAGATGTCGGTGCCCTTAGCGCCAGTCAGGTTGCCGTCCTTGTCCACAGCGCCGGAGCTGTGAGCGAGCTTGTTGGACGAGGTGATCTCGCCGCCTGCCTTGTCCTTGTCGGTCGGCTTACGGGTCGGGACGCCGGTCTTGGTCGCCTCGTTCTGGGTGTTCTGATCCTGGGTGGTCTCAGTGGTGGTCTCCTCAGCCAGTGCGACGGAGGTGGAGCCGAAGGCCACAGCAACGGCGGTGGCGCCTGCGAGGGCTGCCTTCTGGAACTTGCGCATGAAACAAATCCTTACTTGTAGTACTTGTATGTCGTCCGAACTCGATCCATGGGACCTTGGCACGGAGGCTCTCGGCGGGAAGTGGCGGCTCCCCGTTGTCCGAGTGTCGCGGCTTATGTTAGCAACTAATTCGAAGTGTGGTGCAACTTGTCGCCTAAAACTTTGCCAGAGTTCTCTAACGATGGGTTTGTGGGCTGGGTGTAGTAACGCTGGTTATCTAGCTGGCGATACTCTTGTTTCTAACTTGGGTGCCGGTACCCCTATTATGGGGGCAATTTAATGTTGGATGGTTTCCCTTTTGTTGTTTATTTATCTTCAAAATCGAGGTCGAGTCCCAAGATTGCGTTCTCAGTAACCTCCGGAAGCGCCGGGTGTATCCAGTACTGTTTGCGGGCTACCTTCCGCAAATCAAGATCAAACGCCATGACCGTGATCGCTTGCTGAATGAGAGTTGAGGCTTGCGGGCCCATGTAGTGTGCGCCAAGCAGCCGACCGGTGGCCGTATCGGCGATGAGTTTGACTAGTCCCGTGGTGTCTTCAAGTGCCCAACCGTAGGCCACGTCGCCGTAACGTTGGACCTTCACGGTGATGTCGTAGCCCGCATCACGCGCCTCATCCTCATTGAGTCCTACCGTGGCAATTTGGGGGTGAGTGAACACGGCATAGGGAACATTCTCGTGCGGCATGGTGTGTGTTGGCGCCTGGCCATCAAACCGCGCCACAATGTTTGCCGCCACCGCGCGGGCCTCCGCATTGGCTACGTGCTTGAGTTGATACGGGGAGGAGACATCGCCAAGCGCCCACACACCTTCGGCGGTGGTGCGGCCAAACTCATCAACCTTGACACGGCCATCCGGGTGTAGCTCCACCCCACCGTCTTCGGCGCGAAGTTCGTCGCCGTTGGGAATACGGCCGGTGGCAAGGAGGAGGTGTTGGGAGGTCAGCGTTGCGCCGTCGTCAAGCAGAAGCTCAATGCCGTCTGCTGTGTTGCGCGCCGAGGTGATCTCGGAGTGGACGACGTTGAAGCGTTCGGAGGCGAGCTCATTGAAGGCGTCGCGAATCGTGGGATCCAGAGAGCGAAGCATCTGCGAACGGCTCACGATGGTCACCTCGGTGCCCAGCGCATCAAAAACATGGGCGAACTCCATAGCGATGAAACCGCCGCCGACAATAATTAAGGACTCTGGCAGCGCATCAAGTCGCATGATGTCCTCATTGGTGTGATAGCTCACGCCTTCGGCCCACTCCGGAATGCGCGGACGCGATCCGGCCGCAATCAGCACCTGATCTGCGGTAATGGTTGCAGGGCCTTCCTGAGTGCCTGTGGCGATGGTGCGTGGGCCTGTGAAATGGGCTGGCTGATCGTAGACGTCAACGTTCGGGCATTGGTCGGAACGCCTGTATTCCTCACCACCGGCAGCAATCAGATCAATGCGGTTGGTAAACACGCGCTCTTTGATCGCATCCCAATCCGCACCCTTATATTCCAGGTCAACGCCGAGGCGCTCAGACTCGCGCGGGGTGTAGGCGGCATCAGCGGCCAAGACGTACATCTTGGTGGGGATACAGCCAACGTTCAGACAGGTGCCGCCGAAGGCACCCTTCTCCACGATGGCGACGCGCTTTGAGTCAAAACGCTCGTCCAAAATCGTGTTACCGGAGCCGGTGCCAACAATAATGAGGTCATAGTGCGTATTCACAGGGTCTCCAACCATTCTGCAGTTGTCTTAAACGCTACTTCGCGGGCGAAAGATTCGGAAAGGAAGACGTCGTGGCGTGCGCCGTCGATAGTCTTGATAACCGAGGAATGTGACAGTTTTGGCGCCCACTTCCTGATCTGCTCCACGTCCAACACCGTGTCCGCAGTATCCGCGGCAGGCGAGTAGTCCTTTCCCAAATAGGAGTGTGCAGAGGCAAGCGTCAGCGTAGGCACGCCCGTGTCAACGGCGCCAGCGTGGATCTGTTGCTGTGCCTTATTAATAGCGCGGATCCAACCCCAATATTTCCGGTGGCCGTAGACCGGCTTCATGTCAGTATCAAACTCCCACTCACCATGCTTGCTGTGGTGGATGGACTCGCCGTAGGTGCCCAAGTTGTCCTGCGGCAGCGGCATCAGCGGAAGATAGCGGCCCACAGTATTTATGACAGGGCGGACAAGCGCCACCAGTACGGGGTTATATTGCAGATCCAGCCACGGGCTGTTGAGTAGCAACCCTGCAATATGGGCGTGGCGCTTTGGGTCCTCACGGCGCAAATAATCCAGCCACAAGGGGGCGATCAGCCCACCAGTTGAGTGGGCGACGGGAATGACCTTTTGGGAGGCTACCTCACCGACAATGATGTCGAGTGCCACGTTGAGCTCTGGGTAATAGTTCGCGAGGTCTCGAGTGTAATGCCAGCGCTGACCATTCTTGCGGGCGCGACCGCAGCGACGCAGATCAATCGCGTAAAAGGGATAACCGAGTTCAGTGAAAAACTCCGCCACGTGCGTTTGGAAGAAGTAGTCACTCATGCCGTGAATCCACAGCAGCGCAGGCTTTGTCGGGTCTGCCTTCTTATTACCGGCATTTGCCTTGACCACTACCGCCTGGACTGCCTTACCAGTGTCCGAGTCTTTGCCTAGATCAAGGGTGGCCTGTTCATAGTCGGGGCCGAGAATGTCTGGGCAAAAAGATGTGGTCTGTGTCATGCGGACAATACTAGCCGCGAGCGTCAAACTACAGCGTAGAGTAGAAACGCACTAGGGTTGTATAGAGTTGTAGAAGCACAAAATTTCAAGAGATGAGAAGGTGGCTTGGTATGGCTAACAAGAACTACGACGATGAGGTGGATGTCCTTCTTGTAGGAGCCGGCATCATGAGCGCCACCCTGGGCGCAATGCTGCACGCCCTGGAACCGGAATGGTCCCAGGTGATCTACGAACGTCTTGATGGTGCGGCACAAGAGTCCTCCTATCCGTTTAACAACGCAGGTACCGGCCACTCGGCCCTGTGCGAGTTGAACTACACCCCGGAGAAGAACGGCCGCATCGATGTATCCAAGGCGATGAACATCAATGAGAAGTTCCAGCTGGCACGCCAGTTCTGGTCCTACAGCGTTGAAAACAATGTGCTGAAGGATCCGCGCGCGTTCATCAACCCTGTCCCGCACGTGTCTTTCGCACAGGGCGAAGACCAGATTGGCTACCTGAAGCGCCGCTACGACGCGCTGAGCGCAAACCACATGTTCCCGGAGATGCAGTTCACTGAGGATCCCGCAAAGTTCACCGAGATGCTGCCGTTGATGGCAAAGGGCCGCGACTTCGACGCAGAGCCAGTAGCCATCTCTTGGACCGATGTCGGCACTGACATTAACTACGGTGCATTGACCCAACAGTTCATCGACTCCGCGAAAGCTTCTGGTACCGAGGTTCGCTTTGGCCACGAAGTAACCAACCTCAAGCGCGAGGGCAACTTCTGGAAAGTCACCGTGAAGAACGTGCACACGGGCGACAAGAAGGTCACCCGCGCACGCTTCGTCTTTGTCGGTGCTGGCGGTTACGCACTGGACCTACTGCGCAAGGCTGGTGTCCCAGAGGTTCACGGCTATGCGGGCTTCCCAATCTCCGGCATGTGGCTGCAGACCACCAACCAGGAACTCGTGGAGCAGCACCAGGCGAAGGTCTACGGCAAGGCCAAGGTTGGCGCCCCGCCGATGTCTGTCCCGCACCTGGACCTGCGCGTGGTTGACGGCAAGCAGTCCTTGCTGTTCGGCCCGTACGGTGGCTGGACTCCGAAGTTTATGAAGAAGGGTTCCTACCTGGACCTGTTCAAGTCCATCCGCCCGGACAACATCCCGTCCTACCTGGGTGTTGCCGCCACCAACTTCAACCTGGTCACCTACCTGGTTGAAGAGGTCTTCCGTAACTTTGACGGCAAGATGGACGTCCTGCGCGAGTACTACCCGGACGCAGATCCGAGGGACTGGACCGAGGTTGTTGCTGGCCAGCGTGTGCAGGTGATCAAGCCGACTGCTGCTCCCCGCTTTGGCTCACTCGAGTTCGGTACCGCACTGGTCAACGATCAGAGCGGCACCATCGCCGGTATCCTCGGTGCATCTCCGGGTGCATCGATTACCCCAGCTGCCATGCTGGAGCTGCTTGAGCGTTGCTTTGGTGAGCGCATGATCGAGTGGGGAGAGACCCTCCACGAGATGTTCCCGACCTACGGCAAGTCCCTGAAGCGCGACAAGGCCGCCTACGACGAGCAGTGGGCATGGACCCAGAAGTCCCTGCAGCTGGAGCAGGAGCGACACCTGGACAGCTCGAAGTAGCTGGCTGCGGGATCCCAGCGGAAGCTAGGTACCGCAGAACGTTTGAAATGGGAAGGCGCCTTCGGGCGCCTTCATCCATTCCGGGCCCGCATCCGGATTGAAAGGGGCCTGGGTTGCGCGCGCCAGCTCCAAAAACGGCTCGAGGTTGCCGTTTCGTTCCGCCTCCACGATGGCGCGCTCTAACATGCCGTTGCGGGGCCCGAACATGATGCCGTTGAAGCCAAAGAGGTCTTCTGCAGCTGCGAGTTCTTCGGGGTTGGGCACTTCGGTGTGCCACGCGGCGTCCCAACGCTGTTGCGCCTGACCAAGAATCGACTGGGCTTTGTCCTGCTCCATGACCCCAAGCAGCGCCTCCGCCAGGCGGGCCACGTTCCATACCGCGATAGACGGTTGGTGGCCAAAGCGGTAACGGCCCCGGGTATCAATGGAAGAAAACACCGCATCCGGGTCGTACGTCTCTGTAAACGCACACGGCCCGTAGTCAATGGTCTCCCCGGACAGGGCAGCGTTATCCGTGTTCATCACCCCGTGGATAAACCCGATGCGCATCCACTTTGCCACCAGCGCAAGCTGGGAATCCAGCGTGTGCTCCAGAAGGGCAACAGGGGAGTCGAAACCGGCTGCGTGGATAACTTTTTCCACCAGCTCCGCAGACTGTGTTGCGGCGTACTGCACCGAACCGATACGAAGATGGCTCTTAGCCACGCGAACCACAATGCCGCCGGGCACCCCGCCCTGTTGGCGAATGACATGCTCGCCGGTGGTGAGTACCGCCAGCGAACGCGTGGTAGAAATCCCCGCCGCGTGCATGAACTCTGAAACCAGGTACTCACGCAGCATTGGGCCAATCGCACCAGCCCCGTCGGAGCCTGGGCGGGAAAACGCAGTCAGGCCTGAGCCTTTGAGCTGGATTTCGTAGCCGCTTGTCTCGCCGCTGCCGGGGAGGTCGCCGAGGAGGGTTGCGCGGCCGTCGCCAAGCAGCGGCACAAACTGGCCGAACTGATGGCCAGAGTAGGCCATGGCATGACCACCCTGGGAACCTGCAAGCCACTGGGTGCCTTCGGCGCTGCGCAGCCACGCCGGGTCCAAATCAAGTTCTCGTGCAAGCTCCTCATTGAGCACCAGGAGCTGGGCGTTTGCAAGGTCGGTGCCGGGTTGTGGCTGCACCATCTCGGGCAGCATTTCTGCGAGCGTGTGGGCAAGCTGCGGTTGGTTCATGCAACCACCCTAGACTTGGGTTCTATGAAAAACGGCCACATCACCCTTGTTGGCGGCGGTCCCGGTGCTTGGGACCTGCTGACTATTCGCGGACTGCGCGCCCTGGAAGCCGCAGACGTGATTCTTGCAGACCACCTCGGGCCCGCTTCGGAGCTGTCGCAGTTTTTAGACCTTGATGGCAAAGAGGTTCTGGATGTGGCCAAGCTGCCGTACGGCCGCCAGGTGGCGCAGGAGTGCATCAATGAGCTGCTCGTACAGTACGCGCGGGAGGGCAAGCGGGTGGTGCGGCTCAAAGGTGGTGATCCGTACGTGTTCGGCCGCGGGTTTGAGGAACTTCAGGTGTGTGCGGCGGCCGGTCTGGAGTGCTCGGTGGTGCCGGGGGTGACCTCTGCTGTGTCGGTGCCGGCTGCGGCAGGTGTGCCTGTGACCCAACGCGGGGTGACGCACGCGTTTACGGTGGTCTCCGGCCATTTGGCGCCGGGACACGCGAAGTCCCTGGTGGATTGGGGTGCGCTTGCGAAGGTCGGTGGCACGATTGTGGTGGTGATGGGCGTGCGCAACGTCCACGCGATTGCCTCAGCGTTGGTGGCGGCTGGGCTTGACCCGCAGTGCCCAGCAGCGGTGATCCAGGAGGGCGAGACCGCAGCTCAGCGCGTGTTCTTCGCCACCGCTGAGACACTCGCCAATGTCATGGAGGAACACTCCGTGACCAACCCCGCCGTCTACGTCTTTGGGGAGGTGGCTGGTCTTGCGCACGCTGGATAGGTTGATATGGGAGCTCTCGCTTGACGACGCTGCGCGGCCGCCCTTGCAAGTGCTTATCTGCCACGACCCAACGCTTGATTTGACGCGCGCTGCGGTTGAAGCTGGTAGGTCTGTGACGTTTCTGGATCCGGACTACGCACGCTGCCAGGAGGCGGCCGCGTTGGGTGCGGCGGTGGTGGGTGCTCAGCGTCTGGATGCGTATCTAGCGGGCTCTTCTGGTCCTGTTGTTGCGTTGGGGGAGATGCCAAAGTCCCTCGCGCGCCTGGACTACCTTGCACGCGCGATCGCTGGCGCTGGCTTCTCGGATGTGCGTTTGGTGCTGGGCGGCAACAACAAGCACCTGTCACGAGGCATGAACGCGGTGCTGGAAGAGTCCTTTACGTCCGTTGCTGCCTCCCGTGGCCGCGGGAAGTTTCGCTGCCTAGTTGCCTCCGGCACGCGCGATGTGACCTACGAGCCAGTGGTGGGTGATGGGCTTGTGGCCATCGGTGGTGTGTTCTCCGGGGCGAAACCGGACCGAGGCGGAGAGCTGCTGCGCTCCTGCCTGCCCGCCGAACCAGGACGTTTGCTGGACTTCGGCTGCGGCAACGGCTCGGTTTCCCGCGGTCTTGGCGGGGTGGCCACCGATGCTGATGCGGACGCCGTACTTTCCGCACGTGCCATCGGCCTAGAGGTGACGTGGGACGATGCAGGTTCGCGGTTTGCTGGTGTCTCCTTTGACACCATCGCACTCAACCCACCATTTCACGACGGTACTGCGGTTGACGCGACGTTGGTGCAGCGGTTGCTGGATGCGTCGAAACGCATGCTCGTCCCCGGAGGAGCCCTGTACATGGTGCACAATTCGCACCTGCGCTACCGGCCTGAAGTCCAACGCCGCTTCGCTTCAGTGGAGCAGGTGGCGCGGGATAACAACTTTACGGTGCTTCGGGCAACGCCATAAATGTGGTACCGTTTAGTGGTACGACAGTAAGGAGGGTGTCATGTCTATCAGCGCCTCTGAGGCTCGGCGAACCTTGTACCCGCTCATTGAACGAGTGACCAATGATCGCGATGTCGTGGAGATTGTTTCCCGTCACGGTAATGCGGTGCTTATGGCTGCCGAGGATTACGAAGCGTGGCTTGAAACCGCATACTTGTTTAAAACGCGCGAAAATGCTCGCCGATTGACGCAGGCGTACGAAGACGCGCTGAACGGTGACGTCGCAGAGCATGACGTTGACCTGGATGTTGAACGAGATGCGTAATGAGGTTGGTTTGGACTAACCACGCGTGGGAAGACTATTTGCATTGGCAGGCCAATGACAAAAAGATGGTCAAACGCGTCAATCAGCTGCTGCGCGATACATTGCGTGACCCTTTTGAAGGTATAGGCAAGCCTGAGCCTCTGAAATATGGGGCTGAAGGCGCTTGGTCGCGAAGGATTACTCATCAACACCGACTGGTGTACATGATTGCTGACGGAGATCTTGTGATTTTGCAGGCGCGTTACCACTACTAGTCCAAGAGTTTAGGTAAGGCGTTTGCGGCGGTGTCTTCAACAACCACCGTGGCCAAGTGAGAAAGATCCGTGCGCATGGGGGTGACCTCAATAATCGGGATCTCGCGTGCATGGGCCATCAGTGGCAGGCCCGCGGCAGGGTAGACCACGCCCGAGGTGCCAACAATCAGCAGCGCATCGGCGGTGCGCATGCGACGCTCCGCCTCACGCCACTCGGCCTCCGGCAAGGCTTCGCCGAACCAGACAACACCTGGGCGAATTAGACCACCGCACGTTGGGCACGTCGGCGGGGTGATCGTTGGGACAGGCTCGTGGGGGAGTTCAATTGCGGCGGTATAGGACTCGTTGCAGTCGGCGCAGCGGAAATCAAACAGTGAACCGTGCAGGTGCACCACGTTGTGACTGCCTGCACGCTCGTGCAGGTTGTCAATGTTTTGCGTGGTCACCGTGGATTTTGCGCAATTCGCGATGGCCAAGTGACCAGCGTTCGGCTGCGCCTGCTGGGCTAAGTGTGCACGCCAGAGGTACCAGGCGAACATCGTTTCGGCGTTTCGGTGCCAAGCGTCGATGGATGCCATCGCCTGCGGGTCCACGTTTTCCCACAGACCGGTCTGCGCGTCGCGGTAGGTGGCAATGCCGCTATCCGCACTCATGCCAGCGCCGGTAAACACCTCGATATGTTTGGCGCTGTGTAAGAGATCGCGTGCTCGGGCGAGACTCTGGGCAAGGTTGGCAGAAAGGCTCATGGCCTACAGACTATGTATTAGCTCCAAGGCTTGCTCGCGGTACGTGAAATTCTTTGTGCCCTCCACGGCGTCACGCATCACGTCGAGGTAAAAGTCGTCTGGGTCCGACTGATAGCGGGCCAGCGCGTCGCGCGCGAGGTCTGTAGGCAACAAGCACTCAGTGGGCACTCCGTGGATACCTAGCTTCGCTGCTTTGGCGCGGGCTTCGGCGGCACGCATCGTGGATGTGAACTTGGTGTTGGGTTGAAACTCCACAGCGCGTGCGAAGCCGTCGGCCACCATCGCCTCATTCACAAACGTGCCGTCCTGCTTGTACACACCTGCAAGATCACGGCCGTAGCGGTCCACCCGCTCAACGTCATAGACCAGGTTCACGCTCTCGCCGGGGGTGATCAAAGATTCCAAGTGCTGCGTCGACTCCTCGTAGAGGCACTCGTCTTTTTCCGGGGTGTCAATATTGAGCAGGCGTACCTTCACCTCCTCGCCGGAGTGGGTGACCGCAATGGTGTCACCGTCCACAATCTTGCTCACCACCACCGCATCTCGCTCTTGGAGCATGCTTACGGCAAGTGCGATACCTGCGATACCAAACACGGCAATGAGTAGCGCGACGCTAAGGCGCAGCGTGTTGCGGCGAGCGCCCCGCTTGGTCCTTGGATGGGACTGAGGCTGGACTCCGAACGTCACAGCAGCACCACCAGCACAACAATCACGACTAAGCAGGAGACGATTGCCCACATAATCCGGCGTATCAGGCGCTTGCCAACCGGGTGCGCGGTATTGATCTGGATCTTGCCGGGCTCAGAAGGCATGATGCTCACCGGCATCGGGTCCAGTGGCTCTTTATAAAAGCCCATAGACGCCTTCAACTTGAGTCGCTCCACGCGCTTTTGCTCCTGCTCATCGGGTGGTAGCTGCTCCCAGGAGGAACCAGACTTGCCCATAATGCGCACCGACGCAGCAATCGCGTAAACGCAGTAGGCCACAAGGCCCGCAATCCACAGCGGGGTTGGCATCAAGCGCGGGAAACACATCATCAGCTGTGCTGAGGCAAGCACTAACGCCGTAGCTATCGCCATATGCCCCAAAAAATCGTTGGTCTTGTTCAATAGCGCTGCGACTCGCTGCGCTGCCGTTTCGGAGTAGGCAAGCGCATCGGCCTCCGGGACCTCGCGTCGCGCCGTGGCAATGTCCGTAGGTAAAGCACACGCCGCCAGCATCGCCGAAATAGCCAGGCCAATCCACAGCGCACCGGCCACACTTAGCCACGTCTTGTCTGCCCAAGCATCCACGCCGCCAGGGCCGATATGGATCGGCACCGGCTCCGGAATCGAATCCCAGCGCAGGAGGAGATACGCAAACGCGGCAAGGTAAATACAAACAGAAGTAAGAATGCAGCGGCGCATGTGCATGGCTGTAAATGTTACTGCACGCGTTTCGGGCGACGCTGCTTACGCAAGTATTGCCCAAGATACGGCTGCGCAAACTCCACCAACCCCCACCCCGCGGGCGTGATCAAGTCACGGTCAATCAGCTTCTGACGCGTATCGCTCACCGACGTTGTCGTCGTCCCCATCAACTCCGCCACATGCGCAATCGGCACCTCAGGCGTGCCGTTTTGCTCCTCCAACAGCGCCATCGCCTGTAAAAACTCCAACTGCTTCGGCGGCACATCGCGCAACGCAGGCTGATGCACCTGCAAACCCAGGCGCTCAACCGCGGCGGGCGCGGTGAGGGAGATCACGTTGGCGTCGATAGTAGAAAGTGAAGCTTCTGCCGCACGCTCCCAAGCAAGGAAACCAAGCAACTGCACCAGATAGGGGTAACCCTGACTCAGCTCAGCCGCCTGATCCGCAGCCGCGAACGCAATCCCGCCTTCCTGAGAAGTCTCCTCGAACGCACGCTGGGCATCCTGAAGCGTCAGTGGGCCCAGCTCATAATGACGTGCACGACGCAAAAACGTCGCGCCGGGCAAATCTAGAAGCTTGTTAATGCCGCGCGTAAGCCCCGCCATAGCAACCGCAACCGGAAGGTCATCGCGCACCAAATCCTGATAGGCAATGGCGATCTGGGTGAGGTCTTCGGGGTCAACGTCCTGGACCTCATCGATGGTGATCAGCACGCCGGTGTCCTGCAAGAGGTTAATCAGCTGACGAAGTTGTGTGACCAACCGTTGGGCTGGCTGGCTATCGGTGATATGGGTACTGACCGACCCAATGCCAGCTACGGAAAACCCGGTCACCTGCCGCTTAGGACGATTCTCTAGGCGTGCGATTGCCTCAGGGATTGTGGATTCCACCAGCACCTGCTGAATGTTCTCGCGTGCGGACGCGCGCAACACCACCCACCCGTGCTGGATGGCAATGTCTTCCAGCTCCGTTAAGAGTACTGTTTTACCAATGCCGCGAGAGCCCGAGATGAGCAGTGAGCGATCCGGGTTGCCGGGACCACCCTGTAATGCGCGGGCGAAATCTTGCAGCACGGCGTCACGTCCAGCCCAGACGCGAGGGCTGGCGCCGAATGTGGGGCGAAACGGGTTGTGCATAACCCGCATCCTAACACCGCTGCCGATTGATAAATTGATAAATTCGGGCAGATTGATAAATTGATAAATTCGGGCAGATTGATAAATTGATAAAGATTCCTGCGGTTATACCAACAGTGTGAGCTGTTGACCGTTAATTCGCACCTGGAATCCGCGTGCTAAGGCCAGATCCGCCACGTCGTTGATGCTTGTGGCATCCGCAATACTCGGCGCCATGGCAAGCGAGCGCGCAAGCTCACCCTTGTACTGCTTATTAAAGTGGCTGACCACCTTGCCGGTGTCCGCCTGCTCCACCCGCACAGTCATCGCGGAAGCTAGCGGGCCCAGCTGTTGGTAGGCGCCAGAACGCATATCCACCACGAAATCCTGCTCCGCTAGCTGCTCAGTTACAGCCTTGCCCCACCACGCCTTCATGGTTTTATTGTCCACTTTGGATCCGGCGGAGACGCGGTAGCGGGGCACGAGGTCGTCGCTAAGCAAAAGCCCAAACAATGCGGAGCCGACGGCGAGGTGGCTCAATGCGGAGGTGGGCAGGGTAGAGGCATCAAGTGCGTCATAGAGCACGCCCGTATAGCGCTGGATGGCTGGCATGACAGGTGCGTTGCGCAGTCGGAGGTTCTCCTCAGCCTCTGCACGCTTGGTGGCGGGGATTTTTAGCTGGTCCATCATGGTTTCAACATCGGATGAGGCGAGCTGATCCATGAGCGCTTGGCGTATCGGGTCCAACTCCGGGAAGGACACACGCATGGGGCTTAACTGGCCGCCAGGGGCTTTGGTTTCAGACGGGGGCAACACGATGAGCATGCCAAAAACCCTAGCGCTAGAATTTCTGGTCATGATCACACGCCTGTCCACACTGTTCCTGCGCACGCTGCGCGAAGACCCCGCCGATGCGGAGGTACCCAGCCACAAACTGCTCGTCCGCGCCGGCTACGTACGTCGCGCCGCACCAGGTGTGTACTCCTGGCTGCCGCTCGGCCTTCGCACGCTGCGCAAGATTGAAGGCATTGTGCGCGAAGAGATGGACGCTATGGGCGCCCAGGAACTGCTGTTCCCAGCACTGTTGCCGCGCGATCCGTACGAGGCAACCAACCGCTGGGCCGAATACGGCGATGACCTGTTTCGGCTGAAGGACCGCAAGGGTGCAGATATGCTGCTCGGCCCCACGCACGAGGAGATGTTCACCCTGCAGGTCAAGGACCTGTACTCCTCCTACAAGGACTTCCCGGTCACGCTGTACCAGATCCAGACCAAGTACCGCGATGAAGCGCGTCCACGCGCCGGCATCCTGCGTGGGCGCGAGTTTGTGATGAAGGATAGCTATTCCTTCGACATGAGCGATGCGGGCTTGGATCAGTCCTACGCCAACCACCGTGCCGCCTACCAGCGCATTTTTGACCGCGTAGGTATCCGCTACGAGATTTGCCAGGCTACTTCTGGCGCTATGGGCGGCTCCGCGTCCGAGGAATTCCTCGCATACTCAGAAAACGGCGAAGACACCTTTGTTATCTCCACTGCGGGTGATTACGCAGCCAACGTTGAGGCTGTGGCCACGGTTGTGCCTGAGACTCGCCCAATCGAGGGGCTGCCGGAGCCTGTGGTGC
Source organism: Corynebacterium sp. HMSC29G08 (assembly GCF_001806875.1). Classification (GTDB taxonomy): domain Bacteria; phylum Actinomycetota; class Actinomycetes; order Mycobacteriales; family Mycobacteriaceae; genus Corynebacterium. Next base: position 43,055 of record NZ_KV786233.1, read on the forward strand.
ACGACACCCCGAATTCTGAGACCATCGCCGCGCTGGTGGAGTGGGCACGAAGCACCGGTGTGCTTGTAGAAGGCCGCGAGGCCCAAGCATCCGACACACTGAAGTGCATGATGATCAAGGTCAACGACCCGCGAGCTCTGGATGAGGACGGTAAACCGGTAGGCCCGCAGCTGGTTGGCGTATTGATCCCGGGAGATCGCGAGCTGGACGAGAAGCGCCTGGAGGCATCGCTTGAGCCGGCTACCTTTGAACTGGCCAGCGAAGAGGACTTTGCCAAGAGCGAGTTCCTTGTCAAGGGTTACGTTGGCCCGCGTGCGTTGAATGCTAGTAAGGTGCGCGTGCTCGCTGACCCGCGTGTGGTGGAGGGCACCGCCTGGATTGCTGGTGCGGACGCTCCGCAGAAGCACGTCGTTGGTCTCGTAGCTGGTCGAGATTTCAGCGTGGACGGGTTTATTGAGGCTGCGGAGATCAAGGAGGGCGACCCGTCGCCGTCCGGCAACGGCACCGTCAAGCTTGCCCGCGGCATTGAGCTGGGCCACATTTTCCAGCTGGGCCGCAAGTACACCGAGGCCATGGACGTGCAGATTCTGGACGAAAACGGCAAACGCGCCGTGCCCACCATGGGCTCTTACGGCATCGGCGTCTCCCGCATGATGGCGGTAGTGGCCGAGCAGCGTCACGATGACAAAGGCCTGGTTTGGCCGGTCGAGATCGCCCCGTACCAGGTGCACGTTGCGGTGGCGAATAAGGACGCCGCAGCACTTGAAGCAGGCGAGCGCCTAGTTGGTGAGTTTGATGCTGCAGGGCTTGAAGTACTTTACGACGATCGTCCGAAGGTCTCCCCAGGCGTAAAGTTCAAGGATGCCGAACTGCTCGGCATGCCGTTCGTGGTGATCCTGGGTCGCTCTTTTGCAGATGGCATTGTGGAGCTGCGCATCCGCGGCGGCGAGACGCTTGAGGTCCCAGCCAACGAGGTCGTAGAGAAAGTTGTCGAGCTAGTCCGCGGATAAGTGCTCTACTAGCTGCGCTGGGCGTGGGCGGCGAGTTGGATCGCCGCTTTGCGCCACGGCTTTGACTCTGCGTCAGCAGCAGCTAGACGCCACTGTTTTACAAGGTCACTGTGCATCGTTTCGACGAGCTCAGTGGCCTCTTGCGTTGTTGAAGGTGCTGCGTATCCCTCAGCAAACGTGTAACCGGCAGCAGGTACCAACGCTTCGGTGTCGTTGTCAGGTAAGCCGACGACCTGCTCGCCAATCACTTGAGCAAGCGCCTCGGTGCGTTCGTGGGATGCTTCGCGCAGCTCTGCAACCCGCGTGCGCAGCGCACCGTCGGCGTATGCCAAGGCAATGCCGAGGCCGTAGTACATTGCGTTTTCTGCGGCAAGGAGTTCGGTTGCGGCGTTATACGTGGCGTCGTTAGTAATGGAGCCCTCGATGCCCAGCTCAACTGGTGCCAACGCAAGCGCATCGATAGCTTGAGCTACCACCAGGTCCACCGAATCATCAGGCACCTTGTCAGCGGCGGTAACGGTGTGCTCCAAAAGCGCAGCGGCGTCGGCGGCTGCCGGAAGGTCGGTGTCGCCATACCCGACGTTGCAGGACTGCGGGGTCTGTCCAGTTTCGTCGGTGCCGCACAGGCGCAGGGCTTCGTCTTGAAGCTGCTCGCTCTGGAACTTGCGCAGTTCCGCCCACTCGGGGTGCTCCCCGAACACCCAATCAGCGGAGGCTTGCTTGGCCAGCGACATGATCTCGCCGTTGGCACGCGGGCCGACAACATCCATCACTGTGCAACTGGTCAGGAGCAGTACAGCTGGCAAAACAAGCAACTTCTTCACCCGCTGCACGTTACACGCTAGGTTTAAGCCATGGCATTTCCCACAAATAACGAACTTGAACAACTGGTCACCCCTGTTGCGCAGGCGTACGCGATGGACATTGAGAGCATCCGTACCGTCAAGGCGGGTAAGAAATCGCAGGTTGTTATCGCGCTCGACTCGGATACCCACCCGACGTTGGACGAATTGGAGGAAGTGTCCAATGAGCTTTCCACGCTTTTCGACGCTTTGGAGCAACGCGGCGAAGTCAACTTCGGTGCCGGCTACACGTTGGAGCTGACCACACCAGGCGTGGACATGCCGCTGACGCTGCCGCGACACTGGCGTCGCAACCGTGGCCGCTTGGTCAACGCCGCAGGTCAGCACTACCGCGTTGGTACGTTAAGCCAGGACGAAACTGAAGTTGTGGTCATTCCGGCGGGTGCGAAGACACCAGTAGCTGAGGTGCGGCAAGTTTCGGAGCTGGCGGGCGCAGTGGTAGAAATTGAGTTTAAGAAACCGCCAGCTGCTGAAGTTGAGTTGGCGCAGCAGGACTTCGAAGAGGTGACAAGTGAATATTGATATGGACGCCCTCAGAGCGATTGAGAAGAACCAGGGCATTGCGATCCGGGAACTGCTGGAGACTATCGCGTCTGCACTGCTGTGGGCATATCGCGACTATCGCGAGGTGCCGCTGGAAGAGCGCTCAGAGCCGCGCATTGATATCGACGTGGCTACGGGTGACGTTGCTGTTCTGGTTACAGAACGTGATGAAGATGGCGAGGCCATCTCTGAGTACGACGACACTCCGGTGAACTTCTCCCGCATCGGTGCAGTAGCGGTGCGCGACGCGATTAAGAAAAAGCTGCGCTCCGTGGAAGCGGGCCGTGTCTACTCCGAGTATGCGGAGCTGGAGGGCACTGTGGTCTCCGGCATTGTGGAGCGCGACGCGATGAAGGAAGCACGAGGCGTAAGTGCTGTCGCAATCGGTACTGAGGCTGCTCCCCAAGACGGCATCCTGCTGCCGGCAGAGAAGATTCCGGGAGAGCGTCTCGTCCACGGTGACCGCATCAAGGCATATGTGGTGGGCGTGAACAAGGGGGATCGTGACGTTATGGTTAACCTCTCGCGCACCCACCCGGAACTGGTACGCGGCTTGTTTGCGCTTGAGGTGCCGGAAGTTGCGGACGGCAGCGTTGAAATCGTAGGCATTGCCCGCGAGGCTGGTCACCGCTCCAAGGTTGCAGTACGTTCCACGGTAAAAGGCGTCAACGCTAAAGGCGCCTGCATTGGCCCGCGTGGCTCGCGTGTGACCAACATTATGAAGGAACTTGCTGGCGAGAAGATTGACATCATTGATTACTCAGATGACCCGGCGGCATACGTTGGCAATGCGCTTGCGCCGTCCAAGGTCATCAGCGTTGAGGTCACCGACCCAGCCACGCAGACCGCGCGTGTGATTGTTCCGGACTATCAGCTTTCCCTTGCCATTGGTAAGGAAGGTCAGAACGCCCGTTTGGCGGCACGCTTGACCGGCTGGAAGATTGACATCCATTCGGATGCAGATGTGGCTGAAAGCGAAGCGCAAAACTAGGCAGTTACAAATTTGTCGTTTAGTGGCGTATCCTTGAGGACGGCTTAAAAACCGTTTCTGTGCGACGAAAGGTCACGTATGCCCATCCGTATTCGGACCTGCGTTGCAACTCGCAGGCAGCAGCCCGACATGCAGTTGCTGCGAGTCGTTGCGGATCCGGACGATCCGGGTCGCGTGATTGCGGATCCTGCTCGGTGCCTACCGGGTAGGGGTGCGTGGATTACGCCAACGCTGGAAGCGTTAGAGCTGGCGGAGCAGCGCCGTGCGTTTGCTCGGGCGCTTCGCTTGTCCACACTCGTGGACGTGAGTCATGTACGTGAGTACCTTTCAAGCGATTCACACCAAGACCCACACGTAGATAGGAAGACCGAACACTGATGAGTACGCGACCATGAAGCAGCATCAGCGATGAAAGTCACTGACCATATCTAGGGGTATGTAGCTTTTCCTGCGAAATGTTGGAGAGCATGTGCTCCTAGCGAACAACCAAGGAGACACGTGCCCGGAAAGCTACGCGTTCACGAACTGGCTAAACAGATCGGCGTAACAAGTAAGGAACTACTGGCAACCCTCAAAGAGCAGGGTGAATTTGTAAAGACCGCCTCGTCAACCATCGAACCTCCGGTGGTGAAGAAGATGAAGGCCTACTATGAGGCCAAGTCCGAAGGCGGCGAAGAGGCAGCAGCTGGGGATAAGCCTGCTGCGGCGAAAGTAAGTGCCGCTAAGCCTGCCCAGTCGGCCAAACCTGCTGCAGCAAAACCTGCAGCACCGAAGCCCAGTGCGCCGAAGCCTGGAGCAGCAAAGCCTGCTGCAGGTGGCCCGACCCCGGGCGCTATGCCTCGTCCTATGCCCAGGCCGGGCGGGCGTCCGCGTGTAGCGAACAACCCGTTCTCTTCGAACACGGGCGGGCCGCGTCCCGCACCGCGTCCAGGTGGCGGCCGTGGTGGCAACCAGCAGGGTGGTGGCCGCGGTCGTGGTCCGGGCCAGGGCGGCGAGCGCGCGGGTCAGGGTCAGGGCCGTCGTCCGTCTCCGGCGGATATGGCGGCGCACCCGTCACCAACCCAAATGCCATCCAAGTCCGCAAACGTTGGACGCGGTGGCCGTGGTGGCCAGGGTGGTCCGGGTCGCGGTCGTGGTGGCCAAGGTGGTCCAGGCGCCCCGCGTGATGGTTACCGTGGCGGCCGCGGCGGACGTCGCGGCGGCACCGCAGGTGCATTCGGCCGTCCAGGTGGAGCACCGGGACGTGGCCGTAAGTCGAAGCGTCAGAAGCGCACTGAGTACGAGGAGATGCACGCACCAAACGTCATTGGTGGTGTGCGTCTGCCGGACGGCGGTGGCAAGACTGTCCGTCTGCGCCAAGGTGCGACCCTGTCGGACTTCGCTGACAAGATCGGTACTGAAGCATCGAACCTGGTCCAAGCGCTGTTCAACCTCGGTGAGATGGTGACCGCAACGCAGTCTGTCCCGGAAGAGACGCTGCAGCTGCTTGGCGCTGAGATCAACTACGAAGTGCAGATCGTCTCCCCTGAGGACGAGGACCGTGAGCTGCTTGAATCCTTCGACCTGCAGTTTGGTGAGGACGAAGGTGGCGAAGAGGCGCTTGAGCAGCGTCCGCCAGTGGTGTCTGTCATGGGCCACGTTGACCACGGTAAGACTCGTCTGTTGGACTCGATCCGTAAGGCGAACGTGGGCAAGGGTGAAGCCGGTGGCATCACCCAGGGCATCGGTGCGTACCAGACTGAGGTCACGCTCGATGGTGAGACTCGTAAGATCACGTTCCTGGATACCCCGGGCCACGAGGCGTTTACCGCCATGCGTGCCCGTGGCGCGAAGTCTACAGACTTGGCCATCCTGGTTGTGGCTGCTGATGACGGCGTGATGCCGCAGACCGTTGAGGCGATTAACCACGCCAAGGCTGCGGACCTGCCGATCGTTGTCGCCGTGAACAAGGTGGATAAAGAGGAAGCTCAGCCGGACAAGATTCGTGGCCAGCTCACCGAGTACGGCCTGGTGCCGGAAGAGTACGGTGGCGACACCATGTTCATCAACATCTCTGCAAAGCAGGGCACCGGTATTGATGAGCTGCTCGAAGCTGTGCTCTTGACCGCAGATGCAGCGCTTGAGCTGACTGCTAACCCGGACATGGATGCCCAGGGTGTGGCTATTGAGTCCCACCTGGACCGCGGCCGTGGCCCGGTCTCCACTGTGATTGTGCAGCGCGGTACCTTGCGCGTCGGAGAATCCATTGTGGTCGGTGGTAACTTCGGCCGCGTGCGGCGCATGGTTGATGAGTGGGGCAATGACGTCGAAGAGGCTGGTCCGTCCCGTCCGGTGCAGGTCCAGGGCCTCAACGGTGTCCCTGGCCCAGGCGACAACCTGCTTGTGGTTGAGGATGACCGCGTAGCGCGTCAGATTGCTGCGCAGCGTGATGCTCGCCAGCGTGCCGCTATGCAGGCTCGCTCCAAGAAGCGCGTGTCCCTGGAGAACCTGGACCAGGCGCTCAAGGAGACCAACCAGCTCAACCTCATCCTCAAGGGCGACAACGCCGGCTCGGTCGAAGCCCTGGAGGAAGCGCTGCTCAAGATCGAGATCGACGACGAGGTCGAGGTCAACATCATCGACCGTGGTGTTGGTGCCGTCACCCAGACCAACGTGGTGCTGGCGGCGGCGTCGGACGCCATTATCGTGGCGTTTAACGTTCGCGCTGACGGCAAGGCAACTGAGGAAGCCAACGCCGACGGTGTGGAGATCCGCTACTACTCGGTGATCTACCAGGCCATCGATGACGTGGAGAATGCGCTGAAGGGCATGCTCAAGCCGGTCTACGAGGAGCGCGAGCTGGGTGCTGCGGAGATCCGCCAGATCTTCAAGGCTTCCGCTGTCGGCCTCATCGCGGGTTGCATGGTTACCGAGGGCAAGGTCAAGCGCGGTGCGAAACTGCGCCTGGTCCGCGACGGCAACGTTATTACTCCGGATGCAACCATTGAGTCGCTGCGCCGCGAAAAGGACGACGCTACTGAGGTTGCCAAGGGCTACGAGTGCGGCATGGTGCTGTCTTACCCGGACATCCAGGTGGGCGACATCATCCAGACCTACGAAATGGTGGAAGTGCCGCGCGACTAGCGCACAACCGGGGCACAGTTAGGGCTCAACGAAAGGGAACACAATGGGTGAGAATCCGCGCGCTGCGCGCTTGGCTAAGCAGATCCAGCAGATCGTGGCTACCGCGATTGACCGGGAGATTAAAGACCCGCGAATGGAGCTGATTACGGTCACCGACACCCGCGTGACAGGTGACCTGCATGACGCAACCGTGTACTACACGGTGCGTGGCCACGACATTGATGATGAGCCGGATCTGGACCAGGCTGCTGAGGCCCTGCACCGCGCACGCGGTCAGATCCGCAAGATCGTCGGTGATGCGCTCAACGTGCGTTTCACCCCCACCCTGACGTTTGAGTACGACAGTATCCCGGGGGCGTCGGCAAGCATGGAAGAGCTCCTGAACCGCGCACGAGAGCGCGATGCGGAACTTGCACGCTTGAGGCAAGGCGCGAAGCCGGCGGGCGACGTGAATCCGTACAAGGAGTAACGCCTGGTGGAGTCACTGTTTCCAGAAGAAGCGCAGGCGTTTGCGGCGGTGGCCGCGCGCCTGCGTGACGCGCATAAGGTTGCCGTTGTAGCGCACGTCAAGCCGGACGCTGACGCTGTCGGGTCTGCCTGCGGTTTGGCTGCTGGCCTGCGCCAGCTTGGAATTGAAACCAGCGTGCACATCGGCCAGACCTACCCGCATGCGGGAAACCTGGATACAGTGCCCGGTGTTGATGACGTGGCCTACGGAGCATGGCTGCCGGATGACGCTTTGGTAGTCACTGTTGACTGTGCCTCGCTTGACCGCACCGGTTTGCTGCAGCATGCGATTGCGGAAAACCCGGATCGCGTGGTGGTGATTGATCACCACGAGACGAACCCTGGCTTTGGCGGGATGAACTTGATTGTGGATGCTGAGTCCACAACTACCATCATTAGTGAGCTTTTCCGTCACATGGGAGTGACCATTGACTATGACATTGCGTACTGCCTGTACGCGGGCCTAGTTACGGATACCGGTAACTTCCGGTGGGGAAGCCCACGCATGCATGAGCTGGCTGCCCAGCTGCAGCGCCACGGTCTGGATACCCGCCAAATTGCCATGGACCTGATGGATTCCATCAGCGCAGAAGACTTGAAAATTATGGGTGCAGTCTTGGCTGACTTGCACACCTACCGTGAGAAAGGCCTGACGGTTTCCGTAATCGCGGTACCGGCAGAGGCGCTGGCGCGCATGAGCCAGTCAGCGGTTGAGGCGATCATTGATTACGCCCGAGCGCTGCAGGGTTCAGATGTCGGAGTGGTGTTTAAACAACAGGCTCCCCGGTACTGGGCGGTGTCGCTGCGATCCACCAAGATCGACGTATCCCAGGTAGCAGCAGCACTTGGTGGCGGTGGTCATATCCCGGCAGCTGGCTACTCGGCCACAGGCAGCCTGGATCAGATTACACGCGACCTGCTACAGGCCCTTCCGGAGTAGACACGAAGAGTTTATGAGCACGCGTCGCATCCTTGCGTTAGCGCTTCCAGCACTTGGTGTGCTTGCAGCGAATCCGCTCTACCTGCTTTTAGACACGGCGGTAGTTGGCCGCCTTGGCACGACTGAATTGGCAGCACTTGCTGCGGGCGTAGCCATCCAGTCAACGGTGACAACCCAGCTGACCTTTCTGTCCTACGGCACGACGGCGCGCAGCTCGCGCATGTTTGGGGCGGGCCACCGTGACAAGGCTGTCTCAGAAGGCGTCCAAGCAAGCTGGGTTGCGCTTTTAGTCGGACTAGCGTTGGCCACCATCGTGTGGGTGTTCGCCCAGCCACTGGCAATGGCGCTTTCCGGCAACTATGAAACCAGCCTGGAGTCCGCCCGCTGGATGCGAGTGGCGGCCTTTGCCATCCCGCTAACCCTGCTCATCATGGCGGGCAACGGCTGGATGCGTGGAGTGCAGAACACACGCCTTCCGTTCTGGCTGACATTATGCGGGATTATACCCGGCGCGATCCTGCTACCGATACTGGTGCACCGTTATGGGCTGGTGGGCTCTGCAATTGCCAACGTGATCGGGATTGGCATTACCGCTAGTTTGTTCGTTGTGGTGCTGGTGCGCGAACACCTGCGGTACTCGGGAGATTTCGCGCCACAGTTTGATGTGATTGGCCAGCAGCTGGTGCTGGGACGCGACTTGATTTTGCGCTCCATGTCGTTTCAGATCTCTCTGCTTGCCGCTGCGGCAGTTGCAGGGCGCTTTGGCGTGGCAGCGCTGGCCGCCCACCAGATCCTGCTGCAACTGTGGAACTTCCTTTCGCTGGTGCTGGACTCACTTGCCATTGCAGCGCAGACGCTTACCGGTTCTGCATTGGGCAGCGGAGATGTGGAACGCGCAAAGGAGGTGGGGAAGCAAACCACGCGCTTTTCCACCGGGTTTGGTGTGCTGCTTGCAGTGGTGTTTGGCGTGTTTGCAGGCCAGATCTGGTCACTGTTTACCCAGGACCCGAGCGTGCATAGTCAGCTTCGCGGACCGTGGATCTGTCTTGTATCAATGATCATTGTTGGCGGCGTTGTCTTTGCCCTTGATGGGGTGCTGCTTGGCGCATCGGACGCCGCATTCTTACGCAACCTGACTATCGCTTCAGTACTTGGCGTGTTTTTCCCCATTACGTTGATGTCCGTCGCGTTCGGCTGGGGACTGACTGGCATTTGGGTTGGCCAGCTTGCCTCTGTCGTCTGCCGGTTGATCGGCGTGGTTGTGCGCTTCCGCTCTATGAAGTGGGCACGCTAACCTAGACGCCATGACCACACTTTGGGCAGTGAGCGATTTGCACGCGGCGGTGAAGGCAAACACGCCACAAATCGACGCAATTTGCCCCAAGGACCCGTCAGATTGGCTGATTGTTGCCGGCGATGTGGCGGAGCGCCACGACCTCATCGTGCGCACCATGGCAAAACTCGCACAGCGTTTTGACACCGTCATTTGGGTTCCCGGCAACCACGAGTTGTTTTCGCGCTCCGCTGACCGCCACCGTGGACGCGACAAGTACACAGCTCTTGTGCAGTCCATGCGTGAGATGGGTGTGATAACGCCAGAAGACCCGTATCCCGTGTTTGGCGGGGTGACTATCTGTCCACTGTTTACGCTGTATGACTATTCTTTCCGCGGCCCCGGCATGAGCGTGGAGGATGCGGTTGAAGCCGCGCGTAAGCGCAACATCATGATGACGGATGAGTTTGCTATCGCCCCGTTTGTAGATGTGCGTGCGTGGTGCTGGGATCGTCTCGCGTACACCACGAAGCGCTTGTCACGTATCAGCGGCCCTACGATCCTGATCAATCACTGGCCGTTGGTTCAGGAGCCGACGTTGAAGATGCGCTGGTCTGAGATCGCGCTGTGGTGCGGTACTCGCCACACCCGCAGCTGGCCGCAGCGCTACAACGCCCAGGCGGTGATTTACGGGCACCTGCACATGCCCGGTGTGATGCAGGTAGATGGGATCAAACACATTGAGGTTTCGCTGGGGTACCCGCGCGAGTGGGAGCCTCGGGCCGAGCATCCGCCGGTGCCATTTCCATATCCAGTGATGGAGGTAGGCCAGTGATGCAGGACTTGACCCTTTTCCCGCCTGCAGCGCGGGTGGTGTACCTGCGCAATGATGATGCGAAGGACCTGACCAACTACCGGGACCTCTTGCCCGATGAGCGCGCTGCCGTGTCAGAAGCGGTGGATATGCGCAAAGGCGAGTTCGGGGATGCGCGTTGGTGCGCCCACCAGGCCCTCAAAGAGCTTGGTGTGTCCACCCAGCAAGCTATTTTGCGAGGGGAGCGGGGCATGCCTTTGTGGCCCGCTGGCTTTACAGGTTCGTTGACCCACACGGATGGGTTGCGTGCTGCTGTGGCCGCGCCAATTCGTGATGTGAAGTCCATGGGTTTGGATGCGGAGCCTGCGCAGCCGTTACCAGACGGCGTGATGTCACAGATCGCTCTGCCTTCGGAGGTTGAGACTGTTGAGCGTTTCCGCGCTCAGGGCAACACGTGGGCGGATCGCTTGTTGTTCTGCGCGAAGGAAGCAACGTACAAATGCTGGTTCCCACTGACTCGCCGTTGGCTGGGGTTTGAGGAGGCAGAGATCGAGCTGCGTATCGACGGCTCGTTTACCGCCCACCTGCTCGCCCGCCCAACACCCGCCGCATTCTTTGAGGGGCGTTGGGTTGTCCGCGGCGGTTACGTGATCGCCTCGGCGTATCTGCAGTAGAAGCTGTATAGACCACACTGGACACCCCAACTGCACCAAGAAGTTCGAGTGCATGACCAATATCGGGCGCCTCGAAAAACTCGGAGACTCATTTGTCGTCATGATGGGGATGGGGTTAAGTAGCAAAAAGTGTGTCCGGTCGGCGTGTCGTCGGCCGCTCCTTTTTGTTAACGTCCGGCCCAGCCATTCCTTTGCAACACCGACTGCGGCAAGCCGCCGCTGTCACAGTTCAGACGGCCGCGCACGCTCTGAGCAGATCGATGCTAGAACAACAGCAGCCTGGAAAGGCTGTATCTGGGGTGTCATGATTCTGGTGGACGGTGAAACC
>NZ_KV786234.1 GCF_001806875.1 Corynebacterium sp. HMSC29G08
CGGAACACCGGTACCAAAAACCCGCATCTGACAAGGGGTCAGTAGACGAGGGCACGGTGATAAACCACAAAAGCTTGAACCACCGGGTTAAAGTCCGTCTTGTTACCCCAAGGCGCTTGGCTAAATGGTCTGCGGATTCCCCGGAGAGAGACCCAATCGATAAAGATTTTGAAGTGGCGAATCTCGCTGGCGTGTGCGCGGGTATTTATCGATGAAACGTTGCACTGAGGACATAGCCAGCGTTGGGTTCCTGCCGCGGTTTTGCCGTTCTTAACCAGTCCGTGGCCGCAGATGTCACACGACGGCCGATTCCTATTAGCCATAGGAATTGGCCTTACCGCACCAGCTGCAGTCCTCTTATCACAGACCTAGGACTATCCGGTGTTGATTTCGCCGATCGGGCTGTTGGAACCGATTCAAAATCAAGATCAAGGCATTATCCCAGGCTATTCTGGGAATCCGTATCGGTTTATCCACACGAAATGTCCCTTAAGCCGCGCGCTGGGGGTATGCTCTGCGGGTGTAACCCCAGCGTGACCATAAAAGTCGGATGGCAAACATCGGATAAGGCCCTCGGAGCGCCGGAATGGGCCCTATCCGACCTCGGCTATCCGATGTTTATGTTTCGAGGGCCTGCCAACTCACTGAGAAGCAGACCTCGGGCTATGCGGGTTCCGCGGCTAACATGTGGGTGCTTTCCTGGGCACCGTCTCGAGAGAAGCGCCGGTGGCTGTAAGTCGGCGAACCATCCGTGAACAACGCCAACAAAAGATGCAACGACCTGCTGATTTGTGGCGTATCAGATAATCTGTGTAAGGTATCAACTCGTGCAACAGCACAGAAACAAATAAATAAGGCCCTGTGGCGCAGTTGGTTAGCGCGCCGCCCTGTCACGGCGGAGGTCGCGGGTTCAAGTCCCGTCAGGGTCGCTGAATTGCTTGGTAAACGAGTAGTTCTGGCCAGATAGCTCAGTTGGTAGAGCACACGCCTGAAAAGTGTGGGGTCGCCAGTTCGATCCTGGCTCTGGCCACAGTTTAAAAACATCCCGTCTTGCTGGTAGTAATACCGGTAAGGCGGGGTGTTGTCGTTTGTCGGTAGGGTGTGGCTATGGAAAATAACTCTGAGACGACCTACCAGCTGTCTAAGAATGAAGCTGCAGGCCAGTATGAGATCAGCATCGGTGGCGAGGTCGCTGGTTTTGCAAGCTACGTAGACCGCGACGATGTCCGGGTGCTGCCACACACGGTGGTGGATCCTAAATTCCGCGGTCAGGGGCTTTCACGCCCGTTGATTCAATACGCCTTGGACGATGTGCGGGAAGACAAGATGACGGTGGACCCGCAGTGCTCCGCGGTGGCAAAGTTCATCGACCAGAACGCGGACTACAAGGAGCTCCTGGGCTAACCGCTACTAAATTGTGTAGTGCCCCGGGTCCACGTAGCAGTCCGGGTCAACCAAGTGGGTTTTCTCGCCCGGGTTCTTGGGCCGAATTTTTGCCGGGATACCCACGGCGATGGAATGCGGCGGCACGTCCTTGGTTACTACGGCGTTTGCGCCCACAGCGGAGCCTTCGCCAATGGTCACAGGACCAAGTACTTTAGCGCCGGCGCCAATGGTCACGTTGTCTCCAATAGTGGGGTGGCGCTTCGTCTGCGTGAGTACCTGGCCGCCGAGGGTGACACCGTGGTAGAGCATCACGCCGTCGCCGATCTCGGCGGTCTCGCCGATGACAATGCCCATCCCGTGGTCAATGAAGAAGCGTCGGCCGATGGTGGCGCCGGGGTGGATCTCAATACCGGTGAAGAACCGGTTTGCCTGTGACAAGATCCTGGCGGGTGCTTTCCAGCCGCGTTTCCACATCGCGTGACAGATTCGGTGCACCCAGATTGCGTGCAGGCCGGAGTACACAATTGCGTTCTCTACGTCGCCTCGTGCGGCGGGGTCGTGGTCCCGTGCGTTCGACAAATCCTCACGGAGAGTTGCGATGACCTTCAACAGCATACGAGGCAGCTTACATGTGTGACCCCCGCGTCCCATGGTGTTGGATTCATGGGAGGCGGGGGCGTTGGACGTCGTCAAGCAAAAAGCTCCTAGTCGCGGATGTCCTCGTACAGAACGGTGGAAACGTAGCGCTCACCGAAGTCCGGGATGATCACCACGATGGTTTTGCCAGCGTTCTCTTCGCGCGCAGCCAGCTCAAGGGCTGCCTTCACGTTTGCGCCTGCGGAGATACCGCCGAGCACAGCGTCCTTCACTGCAAGCTCGCGGGAGGTGGATACAGCGTCCTCGTTGGTCACAGTGATGATTTCATCGACTACACCACGATCCAGCGTGCCCGGGACAAAGTTTGCGCCGAGTCCCTGGATCTTGTGCGGGCCGGCCTCGCCCTTGGACAGTAGCGGGGAAGCGGCCGGCTCAACGGCTACGGCCTTGACGTTAGCTTTCTGTTCTTTCAGGTACTTAGCGCTGCCAGAAATGGTGCCGCCGGTGCCTACACCTGCAACGATGATGTCTACTTCACCGTCAGTGTCATTCCAGATCTCCGGGCCGGTGGTGTTGTAGTGGATCAGCGGGTTCGCTTCGTTCTCAAACTGGCGGGCCAGGACAGCATTCTCACGCTCTGCGACGATCTCATTGGCCTTCTCTACAGCGCCCTTCATGCCGGCGGCGCCTGGGGTTAGCACGATTTCTGCGCCGTATGCGCGCAGTAGGACGCGACGCTCCGTGGACATGGTTTCCGGCATGGTCAGGACAACGTTGTATCCCTTTGCTGCACCGGCCAGTGCGAGTGCGATGCCGGTGTTGCCGGAGGTTGCTTCAACGATGGTGCCGCCCGGCTTGAGCTCACCGGAAGCCTCGGCGGCTTCGACGATGGCTTTGCCAATGCGGTCTTTCACCGAGTTTGCCGGGTTGTAGAACTCCAGCTTTGCCAGCACGCGAGCCTTCGCGCCGTGTGCTTCGGTGATGCTGTTGAGCTCGACCAGCGGGGTGCCGCCGATGAGTTCGAGCACGTTGTTTGCGATCTTTGCCATGGTGTTTCTCCTTGTATTCGCTGTATTCGTTTTCTGTTGTTGGCAGTATACACCTTTAAAGTAGACCGGCTAGTTTTTATTCGCCAGACAGAGCAGTCTGCTTATCGACGCCATTCCCAACGCCCCCACCCGCCACACGCTCAGCTCCCAAGGGGCGAAATTTGGCTACCCCCGCTTAGGGGTTATCATCATGCGCATGACTGTGGATGACCAACGGGTCAAAGACGACGATGACTCAATCCGTGCTGCACTGACCGCCCTGAAGACGGCCACCGGAATTCCGGTAGCGATGTATGGCACCTTGCTTGCAGATAACCGCGTGCAAATCACGCAGTGGATCGGCCTGCGCACCCCGGCGCTGCAGAACCTGGTGCTTGATCAAGGTGCCGGCGTGGGCGGACGCGTCGTTGCCACCCGTCGAGCAGTGGGCGTTTCTGACTACATGCGCGCGAACGTCATTTCGCACGAGTATGACAAGCAGATCCAGGAGGAAGGCCTGCACTCTGTTGTGGCCGTTCCTGTGATCGTCCAACGTGAGATCCGCGGCGTGCTTTACGTTGGTGTCCACTCCACTGTGCGCTTGGGTGACAAGGTGATCGAAGAGGTCGCCCTGACTGCCCGCACGCTTGAGCAGGACTTGGCGGTGAATTCGGCTTTGCGTCGTCAAGACGGTGGTAAGGCTTCTGCCAAGCAGGGCCGCGTCATGAACGGTGCTGAATGGGAGCAGGTGCGTGCCACCCACTCGAAGCTGCGCATGCTGGCCAACCGCGTTGATGATGAGGCGCTGCGCAAAGAGCTTGAGCAGCTGTGTGACCAGATGGTTTCCCCGGTTCGCGTGAAGCAAACCACCAAGCTTTCCGCCCGTGAGCTGGACGTGTTGTCCTGCGTGGCACTTGGGCATACCAACGTTGAAGCCGCGGAAGAAATGGGGATTGGCCCAGAGACGGTGAAGTCTTACCTGCGAAGCGTGATGCGCAAGCTTGGCGCTCACACGCGGTATGAGGCGGTCAACGCAGCTCGCCGCATCGGCGCTTTGCCGTAGGTACGCTTAGTGCCGTGAAGGAACGATTTTTAGTCACTGGCGGCACTCGGCTCGAAGGCGTTGTCAAGGTGGACGGCGCCAAAAATAGCGTGCTGAAGCTCATGGCGGCAGCACTGCTTGTAGAGGGCACAACAACCCTGCACAACTGCCCTGAGATCCTGGATGTGCCCCTCATGGCGCAGGTCCTTGAGGGCCTGGGCTGCGAAGTTCTTATCGACGGTCAGACGGTGCACATCACCACCCCAGCCCAAATCTCTCCGAACGCTGACTTTGACGCGGTGCGTCAGTTCCGCGCCTCCGTTGCCGTGCTGGGCCCACTTGTTGCTCGCTGCCACGAGGCACGCGTTGCGCTTCCGGGTGGCGACGCTATTGGCTCGCGCCCATTGGATATGCACCAGACCGGCCTGGAAAAGCTGGGTGCAACCACGCGCATTGAACATGGCGCTGTTGTCGCTGAAGCCGCCCAGCTAGTTGGTGCGAAGATCAGCCTGGACTTTCCATCCGTTGGTGCGACGGAAAACATCCTCACCGCCGCTGTCTTGGCAAAGGGCGAGACCGTGCTGGATAACGCGGCGCGCGAGCCAGAGATTGTGGACCTGTGCGAATTGCTCAATGAGATGGGCGCGCAGATTGAGGGCGCGGGGACCTCAACGCTGGTGATTCGCGGCGTGGACAAGCTTGAGCCCGTTGAACACACCGTGGTGGGAGACCGGATCGTCGCGGGCACCTGGGCTTATGCTGCGGCAATCACGCAGGGCGACATCACGGTCACCGGCATTGCACCGGGCCACCTGCACTTGGCGTTGTCCAAGCTGAAGCTGGCTGGGGCGGATGTGGAGACCTACGACAACGGTTTCCGCGTGCGTATGGACCAGCGTCCGAAAGCAGTCGATTACCAAACCTTGCCGTTCCCCGGGTTCCCGACGGATTTGCAGCCCATGGCGATTGCGATTGCAGCTATTGCCGACGGCGTGTCCGTGATCACCGAGAACGTCTTCGAAGCCCGCTTCCGCTTTGTGGATGAGATGCTGCGCCTTGGTGCGGACGCAAACGTGGACGGCCACCACGTAGTCATCCGTGGCGTTGAGTGTTTGAGCTCTACTGATGTGTGGTCATCCGATATCCGTGCAGGCGCAGGCCTTGTTCTGGCGGGCCTTGTTGCGGAGGGACAAACCGTGGTGCACGACGTTTATCACATTGACCGTGGTTACCCGTCCTTTGTGGAGCAGCTTTCCGCTCTTGGGGCGAAGATTGAGCGTGTAAGCGACAGTAAGCACGCTTTA
>NZ_KV786235.1:0-49486 GCF_001806875.1 Corynebacterium sp. HMSC29G08
CCGAAACCGGAAACCCCGAAACCGGAAACCCCGACGGACACCGACAAGCCGACCGAGACTGACAAGCCGGACAACAACCTCGGTACGATCGTTGGAATCTTGGCGGCGGTCGCTGTTGCAATCGGCGGCGCAATCGCAGCCTTGCCAATGCTGCAGGAGGCGCTGAAGAACTTTAAGTTCTAATCCGCTTCCCCTAACACCACAAACGGATGGCTCACCGCATACAGTGTGAGCCATCCGTTTCATATTTTTTTACATCTATGAGGTGTCTCCGATGAAGAAGACCGCAACCCTCGCCTGTGTAGCAGCGATCTGCTTGTCTGGTGCGCTAACACCAGTCGCACACGCACAAACAGCAAGCACCGAGCTTTCCAGTGGCTCAAGCAAAAGCAAAGGCAATATTGACTACGAGCGCGACCCGAACGACCCGAACATCAAGGTCCCGCCAAAATCCCCAACGGGCAGCGCATACACCGGCAGTGCTCCGCTAAGCCTGGGCTTGGCGTTTGGGTTGACCATCTTGTCGCTGCAGATTGCAGTTGATGCCATTCCGCCGCTGCGCCAGGCGGTTGATGACGCGGCTGAGGCGGCAGGCCTTAGCTGGGTCCACGGTTCCTCTGCAGGCAACCGCATCTTTGACTTCCCAGCGTGGGCCAAGATGGCGCAACAGCTACAGGCAAACATGCAGGTACCGCGCTAGAAGTGCCGTGCTAGAAGCAGCCACTTGTAACGCGCAGAGCCACTCCCGCAGTAGCCCAGGTTTGCCCACCATTGTTACGCGTGTTACTCTTGTTGCTGTTGTGGTTACAGTGACTTGTAGCTAACGGGAAGTTAGCGGGGTGCTGTGGTGGAAGAGCTACGACACCTCGCGGCGGCCCCGCTCATTTGAGCGCGGGCCGCTACACTTTTCCACATGACTGACTTGAACAACCTCCTGACTGAAGCGAACCGCGCGAACGTTGTCGCGGATATCGCCCGCTTGGTTGACAACGTGGTGGCTAACCAATCCGGCCTCACCGGCATGGCCCTCAAATCCGCCGTTGCCGCAGGCAAGAAGGCAGACGCGGATGCCATCCCGAAGGGAGTCAACCGTTTCCTGCCGCAGATCGTCTCCGAGCTGGAGCCGCTGTTCCAGGACTACCTGTCCGCCGGCGCTGGTTCCTTCGGCGCGTTCCTTGGCACCCGTGAAAGCGATGTTGTGGAAAAGATCCTCGCTGCCGCTGACGGCGCAACAGGTGAGATGCCGAGTGCGGTGCAGAAGGTGTACTCCACTTTGCGCGGCAAAGCCGGCAAGATCATCTCCCCAGCACTGCCTGAACTGGGAGACATCATCGAGCGCTACGCCAAATAGCTACGCCAAATAGCTACGCTGTTCAGAAGACCGAAATGGTAGCGGTGTGGTGAGTATCTGGTAGCGCCTGAGTGAGTATCCGGTAGCGGAGGCCCACCCGGGCTCGGCACGGGCGGCGAGCCGGTCAAGGATTCAGGGATGGCAGCGTTGTCAAGGGGGGATTTGATACTGGCGCTCCGAAGGCTCGGTACTGCCGCGTTCCAAGTAATTGGTACCTGGACAGCCGAGCCATGGCCCCTGCTACATGCATTAGTCGTTCGAGCAGCCTGCTGGGGCGGTGGCTTTGCGCATGGCAAAGACTTCTACGCGGATTCGGTGGACGCTATGTTGCAACCCGCTCTCCGTCAGCGTTATTCACAAACTCCCGCAACGGTTCAGTATGTCTTCGGTGCTGAGAACGCTCGGGGCCCGGGCTCCCCAGAAAGTCCCACCACCACTGTTGTCGGCCTGGTATCGACGCAATGGTGCAGTTCGCGAGCAGGCTCCAGGCGTTTCCTTCTTATGACAGGCCACGCTGAGGCAGCCTCACTGAAACACGGTACTTCCAGCATCAACTATGAAAGAGCTTTGCAGTACCGAGTACGTGGAGCACCGGTACCAACTACGCGGAATCGCGGTACCAACTATCCCGAATCGACAGGCATCAAGGGTGGGCTTGGGACGCTCTTGAAGCGAGATGAACTGCAACCGGGCTTGGTTCAATTGAGTGCCGAAGAGTCAGCCGGGCCGGTCGTGGAGGCTCCCGCCGCATAGCTCCAGCTTCATTAGCGGATTCCATCCGGAACGTCTCGCACCCGAATGAAGCGGATACAGGAACCACTCCATGCAATTTGAGCCGCTACCGGATGCTCACTGAAGTGCTACCGGATGCTCACGACACTGCTACCAAATAGCCGGTCGCAACAGCTACGCCACATAGTTACCGCAGCGCGTCAGCAAACGACTGCATCCTGGCCACGACAATCTCCGGCTCACGAGCCCACCTGTTGTGGCCCAGTCCACCTTCAAGCTCCTCGACCGTGGCGCCGGAGACTTGGTCCGCCAGAGCCTGTGCGGACTCAAGGGTGCAGTCGCGGTCGTTTTTAAAACGTGTAAGGACTACGGGGACGTTGATGTGCTGCATGGCTGCGTTGTAATCAATGTCCGCCCCCGCAAGTGGGCCGCGTTTGCCGCTGCGGTTCATCCGCGCCCACTCGTTGATATATGTGCGTGGGTGGCGGGCCCATTTCCCGCCGACGGCGATCTTGTCACCCGGCCAGTAACCCAGAACTTGCGTGATCAGCCAGATCAGCTGGATACCCACGCCAAATTTCAGTTTGTCGCGCACTGGGAACGCCTTGTGCCAGGGGTTGCCAGCACCGACGCCGAGCATGCCAATAACGTTGAGTGCTGCTGCTTCGGGGCGCGCCATGAACAAAGTGCCTACTTGCCCGCCCATGGAATGGGTCAGCAGGATTACAGGGTGGTTAGCGTCAAGCCCGTGTTCCCGTTTGGCGTTGATGATGGTTTCCGGGTAGTCCTCCGCAGCCACGTGGTGGTATCCCCACTGGTTGCTGCGTGAGGCAACATGCGGGCTGGTGCCTTGGCCGCGGAGCTCCCCGACCGTGGTGGGAAAACCGGCGTCGGTCAACGCCTCAGCGATCGGGCGATAGTAGCGCGCCTCCATTCCCATCCCCGGAAAAATAACCACAAGGGGTAGCAATTCGCTCATGCGCCACAGCGTACCTGCCATCCCACGCCCCCGGCTCCTACCAAGCAAGGCCGAAGGCGGCCACCGCAATCAGTGACCGCCTTCGCTCCTAGCTGTCAAACTGCTAGTTAGATGAGCCTTCGCCCGGCTTGCCAAAACCCTCCGGCTGGCACGCCTGGTAGATCAGTCCGGAGAGCAGACCGATCACGGCGATGGCACCCAAAGCGATGCCCAGCGGCTGCAGGTTGTCACCCGCACCACCGAACTGCTGGTTCGCGGCGTTGATCTGTGCCTCGATTTCAATCAGCCACTCCGGCCTGCGGTCCTCGGTGCCACGGCTGGAGCCAAGGTCCGGCAGCTGCTCTTCAATGCGAGCGTTGATGCCGCCCATCATTTCGTTGATCTGCGGGCCGAACGCCTCGTTGACGCCAGCGCCCACCGCAGCCAGAAGGCCAATCGGCAGCAGCCACAGGATTGGGCTGTTAATGGCGAATGCATTTTCCACACAGCGCTTCGTCTTGTCGGAGGAACCCTTGTCCCCCGACGGATCCGGCGCGCCCGGTGTACCCGGGGTTTTCTCGCCGGTGCCCACAACGATGATGTGGTCAACCGGGTCGGTGGTCTCCGTCGTCCCGTCGGACTTGTGGGTCACCTTGCCCGGCTTGCCCTCCTGCTCAACCTTGTACTCACCGCTCTTAAGGGCAGGGTCCTTCTTTACGACGACCCCATACGCCCTCTCCTCCGTATACTCCACACCCTCGGCCGGGCGCGTACCAACACGGACCACGCGCTGGACAGCTTCCTTGACCACGGATTGCTGCACGTCATCACCGTTGACGGTGACCTTCACCTGGCCGTTTTCACCCTTGACGTCTTCAACCTCTTCACCGGCTTTAAGGGATGGGTCGTAGACAATCTTGGTGGTGTATGGCAGCTCAACCAGCACCTCCTGCGGCGAAGGTTCCGGTGTCGGCGTCGAATCCTTGACCGGCTTGGTGCCGATCTTGATTATCGCCTTCGTCGGTTCGTTGGTGCGCTCGGTGGAGATGGTCGGTTTGCCGGAAGGCTTGCCGTCCTTAATCTCCTGGGTGGAGGTGATGACCTCCTCGCCCGGCGCACCCTCCTGAACAACTACTTTCTGGCCAGCTGCAAGCGTGTCATCGAAGATGATTTCCGTTTCAAAGGCAACCTCGCGGGTCTTCGTGCTGGTCAGCGTTTGATCACCGGCAGTCGGGCCGTACTCAATGATCTCATTAATCGGGTCCTTCGTCTGCTTTTCTTCAGGGGTGACTGTTGCATCAGAGCCGGTAGCCGAGAAATCAGCCGTGTAGGTCTTCTCACCCGCAACACCCTTCTGGGTAACCTTCAGCTCGCCCGGCGCAAGCTTCGGGTTCGGGCGGGTGTCCACATCGTATGGAACCTCCGCAGTCCAGGTCACCTTCGCAGATGCCTCAGACGGCTTCGTGCCCACAGCGATGATCTTCTTCACCGGCTCCTTGACTATCTTCTCGGTGACCTTCACCTCGCCTACAGCATGGCTGTTTTCCACAGGCTGGGTGACCGTGACCTTCTTTAGACCCAGCTCACCTTCCTGGGTGACCTTCTGCTCACCAGGTGCCAGCGAAGGATCATAGACAACCTCAACCTCGTACGGGATCTCCGTCTCAACAGAGTTCACGGTCTCACCCTTGGTCTTGGTGCCAACGCGGATCACCGCATTCTTCGGCTGCTTCGTGCGCTCAGTCGCGATCTTCGGCTTGCCGGAAGGCTTGCCGTCCTTAATCTCCTGAGTAGAGGTGGTGACCTCCTCGCCCGGAGTACCTTGCTGCTGAACTTCCTGCTTGCCGGCTTCGAGTGTGTCGTCAACGACGTACTCGATCCCAAACGCAACCTCGCGGGTCTCCGTGCTAGTCAGCGTCTGATCATCAATACCGGGACCGTACTCAACAATGCGGGGGACGGGTTTCTTGGTGGTCTCTTCCTCCGCAACCTGGGCCTCGGTGCCCTTCCCTGTGAACTTGGCGGTGTAGGTCTTCTCGCCGTTGACGCCCTCCTGGACAATCCTGGTCTCGCCCGGCTTCAGGTCCGTGTTTTCACGCACCTCAGTCGGGTACGGAATCGGGAACGTCCAGATCACATCCTTCGCGTTTTCGGCAGGCTTGGTGCCAACGCGAACAACCTCGTTGACCGGCTCCTTGCTGCGCTCCCAAGTGCCGTCCTGCTTCTGCTGCTCCGCACCCGGAACACCCTTGGTCTTAACCTTGTACTCACCTGCAGGGATGGTGTCGTCGTAGGTGTACTCAACCTTGAACGGAACCTCTCGCTCCGGCACATCAACAACCTTGACTTCAGCGGTTGTCATGTCCGTTGAACCGTCGGAGTAGGTCACCGTGACCGGGACCTGAATCTTATCGCCCGGCTTTGCAGTCTTCGGTGCCGTGGCAACCACGTTGCCCTTGTTGTCTAGGCCAACAATCCAGTCGCCGTTATCCGTTGTCACGGTGTAGGTCGGGTTGCCGTGCTCGTTGGTCTCACCGGTGGGCGAAGCGTTCTCAAGACTATCCGGGTTAATCACGTACGGATTGTCCTTGGCCACATCGATGCCCTCGGGCTTGTACACCGTCAGCGGCGAGGTTGCCGTACCACCTGGGTAGACCGCCTGCTCCGGGTAGTCCGGCTCGGCAGAGTAGTTATCACCGAGGGTAACCACGGTGGTCACCGGGACATCCTCAGTGGAGCCATCCGGGTAGGTCACGGTGACCTGGTTGGTTTTCTTATCACCAGGCTTAGCGCCTGCCGGCGGAGTAACGGTGACCTTGCCGGAGTCCGGGTCAATCTCATACTTCCAGCCATCAACATCCGGCTGGTTGATCTTAAACTTCGAGCCTTCCGGCGCGCCACCAATCTGGTGATCCACCGCCGTGTTCGGCTTCGTGGACTTCACCTCATAGAACGGCTCATGTACGTCACGGTCAACCTTAACCACAAACGGGGCATGAACCGTGGTGCTGCTACCGTCCTCGTACTTCACGGTTACTGGGACCTCAATGGAGTCGCCAGCGTTGGCATCCGCAGGCGGGGTTGCGGTAACCACGCCTTGCTTATCCACGCTCACCGTCCAGCCATCAACCGTGTCAGGGACGCTATACGGTTGATCACCATCCAGGTTCTTCTCCGGAACCGGGGTCTCCAGCGGGGACTCCTTTGGCGTACCCGGCGCGGTCTCCTGCTGCTTGTACTGCGGGTTGTTCAGCTGCTTCTGGCTGCCCAGAACCGTCACCGTAGCCAGCGTACGGTCTTCAGAATCGTCCTGGTAGGTCGCAATAACCGGGATGTCTAGCGCGGTACCCGGCTTGACGTTTTCGCCAACCTTGGTGGTGACTTCACCGGTGGTCTCATCAATGGAAACCTCCACACCTTCCGGTGCCTTGTACTCCGGGTCGATCGCGTACTTCTTAATCTTGCCGGGTTTGACAAAAGTGAGATCCACGGGACTTTGCACCGTGCTGCCGGCCGGAACCGTCTTCGTCGGGTAGAACGGGTCGTTCACATCAGCGTCGAAAGACACGACGGTGAACTGTGCCGGAACCTTCCCCTCAGAACCATCCGGGTAGGTGACCTTCACATCAAAGTTGATTTCATCACCAGGCTGCGCACCAGCAGGCGATTTCGCGGTGACGGAACCGTCTTGGTTGAACGTGATCTCCCAGTCATCCGGAACCTGGGATGGGTCAGCCAGCTCAAACGTCGCCTTCGAAGGGTCCTTCAGTTTGCTGAAGAACGGCGCAGTCTGCTCGTCCCCGGCCTTCACCAGCTGCGGCGGGTATTGGACCTTGTCCTCGCCCTCATTGTCATCAATAACGGACACCGTTGCCGTGGTGACTTGCGGGGGGATGCCGTGGGGGTAGTGCAGCTGCACCGGCACCGTAATGCTTGCGCCCGGCAACGCATTTTCCGGAATGGTGGTGGAGACTTCACCCGTGGTTTCGTCCACGGTAAACGTCCAGTCGCCGCGTGTGTACTGCTTCGTACCATCCGGGAAGGTGTAGCGCGACGGCATCGGCGCGTCCTCGGAACCGTCGATACCGTACTGGGGCTCATTCGGCGGCAGGGTGACTGGCGTGTCCGGGTAATCAGCCTTTGCCTCATATTCCGGCACCTTGGCTGAGATGACAACCTGGAACGGAACAGTCGCCGTATCGGTGGTGCCATCTGGATACGTGGCGGTCACCACAGCGTCGAACTTCTGATTGTTCGGCGCATCATCCGGTGCAGTGACCGTCAGTTTGCCAGTCTTCTCATCAATTTCAGCGGTCCAACCCTGCGGCAGGGTTGACTTGTCCAAGGTATAGGACGCCGGCTGCATTGGGGCGCCACTCCCAATTACACGCCGCGTCTTTGGCGTGGACTCCATCTGCTGGCCCTGCGTACCCTTGACAGCCTCTGGGGTGTAATCGATGTCATTGGACTGCGTGTGGTTGGGCTTGACCACCACCAGCAGCGGAATGATGTCCTGCGAACCGTTGGAG
The DNA here is from genome assembly GCF_001806875.1 of Corynebacterium sp. HMSC29G08. Classification (GTDB taxonomy): domain Bacteria; phylum Actinomycetota; class Actinomycetes; order Mycobacteriales; family Mycobacteriaceae; genus Corynebacterium. Next base: position 7,571 of record NZ_KV786235.1, read on the forward strand.
TAGGTCACCTCCACCACAGGCTGCGCAAACGTACCCGGCGACGACTTCGCCGGTGAGGTCACCTCAACGTTGTAATTGCCATTGGCCTCATCAACAAACTTCGCCTCCCAACCGTAGAAGACGTTATCCGTGATCAGTTTGACCTGAGCCTTTTGCTCTGCAATCAGCTTCTGAATCTTCGGATCAAGGTTGGTGAAGGTGACCTTCTGAGGATCCGCAGTAGGCGTGTTGTTTTCAACCTCAGAGATGATCTCTTTTTGCGGCTCGTCATACTTCGGGTCATGGAAGCGCGTGTCATCCGTGGAGATGGTGTGCTCACTGATCACATTGGCATTCTTGTAGCGATCCAGTGAGTCGATGGATTCCTGGAAAACCCGATCCGCGTATCCCTGATTGTCTTCATCCTGCGATGCGACGTCACGCTTCATCGCGGCTAGATCACGCGGCAGGGCAACGGCCTTGAAGGTGACGTTCTGGGCGCCGGCCCATGCTTGATCAATGAACTCCGGCCACGTGTAATACAGGTCGTTGCCGTCCAGTTCCGTTTTGCCCTCGACGTGTTTGCCGTCGATGTAGGCGTTAACGCGGATACGCTTCAAGGATTCCTTATCAGCGCCAACCACGGTGCCCACCTTGAAGCGCCGTTGCTGGTTATCTAAGTCCACAACCTTCTGGTTATGGTCAACCCAGTCAATGTTGATTGGGCTACAGTCCGCGTTCTCACTGGGCCACGGGTTCACCGTGGCCTCGAGATAGGCTTCCGTAAAGAACCGCGCATCCGTAGTCGGCTTTTGTGTGTACTCTGCGGACCATCCGGCAGTCAGACCCTCCTCGGATGCCGCCTTCGCAACGAGTTCCCTCGTCAACTCCGCTGGCCCAGCGAGGTTCTTAGGCTTCCTCGGCGGCGAAGTGTACTCCAAAGGATCGAACTGGTGGTTGACCTTCATTCCATGACGTTGATACCCAAGGTCAAGTGCAGAGGCGTCCGGGCCATTATAGGGCACACTTTTATGAGAGGTCGCAACATAAACGTCATTGAACGTGCGCTGCTGGGAACCATCCAGTGTGAAGATCACACCAAAATCGTAGGGGGCCTGCTCATCGGTAGTCCACGCACCAGTCCGGGCGCCAGCCCTTGACTCCTGGTCCGAAAGCTCAAAGGAACACGTCCCCGCATTAAGGTCAGTGGCTTTTTGCCGGGACTTCTCCACCACGTCAATTGTGGGGTCATAGCCCACCGCGTCTGCTGCAAATGCTCGCGGCACGGTCACAGTGCTCACGCTGAGACTCAGTGCCATAAGAGCAGCAATGCCCGCTTTGCGGGCCTTTGTTTGTGTCTGCTTGGTAGTCATCGCTCTCCTGAGATGCAGTTGAATCACACCGTACAGCTGGCGTGAACCACACTGTGCGGTACCTCTCCATCAACCAATCTACCAAGCAGCTAAGGAGTATGCCTGTCTCGAAGAGTGCTGGGTGAGCGCTGCACCCGCTAGCACTACACGTCTAAGAAACGCACGTCCTTGGCTTTACGGGTGATAAAGCTGCGGCGAGCTGCCACATCATCACCCATCAAAATGGAGAACAACTCATCTGCCCGCTGCGCATCTTCAAGCTCAACACGGCGCAAGATACGAGTCTCAGGATCCAGGGTGGTCTCCCACAGCTCCTTCGCATTCATCTCACCAAGACCCTTGTAGCGCTGGATGCCGTCATCCGTGTTGATCTTGCGGCCAGCCTCAAGGCCAGCTGCCAGCATCTCATCACGCTCACGGTCAGAAAACGCGTAGCCAGGCTCACTTTTCGCCCACTTCAGCTTGTACAACGGCGGGTTCGCCAAAAACACGTGACCCTGCTCAATGAGATCCGGCATGAAACGGAACAACAACGTCAAAAGCAGGGTGGCGATGTGCTGGCCGTCCACGTCCGCATCCGCCATCAACACAATCTTGTGGTAGCGCAGCTTCTCAATATCAAACTCATCGTGAATACCGGTGCCCAGCGCGGTGATGATCGCCTGGACCTCGGCGTTTTTCAGCACGCGGTCCATGCGGGCCTTCTCCACGTTCAAAATCTTGCCGCGCAGCGGCAGGATCGCCTGGTGCATGGAGTCACGGCCGCCCTTTGCGGAACCGCCTGCGGAGTCACCCTCCACAATGAACAGTTCGGACGTCTTCGGATCCTTCGAACGGCAATCCGCCAACTTGCCCGGCAGACCACCCAGGTCGGTTGCAGACTTACGACGAACCAGGTCACGCGCCTTACGCGCTGCCTGACGAGCCTGCGAGGACTGCACCGCCTTATTCACAATGACCTTCGCCTCAGCCGGGTTCGCGTCGAACCAGTCGGAGAGGTTCTCATTCACCGCGCGCTGCACAAAGCCCTTGACCTCGGTATTACCCAGCTTGGTCTTGGTCTGGCCCTCAAACTGTGGGTCCGCCACTCGGACGGAGACTACGGCGGCGAGGCCTTCACGGCAATCGTCGCCAGTCAAATTGGGCTCCTTGTCTTTCAGCAGCTTGTGATCCCGCGCGTAGCGGTTCATCAACGTTGTCAGCGCGGCGCGGAAGCCCTCCTCGTGAGTACCGCCCTCATGTGTGTTGATGGTGTTGGCGAAGGTGTGGACAGACTCCTTGTAGGAGTTGTTCCACTGCATAGCCACCTCGGCCTCAAGGCCGTCGCCCTTTTGGTCAAAACCAACAATCGTCGGGTGGATCTCGGTCTTGTTTTTGTTCAGGTAGTTGACGTAATCAATCAACCCCTCTGGGTAGTGGTAGGTAACCTTCTTCTCGCGCTTGCGCTTCACGTTCGGCGCAACCTCATCGCCAGCCTCAACCGGCTCGCCGTCACCGTCCTGGTCAACCTCAGCCGCGGACTCCACCACGGTGTCATCATCAAAGGAGTCGCCGCCAATCAGCGCTGCGGTATCGCCCTCTTCGGCGATTGCCTCAAGCTCCAGCTCCTCCTCAGTGACACGCTCATCCTTCAAGGTGATGGTCAGGCCTTTGTTCAAAAACGCCATCTCTTGCAGGCGGCGAGCAATCGTGTCGTAATTGAACTCAACCGTTTCAAAGATTTCCGGATCCGGCCAGAAACGGATGGTGGTGCCGGTGCCGCGGGCGTTGCCGCCCTCAACCAGTGGCTCGGGCTTCGCAGCCTCAAACTTCTGAATCCAGTGCTTGCCGTCACGCTTAATATCCGCCTCAACGCGGGTGGACAGTGCGTTCACCACGGAAATACCAACACCGTGCAGACCACCGGAAACGGCGTATGACTCCGAGTCAAACTTGCCGCCGGCGTGCAGCTGGGTCATAACAACCTGGACAGTTGGTGCGCCTGTCGGGTGCATCTCCACTGGGATGCCGCGGCCGTTGTCTACGACCTGCACCCCGCCGTCTTCAAGCAGGGTGACATCGACGCGATCCGCATACCCCGCCATCGCCTCATCTACAGAGTTGTCCACAACCTCCCACACCAGGTGGTGCAGGCCACGCGCACCGGTGGAACCGATGTACATGCCGGGACGTTTACGGACGGCCTCAAGGCCCTCCAGAATGGTGATCGATGAGGCGTCATAATGCGGTACTTGTTCAGCCACGGAAAGGGACACTCCTCTTTTAGTCTTCACAAGCGCCCATAGGCGCGTTTAACCCCTTGTATCTTACACGCTTGTGGGGACATGCCCAGGCAGCACGCGAATCCGTTAGAGGGCGTTTTGTGCGCTTATCCGTAAGTGTCGCGCGGCCCGCGGCCTTTCACGTGAAGCGGACCCTTGCGCCAGGACGGCGTCTTCGGCCCATAAATATGTAGTTTGGTCACCACTTCGGGCCCCACCTTGTCTGCAATGAGGCGCAGCACGGTGGATTGCATGTATTTCAGCTGCGTAGCCCAGGCGGTGGTGTCGCACTCAATGTGCACTTCACTGTCCTTAATCATGTGCACGGTAGTGTGTTGCGCAATTTTCTCGCCCACCAGGGTTTCCCAGTTGCCCATGACCCAGCCGTAGGCCATGTTTTCGCTCCACTCGCGGCGTTTAATTTCCCTACCTACCAGCGAATTAAAAGAACTCACCTGCATGCGACGCGGCATGGCTCGCCCATCTATCCCGGTTGGTCGCCCAGGGCTTTTCTTGCTTATCGACGCCCCATCAAACCCCCCAACCTCCAACCCCGGCACCAGCGCCTCCGCCGCCGGAGCGCCTAGTGCTGCAGCACTTCGCTTCGGCAAAGGCAGCGTGCCCTGGCGGGAAAGATCCGGGACGCGTCCGCCGCGCTTGCGCGCCATTTCGCGGGTGAGAAGAAACGTGGTTTTAACCAGATCCTGCAATTGTGCTCACCCCGTCCTCCATAGTCACCATGTAGCGCGCCGCTACGGCGTCATGCAGGTTTGCCGGCAAATCATCACCCACCGCAGCCGTGATCAATACCTGCTCGGCTTCTTCAGCAACGTGAACTAAACGCTCGCGCCTTTTGGCATCCAGCTCCGCAAACACGTCGTCCAAAATCAACACGGGTGCGGATCCCTGTTCAGAGAGCAACTGGTACTCCGCCAAGTGCAGCGACAGCGCATACGACCAGGTCTCGCCGTGGGAGGCGTAGCCCTTCGCCGGAGTATCGCCCAGCATGAGCACCAAGTCATCGCGGTGCGGACCCACCAAGGTAGTGCCGCGGTCGATCTCTTCTTTCCTGCGCCTGCCCAACTCCGCCAGCAACGCCGCCTCGAACGTTGCAGGATCACGCTCCTGGCCGAAGTTAACGGTTGATTTATAGCGCACGCTTGCAGGGCGCGACTCCGGTGCCACGCTGGCGTAGGCGGAGGTGATGAGGGGCGCTATAGCGTCGATAAGCAAAAGGCGCGCGGTGACCAACTGGCTTCCCAAACTTGCAAGCTGGGCGTCCCAGACATCAAGCGTGGACAGAGCCGCCGCGCCCGATTCATCCTGGTAACCGCGGCGCAGCACCATGTTTGACGTGCGCAGCAGCGCATTGCGCTGGCGCAACACCCGATCATAATCCGCCCGCACCCCACCAATCCTTGGTGTGCGAAGCGAGAGCAACTCATCCAAAAAACGGCGACGCTCCGCGGGCTCACCAACCACAAGCCGCAGGTCCTCCGGCGAAAACAACACCGTACGCAACACGCCCAAAACCTCACGCGGGCTCTTTAAACGCGTGCGGTTAATCTGGGCCTGGTTTGCACCAGCAGCCTTGATCAGCAGGTGGGTGGTCAGCGCGCGGTCATTATTAATAGTGGTCGCAGAAACACGAGCGTTGTCCTGACCGGTGCGAATCAGCGGCGTATCCGTAGACACCCGATGGCTGCCCAGGTGCGAGGTGTAATACACCGCCTCAACAATGTTGGTTTTGCCGTGACCGTTGCGGCCAGCAAAGACCGTCACCCCCGGCTCAAGGTCCAGATGCAACTCCGGCCACGAGCGGAAATCGCGCAGATCCAGCTCAGAGACAAACACTTAATCCGGCACTTAACCTGGTGCTTAACCCGGCAAACGCACCGGCATCAGCAGGTACGTGAAGTAAGTATCCGGGGTGGGGAAGGTGCCGTCCGCATTCGCCTCCGGAAGCTCCTCCGGCTCCGGCACCATAATCGCCGGACGCGAAGCTTCCGTGAAGCCAAACATCACACGATCCGTACCAATCACCCCAAGGCCATCGCGCAGGTAGCCAGCGTTAAAGGCGATGAGCAGCTCGTCTTCACCGGTGAACGCAGCCGGGATGGTCTCAGACGCCTCACCGGAATCCGCACCAGATGCGTACAAGGTCAGCTCGCCCTGCTTAAAGTGCAGGCGGATCTGCGCATTGCGGTCCGCAACCAGCGACACACGACGAATAGATTCCATCAGCGGTGAAATCTCCACCGTGGCAATACAAGTGTGAGTCTTCGGAAGCAGCGGTGCGACATTCGGGAAATCCGCATCCAACATGCGCGTGGTGGTTTCGCGGTTGCTCACGTGCAAACCAAACAGGCCGTCCGCACCAACGTTGTCAGCACCACCGACAGCGATCTCCACCGGCTCATCAATATGCGTATCCAGCGTGCGCGCGTTATCCAACAGCGTCTTCGCCGGGATCAGCAGCTTCGCTTCAACGCTTGGAGACGTCGGCTCCCACTCCAAGGAACGCAACGCCAAACGGAAACGGTCCGTTGCCGTCAGCTTCAGGTGCGTGCCGCTTACCTCCATGTGGATACCGGTAAGCATTGGCAGCGTGTCATCACGACCAGCAGCAGACGCCACCTGGGTCACCGCTGCAGTCAGCGCCGCCGGCGAAATCTTGCCCGTAACCTCCGGCAAACTAGGCAGCTGCGGGTAATCATCCAAACCCATCAGCGGTAGTTCGAACTTAGCCGAACCTCCTTTGAGCTGCAGCTTGTTGCCGTTAGTGGAAACCTCCACCGGGCCAGAAGGCATATTTGCGACGATATCCGCCAACAACTTACCCGCCACAGCCACACGCCCCGGCTGATCAATATCGGCATTAATCCGAACCTTGCTGGAAACCTCATAGTCAAAGCCCGCGAACTCCAAACCGTGATCATCCGCTGTAATCACAACAGCGCGAAGCACCGGCTGTGTGTTCTTCGTAGGCAAGGAACGCGCAACCCACGAGGCAGCCTCAGAAAGATCTTCCTTCTGAACACGGAATGACACTGAGCTCTCAACCATGGCGCGCGCTGGCCCCCTTAAAACAAGATTCTTGGAATTACCGTTTTCACTCTAGGCAACGACGCCACAAATCTCACCTGAGGGGCCCTAGAAGTTTTGTAATTCGATCGCGTTTCGGCGGGCTGTGCACATCCCCTGTTTCTCCCAATGAATTACAAGTAAAAGAGTTGGTAAGAACAGTAAGTCCTGTGCAATCTGTGGATAACGTGTTGTTTGCGCAGCTCATGAGAGTTATCTGGAGTGTGAGTGTTGTGTGGACAAGGTGTGGATGAACGGCTGCGCGCTGTGGATAGATTCTAGGCGTGGGATTTCATCCACATTTCTCCTGTGAGTTGTCCACCGATTACTCACAAGAATGTGTGGTTTGTCCCCAGGGGGTGAGCGGGGTTGCTTTTGTTGTGGTGTTGTCCTGCAGATTGTGAATAACATCTATGTAATTACACAGGTGTGGATAAGTCTGTGGATTACTGTGGACTGTTGGTGTTTGTGCAGGTCTCTGGGTTGTTCTGGGTTGTTACTGACTTGGCCTTGCGTATCTGTGGGTTGACTTGCCCGTGGACTGGTTCGCTCTTGTCCTGGCGTACTTGTGGCTTGGCATGCCTCTCGACCAGTGGGGGCCTTTTTTGGATTGCGGCAGCATGTTGCCAAACCGGGGATAGTTGCATTCGCTGCCAGGTAATTGCCAGGTTTGGTGTCTGTTTGGGCTTTACCGGGGTGAGATCGAGTTGTGCCACTAGCAGATAATGTTTTGGGTTTCGTGTTTCCCCAGGTCAGTTGTCTTGACTCATCGTGAATTTTGCAATGTCTGCTAGTGCCTTACTGCCTGTGACTTTCTGTCAGTGCGCCTCGTCGGGATTGCCGAGCGGAACCTGGTGGGCCCGTGTCCAATAAGCCCCGTGTCCAATGACTGACTGGACATGAGAAATGTTGTCTAGCAGGTGGTAATTGCGGCAGATAACCCCGGTTTGGCAACATGCTGCCGCAATCCAAAAAAGGACCCCCAGAGGTCTGAAGGTCCTTGTCCGCGGCTCGGGTGAGCCCGGAAGGAATGTGCGTTAAGCGCCGCGGGCGCGGTTCTTCACAATTTGTGTAAGTTCCTGGATTTCGTCGTACGTCTCACGGTTTTCCGTCATCTCCTTACGGATTTTGCGATCCGCATACATGACGGTGGTGTGGTCTTTGCCGCCGAACTCGTCGCCAATTTTGGGCAGCGAGAGTTCCGTCAGCTCGCGGCACAAATACATGGCAATCTGGCGCGCGTGGGCCACCTGCCTGGTCTTTCCGGCGCCAGTGAGCTGGTCAACGGCCACGCTGAAGTACTCCGCTGCGGCCTCCTTGATGGCGGTGGCAGTGATGTGGATATCGCTTTCGTCGGGAAGAATGTCCCGAAGCGCAACCTGTGCCACCTCCATGGTGATTGGCTCATTGATCAGCGAAGAGTACGCGGACACGCGGATCAGCGCGCCTTCGAGCTCTCGGATGGAGCTTTGGAATTGCGTGGCGATGAGTTCGAGGACGTCATGGCTGACGTGCGTGCCGTCCGCAGCTGCCTTTTTCAGCAGAATTGCGATGCGGGTTTCTAAGTCTGGCGGCTGAACGTCTGTAATGAGGCCGCCTTCGAAGCGGGTACGCAGGCGGTCTTCAAGCGTGGTCAGCTGACGCGGCGGGCGGTCTGAGGACAAAATGATCTGCTTGTTGGACTGGTGCAGCGCGTTGAAGGTGTGGAAGAACTCCTCCTGGGTACCTTCCTTGCCTTCGAGGAACTGGATGTCATCCACCATCAAAATGTCCAGGTCGCGGTAGCGGCGTTTGAAGGATTCCTGACGGTCATCACGCACGGAGTTGATGTAGTCATTGGTGAATTCTTCCGATGACACATATTTAATGCGCAAGTTTGGCTGCAGCACACGCGCGTAGTTACCAGCGGCATGCAGCAAGTGGGTCTTGCCCAGGCCGGAGCCACCCCAAATAAACAGTGGGTTGTAAGCACGGGCCGGATTTTCAGCGACGGCTACCGCTGCACCATTGGCAAAGCGGTTGGAAGAGCCAATAACGAAGTTTTCAAAGGTGTACTTCGGGTTCAGGCTTGCCTCCCGATCAGGGTCATGAGCAGGCTTTTCACGCGGGATACGTTGGGGGACGACGAGGTGTGCGCCAGCGTTTGCTGCCATTTGCTGGGCGTGCATCTGCGCCAGCTCATCAAGTCCCATCGGCATCTGCTCCCCCACTGCGGTCTGCGTCGTTTGGCTCGGCGCCCACTGCTCCTGAACCGGGGGAATGACAGGTTCAGGTTCCGGTTCTGGCGCGGCCAGGGTTACAGCGAGCGTGCATGGCGTTCCCAAATGCGACTGCAGGAGCGTAGTGATGTGCGGCGCTAGGGATTCCTCTACTACTGACTTGGCCGCGGCATGCGGTGCAGTTAGCACCACGTAGCCGTTGACCAGCACTTCCGGGCGCACCAACTGGAGGTAGGCGCGCTGTTGGTGGGTCAACGTAGGTACGGATGAGTTGGGTCGTTCAGAAAGTTGCAACAACTCCGCAACGAGGTCACGCCACAGTGACTCGAGTTGCTGATCGGCCACGGCAGCTCCTCACAAGAATTAACAGCAATTCACAAGTTAGATCCGGACCGATAAGCCCGCGACCTGTTGTTCCACAAGGTTATACACACCTGTGGATAACTCCTTCCACCGGGGTTATCCACAGGAGCATGTTTAGCTGTGGATAACTGTGATTTTCTGTGTACAACGCTTGTACCTGCAGAAACTAGCGGAAATTCGCGAAAGTCTCAACCAGAACTTCACAGTTATCCACAGGACTCCACAATAGGGGTCTGTGATTTTGTGGTGATAAAACATTGTTACCGCGTCCCACCTTGCACTGTCTAGCAAATGCCTGTGAGTACCCCTGTGGATAACTTCCGCGCTCGAACATGCGTTTTGTCACTAAATGAATAGACAATTACTGTGCCGCTGGCTGGATCGGCGATTTCCCCTCCCACCTGCGGAAAAACACACAGTTGTAATTCCGGGGGTACCCAAAAGAAAGCTGGCGACATGCGGCGCGGCGATTTGTAGCAACGCCTTTCAATCACGTACCCTGACATGGTCTGTCACATCAGTGACTTTTGGAGAGCACCTTCCCGGGACGGTGCATGCGAGCGCGATGATCCACATCACGCAACGCAATCTCACTTACAACGTTTCACCACCGGACGGTCTAGGCCCCGGAGCTGGTGCACATGCGGGCAATCCGTGTGAGCGCAAGCTGGCCGTTCGTGCAACCGAAGGAGTATTTCCGTGTCTAAGCGGACTTTCCAGCCGAACAATCGCCGTCGCTCCCGCAAGCACGGCTTCCGTGCTCGCATGCGTACCCGTGCCGGCCGCGCCATCGTCTCCGCGCGCCGCAAGAAGGGCCGCGCAAAGCTGAGCGCATAAGAGCGCACAGGCATACAGGCATACAGGCATAAGCGTATAGCCCACGCTCGTGTTACCCCGCCCGCACAAACTGACCTCGTCGGCTGACTTCAAACAGACGATGCGTCGAGGAGTGCGCGCGGGGTCTCGTACATTAGTGGTGCATGTCTACGCCCGCGAAGACCTTGTTATCCACGGTGGGCCCCGCTTCGGGCTGGTCGTGAGCAAACAAGTCGGCAATGCTGTGACACGGCATGCGGTGTCGCGGAGGTTGAGGGCTGTGGTGTTTGCGGGGCGCGTCGATAAGCTAGAGCCCCACCACGATGTGGTGGTGCGAGCACTGCCACCGGCAGCAACCGCAACCAGCGAGGAGCTAGCCCGGGAGTTTGGATCCGCGCTGGCTAGGGCGTTGAAGAAGCGTTAAATGCCGTACTTCAACTTTCTGGGCGAGGAAATTCCCCAAGCCAAAGGGCCTCTAGCAAAAGTCATGGTGAACGCCGTGCGTGGCTACCAAAAATATCTCTCGCCCCTTAAGATGGGTGGCACTTGTCGCTTCATGCCTGTATGCAGCGCGTATGCGCTTGAGGCTGTATCACGTCACGGAGCTGTGCGAGGTGGCGCGATGGCAGCGGCACGAGTGTGTAAGTGCGGCCCGTGGCATCCCGGAGGATACGATCCGGTACCCGGCAGCGCGGGCGAAGCGGAAAAGACAACGAGGAGAAACACCGAACAGTGCTGAACTTTATTTACTGGCCAATCTCGTGGGTGCTGAGGTTCTGGCACGAAGCCCTCGGCTTTGTCCTGCCCAAATCCTCCGGCATCTCCTGGATCCTGGCCATTGTGCTTTTGACCTTCACGGTGCGCATCTTCCTGGTCAAGCCGATGGTCAACCAGATGCGCTCCATGCGCAAGATGCAAGAAGTACAGCCGCGGATGCAGGAAGTCCGCGAGAAGTACAAAAACGACCAGACAAAAATGGCCGAAGAGATGCGCAAGCTGCAGAAGGAAATGGGCGTCAACCCATTGGCCTCCTGCATCGTGCCGCTGGTACAGATGCCAATCTTCCTTGGCTTGTTCCACGTGCTGCGTTCCTTTAACCGCACCGCGCGTCAGAACGACCCGCTGAGCGTTGAAGTTAACCGCGAGACCGCCAACTACGCCTTCCCGGTGGAAGATGTGCAATCCTTCCTAGATGCTGACTTCTTCGGCGTGCCGCTGTCCGCATACATGTCCATGCCGGAGGCCGCGTTTGAGGCGTTTACTGGCGGTGACCTGACGCGTACTCACATCATCGCGGTGTGCTTGCCGCTGGTGATCATCTCCGCAGTCTTCGTGCACTTCAACGCCCGTATTTCTATCAACCGTCAGAATGAGCGTCGTGCAGCCGGCAAGGTTGCCGCACCCACTGGTGATACCGCAAAGATGATGGAATCCCAGATGGGCATGATGAACAACATGATGCTGTGGATCATGCCGGTCATGATTTTGGCGTCCGGCTTCCTCTGGCACGTTGGCCTGCTGTTCTACATGCTGGCCAACAACGTGTGGACCTTCTTCCAGACTCGCATTGTCTACGACAAGATGGATAAGGAAGAGGAAGCAGAAGAAGCAGCAAAGCGTGAGGCAAAGCGTGCGTCTGCACCCGTGGTTGGTGCACGCACTGTGGATAAGCGCACCAAGAAGCAGCGCAAGCAGGGTAAGTAGGCCGCTAGTTTCACCCCACATACCGGCCTCTTCGGTCCTTCGGATCGGGGTTGCCGGTTTTTTGGTGCCTACCTGCGGATATGGAAGTGGCTGTATGGTGTGTGTCGGCGTTGACTAATATCTATGGAACAACACTGCGCCACTGCAGGCCACTGCAGAACGCCCACCTGAGCAAGGAGTACACAGCCGTGTCAGATCAGTTGCCCGATCAAGCCAGAGAGATCTTTGGAGACCGCTTAGACCTTGCGGTGGCGTACCATGATTCGCTGGCAATAACCGCGGCTGAGCGTGGGTTCATCGGCCCGAAGGAAGTGGACCGCCTGTGGGATCGCCACATTCTTAACTGTGCGGTGGTCGGTGAGGCATTCGAGCAGAACCTTAAAGTAGCGGATATCGGTTCCGGGGCTGGCCTGCCGGGCATCCCGCTTGCCATTGCCCGCCCAGACTTGCAGATCACGTTGATTGAGCCGCTGCTGAAGCGCTCGGTGTACCTGGGCGAGGTCAAAGAGGCGCTCAAGCTGGATAACGTCACGGTTGTCCGCGGGCGTGCTGAGGAGCAGAAGCAAGGCCAGTTCGACGCAGTAACCTCCCGTGCCGTGGCGCCGCTAGGCAAGCTCGCTGGGTGGTCCTTGCCGTTGGTGAAACATGGGGGGCAGATGGTGGCGTTGAAGGGGGCGTCTGTAAGCGAAGAGCTCGAACGCGACCGTAAGGAAGTGACCAAAGCCGGTGGCGGGGACGCCGAGATTTTCACTGTGGGTGCGGCGCTTGCAGAGCCGACCACGTTGATCAGGATTGTGCGGAGGTAGACCGATGAGCAACGTGCGCTTATTTACGGTTGCAAACCAAAAAGGCGGCGTGGGTAAAACCACCACAAGTGTGAACATTGCTGCCGCTCTGGCTAAGCAAGGGCACAAGGTGCTGGTGGTGGATCTGGATCCGCAGGGCAATGCCTCGACGGCGCTTGGCGCGGAGCATACCTCCGGCACCCTGTCCTCCTACGAGATCCTGATCGGCCACGCAACACCAGATGAGGCGATGCAGCCGAACCCGGACAACCCGAACCTGTTCTGCATCCCTGCAACCATTGACCTGGCGGGTGCGGAAATTGAACTGGTCAGCATGGTACGCAGGGAGTACCGGCTTTACGATGCATTGAGGCGCGGCTTCGTCGAATCACACGGATTCGATTACGTATTCATTGACTGCCCGCCCTCGTTGGGCCTGCTCACCATCAACGCAATGACCGCTGTGGATGAGGTGATGATTCCGATTCAGTGCGAGTACTACGCGCTTGAGGGCGTGGGTCAGCTGCTGAACAACATCAGCATGATCCGCGAGCACCTGAACCAGAACCTGCACATTGCTGCGGTGCTGCTGACTATGTATGACGCACGCACGAAGCTAGCCGCCGATGTTGCGGAGGAAGTGCGCAGCCAGTTTGGTGAGGTGGTGCTGCGCAACATGATCCCGCGCTCCGTGAAGGTGTCAGAGGCGCCTGGGTTTGGCCAGACGGTTGTGGAATACGACCCGACTTCCCGCGGCGCGTTGGCCTACATTGATGCTGCGAAGGAGCTGCACAACCGCGGCGACTACACACCGCACCCCACTACCGGGCCGATCGGCGTGAGCCCGGAGGTATACGCCCAGCTGGATGCGGATACGAGTTACGAGATCGAGGAGGACTAAACAATGGCACAGGAACGCAAAGGCGGCCTTGGCCGCGGCCTAGGTGCGTTGATCCCCTCGGCCCCGGCACAGATGGACAAGTCCGGCAAGACCGGCGGCATTGGTGGCGGAGCGTCCGACATCATCTTTGGCAAGCAGAAGCCTGCGGATCAGGAGCCTGCTAAGGCAGCTGAGAGGCCCGCTGAAAAGCCCAGTGCGAAGCCGAAGCGCACAAAGGGGGCTCCGCAGGTTGGTGTGAAGGGTGCCCCGACGGTGGCGGCGAGTGCGGAAAACGCGCTTTCCCCGATGCCGGTCGGTGGCGCGCGCTACCAGGAGATCCCGCTTGGCCAGATCATCCCGAACCCGAAGCAGCCGCGACAGGTCTTCGATGAGGATGACCTTGCGGAGCTTGTCCACTCGATCCGCGAGTTCGGCCTGCTCCAGCCGATTGTGGTCCGCGATACGCGTGAGGGCTTCGAGCTCATCATGGGTGAGCGCCGCTGGCGTGCCGCCTCTAAGGCGGGTTTAAAGCACATCCCTGCGATCGTCCGCGAAACCTCCGACGAGGACATGCTCCGGGACGCGTTGTTGGAAAACATCCACCGCGTCCAGCTCAACCCCTTGGAAGAAGCGGCCGCCTACCAGCAGCTTTTGCAGGAATTCGGCGTAACCCAGGAGCAGCTGGCTGACAAGCTTGGCCGCTCTCGCCCGGCTGTGACCAATGCGATTCGCCTGCTGGGGTTGCCGGTTGCGGTGCAGCGCCGGGTCGCAGCCGGAGTCCTGTCCGCCGGCCACGCTCGTGCGCTTTTGGGCATCAAGCTTGGCGACGCTACAACGAACGCCCAAGACAGCCTCGCCGAGAGGATTGTGGCCGAAGGCCTGTCTGTGCGCGCAACGGAAGAAGCCGTAACCCTGATTAATAACAACGGTAAGGCTCCGGAGAAGCCGAAGCGTACCCCGACGCCGCAACCGGAGTATCTCCAGAGCGCCGCCGAGCGCCTCGCAGACGTGTGGGATACCAAGGTGTCTGTCACCATGGGTAAGCGCAAAGGCAAGATCGTGGTGGAGTTCGGAGACCGCGACGACTTCGAGCGCATCATGGAGCTCATGCACGGCTAGACCCGGACCACGCTCTACCTGCCGCTGTAGGCGCTTTACCAGGTGCTACTCCAGGCGCTACGCCTGTTCCTCGCGCAGCAAGTCGGAGAAGTTATACGTGCCGGTCGGCTGGTTATCCATCTCCATCAGGTAGAGGCGTTTGACAGCAACCACGATCGCCTCCGCGATCGCGTCTCGCTGCTTCGGATCCGTCAACACGGCAACATCGCCAGGGTTGGTCACGTACCCCAACACCACCTCAACGGTAGGCATCTGCGTCATGCGCAACATGTCCCACGTACGGCCGTGGTTGTGACAATTCTGCAGGTCAGTACGTGCAGCAATCTCGCGCTGGATGAACCCGGAGAGCACTTCACCGGTCATGGAGGACGTGCCCTGCTCAGAACCAAAGTAAAACGTGGCAGTGCCGTTGGCCTTCTCGTTGCTGTAGCGGTCCAACTTCAGGGAAATCACCACGTCAGCGCCAAAGCCATTTGCCAGGTCGGCGCGGGCCTTCGTCGACGGGTTATCCCCACGCGGCCGCGACAGGATCGTCTCCATACCCGCGGCAACCATACGGCCCTCAATGCGGCCGGCGAGATCCCACAGAATCTCTTCCTCATGAATCTCACCAAAGCGGCCAGATACCGCCGTGCCGTGGTCATCCCCGCCAAGCGCCGGGTCAATCACCACACGTTTGCCGGACAGGTGTGGACCCGCCTGACGCACATGCTCACGCTCACGAATATTGTGCGCGGAACCGCCGGTAATGCGCCGGCCCAAAAGGCTCAGCGCGCGCAGCGTCTCAGGGCCGCAGACGCCGTCGTCTTCAAGACCGGTGTCCAGCTGGAAGTTCGCCAGAGCCTCATGCGTATCAGGGCCAAAACGCCCATCCACACGATGCTGATAAAAACCCAGCTCATGCAGCTGATTCTGCAGCTGCGTCACATCGTCGCCCACCATGAGCTGGCTCGGCTGATAACTCAGCACGCGCGCACCCAACGTGTAGGACGCTTCGCGCAGCTCACGCAGCGTCAAGTCATCGATTGTCCCAGAGGGAACGATGCCGCGGGACTGTTGGAAGGCGCGGATGGCTTGCTCCAACGCAGCGTCGAAAAGCATCTCCTGCTTGGAAAACTGCCTGGAGTTAAAGTCAGCAACACTGCCCTCAAAGCCCTCAAGAACGCCGATACGAGCAAGCGCGGTGCGGACCTCAGCCACACGCGCGCTCGAATCACCGACGCGAAGAATTTCCGGCATATTACATCTGCGCCTGGACGCGCTTCACAATCTCACTCTTCGGGCGGACGCCGACAAACTCATCGACCTTCTCGCCGCCCTTAAACAGCAAGACAGTCGGGATAGACATGACCTGGAACATCGCGCCAAGGGTGCGCTCCTGGTCAACGTTGACCTTGGCAACCTTGACCGAATCGCCCATCTCAGCAGCAATTTCGTCCAGAATTGGGCCGAGCTTCTTGCACGGGCCGCACCATTCGGCCCAGAAGTCCACCAGCACAGGGGTGTCGGCGTCTACCACCTCAGATTTGAAAGTGGCCTGGGTGACATCAATTGGAGCGTTCATAGCCTCACATCCTAGTTGGCAACCGGCAAAGGTGTTAGAGTGCGGCCAAGTAATGTTGCGCGTCCAGTGCCGCACGGCAACCAGAGCCCGCCGCAGTGATGGCCTGACGGTAGGTTTTGTCCACCAAGTCACCGGCCGCGAACACGCCCGGAACACTCGTTGCCGTGGACGGATCCGCCACCGTGACGTAGCCGCCCTCATCCACAGCTACCTGGCCCTCAAGGAACCCGGAGCGCGGATCGTGCCCAATGGCCACAAACAGCGCCGTGGCGTCCAGCACGGACTTCTCGCCGGTGACCGTGTTAACCACGTTGAGCCCCTCTACCTTGCCGCCGCCATCAACCACGGATTCCACGACGGTGTTGGTGAGGAACTCAATCTTGTCGTTTTCACGTGCACGCTCCAGCATGATTTTGGAGGCGCGGAAGTTCTCGGAGCGGTGAATCAGCGTGACCTTGGAGCCAAACTTGGAAAGGAAGGTGGCCTCCTCCATCGCGGAATCGCCACCGCCAACAACGGCAATGTGGTGGTCCTTGAAGAAGAATCCGTCACAGGTAGCGCAGGTGGACACACCGCGGCCGGTCAGCTGCTCCTCACCCGGCACACCCAGGTGACGCGGCGCCGCACCTGTAGCCAAAATCACGGCTTTGGCCTGGTAAACCTCATCATCCACGTACACCTTCTTCAAGCCGTCAGCGTTGGAGAAATCCACCCGAGTAACCAATTCGCTGCGCAGGTCAGCGCCGAACTTCTCGGCCTGCTCACGCATGTTCTCCATAAGATCCGGGCCCATCACACCCGCATCAAAGCCGGGGAAGTTCTCCACCTCGGTGGTGTTCATCAGCTCACCGCCGTACTCATAGCCTTCAAACACCAGCGGTTTCAGCTCCGCACGCGCGGCATAAATCGCCGCCGTGTAGCCTGCCGGACCGGAGCCGATAATGATCAGGTTGTGCACCGGAGCATCTTGCTTTTCGACGCCCTCCCCCACCGCATCCGCACCAAGGTTACCCACGTTAATAAATCCCGGATTCGTCATAACTACGTAGTGTAGCGACGCAACCTACTTAGGCTTCAGCCACGGCTGCGGCAACCAATTGACGTGCACGGAAACGGCGAGATTTCACTGTCCCGGGGCGCACGCCCAATGTGGTGGCGGCGGATTCGACGCTCATCCCGTAGACGTCTATAAGCAGAAGCGCCTTACGGTGTGTGGAGGGAAGATTCGCCACCGCTTGGCGCAGTGCCAGGAAGGACTCCACCGTGGTTGTCGGGTCATGCGACAAGAAACGGTGGTTGTCCTGGGTGATCGTGTCCCCGTCGTCATAACTGACCACGCTGCCGTTTCTGGTTTCCGTACGACGGTAAAAGTCATACGCCACGTTGGTCACCGTGCGGTGCAGCCACGTGGACATCTTCGCGTCCCCGCGGTACGTGTGCATGCTGCGGCTGGCGCGAAACAGCGACTCTTGCACGATGTCCTGGGCATCAAACTCATCGCGCGCGTAACTGCGTGCGGTGTAAAACATGCGTTGGTGGTGGCGCTTCACAATTACTCGAAACGCGCGGACGTCACCATTGACGTAGTCAGAAGCCAGCTGGATGTCGGAGCGGTGCGGCATAGTTCCCCCTGTGTATCCCCCGAAAAAACATGACGGGTTTAACTATGCCTTCTTGCATGCGCGCTCCGCTACACATTGCGTGCACACTTTAGTGGACACGGGTTATGTGCACACGCGCCTACTTCATATAGCCGATCAAGGAGACGTTGCGCAGCGTCACCTCACCGGCAGCCTCAGAACCAGCATTGTCAGAACCAGCACTGTCTTCGTAGGGCGGCAGGTAGATCACCACGCCGCTGACTTCACGCGCATCAACGTCAATGTTGTTCTGGCCTTTGTGGAAGGTGCCGCTAGCCAGCAGCGGGAACTGGGACCACTGCTCGCGGGTCAAACTCCCAGCAGAACCAGCAGAGGCGTCGGAAAAGTCCGCGGGTATCCCATAGATTTCGTAGGGGCCGCTGTCGGTTGGGGCGTCGATAAGCATGTGCTCAAGGCGAAACGGGCCGGTGACATCGCCGCCGCGAAGCACCACCGCAGTGTCGCGAGTGGTGGTCCAAGAGGTGGTGTTGTCCTGGTCCACGAGGTTGTGCACGTCCCCGTCCGTTGAATCTGTGGAGTCCGTGGTGGCGAGCAGCGGGCGGATGACTACGGGCAGCGTGGATGCCTCGGTGGTGGTCGGGTGTGGCGCGCTGGTGGTGGCGCCGACCGGGCTGACCGGGCCGTCGGATTCTTCGCCACTGAATGCGCCGATGAGGTAGACGGTCAGGGCGGCGATCATCATGACAGCCGCCACCGCAATCGCAGTCAGTAGTGCCACGACGACCGGGCTGAAGCTGCCGGCGCCGAAGCCGCCGCGCAGTGCGTCGGGGTCCTCGGTGTGATCGGCTGCGGGCCCGAAGTCCTCGGCTGTGAAGTCCAGCGTGCTCGTTGCAGCGTCGGAATCTGTCTCAGAAGCAGGCTCCGTCACGGTCCCCGGCAGGTTCGCTTCCCGGCGAAGGGCGGCTTGGAGGTCGCGAAAGTCGTGGGTTTCGATCGCGTCGGCCTCTACAAGTGCACGCGTGTTGCGCGTGATCTCTTCCAGCGCGTCGGAGTTTACGTTGGCGGTGAGCAGCTCCATGGCGGAGGCGAAGCTTGCGGCGTCGTTGACGGCAGAAGAGTCAGGCAGCACGGCTGGGAAAGCCAGGCGGATCTTGCCTTCGGTGTCCACGCGCAGGCGCTGGCGGTTGTCCAGGCCGAGGGGAACGTCTACGTTGCGGGCGGCGGCCATGGCGCCGGCCAGTGGTGCCAGGGCGTTGGCCACGGCCTCTGTGTGCAGGGTCTGGCCGGATTCGCACACCGCCTTCACGGAGGTGCCCTCTACCCAGTCGGCCACAATCAAGGCGCCTGTGCGGTAGGACAGGATTTCAATGTTGTCCGCCACCGCGGGGTGCCCAAGCTTGGCCAGTTTGCGGGTGCGGCGTGCAACGCTTGCGGCGTCGATAGCAGCTTCGCGCGGGCTGGCCGGCGCCATTGGGGAGGCTCCGGTGGTGTCCACAAATGTCAGCGCCACAGGGCGCCCGGTTGCCACTTCGCGGGCCTGCCAGAAGCGGGCGCCGGCCGTGGCGCCGTGGTCCCGAATCAGGCGGAAGCGGCCGTCCGAAACCAGCGCGCCCGGCACCAGGCGGGGCCCACGCACAACGCCGGCAGACATTGGCGGTGGCACCGGCGACGCGTTGAACGTATCGGCGGCGAGGAACTGGGTGGACATTTCGCGCGGGTCCACTTCACCGGTGTCAATGGCGCGTTCTTCATCCGGACGGATGAAGCGGCCCATGCCCGGGATGCGGGCTAGGGCGCGGCCCAGGTTCTGCACCTCTGGCAGGCCGGAGCGTGCCAGCACAAGACCGGTGGCAATGAGAAAGAGCACGCCCAGGATGCCAACCTCAAACAAGAAGCCCAGGGAAGGCAGGTGGATCAGCTGGCCCAGGAAGTGAGGCATGTCTATACCGGCTACGTCGCGTACCAGCCAGCGCAGGCCGAACATCACGGCCACACCGATGACTGCAGATATCAGCGCCCAGAGCGAGGTCTGCAGCACTGAGCGCATGTCCAGGGTGCCTAGCTTGCGCTTGAGTAGTAGCGCGCCGATGGCGGCACCGGCGACAAAGCCGAATCCGTTGGCCGCACCGAGGAGCACCACCACGTGCTCCGGGCGGTTGGCCACAAGGGGTGCGAGCATGCTCAGCAGCACCTTGGTCAGGGTGATGCCGGCGATGATGAAGGTGGGCGTCCAGGCCTCTTCACGCGCGTAGAACACGCGCAGGTGCAGCATGACTAGCGCGTAAGGAATCAGTGTGAACGCGGCGAAGCTGATGGTCAGGCCCAGGGTGCGCGCGGCGTCTGGGTCGAAGTCGCCGTAGGCAAACAGCGCGTGCCCGATGTCGGGACCAAGCGCTGTCATGAACACGATGATGGGGATCAGCGCGATGAACGTCAGCTTGGTGCCCAAGGTCAGGTCGCGGACCACGGCCGTATCGTCGCCGTCAGCTGCCTTGCGTGACAGGCGCGGCATGATCGCGGTCAGCAGGGTCACGCCGATGATGCCGTATGGCACCTGCAGCAGCATCCAGTGCTGTTGGTAGATAAACGGTGCAGCCTCGTGCGCGTTGGAGGCGATGCGGGTGGTCACAATGTAGCCGGCCTGACTAATGGCCACGTAGGTGATAATCGCCAGTGCCATGCCGCCGAATTGCTTCAGCCTGTCATCAATGCCCCACAGTGGCCGCAGGTTGATCCCCAGCTTGCGCAGCGCGGGCAGCATGATCAGGCACTGCACCACCACACCGGCCGTCGTACCCAGCCCCAGCAGGAGCACATGGGGGTTGCTTATCGACGCCGGCGCTGCCGCATTCAACCGCCCCGGCAGCGCCATATACGCGGCAAGGACCGCAATGGAGACAATGTTGTTCGCCACCGGCGCCCAAGCGCCTGGCCTGAAGTGTTCCTTGGTGTTCAGGATTGCCATGAACAGGGAGAACATGCCGTAGAAGAAGATCTGCGGCAGCAAAAGGTAGGCGAATGAGGTGGATTGGATGACGTTGACCTTGCCGTCGTTATCAAGAAACAGCCGGGTGAGCCAAGGTGCGGTGACAACACTGATGGTGGTCACCACCACCATCAGCGTCAGTGTGAGTGTGAACAGTTGGCGCACGAAGCGTTCGCCGCGGTCCGGGTCTTCCTTTTCCGCACGCACCAACACCGGCACCACGAGTGCGGTGAGCACGGAGCCAAGCACGATCTCGGTGATGATGTTCGGCAGCGTGTTGGCGGTGTTGAACGCGGATGCGACGGCCGGGCCGAGCGCCGCGCCGATCATGACGGTGCGGATGAATCCGGTGATGCGTGAGATCAGCGTGGCAACAGCCATGGAGCCGGTTGCGCGCACCACGGCCTGGCCGGAGTTGTCCTTCGTAGGTTCAGCCTCTTGCGCGGCGGGCGTTTCCAAGGTGGCCACTGCCGCACCAGCTGCCGCACTCGTTCCACCGGCGAGGGTTTCACCCTTGGGGCTGGTGGTCAGAAGGGAGCGGTCGGGCTGACCGGTTTCCGCCACTGGGTCCGGCTTGGGTTCGCGCGGCGCAGGCACGGGCGCGGGCGGGGCCGGCGCAACGATGCGCTTGCGCAGGTTCTCAGTCACGTCGATGCTCCATTTGGGTTAGTGGTGGTTGAGGGCTTGCTTCTTGTCTCCTCGCTTTTGTGCGGCGGCGCCAACCCCCTCCTCCGCCTTCTTGCACCCATGCCGATTAAGGCGAACAGGGCGAAGAGGACGAACGCGCCAAGGACTATCACCCAGCCACTTAAGGCCAAAGACGGGGTGCGCACCGCAATGTCCACGGGCTGCGAGATCGCCTGGCCCTGCTTGCCGGCCAGGAACAGCTGCAGCGTGGTGTCGCGGGAGTTTTGCGGTAGGTCTGCCGTCATGGTGACGGTGACGGAGCCGCGAGCGGGGATGCGGAATGTCTCCGGCACGTTGAGTTGTGCGCCCTCGGCGGAGACGTAGCCGATGGTGGTGTCCACTGGCAGCGGCATGCCGTTTTGGGCGACGATGAGCAGCGGGCTCGATGGAGAAGTCCGCGTGTACACGTTGCCCGGCGGGATCAGCGTGACGGCGGCGCGCAGGGTGCTGAGTTCAGCGCGTGAGGCGGTGAGGCGGTTAGTAGTCACTGCAGCGGCATCGGCGTAGCCGCCGATGGAGCGCCTGCCTGTAGGTGCGAATGCGGTGAGGATGTCGCGGCGCAGCGGGAGGGTAAAGCCGTAGCGGGTCAGTGCGATCGAGCTGTCGGAGGACAACAACGTGGACAGGTCATTGATAAACCGGGCCTGTTGGGTGGCGCTTAAGATTTCGGCGTCGGAGTAGATAGCCGCGTCGCTGTAACGCAAAGGCGTAGCGTCCGGCGCCACGTTCGTGCCTAGCACAAGCTGTGCAAGTCCCTCGGGGCGGGAGAAGCCCTCGGCGGTCAGATAAGCGATGGAGCCGAGCAGTGCGGCGGCGGAGTCAGCGTCCCAACTTGCCGGCGGGTTAAGCAGCACGTTGTTGGTGTTCGGCTCAGGTTCGGGCGTTTCGGGCTCGAGCGTTTCGGGTGCGGGCACCATGGCCTGGCTTGCAGCCAGTTGGATCGCGGCAACGGCGTTGATGTCGCGCGCAAGCTTGGAGTCCTTGGCGTAGTTAAAGCGGTACGCCGGGTTGGAGTAGGCCATGGTGGACGGCGTCTGCCCCATCTGGGCGAGCGTGGCGTTGAGTGCGGCGGAGTAGTCTAGGCTGGCTACGCCGGGAGCGAGCCATGAGCCGCTGGTGTCCGGCACTGAAGTCTCCGATCCTGCCGTGAGCACGCGCACTGGCACGGTCGGCTCGGGCGCCGCGGCCCAGTCAGGCGCGGCCTGCTCCTGGCGTTCGAGGGCGCTTTTTACACCACCGTTGACTTCCTCCGTTGCGGCCTGCACGGCGCTTTCCCACGCGCCGCTTAATCCCTCGTCCTTGATGTGGGAACGGGCGTGGTCCGCCCAGCCAAGCGCCGGCGCTACATCTTCTGCCACGTAGCCCGCAGCAGGCACCACAGTGTTGAGCACACCGGCGTGGCCAAGGATGCGCTCTAGGGTGAATGGGCCACGTTCGATGGCTTCGCGCATCAGCCAGGGGTCGCCCGTTTGGGCAACTGCGTTGAGGTCGGTGTTCGCCCACGGTAGGGCTACAGTGCAGCCGCTGTCGGAAATCTGGCGCATTTTGTCTAGCCACGCTTTGGCGTCCTCGGAGCCAATGCCCGGCAGTCCGAGTTCAGTCGTCTCCTCGCTTCCCCAAGAATCGCGCAGTCGCTTCGGCTCCTCCACCACTGGTGGGCGTTTAGGGGACACGGTGTAGCCGCGGCTCATACGGTCCACGGTGTCAATCAGGGCTGGGTCGATGGCGGCGCACACGGCGTTCGACACGTCCTCGCCGGTGTCGCGGTCAGCGATAGCGTCAAGGTAGTTCTCCGCAAGCTCGTCTAAACGTCCACCCGGGGCGAGCTGGTGTGCCAGTTGCTCGGAGGCCAGGATCAGCGGCGGGTCCATCGGTGCGTCACCGGTTTCGCCCGGCAGGATGTCCACCTCCGCGGAGATTGGGTAGATCGCGGTGATCCCGCCTGGGGCCATCGCGTCGGGAGCTGGGCCGCGCGTGTTTAGGTGGAAGCGCTCAGTATCTAAGGTCGTGCCGTCGGCGTCGGTCAGCTGCAACATGACCGGGTAGGCGCCCACCCAATCCATGGGCAGCTCCACGTCAAACTCCACGTCGGTGCTGTCGCCCGGCTGTAGGGACTCCGACACGTCGATGCGTTGGCCAACCTTGCTGTACTCCCCCACTTGCGCCACGGTTGCCACGCGTTGGTCGGCCACGGAACCGGTTACCGGTCCGCGTCGCGACGTCACGCTTAAGCCCTCAAGGACCCCATCCGAGTGGTTGGTTACGCGAAGTTTCACGTGAAACATTGCGGGGTTGGCGGCTGGGGTGGACAACGGGGCGTCGATAAGCAAAAGCTCCCCTCGCAACCCATCGGAAGGGCGAACGGCCGGATTTGCCCAGGTGGAAGCGACAGACGGGTGGTCCGGATCGGTAGGCACCGGAATTGCCGCGGCAGGCTGAACGCCCACGGAAGCGAGCAACATGGCGCACGTAGCGGCCGCGAGCCGCGGGCGAATCATTGCGGAGCGGCCCTTCCGGAGCTGTGCTCGTTGCGGTGCTCGTTCCGGTGTTCCTTTCGCGCCAGATCGGGCATACGATTCACCGCGATGCGGGCCAACTTGCGCTCATCCGCATACGCCAGGCGCTCGATGAGCTCGCTCATTGGCACCCAAGTGACCTCGGTGACCTCCGGGTCCTCATCATTGAGGTCTCCGTCCACGTAGCGCAGCAAGTTGTGGTGCACGGTCTTGTGAATGCGCACGCCATCCGAGACAAACCAGTAATCAATGGTGCCAAGCGTGTCAAAGGCTTCACCGTAAATACCGGTCTCCTCCCAGACTTCACGCTCCGCGGTTGTCCACTGGTGCTCATTGTCCTCAACGTGGCCCTTAGGCATGGACCACAACAGGCGGCCACGACGATCCAGGCGACCAATCAACGCGGCGTAGATCTTGCTCAGATCCACATTGCCGCCGGCATCCACCGCCTCCGCCATGCCGGAGACCACCAGACCGCCCGCGGAGGTCTCGTCGCGCGTTGGAATCGAAGAGTCATAGCGGTCCTGATACTGCGGGCGCCTGCGCTGATCCACGCTTGAACGACGCCTCCCGCCTCGATTGTTCCGGTTGCGGGCGCTGTTGCGGTTGTGGCCTTTATTATTCTGTCCTCCACGGCGGCGTTTGCGCTGCGGGTTGTTCGGCTTGCTGTTCTCGGAGTTGTCGCGAGAGCCCTCAGCAGTTTTCTCTTGCCGCTTGCTACTATGCTGGCCACCTTTTTGACCACCCCGACCTGCGTGTTGTGAGCGGCCCTTGCCCCGGCCGCGACGACGCCGACGCTTCGGCTCCCCTTGGGACGCATCCCGAGGGGCTGAAGCGTCGGTTTTGGATTGCCGCGCGCGGGTGTTGTCAGTCATTCGCCTTATCGTATCTGGTATTGCGGGTTACGCGGGTATCGTGTCACGGGTGAGTGTTTTTGACATGCCCGATGCGCAAGACCCCAACGCCGTGGCGGTGCTGATGGGGCGGTTGCAGTCTGGGGTGCAGGAGCACGCCGAGATTTTGCAGCCGCTTGCCGCTGCTTTCGCCGAACGCGGCGAGTCCTTATATCTCGTTGGTGGCCCGGTGCGTGATGCCATGCTGGGGAAAACCGGCAATGACCTGGACTTTACTACCTCCGCACGTCCCGAGGTGATCAAGGAGATCCTTGAGGTGTGGGGTGAGAAGACGTGGGATACGGGTATTGAGTTTGGCACGGTGAGCACGGTCAAGCGCGGAGTGCAGGTGGAGATCACCACCTTCCGCGCAGACCTCTATGACGGGGTGAGCCGCAACCCGGAGGTCACGTTCGGCGACACGATCGAGGGTGATCTGGTTCGCCGCGACTTCGCCTGCAATGCAATGGCAGTGGAGCTTTTGCTTGTCGACGGCATCCTGACCCCCCAATTCCACGATCCCTGCAGCGGCCTTGAGGATGTGTTGGCACGGAAGTTGGATACGCCGCAGGCACCGGAAGTGTCCTTTAGGGACGACCCGCTGCGCATGCTGCGGGCTGCACGTTTTGTGTCCCAGCTTGGCTTTGAGGTGGCGCCGCGCGTGTTTGACGCAATGCGCGACATGGCCGGTGAGATTGAGCGCATCACGGTGGAGCGTATCCAGGCGGAGCTGAACAAGCTGATGGCGGGTGCGGCTCCGTGGGAGGGCGTGGATCTGCTGGTGCAGACCGGACTTGCTGGCTACGTGCTGCCGGAGGTGCCGGCGCTGCAGTTGGAGCAGGACGAGCACATGCAGCACAAGGATGTGTACCGCCACTCGCTGACGGTGCTGCGCCAGGCGGTTGAGCTTGAGGACCCGGAGGAAGAGCCAGACCTGAAGCTGCGCTGGGCGGCGCTTTTGCATGACATTGGCAAGCCGGATACGCGCGCGGTGAAAGAAGGCGGCGGCGTGAGCTTTCACCACCACGAGGTGGTTGGTGCGAAGCTGGCGCGTAAGCGTCTGCGTGCGTTGAAGTACCCGAAGCACATGATCGAAGACATCGGTCAGCTGGTGTATCTGCACATGCGCTTCTACGGGTTTGGTGAGGGCCAGTGGACGGATTCGGCTGTACGCCGTTACGTCACCGACGCCGGTGAGCTGCTGCCCCGCCTGAACAAGCTGGTGCGCGCGGACTGCACCACGCGCAACCCGCGGAAGGCCGCGCGCCTGCAGCGCAACTACAACAATTTGGAGGAGCGGATTGCGGAGCTGGCCGCCAAGGAGGACCTAGCGCGTGTGCGCCCGGACCTGGACGGCAACCAGATCATGCAGATCCTGGATCTGAAGCCCGGCCCGGACGTTGGCCGCGCCTGGAAGTTTATGAAGGAGCTGCGCCTGGAGCGCGGCGAGCTTGAACACGATGAAGCGGTTGCCGCGCTCAAGGCGTGGTGGGAGGAGCAGCAGCGTGCCTGAGTACTTCTACGCAGACCGCTTGTTCAACGCGTTGGAGCGTGAACAGCCAGTACCCGGCATGTTGCTGGTTGCCGCACCTGGCATGTATTCGCCGGAGTTCGCGCGCACCGTCGTGCTGGTTTTGGAGCATGAGGTGGATGGCACCGTGGGCATCATCCTGAACCGTCGCAGTGACACAGCGTTGTTTAACGTGGTGCCTGCCTGGGCGGATCTCGCGGCTTCTCCGCAGGCGCTCTACATCGGCGGTCCGGTTATGCCGCAGGCTGCCGTGGCGGTTGGCGTGACCAAGAACGGCGTGGATATTGAAAACGCGCCGCACTACACGCGTCTGGCCAACAAGTTGGTGCACATTGATCTTGGTGCTGACCCGTCGCTGCTTGCCAATGACCTTGAGGGCATCCGCGTGTTCGCCGGTTACGCCGGATGGGATACGGGCCAGTTGGAGGAGGAGATCGAGTACGGTGATTGGTTCATCGCGCCTGCGTTGCCAGGTGACGTGGTTGCGCCGGCGAGGGCGGATTTGTGGGGTGACGTGATGCGTCGGCAAGCAATGCCATTGCCCTTGTTCGCAACCTTCCCGACCCACCTCGAAGACAACTAAATTTATGGTTTCACGTGAAACATCCGCGGAGATCCGCAAGGGTGTTAAGGACATTTGGCTGGTTGGCCTCGGCCTGATCCCGCTTGGCCTGGCGTTTGGCGTGCTGATGACGCAAACGGGTTTCGCCTGGTGGTGGACCCCGATTTTCTCCTTTGTCATCTACGCGGGCTCGATGGAGTTCGTGGCGCTAAACATGGTGCTCACCGGTGTTGGCCCGGCCTCGGCGGCACTGACCGGTTTCATGGTGAACTTTCGCCACATTTTCTACGGTCTGACCTACCCGCTGGAGAAGGCCCGCTCCCCCATCGGCCGGCTGTACGGCACGTACGCACTGACTGATGAGTCCTACGCGGTCGTCTCCGCGCTGCCGAAAGACACGAAGCTGAGCGGGCCTCGTGTGCTCACCATTCAGATTGCGGCGCAGGCGTTCTGGGTCGGCTCCGGCATTGTCGGTGCGCTTGCGGGCGCGCTGATTCCGCCGGATCTTCAGGGTCTGGATTTCGCGCTGACCGCACTGTTTATCGTGCTGGCGTATGAGGCGTTCCAGTCCACGCGTGACATCGGCGCGGTGGCCATCGCACTGATCTTTGGCCTTGTCGCCTGGCTGATCGCTCCCGGCCAGATGTTGATCGTTGCCCTGACCGCCCTGTTCGTCCTCATGCTGGTGCGCTTTTGGCGCCCGCGTCTGGACGCCAAACTGACCCACACAATCTAATGGGCCTTCCTACTGGTGTAACCCTGGCCATGGTATGGGCCGTGCTGCTGCCCGTGGCTGTTGTCACGATCGCTCTGCGCGCCGCTCCCTTCCTTTTCCGACGCCTCCTGCGCGGTAGCCCCCTCCTGGAGTTCCTCGGCGTGATCATGCCCGTCAGCGTGATGACCGTACTCGTTGTCTACTCCATCGCCGGAGCCACCGATGCGCCCGGCGGCGTCGTGGCCACCCTCATCGCCGCAGCGGTCACCCTGGGGCTTCATGCTTATCGACGCTCCCTCGCCCTCTCCATCCTCACCGGCACCCTGCTTTACGTGGTGTTAGTGAACTGGGTTTTCTAACTGAGTGTTTTAGCTGAGTGCTGAATGTATCGCTTACGCAGCGGTGGCATTATCAAGGAGAGGAGTCTGAAGAGCTACGGCACCGGTATCGTTGCGCTCTTGCTTGCTCTGGTTGGCGGTGGCGCATTCGCAGCCGAAGCAGGGGCTGATCCCGGGCGTTCCGCTTTAACCGGCGTACTGGTGTCACCCGCCCATGTCCCTAGCGGATGTAGGCGGGTTCTTGCTGCCTAAATGTGTGTAGACATACTGCGGCGACGAGGGTGTTGGGGGTAATTCATGTGTAGCCTTTCGCCTTATTTCTCAGTGCGTTTGGGAAACGTATAAATTAATGCGTAAGTAAACACTCAGACTGCTAGGAGCATGCACATGAAGCGTTATATTGCGATGTCCCTTATCGCGGCAACTGCGTTGACGTTGAACCCACAAGCCGCATACGCAAGCAAGGGACCAAAGTCTTCGTCTGAGGTCACTAACAATCAGGTGAGATCCCACAAGTTCAGGAAAGAAAGCACCGAGAGGTGGACACCCGGTTCAGGTATCTCCGGACCCTACAAGAAGTCCTCCGAGAACGAGGACCTGGCGGGCATCATGCCGGACGAGTTTCACTGGACCTTTAAGAATGACGCGTTTAACAACTATCGGATCGGCACGACGTGGGATCTAATGATTGGGCTTGGCATCACGGCCGGCGTGCTGGTGTTGCTTGGTAGCGCGTTGACGTGGGCTGGAGCCGAAGGCATCCTCCCGATCATCCAGTTGACCTTCTAACCTTGTAAGCCACTAAAGAAACTTCTGCCGTTATTCATTATGAAAAAAACTTTTCGCGTATAGTAACGCCAGCGGAATGTGTTTCGATATACGAAATAGCTTGCCTGGGAGAACCACTTCTATGGCAGCCGCCAAGAATATATCCCTGTGATGAAAGGACCTTCACATGAAGCGCTTCACCACCGCAGCCGTTGCTGCAGCTACCGCCCTGTCCCTCGTTGCTACCCCGGCTTTCGCTGAGGAGGCTCAGCCCAAGGAGCAGAGCTCCTCCCAGCAGAGCTCCTCCAAGGAGGGCGACAACAAGGACGGCTCCTCCAAGGACGGTAACAAGAAGAAGTCTTCCGAGATTGAGGAAGAAGAAGCTCTGAACTACGCCAAGAACAACAAGGACAAGGCAACCGGCCTGGCCAAGAGCGCTCTTGCTAAGGAAGGCGCTGAGGAGCAGAACAAGGCTCTGAAGCCGCTGATCTCCTCCCTGAAGTCCGACAAGGCTAATGAATGGGAGCCGGGCAAGACGGCCAACATCCTGCTGGGCACCGGCATCACCGCCGCTCTGCTGGCTCTGATCGCATTCGTTGCACAGTCCGGCATGGTTCCGGGCCTGCAGCTGCCGTTCTAATCCGGCACTAGCCCAACGCTAGCCTTAGGGCAAGCATTTCGCAGCCGCCTCGCCAAGCGCGACGTGGCTGCTTTATTTATGCCTGCAGAGGCCCCTAGGCCGCTACCCCACCACCAGCCGGGAGGTATCCGGTTGCTGGAATCCTTCGCCAACTCCGGCGGCATCCCAGGCATGAAGCTGCCGTTCTAAGCGCAGAGACTAGAGCGCATAACTTCCCCTCTACGTAGGAAATCCCACTCCAGCTGGGCTGGGGTGGGATTTGGCGTCGGTAAGCAAGAAGCCCTTAAGCAAGAAGCCCTAATGCGGGAACTTGGCGGCGGCCTCTTCCCACAGGCCTTCGAACTCCTCCGGCGTGAGGCGTGTGGCGCGGATGCCTTCGAGCTGGCTGTAGAGGTCTGGGTGCGGGACCACGTCGAGTGGCTGGTTAGCCTGGCCGATGACACGGCCGTCGATGAAGATGCCGGTGATGGTTTCCGCCGGGTCGAGCTCAATCATGCGGAGCATCGCGCATTCGGACGCGCTTCGCTCTTCAAGCTCCGCGATGTTGAGCAGCTCGCCGCCGAGCTCCGGGACGGTGTAATGGATACGCACGTAATGTTTCACGTGAAACACTCTAGGCGGTTTCCGGCTGCAGCCGCGAAGCGTACGCGGAGCACGTCACGATCTGGATCATGTGATAGACCATCAGCGGCACAATGAGCACGCCCAGTTGCGCACCACCGAAGATCACCGTGGCCATCGGCAGACCGGTGGCGAGCGACTTCTGCGTGCCGCACAACTGCACGGCGATGCGGTCTTCGCGGTTGAATCCCAGCGCCTGTGGGACCACGTTGGTCAGCCACAGCATCGCCACGACCAACACAAACGCAAACACAATCAGGAAGACGATCTCCCACAGCTTCACATTCGACCACACGCCGGAAACCACGCCCTTGGAAAACGCGGAGTAGACCACCATCCAGATAGAGCCGCGGTCCACAATCTTCGTCGCCTTCGACTTCGCAATCTCCTTCGCCCGCGGCACAAAGTTGTGCGCCAACTGGCCAAGCACAAACGGTAAGAGGAGTTGGAGGGCGATGTTGGTGAACACGGTGGCGTCGATACGCACGCCCGTCCCAGTGCCCATCAGCAACATCACCAGCACTGGCGTTGCAACCACACCGACTAGCGACGACACCGACGCCGCCACCACCGCCCCCGACACATTGCCCCGCGCGATGCCGGTCAGCGCCACCGAAGACTGCACCGTGGACGGCACCAGCATGGCGAACAGAATGCCCTGGTAAATCTCCTGCGATAAAAACGCCGTAGTTGGCCTAAGCGCAACGCCAATCAACGGGTAAATCAAAAACGTAAATGCAAGAATAAGCAGATGTAGCCGCCAGTTGGTCAGGCCTTTCAACGCCTCATGGGTGGAAAGACGCGCGCCGTACAGGAAAAACAGCAGCGCAATGGCAAACTTCACCGCCACAGCAAACGCGTCTGCAAAACTGCCGCTTGCCGGCAAGATAAACGCGATCACCACCGCGGCGAAGATGCCCACAAGCAGCGGGTCGAACCGGTTCAGAAAACCTTCGAAAAAACCAGACATGCGGGTAAGTCTACGAAGTCGTAGCTATTCTGGCGGCATGCAACTCAACGAACCGCTCACCCTTCGCTCGCTGACCATCCGCAACCGGATCTGGCTGCCGCCAATGTGCCAGTACCGCTGCCGCAACGAGGACGGCATCCCGGGCGCATGGCACATGATGCACTACGGTGCGCGCGCCGCCGGCGGCTTCGGCCTCATCGTCGCGGAAGCCACCGCGATTGTGCCGGAGGGGCGGATCTCCAACTACTGCGCCGGCCTGTGGAGCCAGGAACACGTTGACGCGTGGGTGCCAATCGTGGAACTTGCCAAGTCGCTCGGCACCGCGATGGGCATCCAGCTCAACCACGCCGGCCGCAAAGCCTCCACGTACCCAATGCTGCCCCAAGTCACCGGCCGCAGGAGCATCCCGCTTGACTGCGCCGGCTGGCAAACCGTCGCACCTTCCCCCACCCCATCCGAGGGTCATGCCGAACCGCGCGAACTGACCTTAGACGAGGTCCGTGAACTTCCGGGCCTGTTTGCCGCCGCAGCGACCCGCGCGGTGGAAGCAGGTTTCGACTTTGTGGAGATCCACGCGGCGCACGGATACCTGCTCCACCAGTTCCTCTCTCCTTTGTCGAATCAGCGCACCGATGAGTACGGCGGCACGCGTGAAAACCGCGCGCGTCTGTTGCTCGAAGTGGTTGCGGCTGTGCGCGAAGTTCTTCCAGACAGCATGCCGCTTTTGGTCCGCCTGTCTGCCTCTGAATGGCTGGACCCAGAAGGCTGGACGCTGGATGACTCCCGCTGGCTTGGCGGGCAGTTGCGCCAGCGGGGCGTGGATTGTATCGACGTCTCCTCCGCCGGCAACGTCAACGCCAGCATTCCTGTTGAACCCGGCTACCAGGTGCCGTTCGCACGCGCGCTGAAAGACGCAAGCGGCCTGCCGGTAGCGGCCGTAGGTTTGATTACGGACGCCCAGCAGGCCGAAAACATCTTGGAAGCAGGCGACGCGGACGCCGTAATGATCGGGCGCGCCGCCCTGCGCAACGCGGAGTGGGCCGTGGATGCGTTAGAGGAGCTCGGCGTGGAGCACGCGGAACTGCCCTACCCGGACTCCTACTTCCGCGGCTGGCTGTAGCACTCGGTAGAACGCGTGCTACAGGAGGGGGCTATTGTGTTGCACTCGCGGTGACGGTGTCGCCGTTGTCTGCAAGCGCAGCCGTCATCATGGCGGACTCTGACGGGCCGGAGGTCACCGAGCCGTCCACAATGCTGAAGGTGGAACCATGCTTGGTGCAGCGCACCTCATCACCGTTGACCACCGTGATCTTCGCACCTTGGTGCGGGCACATGGAGGAGTAGGCCACGAAATTGCCCTCGGTCGGCTGGGCGATGATGAAGCGATCCATGATCACCGCGCTGCCAACAGGCACCTCGGTCTTGGCAAGCTCCGCGGTTGGCTCCTGACCGCAAGCGGCCAGGAACGCGCCAGCAAAGGTTGCCGCGGAGCCAAGGATGAACATGCGGCGTGAGCAGCTGTGGGGAGTCGGGTTTGTCATGCCTTAACCGTAGCTTGCTTCATCGCCCGAACGTAGTCAGACAACTCCGCTTTCAGCCCAGCCATATCGGTCACACGCCCCGGGTTCGGGTGAGAGTGCTGCGTGTACTTGCCAATGATGTTGCTGATCGCGGAACCCGTGATGGCACCAGCCGCACCCGCGGCAATCGCATCGCGCACGTGCCCCGGGCGGGAAATACCAAAGCCCAACAACACTGGCGCACCGCCGAAGGAGTTGATGTTATCCACCACCTCGCGGAGTCCGTCCACGGTGGCTTCCTTCTCAGCGCCGGTCACGCCGTCGCGAGAAATGGCGTAAATGTAACCGCGAGAGTTGGCCGCCACACCCTCCAAGGTTTCACGCGACGCCTTCGCCGGTGCGATGTAGATCGGGTCCACACCCGCGGCGATGGCGGCTTCAGTAAACGGTTGGGACTCGCGCACCGGGACGTCTGGAAGCAAAATGCTATCCGCGCCCGCGGAGTGAAAGTCCGGGTAGAAACGCTCCAGGCCGCGGACGAAGGCAACGTTGGCGTAAATCAACATGCCAATCGGCAACTCCGGGAAGCGCTGGCGAAGCTCACGCACCTGATCTAAGGCTTGCTGCACCGTCGCGCCGCCATCAAGGGCGCGCACGTGAGCGGTCTGGATCGCCGGGCCGTCCGCCACCGGATCAGAAAACGGCACGCCCAACTCCACGGCATCTGCGCCAGCCTCAACAACGGTGGAGATGATCTCCACGGCCTCCGCCGGAGAGGGGTCAGAAAGCATGATGAACGGAACGAACGCGCCCTCCCCCTTCTCCTCCAGGCGTTTAAACATTGTGTCATAGCGGTTCATCGCTGCTCCTCCTTGTCAGATCCCTTGTCAGACAGAACCCAATCCGGGTGCTCCTCTAACGTCCGGCGAACGTGTGCCACGTCTTTGTCTCCGCGCCCAGAGAGGCATACCAAGATGTTCAATGGTTTGGCGTTGGTGGGGTGTTCGGCTGCGCGTCGTAAAGCATAAGCAAGCGCGTGCGAGGACTCGAGCGCCGGAATGATGCCCTCGTGGCGGGAGAGCAACTGGAATACGCGCAGGGCCTCCTTATCGGTCACCGGCACGTAGTGCGCGCGGCCCGACTTGGCCAGGTAAGCGTGCTCCGGGCCAACCGCCGGGTAGTCCAAGCCGGCGGAGATGCTGTACGACTCTTCGACCTGGCCGTCCCCATCACGCATGAGGTAGGAGCGAGTGCCGTGCAAAATACCAACGGTGCCCTGCGCGATCGCGGCGCCGTGCTTGCCCACACCGTAGCCCTCGCCGCCGGGTTCGGCACCGACGAGCTCCACGCCCTCATCATCAATGAACTCCGCGAACATGCCAATCGCGTTGGAACCACCGCCCACGCAGGCAACCACCGTGTCGGGCAGCGCGCCGGTTCGCTCCAGCATCTGGGCGCGTGCCTCGGCGGAAATCACGCGGTGGAATTCTTTCACAATCTTCGGGAACGGGTGCGGGCCCGCCGCGGTACCAAGCAGGTAGTGCGACTCATGGAACGTGGCCGTCCAATCACGTAGCGCCTCATTTACCGCATCCTTCAGGGTGCCGGCACCGGAGTCCACACCGATGACCTCCGCGCCCATCAGGCGCATGCGGTAGACGTTCGGCTCTTGCCGCGCCATGTCGACTTTGCCCATGTAAATCACGCAATCCAAGTCCAGCAACGCGCACGCCAACGCCGTCGCCGTGCCGTGCTGGCCCGCGCCGGTCTCCGCGATGATGCGCGTCTTACCCATCTGCTTCGCCAGCAGTGCCTGACCAATCACCTGGTTGGTTTTGTGCGCGCCGCCGTGCACGAGGTCCTCGCGCTTGAGAAAGATGCGCGCGTTGCCGTTCAGCGGCAGGTTACGGCACTCCGTCAGCGGCGTCGGACGGCCCAGGTAATCCCGCAGCAGCGCGCGGTATTCGGCCATGAACTCCTCGTTTTCAAAGGCCTCCACAAACGCGCGCTCCAATTGGTCCAGTGCGGGCATCAGGGACTCGGGCACAAACTGCCCGCCGAACTCACCGTAATACGCAGGCAGCAAGGTTTTGCCGCCGCGGCTGTACTCACTCATTGTTGTCCTCCTCATAAAAGTTCCCAATCACCGCAAAGGCCTGGCGCAGCTTCGCCGCATCCTTGTGCCCCGGTGCATACTCCACACCCGAATTCAGGTCCACGCCCGCAACCCCCGTCGCCAAGGCATCTGCCACATAGTCCGGGTTCAGCCCACCAGCTAGCAGGGCTTTCTGCTTATCGACGCCACGCATAACCCCCCAATCAAACCGCACCCCCGAACCGCCTTCATGGGCATCGAGGACAAGCATGTCTACGTCATCAGTGATGGCTTGGGCGATCTCAGGCCCGAGCTCGTCCGTCATCGTAACTGCGCGCCATACCTCAACATGTTCGGGAACCTCGGCGCGAACGCGTGCGATGAGCTCGCGCTCTTTCTCCACCGAAGCCTGCAGCGGCGCGTGAATCTGCACAGCCGTGATGCCGTCCTGGATCAGCTCGCCGTAGTTCTCCGTGCGACGAGAAACCGCGACATACTTCAGACCGCGCTCGTGCGCGATGATTTTGACGGATGTTTCACGTGAAACATTGCGGGGGCTGGCGTCTTCAAAGATGAGTCCGCCGTAGACCGCGCCGGATGCCTTGGCCGCTTGCGCCGCGGATGGAGTGGTCAGCCCGCAGACCTTATTCGGGCCGTAGACCAACTCGCGCACCGCCATGTCCACGTCCGGCTGGCTGGTTAGTTGCGAGCCAACAAGGAACCCGTCCGAGTGCGCCCCGAGCTTGCGGACCGTGCGAACGTCACGGATTCCCGACTCCGAGACCACCACCGCATCCTTCGGTGCGAATTGCGCCAACTGCTTGGAGCGGGTCAGGTCAATGGACAAGTCGTGCAAGTTGCGGTGGTTCACGCCGAAGATCTTCGCGCCGAGTCGCCCCGCGCGCTTCGCCTCCTCCTCATCGATCACCTCGGTGAGTACGTCCATGCCAAGGGAGCCTGCAAGGGCGGAGAGGCGCGAGTACTCCTTATCGTTCAGCACAGAGAGCATGAGCAAGATGGCGTCCGCACCAAAGTAGCGCGCGGCGTACACCTGGATCTCATCAATGATGAAGTCCTTGCACAACACCGGAAGGTGCGTGGTGGCAGCAACCGTGGCTAGGTGGTCGTAGTCGCCGCCGAAGCGGTCGGGCTCGCAAAGCACCGAGATGCCGGCCGCCTTGGAGTGGCCGTGCGAGTACACGGCGGCGATCTCTCCCGGCTCGTAGTGTTCGCGGATCATGCCTAGCGAGGGCGACGCGCTCTTGCACTCCAAAATAAAACTGGTCCCTGGGCGCTTCAAGTTCTCGTACAGCGAGCGCTCTGATTTAGGTAACGTGTCGAAATTAACGCCATGTAGCCGTGCGCGAATTTCGTCAATGTGACCTTTTCTTCCAGCGACAATATTCTCCAGAACTGTAGGAAGCTTAGACACTGTAATCGGTCCCTTCGTGCTTCTGCAGCCAAGTTTGAACGGTGCCGTTATCAAGCAATGTGCTCGCGTGCGCAACACCCTCCGCAATCGTGTCCGTCTTGCCGTAGAGGTAGAACATGGCACCGGCGGAAAGCGCGATCGCATCGTGGTGCGCCTGCGGACCTGTACCCGCAAAGGTGGCGCGCATGTAGGCGGCGTTCTCCGCGCCATCGCCACCTCGCAGCGCCTCCAGCGGGTGACGCGGAACGCCGAGCTCCTCCGGGGTTATCGTGTAATGCTTGATCTCGCCATCGCGGTCCAGCTCCCACACTAGGGTCTCCCCGTGTACCGCGATTTCATCTGTGCCCGCGCCATGCACCACAAGGGCGCGGCCGCGGCCCAACTCGCGCATGGTTTCTGCGATAACCTGGCCCTGCTTCGGGTTGGCAATGCCCATGATCTGGAACTCCGGGCGTGCCGGTGACAGCAGCGGTCCCATAGTGTTGAACAGGGTGGATACGCCAAGGGACTTCCGCACAGGCTGCACGTGCGCAATCGCCGGGTTGTACGCCGGGGCAAACAGGAACGTAAAGTTCGCGGACTCGAACTGGCGCACCGCGCGATCCGGATCCAAGTCCAGCGGGATGTTCAGCGCCTCAAGCACGTCTGCGGAACCGGACTTGGAGGACACGGAGCGGTTGCCGCACTTGATCATCTTCACGCCACCGGCGGCTGCGGTCAGAGAAGCGGCCGTGGTGATGTTGATGGTATTCGCGCCGTCTCCACCCGTTCCGGCGGTGTCCATGATCCCCTCCCCCGTCACCGGGAAGGGTCGGCCTGCCGCTAAAAACGCCTGGGTTGCGCCGGCGATGTCGGCGAAGGTCTCGCCGCGCGTGCGGATCGCGGTCAGCAGCGCGGCAATATGCACGTCGTCGTAATCACCAATGGTCAGCGGTGTAAACGCCTCCACGGCCTCTTCAAGCGTTGGCGCCGAGTTATCCAAAAAACGACGCAGAATCTCCAGAGACTTTTCACTTGCCATTGTTTGCACCTTTCTGCAGCAGTTGAGTAACGCAGCGCTCGAGCATGATCGGGCCAGCTGGCGTCAGAATAGATTCAGGGTGAAATTGCAGGCCAATGGCCATGCTATCCGTCGTTTCCGCGGCCATAATCACCTCACCTATTTCAGTATCCGCCCACGCCAAGGCACGCATCCCCTCGGGTTCTTGCGTAGCGCCAAGCGAGTGGTAGCGGGCAACGGGAACGCTGTTGCTTGGTTCGTTGGGCGTTCCGCCGGTGCTCAGGCCGTCGAAAAGCGAACTAGCCCTGCCGGCTTCGGTGAGTCGCATTGGGCGGGACGTGCCGTGTTCCGGGCCGCAAGGGCCCACGCAGCCGCCGTGGTGTTCGATCAGTGCCTGGTAACCAAGGCAGATGCCCAGGATTGGGATGCGGCCTTGGGCACGCGCAATGACTTCCATCATGCAGCCGGCGTCAGCCGGGTAGCCGGGGCCGGGCGAGAGCACGATCAGGTCAGGGTTGGCAGCCAGCACCGTGTCGGCAGAGACGGTATTGCGGTAGACCACCATGTTGTGGTCGCCGGTGTCGCGAAGCGCGTCGACCAGGTTGTAGACAAACGAGTCCTGGTTATCCAGCATCACAATGTTCATTTGATTACCTCCAGCTCAGCGTCTGCCGCCAAGGCCAACGCGTTGAGTACGGCGTACGCCTTGTGCAAGGTTTCGTCGGCCTCGGCCTGTGGGTCGGAGTCGCGCACCACGCCCGCGCCCGCCTGAACTACCGATGTTTCACGTGAAACATACGCGGAACGAATGACAATGCAGGTATCAAAGTCACCATTGCCGCGCAGGTAGCCCACCGCGCCACCGTAGGACCCACGGCGCGTGCCCTCCATCTCGCGCAACAACTCCGACGCACGCAGCTTCGGCGCACCAGTCAGTGTGCCCATGTTCATGCATGCGCGATACGCATCCAGCGCATCCAAATCCTGGGCAAGCGTTGCCGTGACCCGGCTGACCAGGTGCATCACGCGCGAGTAGCGATCTACTTGCAGCAGCTCAGCCACCTTCCGGGTCCCCGGCTCAGCCACGCGCGCAAGGTCATTGCGAGCCAAATCCACCAGCATGGTGTGCTCCGCAACCTCCTTCGCATCCGTGCGCAGCTGTAGCTCCATGCGCGTATCCAGCTCCAAGTTCACGCTGCCATCCGCGTTCAACCCGCGCGGCCGCGTGCCCGCGATCGGGTACAACTGCACCTCACGCGTGGCGGCATCAAACTTCAGGTTGGACTCCGGCGAAGCCCCAAACAACTCGTACGGCTCCCCCGCCCGGTCGATGCCGCGAACATAAAACATGTACGGCGATGGATTCGTTTCTCGCAGGCGCTGGTACGCCGCAAACGCATCCCGGCACGTCGTGCTAAAGCTGCGCGCCGGCACAACCTGGTAGATATCCCCGTTGGCAATGGAGTCTTTCAGCTTCTCCACGCCGCTGCGAAACTCCCCATCACCAACCCCGGCGGTGACACGCAGCGTGTTATCCGGATATGGGGCGGGGGTGTAGGTCTGCGTAGGGGCGTCGATACGCATGGCCAGCTCCCTAAGATCAATGCCCTCGCCGGTGGCATCCACGGCGGCCAGATACGCGGTCTGCGCCTGGTGATCCACCTTCAACAGCACCTCTGCCAGCACAAACTGGTAATCCGGGTAGGTGTTCTCCCCCTCTCGAACCTGCGGCAGCGTCTCAAACGTCTCCAGGTAATCAAACGCAAACCCACCCGCCAGCAGCGGGAAATCCTCATTGCCGTACCCTGCCTCAGTGCTCAGCGCGCGCAGCACCTCTACACTCGACGGCGCCGTCAGTCGCTCTCGCTCATTCTCCGCCTCGCTTATCGCAAACTCGTAGGTGTTTTCGCCGCTCGCGTAATCCTTGAGCTGTTCATGCGCTTGTCGCGCCAACAGCTGGCCTGAGGGTGTGAACGGCTCGATGGTCACCTGGTTGTTATTGCAGGTCACTCTTAACGACGCCTTGAGCACCGCCATCGAATGCAACCCCGACTTCGTCGTAATATCAGCGGACTCTAAAAGCACGGAGTCTTCCTGCTCGCAGCCACCAAGGTGCGCGAACAGGCTGGAGACGTCCTCGTGATAGCGCACGTCTACGTGTGTAAACCGCGGCTGTGGTGGGGCTTTGCTCATTGTGTTTGTCCTCTATCGTTGTGCTTTGTCGTTTGCGTCTTTTGCAGCACCGGGGACTTAGAGCAAAGGCCCGCGGCGCTTGGTTTGAAATCAAGCTGGCGGGCCAGAAGGTTTTTTCTACGTTGACTTGTGGCACGCCGTCTACGCGAGCCACCACCACTGAAGATTGCCGTGGGTCATCTTGTTGAAAGTCACGTAAACAGCGTAGCGCATATTTTGCGCGGGGGTGGGAAGTTGTTAAGGACGCTACTGAATCTGAATGCGAAATCTTTCAGCGTCCTGCAGTTTTGCAATCACACCCGTAACAAATCGAAATGGTTGCAATGAGGCTGATGAGGCTGGTGGGGCGCGTGGGAATAGCGCAGGTCAGAGAGCTGCGCGCGAACGGTTACGCGTTGTCGGCTCAGTTGTCGGCTCAGTTGTCCGCTTTGTTATCGGCTTGGTAAGCGGCGCGGCGCAGGGCACCCAGGTCCACGGCATCTTCGGCGTCGGCATCGCTGGAGGGGGTGTCGGGGGTGGACAGCGCGGCGTCGACAAGCAGGGCAGCCCTCGCGCCGAAGTTCCCACCAACCGAAAGGGCAACAACCGACGCAACTACCGCAATGGCCGGCGCAACCCACAACCAACCGGAAGCGATGAACGCAAACGCGGCGGCCAACGCAAGGCCAACACCGGTAAGAATCCAGAAGGGACCAACCACGCGGTGGGCCTGGCGCCACGTGGACTCGTTCTTGCGAACCTCAGGAACCCGCAGGCCAACAACGTTATTGCCAGGGAGTTTTCCGGCCGTGGCCATGGCGCCAGCGATGAGGAAAACAAGCGCGAGGACGATGAAAATGGTGCCAAGCACCGCGTTAAGCGTGGTCATGGTTGCAAGCGGGGACATGCCCCCAAGCATAAACCCGAAGCCACGGCCAAAGAAAACAGCCCATGATTGGAAAACAGGTGGTTATTTAGGGAAAAATGAGAAATTAGCGACGGCTGCGGCCGCGCCCTGTCCAATTCCCGTTCACTGTAGAAGGGTTTCAGCAATGAAATCGAAACTCCTGAACTCGCTGCTGGCGTGGATTGTGCTGGCGATCATCGCCGGTTACGTCTGCAGCCTGTTCTTCCCAGACTGGCTCGCGCGCGTGTTTGTCACGTTTAATGGCCTGTTTTCCAACTTCCTCGGCTTCTTCGTCCCGGTGCTGATTTTCGCGCTGATCGCGCCGGCGATCGCCGGCTTGGGGCAGGGAGCGGGCAAGTGGCTCGGCATCACCGCCGGTGTTGCGTACGGGTCCACGATCATTTCCGGTCTCATCGCGTGGGGCACCGCAACCGTGCTGTATCCGATTTTTCTTAATGACGGCCTAGTCACCTCCGTCGACGACCCCAGCGAGGGCGGCCTCGAACCATTCTTCAGCGTCGAAATGCCAGCGCCGTTCCCGGTGATGGCGGCACTGCTTCTGTCCTTTGTCATTGGCGTGGCAATGACCGCGGTGCCGTCGCGGACCATGCACCAAGTGCTTGATGAGCTCAACGCGGTCATCCTCAAAGTGGTCACCAGCTTTGTCATCCCGCTGCTGCCGATCTACATCTTCGGCACGTTCCTGAACCTGGGCATGAATGACAACTTCGGCTCCACCATCGCCGCATTCGGCACCGTTCTGGTGCTGTCCATCGTGATGACCATTGTCATCATCCTGCTGCTCTACATCATCGCCGGTGTTATCGCGGGCGTCAACCCGTTCGTTGCGCTGAAGAACATGCTGCCGGCGTACTTCACCGCGCTGGGTACCTCCTCTTCCGCAGCCACCATCCCGGTCACCTACGCATCCACCCTGAAGAACAAGGTGGACGAGGACGTCGCCGGCTTCGTCGTCCCGCTGTGCGCGACGATCCACCTGTCTGGCTCCATGATGAAGATCATGCTGTACGCCCTGGCCATCGTGTTCATGGGTGGGCTTGATGTGACCAGCCCGCAAATCCTCGGTTTCATGCTGCTGCTGGGCATCATGATGATCGCTGCGCCGGGCGTGCCTGGTGGCGCCATCATGGCTGCGGTTGGCCTGCTGCAGGCGAACCTTGGTTTTGACGAGTCCATGGTCTCCCTCATGATCGCCGCCTACATTGTTGTTGACTCCTTCGGCACCGCAGCCAACGTCACTGGCGATGGCGCGATCGCGCTGATCATCAACAAGTTCGCCGCAGGCAAGATCAAGAGCACTTCGCTTGACGACGCTGACGCCACCGCCGAACTCGATGCCAACGCCGACACCCCTGCCAACGCCGACACCCCTGCCAACGCCGACCCCCCTGCCAACGCCGAAGCAACCCGCTAACCGCTGCCGCTGGCGAAGGACTCCCAGACCTCTGGGGGTCCTTTTTTCTATTGCGGCGAATATCTGCCAAACCGGGGATATCTGCCACGGCTCACAGGTTCTTGCCAGCCTATTGCCTCGTGCCCTTGGCGTTATTTGCCATGTCCAAGCACCCGAGCCCACCAGGCCCCGCTCGGCAACCCCGACGAGGGGCTCTAGCAGACATTGCCAGAAGGCCACTAGCAGACATTGCAAAAACCGCGATGAGTAAAGACAACTGACCAGGGGAAACGTGTAGCCGAAATCATTATCTGCTAGTGGAGCATCCCGTCATGGCCCCGAACCTGGCAATTACCTGACAGTCAATGCAACTATGCCCGGTTTGGCAACATGCTGCCGCA
>NZ_KV786235.1:49506-67893 GCF_001806875.1 Corynebacterium sp. HMSC29G08
CAACATGCTGCCGCAATTCAAAAAAGCTCCCCCACTCCCCCAAGCAAACTGCATCATCAACCGCGTCACTGTGCATGTGATCTCGGAGCTGTCGGTTTGGCAGATTGTGGGGTTTTCTCGTTTAGTCGTCGGAGGTGGCGTCGAGACGCGCCCGGTCCTTTGCGCGCCTGCGCTCGCTGATTTTTCGGGCGAGCGCGCCGAAAACCAGCATGCCGATAACTGCGCCGACGATGGCGCCAATGGTGCCGGCGCCGCTGAACTCGCCCTCGGGGTTGTACGCGCCGGTGACGATGATGATTGCCAGCCACACTGCGACCAGGCCGAAGTAGACCACGAGCAGGCCGCGCGGCATCTTGCGCAGACTAGACACTGGCCGTGGCACGTAGTTGCGCATCCAGAGGGCAGCGGCGGCGCTACTGAGCCCAGGCACGCAGAGCACAAGCAGTGACCACATGGCGAGCTGGCCGGGAAGCGCCCAGGCAAGGATTGCACCAACAAGCGCTGTTATTGGCAGGGACGTGTACAGCGCTACAGAGTCGGCTTTGTAGTAGGTCGAGGCTTCGAATTCGTCCTCGGCAATGTCCGCAACATAGTCAACAATGGTGTCTCCGTACTGCTTCATCAGTAATCCTCCTCGTTGCCGAAGACTTCCTCGACGGTCTTGCCAAGTTCGCGGCAAATGTCCAGTGCCAGGTATACGGAAGGCGAATAGTTGCCGCGCTCAATGTTGGCGATGGTTTGGCGCGAAACGCCGACTCGGTCGGCGAGTTCTTGCTGGGAGAGTTCCAGCCAGCGCCGCCACTTGCGCACCATGCTCATGCCGCTATCCTTTCGTTCCCTTCCAGATACAAATCCATATACAACATGTAAACTCGCAACGACCAACTGTCAAGCAAACTTTACATCACGGCAACTATGCCCGGTTTGGCAACATGCTGCCGCAATTCAAAAAAGCTCCCCCGCACCCTGAACTACTCCCCAAGCCGTCCGCGGTCAGCAACACGCAGCTACGCTGGCGCACATGGCATATGAGATCGTCTCTACTCACTTCGTTGCACACGAGCACGACCTTGCAGGCGCCTATGAGCTCTACCGCGCACGCGTGGCCATGAGCCGCGCGGAGGTAGTTGCGATCTCGCCTCGTCCGCACCCGATTGATAGCGAGTTCTTCCTCTGGGACCTGCGCTGCCAAGCCGCCTACGAGAACCTGCCCGCCCCGGACACCATGCAGCTCTATGAGCTCAACGCGTTGGTAGATTTTGTCACCACTGACCGCGACGAGGCGGTGGAGGACTTCTTCTTCGAAGGGCCCACCGAGCCAACGGCGTATCCGGCGTTTCTCGGAGGGCTGGCGGATTTTAAGGTGCGCGACGCCCCCACTGACGCCATGTCACTGATCACTGTCATCTACCTCGGGGCTGAGCACAACGCCGCCGCAGCCGAGGCGCTGTACCAGGAGCTCATCGGCAACGTGCATGCCGTGGCGTACCAGCCCAACCTCGCCGAAAGTGACAGCACGGAGCAAACCAAGCTCATGGGGCCCCTGTGGCTTCGCGACGCCACCCTCAACATCATCGGCAAAGGCGACGGCCTCTTCTCCCCCGGCAAAACCACCTGGACTGGCTGGTTCCTCACCGGGGACACTCCCGAGGAGGTTGAGAACGCTCTCACTGAGCGTATCGACGCCGGCGCCGTCGTCCTTTCCCGCACCGTCGCCGAACCGTTCTAGCTCCCTTAAGCGCCCAAGGTTAAGCGCCTAAGGTCTCCCCGAGCGGTCCGGCGATGATCAGACGGATGACATAAATCGTCAGCGCGGGCAGCAGGAACACCGTCAACGGCACGGCCCAGCCAATCGGTAGAGCAACAACGCCCCACACTCCTGCCGCCAAAACAACAACGGCGCCGAGGGTGTGGGGGAGGTGGCGGAGGGTGGACAACGTGGCGTCGATAAGCAAAGGCCCAAAAGGCGCCGGGCGGGATGACGCAAGTCCGTAAAACCACACCGTAACCCCCATGATCAAAAACAGCCCGGAGAGCACCAGTGCCTGGATGACGGTGAGCGCGAAGCCGGAAACGCCGGCCTGGAACACCACGAACTGCTGGTACGCAAGCAAGCCCAGCAAGACAACGAGGAGGAGCCAGTAGATGGTGGCGGGTTTCCAGTGGGAGGTGAGCTCACGAAGAAAGCGGAGCCAGTAGCGCGAGCCGACTCCCTGGATCATGTCGCGCACCACCACATTGGCTGCGCGCACCGCCGCGCCAACCGTGACTACTGGCAGGCAGGCGACCACCAAAAACATGTTGAGAATGACAATGTCCGCCAT
Source organism: Corynebacterium sp. HMSC29G08 (assembly GCF_001806875.1). Classification (GTDB taxonomy): domain Bacteria; phylum Actinomycetota; class Actinomycetes; order Mycobacteriales; family Mycobacteriaceae; genus Corynebacterium. The sequence goes on from NZ_KV786235.1 coordinate 51,831, forward strand.
CAGCGTGACGGCGGACATGAAACGGGACTCTGGGTGGAACACCCTTTTAAGGCTAGCCCGACTTAACCCTTCACTGCACCTGCAGCGACACCTTCAACGATGTGCTTCTGCGCAGACATGTAGAACACGATGATCGGGATAATCGCCAGCACCAGCATCGCCATCATTGCACCCATGTCGCGGTTGCCCTGGGAACCCACGAACTGCTGGATCACAACCGGGATCGTGCGGTACGGGGTGGACAGGCCGATGACCAGGTACGGCAGCAGGTAGTCGTTCCACACCCACATGGCGTTCAGGATGGCCACGGTGATCGCGGTCGGCTTCAGCATGGGAAGCACGACGCGGAAGAAGGTGGTGAGGGGCGAACAGCCGTCGATAACCGCGGCCTCTTCGATCTCCAGCGGGATCGACTTCACAAAACCGGCGAACATGAACACAGACAGGCCAGCGCCGAAGCCCATGTACAGCACCACCATGCCCAGCGGGTTGTCCAAGCCCAGGCGGTCCGCGATGGCCACGGTTGGGAACATCACCATCTGGAACGGGATGACCATGGAGAACACGAACATGTAGTACAGCGCTGCCGTCCACCACGTCTTCACACGGGTGATGTAGTAGGCGGTCATGGCGGAGAAGAACACGATCGCGGCCACGGACAGAATCGTGATCAAAAATGACCACACGATTGCCATGCCAAAGCCTTCACCTTGGATGCCGGTGATGTAGTTCTCAAACCCGGCCCACATGTCGCCCAGCGGCAACGCGAACGGATTGTTGGAGATGGAGAACTTCTGCTTGAAACTGTTGAGCAGGATGAAGAAGATCGGGCCCAAAAACACGACGGTCAGGAAGATCAGCACGGCGTAGATCAGGGCCTTCGCCGGGCCGGAGACGCGCGCCTCAGGAGCCTTAATGCTTGTAGTCATGGGTTATGCCTCCACTTCCCTGCTACGGGTGGTGCTGAGCTGGAACATTGCAATGACAACGACAACGACCACAAAGATCACTGCCTTCGCCTGACCAACGCCCTCAACACCGACACGGTTGAACATGGTGTTCACAATGTTCAGTGCCACCATCTCGGTCTGGCCGCCAGGTGCGCCGTTGGTAAGCGCCAGGTTCTGGTCGAACAGCTTGAACGTGTTGGACAGCGTCAGGAACAGGCAGATGGTGATGGACGGCATGATCATCGGGATGGTCACGTGCCGCAGCATCTCCCACTTGCTTACGCCATCTAGCTCGGCAGCTTCGATCAGCTCTGGCGGAACGTTTTGCAGGCCGGCGATGTAGATGATCATCATGTATCCCACCAGCTGCCAGTTCAGCAGGATGACCAGGCCGGCGAAGCCGAACTTCCAGTCCGACACAATCGTGGTGCCGTACTTGGCCAGCACCGCGTTGATCATGGACTGCCAGGTGTAGCCCAGCACGATGCCACCGATCAGGTTGGGCATGAAGAAGATCGTGCGGAAGAAGTTGGTTCCTTTAAGTTTGCGGGTGAGCACCCACGCGATGGCAAATGCGAACACGTTCACCGTGATGATGGACACGATAGATACCAGCGCCGTGAACCCGAAGGATCGCACGAACCCTTCTCGGGCGTTGAACGCCTGTACGTAGTTGTCCAACCCCACCCACGTTGCGTTGGTGATGGTTGTGAAGTTAGTGAACGAGAGCAGGAAACCCATCACAAACGGAACCAGGAATGCGATGAGGAATGCCAGCAACGTTGGCAGGACGAAAATTGGGAAATATTTTTTCAAAGACTGTTGCATGCGTAGGTGCCTCTTTCGGGAGGGGTGTGGTGAGGGGGTGTCCCCTCACCACGGGCTGTCGCCTGAGAGCGACAACGTGTCATCCGCCTTCACGCTACCCAGCTTTTAGCTGGTGCGCTTCTCGGCCTTCCAGTCCTCGACAAACTTGGCCACAACGTCAGACCACTCCATGTTGCCGGACGCGTACTGCGCCAGGTTGCCACCGAAGAGATCCTTGAACTGCTGCGACGGGAAGTACTGGAAGTCCCACGGGATGGTGGAAACCTCAGTGTTGGAGATCGCCGCCTGGACCTGCTTTGCCAGCGGGTCAGCCGGGGTGTCCTCCGGACCGTAGTTCTTGAACGGTGCGATGAAGCCGAGATCATCGATCACGTGTGCCTTACCGGCATCAGAGGTGAACAGCCAGTCCAGGAAGTCCTTGGACGCCTGCTGGTCCTCCTCAGAAGCCTGGGAGTTCACAGCGAAGTAGTTCTCAGTACCAACGTTGATGCCGGTGGTCTCCTCATTCGGCAGACCCATGTACATCGGCATGAACTTGATCTTGTCTTCCTTGACCACGTTGCCGTTGACCTCTGCGATCTGGCTCCATGCCCAGTTGCCGTTCTGCACCATGGCTGCCTTGCCCTGTGCGAACTCAGCCATGGAGTCAGTCACGGCCTTGGACGGTGCCAGGGACGGCTGGATGGTGGAGTTCTGCAGGTACAGGTCGAAGAGGTTCTTGAACTCCTCGTTGTACTCGAAGGTCACGTCGGCGGTGTTCTGGTCCCCAACGTTTGCAAACTCGTAGTGCATCGGGCCGTTAGCCAGGTGGGTCTGCCAGCGCCAGTCCTCACCGGAGGCCAGGGAGGTGGAGGCAAACGCGCCGTCAATGCCCAGCTCGTCCTTCTTTGCCTGCATGTCCTCAGCCAGCTTCTTCAGGGACTCGAAGTTGGTGACCTCATCCACGGAGGTAATTGCCGCACCCGGGAGTGCGAAGTACTGGTCCAGGATCTCCTCGTTGTAGAGGATGCCGAAGCCCTCCACTGCGAACGGAACGCCACGCACGGTGCCGTCCTCGCCCTCAAGCGGGGTCACGTCCTCGTTGAGCTGCTGTGTAACCTGAGTGTCGCTCAGGTCAGCGGTGTAGTCCTTCCAGGTTTCGAAGCCGGTCGGGCCGTTCATCTGGAACAGGGTCGGGGCGTCAGACTTGGACACCTCGGTGCGCAGGGTCTGCTCGTACTTACCGGAGGCGGCGGTAACCACCTTTACCGGAACGCCGGTCTCTTCGGTGTATTCCTTTGCAATCTGCTGGTAAGCCGCATCCTGCTCCGGCTTGAAGTTGAGGAAGTACACGCTGGGGCCGGCTTCGCTATCGCTGCCACCGCAGGCAACGAGGCTGGTAGCGGTCAGTGCTGCAGCTGCCGTGGTGGCAAGTACGCGACTGATCTTATTCATGAGTTGTCCTTCTACTAAAGGGAAACGTCGTACGTTTACCAGTGTAGTGACATGTCAATACCCATCAAAACAGTTGTGCGATGTGTCACGGTCAACTGTCAGAATCAGGCGCGGTATCCCCGCGGTAGACCATCGCCTCGTCGCGGTGGGTGGGCAGGACGTGGTCGAAGTAGGACTCTGCGGCTTCCGCAAGCGGGACGAAGCGGTGGTCGTTTTGGCTCATGAACCAACGGTGGTCCAGGATCTCGTGGAAGATCTGGGCGGGTTCGAGTTTCTCGCGCAGTTTGGGCGGAATCAGGCTGACTACGGGTTCGTATTCCTTGACCATCCAGCGATGCGCCACCGCCTCCAGGGGGAGTTTTCCGCCGTAGCGCACGGCGCGGTAAACCTCCATCTCCCCCAGCAGCCGTTGCGCCTGGCGGTCCTGGACGTCCAGGCCAGTCAGGGCTTGCAGCTTATGGCGGTTAAAGCCCGTGGAGAACACCGCCGGCTGGACATGGACGCGGCGCATGTCTCCCTCGTTGGAGATCTCCATCTCACCAACATCAAAACCAAGCGCGTTGATTTTGGCCACGCGCTCGCTGATGGCGTCAAACGCTTGGTCGCCCCGGACGTAGAGGTCGCCCGTCATCAGGTCCCAGAGTTCCAGGTAGTTGCGTTCGATCTCGTTGCCCACGGCGATCACGTCCATGGATTCGTCGATCATTCCGCCGGCCTGGAGGTCCATTAACTCGCCGATGATGTTGACGCGGGCCACGTCGACGTCGTAAAGCCTGCGGCCCTTGGAGAGCGGTTCGTGGAACTCGCCGGTCTCAGCGTCTACAAGGTAGGCGAGGAACTCGTCTGCGTCACGACGAAACAGCGTGTTCGACAGCGACACATCACCCCAGTAGAAGTTCACCAGGTGCAAACGCACCAACAGCACGGCAAGCGCCCTGACCAGCTTGCTTACCGTGTACGGGGCGAGTTCGCGGGAGAACAGATCGCGGTACGGCAAAGAAAACCGCAGGTGTTCGGTGACCAGGCAGGCCGTCAGCGGCTCACCGTCTGCGTCCACGCGGTGGGTGATCACCGCCACCGGCACCACACACGGCACACCTAGTTCCTGCAGGCGGCGCAGCATGCGGTACTCGTGGTACGCCACCGTTTCGCCGATCTCCTTGACCGCAAACACCAGGTCATCGGCAGCGATCAGGCGAACCGTGTGACGGGAAATACCGCGCGGCAGCGCCGCAAGCAGGTCTGAGTCCCATTCCTCCAGCGGCACCGACCACGGCATGGTGAGCAGAGTCGGCGCGTACGCCGGAGAAACAACGTTCAGCTTCTCCAAAGACACAGCTAAACCAGCTAAACCAGCGGGAAGCTAGATGCGCTGACCCGTCGCCTTGGAAAAGACGTGCAGGCCGCCTTCCTTAATACGGGCGTGGATCACATCGCCCTTCTTTGCGCCGGACAGCGGCGGGGTGCGCACCACAATCTGGTCGCTTGCAGCGCCCTCGCGGCCCTCCTCCAGGCCGGCCTCGCGCCAGCCGCCGCCAGCCAGGTGGCCGTAGACGTAGGAGTCAGAGCCCAGCTCTTCAACAAAGTCGACCTCAACAGGGATGGTGTGCGCCTCATCAGCGCTGACCAGTTCCAGCGACTCGGGGCGGAAGCCAAGGATCACCTGGCCGTTGTCTTTCACGGTCAGGGCGTCCAACGTGGAGCTATCGAGCGGGATGCTTGCCTGACCAATGCGTGCGGTGCGGGACTGTGCGTCCACGTCGAAGGTGGAGAGGTTCATGGCGGGCGAGCCGATGAAACCAGCAACGAAGACGTTATCCGGGTGATCATAAAGCTCACGCGGGGTGCCTACCTGCTGCAAGACGCCGAAGTTCAGCACGGCGATCCGGTCGCCCATGGTCAGCGCCTCTGTCTGGTCGTGGGTGACGTACATGGTGGTCACGCCCATGCGACGCTGCAGGTTAGCAATCTGGGTACGGGTTTGTACGCGGAGTTTGGCGTCCAGGTTGGACAGCGGCTCGTCCATAAGAAAGACCTGCGGCTCACGCACAATCGCACGACCCATGGCCACGCGCTGACGCTGACCACCGGACAGGGCCTTCGGCTTGCGGTCCAGGTACTCGGTGAGGTCCAGTGTCTGCGCAGCCTCTTCCACACGACGGTTGATCTCACCCTTGTCCATGCCCGCAATCTTCAGCGCAAAACCGATGTTCTCGCGCACGGTCATGTGCGGGTACAGGGCGTAGTTCTGGAACACCATGGCAATGTCGCGGTCCTTGGGGCTGGCGTTGGTCACGTCCTTGTCCCCGATGAGAATGCGGCCTTCATTGGTGTCTTCCAGGCCTGCGAGCATACGCAGTGCGGTGGATTTACCGGAGCCGGACGGGCCGACGAGGACGAGGAATTCGCCGTCTGCGATTTCCAGGTTCAGGCGGTCAACGCTGGGCTTGTCCGCGCCGGGGTAGATACGGGTTGCCTGGTCATAGGTCACGGTTGCCATAGTGTTCTCCTCCATCGGCAGGTACGTGCCGAACGATCCGTTGTGGGGTGTACAGCTCAAACGTTACACGTGCGCAGGAGCTTTTTCCTTAGAGACGCCTACCGCTTCCCTTTCACCCTGCCCACCCAAATATTCGGACGTACCATGGCCCCATGAATCCCATGAATCCGGATAACAACAAGAGCTACCGCGGATCTCGAAGCACGAAGACGAAGGACTGGGCTGCCGTCTTGGGCCTGACCGCCTTGCTGGGAGGCATCGGCGGCACGGTGGGCTACGCCCTGCCGGACTCACCTGAGCCAGTGACCATTGCTACCCAGGCCGAGGCGCCTGCGGTGGAGATCTCGGACCCCTCCGATGTGATGCCGGCGGACGATGAGGCTCGCCTGATGCGTGATACGGAGCGTCTCCAACACCCGGACACGGTGAAGAAGATCCACTTCATCACGCTGAATGAGGGTCGCGAAAACGTCAACGACGCCGTTGAGATCTTTCTTCGCGATAACTTCCCGGACCAAATCCTGGACAAGACCTTTGCTGACGGCATGTTGATCGTTGGCACCGACGTCAAAGGCCGCAACAACTTCATCTTCGCTGGTGAAGACGTTGCAAACCAGCTTTACCTGCGCTCCGGCGAGCGCCTAGAGGACGCCCTTGAGGCGATGAAGCCTGGGCTTAGAGACGACAATATCCCGGCCGGCTACTTCGCCGGCGCAGACTTTGCCATGGATATCGCAGCTGCTCAGAACTATCCGGTTGAAACCGCCGCTGGCAACAAGACGGCCGCTGGCATCGGCCTTGGCGCCGGTGTCGGCGGCGTGACGCTTGCGGGTGGCGCGATTGCGGCGAGCCAGCGCAACAAACGCAGGAAAGCGATTGCTCAGGCCCGCGAGAACCACGCGATCATCGGCCGGGAGTTCACGGGGCTCAGCCAGCGCATTGATGAGCTAGACATTCGCGCCAATTCCGTGTCTAGCGCGTTTGCTAACGCAGAGCTGCGCAAGCAGTGGGAGGAGGTGCGTGACCGCTTCCTGGGCATGCATGATGCGATGCAGCTGGAGGTGGGCACGGACCGTCAGGCGTGGGAGAACCACAAGAAGCTGGCCAAGTTTGCCGACACCGTGAAGGACACGGGTAATGCGGAGGCGAACATCAACCGCTTGTTTGCGGTTGAGCAGGGCGATCCGGCTGAGCGCAGCGTGATTCTCAATGAGGTGCGCACGGACGTGATCAAGGCGCGCCGCCAGATCAAGGACCAGGAGCTCAAACGGGAGTTGGCCAAGCTGGAGCGCGGCCTGGATTACCTGGACCAGAACCCGGATTATCCGAAGTTTGTGGACCAGTTCACCCGCATTCTTTCGGATTACAACCAGCTCATCCCCGAAATCAAGCGCCGCGAGTTCTCGGATGTGAAGGAGTACAACAAGCTTTACGCCCCGCGCCTGACGGATCCTGGCTACATCTACTCCAACTACATCCCGTACGTGGCGTTGACCAGCTGGCATTCTTCGAATGTGGAGGCCCACCAGGCGGCGCAGTCTTCCTCTTCGTCCAGCGCGAACACGGGCTTCAGCTCGGGCTTTTCGGGTGCGGGTGGTTCCAGCTCGTACTAGCTGTTGCTTGGTGGTGCTGGGTGTTGCTTGGGCTTCATGCTTCGCGACGCCCCACGCCCCCGGTCCGCGGCCTTGGTCTGCTCCCCGGTCCGCGCGCCGACCTGGCCCACAATCCAAACATCGGAAAGCAAACATCGGAAAGAGCCGTTAAGCCCCGGTTCGAGGCTTATCCGACCTTTGCTATCCGATTTTTAGCTCTCCACGCTTCAACACTGACTGACATGAACACTGACTGGCATGCCAGTTTTCGTAGGACTGTGGGGTGTTTCCGGGTTTCCCCAGAAAGCAAAAGGGCAAGCTCCCTCGCCTCTCGCGCTCTAAATGGGGGGGTGGGTGAGCGCTCATCCGGTCACGGGGGGGTTGGACCGTGGGCGAAGAAGCTTGCTTACCGAGACTATACACACGGCTTACATTTCTTGTCCACTTGCTTAGTAAAACTTTTTCCTTAGCTGCTTTGACCAGCGGTAATAGCGTGCCTTGGCTGCACGTTAGCCCAGCGACCGTTTGTGGGGCCTAGGGGTTGAACCACGCCATGACGGGAAAGAACAGCGCGCGCATGACAATCACGCCAATGGCAGTGCGCAATTAGAACACCTTTGCTGGCAATCATCTGTGCATGTGACAGCTGCCCAGTACTCTTTCCGATATGCCTTCTCCCACGAACACTGTCGGCACGAACACCGCATACGCCCCGGGCCTCATGGTTAAGGTCCGTGATGAGCTGTGGCTGATCACTAGCGTGACCAAGTCCGTTGACGGCTTTCTGCTTAAGGTCCGCGGTCTTTCGGATTACGTTCGTGACACCACGGCGAGCTTCTATACCGCGATTGACCAGGTGGAAGTGTTTGACCCCGCCAAGGTCGAGGTTGTTGCTGACCACTCGCCTGGCTTCCGTACCACGCGTCTGTGGTTGGAGACCACGTTGCGTCAGACTCCGGTGCCGCTGTACCAAGAGGACCTCAGTGTTGCCAAGGACATGTTGATGGATCCGCTGGACTACCAGCTGGCCGCAGTGAAGAAGGCGCTCTCGGACGACAATCTGCGTCCCCGCGTCCTTATCGCGGACGCGGTGGGATTGGGCAAGACGCTTGAGATCGGCATGATCCTCTCGGAGCTGATCCGCCGTGGACGTGGCGATCGCATCCTGGTGGTCACTCCGAAGCACATCATGGAGCAGTTCCAGCAGGAGATGTGGTCTCGCTTCGCCATCCCGCTGGTGCGACTGGACTCCGCAGGTATCCAGCGCGTTCGCCGCATTCTGCCGGCTAGCCGCAACCCGTTCACGTACTTCAACCGCGTGATCGTTTCGCTGGACACGTTGAAGTCTGACAAGTACCGCGCCCAGCTGGAGAAGGTGCGTTGGGATGTGGTGGTGATGGATGAGATCCATAACGCTACCAACGTTGGCACGCTGAACAATGAGCTGGCGCGCACGCTTGCGCCCACAACGGAGGCACTCCTGCTGGCGTCGGCAACGCCGCACAATGGTGACCCGGAGTCCTTCAAGGAGATCCTGCGTCTGCTGGATCCAACGGCGGTGATGCCGGACGGCACGATTGACGCCCAGGCCGTCAATCGTCTGCTGATCCGCCGCCACCGCCACAGCGATGAGGTTGCCAGTGTGGTTGGTGAGAAGTGGGCGGAGCGCAAGGAGCCGAAGAACGTCCTGGTGGAGGCCTCCAACGAGGAAAATATCGTCGCCGGTGAGCTGGAGCGCACCTGGATTCATCCGGAGAACGGCAAGAGTCCGGCGCAGGGCACGCTGTTCCCCTGGACGTTGGTCAAGGCGTTTCTCTCCTCGCCGGCCGCACTGGACGAAACTATTGCTAACCGCTTAAAGCGCGTCCCCACCGCCGACACCGTCCAACGCGAGGCACTGGAGCGTCTCCGCGCGCTTAACAGCAAGGTCACCCGCCAGAACTCCAATAAGTACGCCGCCTTGGTGCGCCAGCTGCAGGAGGTCGGCGTGGCCAAGAACAGTGATACCCGCGTGGTGATCTTCTCTGAGCGAGTGGCCACGTTGCACTGGCTCCAGGAGAACCTGGTCAAAGATTTGAAGTTGAACAAGGATGCGGTGCAGGTCATGCACGGCGGCCTGTCGGATGAGGAGCAGATGAGGCTTGTAGATGAGTTCAAGCGCGAAGACTCTAAACTCCGCGTCCTTATCACCGGTGATGTCGCGTCTGAGGGCGTGAACCTTCACACCTTGTGCCACAACCTGATTCACTATGACATTCCGTGGTCGCTGATCCGCATCCAGCAGCGCAACGGACGTGTGGATCGCTACGGCCAGACGACTCAGCCGCAGATTACGGCGCTCCTTTTGGACACGGCACAGGGCGGCTACGTCGGCGAGCTGCATGTGCTGAAGAAACTCATCGAGCGCGAGCACGAGGCGCACGCGATCCTGGGCGATGTCGGCTCGCTTATTGGCAAGCACAGCGTTGCGGGTGAGGAGGATGAGATCAGGAAGGTTATCCAGAGCCAGTTGCTTTTCGACGATGTCGTGAAGTCCCCCACCCAAATCACCGAGGAACCCGCGTTGTCAGAGTCTGAGCTGATCGACCAGATCCTGGCCGGTTTCGGTGCGGACCTCGGCGAAGACGAGGACGACAACAACGGCAACAACGAAGCTCAAGACATCTACGCCCCAACCACGGAGGCGACCACCAACAGCCTCTACGCCTCTGAGATCGCGTACCTCGAAGACGCGTTGAGCGAAGCGTTCCACGGCGCCCCGGAGAAGGAGCTGGCCGCCAATGGCGTTGGCTACGTGCGTCACCGCAACCAGGTGGCTGAGCTGACACCACCGGAGGATCTGCGCCGCCGTTTGGAGATTCTGCCGCAGGATTACCTGGCGGATCGCAAGGTGCGTGATCGTTTCCAGCTGGCCACCAACATAGATATTGGCAATGAGGTGATGCGCCGCGCCCGCACGGGCCAGGATGGCTCGACGTGGCCGAAGGCCCACTTCCTCGGACCTCTGCACCCGGTGACGGACTGGGCGACAGACCGCGCGCTTGCCTCGCTGTCCTCGGGCCAGATCACCGCAATCACCGGCAACGTGCATGCACCGACCGTGCTGCTCATGGCAACGCTGACCAACAAGCGCGGCCAGGTGGTCTCCCGCGCGTTCGTTGCCGTGATGGACGGCATGATCCCGCAGGACGTGCCGGACCCAATCGCGTGGCTGCGCATCATCGGGCTGACAGAAGACGCCATCAACCCCGGCACGCTCACCCTGCCGGAGAACGCCCAGGATCTGATCGCCCAATCGGTCCAGGTGGCCAGTGGCCAGCTGCAGCCGATGATGAAGGCTGCCCGGGATCACGCGCACGCGCGCATTCATCATTGGTCTGATCGTGCGCATGCGTGGGAGGCCTCGAAGGACGGGCTGCAACACACGCTGCGCATTGGGCGTTCCGCGCAGTTGATTGCGCAAGAAAAAGCACTCATTTCTTCGCTTGAGCCGGACCGTGAATTGATCCGCCCGCTCGTACTTATCCTGCCGCAGGAGGCGTAAACACCATGGCTGCATATGATTCGATTCTCAATGTTGATGAGTGGATCAGTGACCACTATTTCACTACCGATGAGACCAAGGGCGAGTCCTTCACCAAGCGCGTCAAGGCCCGCACCAAGGAGTGGGCAACGCTTGAAGCAGAAAGCGGCTCGGTCTCCCCGGTGAAGCGTTTCCAGCAGGAGCGCGGTGAGATGCAGCGGGCATTTGCCACAAACGCGGACGCGGATGTCACCGATGCGCTGGTACGCACAGCCTTCGGTTTCGGTGCTCCCACCACGCAGCATTACACCCGCGCAGGTGAGCAGCTCGCCTACCAGGGTTGGTGTGGCAACGCCGGCACCCTGATCGTGCTCAGCACCGAAGCCCAAGACGTTTCCGAAGACACCCTGATCACCCTTCCCGTCCAAGGTGGCGTGACAGCAGAGGGCAAGGACCCGCAGCCACAGAAGGTGTCCAAGCTGATCGGTGATCTTTTCTTGTCCCAGGATCCGCCGGAGTTCATCGTGGTCATCGCCAGCACCTGGGTGCTAGTCGCGGAGCGCGAGACCTGGCCACTTGGCCGCTACCTGGCCATCAACCTGCAGCTGGCGGTAGAGCGCAATGACACGAAGAAGGCCGGCGAGCTTGAGCGCGTCGCCGTGATCCTCGCGCGTGAGAACTTAGAGCGCGCCGCGGACGGCACCACCTGGTGGACGCAGACGCGGGAGGAGTCCCAGCAGCACGCAGTGAAGGTCTCTGGTGATCTGCGTGATGCGGTGCGCGAATCCATTGAGATCATTGGCAATGACGTGCTTGACCGCCGCCGCGAGCAGCACCTGCCCATTGACACGATTGATGGCAACGACCTGGCACGCCAGTCGCTGCGCTACCTCTACCGCATCCTGTTCCTCCTGTTCGCGGAGGCGTCCCCGGAGCTTGCGATCCTGCCCACCGGTACGCCCGAGTACGTCGACGGCTACGGCCTGGACCGTCTGCGGGATCAGATCCTGGATCCGCCGGTGACGGATAAGGCACGCCACGGCACGCACCTCTACGATTCGCTGCAGCTGCTGTTCACCCAGGTCAACCAGGGCCATGACCCGTTGGACTGCCCCACCGCTGACCAGGACGCGCCGAATGAGGGCTTGACCTTCCGCAACCTTGAGGCAGACCTGTTTAAAAGCGAGAGCACTTCGCTTATAGACGCCACGAAGCTCTCCAACGACGCCCTGACCAAAATCCTGCAAAACCTTCTCCTCTCTAAGGTCTCTGCCGGCAAGGACCGCGGCTTCATCTCGTATGCCACCCTGGGCGTGACAGAGCTTGGCCAGGTCTATGAAGGCCTGATGTCCTACCACGGCTTCATCGCACAAGAAGACCTGTATGAGGTCGCGCCGAAGGGTGACGCCTCCAAGGGTTCCTGGGTGCTGCCGGTCAAGCGCGCGAACTCAGTCCCGCAGGACAGCTTCGTCATGGAGACGCAGCAGCAGGAAGAAGGCGGCACCGCAAAGGTTCGCCGCCAGCACCCGGCCGGCTCGTTCGTGTTCCGCCAGTCCAGCCGTGACCGTGAACGCTCCGCATCCTTCTACACCCCGCAAGTACTCACGGAGTTCACCGTTGGCCAGGCTATTGAGGTCCTCCAGGAGGAAGGCCGCATCAAAACCTCCGAGGACGTGCTCAGCCTGACTATCTGTGAGCCCGCCATGGGCTCCGGCGCCTTCGCCGTGGAAGCCGTGCGCCAGCTGGCGGAGCTCTACCTGAAGCTGCGCGAGGACGAACTGGACCAGCAGGTAGACCCTGAGAAGCGCACGCTGGAACTGCAGAAGGTCAAGGCACACATCGCCCTGCACCAGGTTTACGGCGTGGACCTCAACCCCACCGCTGTGGAGCTGGCGGAAATCTCCCTGTGGCTGGACACCATGACCAGCCAACTCAAGGCACCGTGGTTCGGTCTGCACCTGCGTCGCGGCAACTCGCTGATCGGTGCGCTGCGTTCCACCTACTCCACTGCACAGTTCAAGAAGCGCGCGTGGCTTACCGCGGTGCCGCGCCGGGAGCCGGTACAGAACCTCGCCCAGGCCATTGATGCTGGCGAGTCCCGCGATATGAACGCCGCCGGCCGCATCCACCAATTCCTGCTGCCCTCTGCAACGTGGGGTGCAGCGGCAGACGCCAAGGATCTCAAGACGTTGGCCAAGGATGAGATCGCAGCTATGAAGGCATGGAAGCGTGCGGTCACCGGCAAGGAGCCAACCAACGAGCAGAAGAAGAAGCTGGCCAACCTCGCCGCGCGCGTGGAGTCCCTGTGGGCGATCACGCTGTCCAAGATGCGCATTGCGGAGGACCAGATTCGTCGAGACATCAACCTTTGGGGCCGCGAGAGCGAACACACCGCAAGAAACATCCGCCGCGAGCAGATTGAGCGCGAGCTCCTCCACAACGAAGAGGGTGCTTACCTGCGTCTGCGGTTGGTTATGGACGCCTGGAATGCCCTCACCTTCTGGCCCCTGACAGCCACAGATAGGCTCCCGCTTCTCGACGCCTGGTTGGCCGCGCTTACCGACATCCTCGGCACCGAAACCACCGCCCGCGACTCCGCCCAAACGCTTTTGGGCCGTGCGGATAACTGGGACGAACTCGTCCAACTTGAGCGTACCGAGATCGAACTCTCCGGCGCGCGAAAGATGGAGACCGTCCTGGCTAACCACCCGTGGCTCAATACCGTGAAGGACGTTGCAGCGGACCAGGGCTTCTTCCACTGGGACCTCGACTTCTCCGCCGTCTTCGCCCGCGGAGGCTTTGACCTCCAGGTGGGTAACCCGCCGTGGGTGCGTCCAGACGTGAAGATGGACGATCTTTATGCGGAAATGGATCCGTGGTTTGTCTTGGCTCACAAGCCAACGCAAGCGGTGAAGAACGCTCGTCGCGAGGACTGGAACACAGATCCGCGAATGCAAGAGAACGTGTCCTCCGGTGTCGGCGATACTGTCGCTACTGCAGCGGTGCTCGGCAACATTCCCGATTACCCACACCTCAAGGATCAGCGGCCGGATCTCTACAGGGCCTTTATGGAACTGACATGGAAGAACGGGTCTGCACAGGGCACGATCTCGTTAATTCATCCCAAATCGCACTTCACGGAAAAGAAAGCCGCTCCTCTACGGCGGGCTGCGTACTTCAGGCTGCGCCGAAATTGGCATTTCACCAACAAACTTGGGCTCTTTGATATCGACACGAATGAGAAAAACTTTGATGTCGCAATCTATGCTGCGGCACGCACAAAACCAGACTTCATCATGACCGGTCACACGGATCATCCTCAGACTGTTGTGGATTCTCTTCAACATGATGGTGCGGGTCCAGCGCCAGGGATTCGTGATGATAGCGGAAACTGGGACCTTCGACCACACCGAGATCGAATTCAGCACGTTGATGAATCCACATTAAAGGTTTGGCATTCGATACTTGAGGATGATTCTGTATCTTCTACCGAGACTCGAATGGTTTATGCCGTAAACAGCGAATCTGCGGCAATTTTGGGGAAGCTCGCTGGTGCTCCGCGTCTCGCTACTGCGCAGCTCAACTATTCTCTGGGCTGGGATGAAACCGCTGGCAAAAAGAAAGGACTATTTGACAACGGGTGGGACCAACCTGTTTCATGGGCCGATGCCATTATCCAGGGGCCTCATCTAGGTGTGGCAACCCCTTTCACAAAGCAACCTAACCCGTCCCTTAAAAACAATCAGGATTGGACTGAGGTGGATTTGGAATCGGTCCCGAAAGATTTCATCCCGGCGACTGCTTATCAAATTAATCGAATTAACCAGGTTAAGTATGATTCGGCTTACCCGCACTTTGAGATCGGTGACGAAGTCGTCTCTGATCGCCAATTCTTTCGCATAGCCTGGCGCCGTATGGCTGCAATTACCGGCTTTAGAACTTTAATTGCAGCTCTCATCCCGCCGGGTACTGCTGTTTCTGGCGCGTCAATGAGCGCCTTTTCGGTGGTACCGCTAGAAACCGTTCGATGTGGGGCGTTGCTTTCGACTTTCCTGGCTGACTACGTGGTCCGCAGCTCTGGGGTGGCAAACATCTATCCAGCGACAATTGGAGTAATCCCGACTCCTGGGATGGATCCGCAAATCGAGTCACATCTTGTTGAGAGATTCCTCCGTCTCAACTGCCTCACCGAGGCGTACGCCCCTTTGTGGGAGGAGTTGATGGGTGAGGCGTGGGGCGTCGATACGCCGCTGCGCAAGGATGAGGAGCGGCGAGCTGCCCAAGTTGAGATTGATGCAATTGTGGCGCTGTCGTTGGGGGTTACGGCGGATGAGCTGTGCATGATTTACCGGACGCAGTTCCCGGTGATGCGTCGATACGACCAGGAGGATCGTTTTGATGCGAATGGTCGGAAGATGCCCAAGGAGATTGTGAAGGCGGACGCGAAGCTGAAGGACGGCGCGCAGCTGTCGGAGGCGGAGCGGACGTGGACGCACCCGCAGTCGGGTGTGGAGTACGTGTACGAGTACCCGTTCAGGCAGCTGGACCGCGAGGCGGATATGCGGGAGGCGTACGCGCGGTTTGAGGGGATGGTGTAGACGTGAGTGCACTAACGGACGGAGAACCACGGCTAACAGGGAGCCGACCATACCGAAAGAGCGCAGTTGATAGGGAAGGCAGCAGGTGGAGGGACGGTGAGCCATTTGGTCAGGAGCCGATTGACGAATTTCTCGTTTTCAACTCGGTGTTTCTATCGGAGCTGCTGCAGATCGCCGAAGAAACTGTGAGTAGTTTTCTTCTCCCATGGCAACTTGGTACAAGCGCTGCGGTTTTGCCAGGGTCGAACACGTATGTTTTATCCGGTCGAGTGAAGTCAACGTCATCCTTGTTGCAGAAGCTGCGGCGAATGAAGACCACACCTCTCTCAAACATCCAGGATATTGCGGGTTTCCGCTTTGACTGTTCCTTGACGTTGACCGAGCAGACTAAGGTAGCGGAAGCGTTCAAAAATGCCTTCTTGCTTGAGGGGGCAAAGAGGGTTGATGTTCGAGATCTCCGAGAGGATTCTCATTCCGGATACCGTGCAGTTCACTTGCATATTCGGTCAGAATTGGGAAGAGCAGAAATGCAGATCCGTTCAGCATTGCAGTCTAAGTGGGCGAACTTATACGAAGAGGCCGCGGATATTTATGGCCGAGACATTGTTGCGACCGGCTATTTGGTAGCAGTGTCGTGA
>NZ_KV786236.1 GCF_001806875.1 Corynebacterium sp. HMSC29G08
GATGCCCCGCGGATAATCCGGAAAGCGCTTGAAATACGCGTCTTGCAAGCGAGGGATCTTAAGGACAGGGTCGAGCCCGCCTGGATCTAGATCGAACGTCCAGGAGCGCTTGTCATGGGTGGGCCCAGCCAAGCCAAGGGAGATCACGTTTTCCAACCCCATCAGGCGACGCACAATGACCGCACGGTGTGCCCACGGACAGGCACGCGCGGCTATAAGGCGGTAGCGGTTCGGTTGCACCGGCCAGTGGAGGGTTGCGCCTGCGCCGTCAGGAGAAGGCTGTGGTTCGTTCCCTGTCACTGATGCAACGATGCGGTCACCAATGTAGTTGGTATCTCGCTTGAACTCGCCATCCGTCGAGGCGTTTTGTGGGGCACCTGCCCAGTCCGTCGGTGTTTCCCTCTTGGCGGCGGTAGCGATTTGGGGCCTCCCTGTCCACGTGAATAGTTGGTGATGTGTCAACTATAGGTTGTTTTCCCAACCAGGGCAGGTGTGCACGGCACAGTGTTCAGCACAGGGGCGGGGCCGAAAGGGGGTTGTTTAGCGCGCTCCGAACAGCACCGTGTTGTGTGCACCCGCCTGGATTAGCGCCAGGCGGGCAATGTCAAGCACGTACAGTGTGCCGAAAAAACCAGGGATTACTGTCGCCTGGCCGTAGGAGCGGATCTGGAACGGCTGCAGGCGCTCCGGCTCCTGCCCGAAGCCCTGGTTCCAGCACTTCTTGCCAACAAAGCGATCCTGGATAGCAATCGCCGGAATCAGGTGCTGCGGTGGGTTGCACTCCGGCTGGGATTCGCGTGCACGCTGGGACACGCAGAGGGTTTCGTGGGTGGAGTCGAACTGAGTGAGCTCACAACGCACCGAGCCGTCAGCGTTGGCAAAACCTCGGCTGCCGGTGGCTGCTGCGGACGGTGCAAGGGCGCCTACAAGGGTGGCAGCGGTAACGGCTGCCGTGAATGCTGGTGTGATACGCATAACATTTAGGGTAGCGCCCAGCGATTAGTCCCGCCAGGCAAGGAATGCAGCCGAATTCCGAATTTAGCTGCGTTACCTGCGTATTCTTCAACAAAATTAGTTGACCGTTTGCCGGAGGCGCAGTAGACAATAACGTCGCCAGCTGGCAACGCAGCAAACACCTGATCCGCTGCATTGCTGTCCTGCGCCACCTGGCTCATGGGGAGGTTCTGCCCGGGATGCGCAATATCGCTAAGCACCTTCTCGTGTGGCTCACGCACATCCAACGCCACCGCCTCGCCGCGGGCCAACAAGTCCAGCAGCTCCTGGCCGTCGTTGCTGGGAAGGGCACACGAAGCGTCGTAAACCCCGAAGCCCTCAACCAGCGCACGCGCCGGGTCGCGGGAAACGTTGAAGTGGCGGATGGTGGCGCTCAACGCGTCGTACATATGCAGCCGTCCCGGGGTCACAGGGGCAAGGCCGGTGAGGAACTTCACCGCCTCCGTTGCCATAAGCCCGCCCACCACACTCGTGGTTACGCCAAGCACACCCGCGGTTGCGCAATCCGGCACGCTATCCGCATCCGGCTGGGCAGGGTAGAGGTCCCGCATGCCTACACCGCCATCTGGCGCGCCGGGGCCGGACCACCATAAGGCAACGTCGCCGCGGTAGCGCAGCACGGACCCCCACATCAGCGGTGTGCCGGTGATCTCTGCGGCGTCGGCGGCGAGGAATTTGGTTTGGAAGGTATCGGAGCCGTCGATAAGCAAATCAATGCCCTCAAGCGCCTCAATGAAGTTATCCTCCGTAAGCCGCTGCCTGCGCGCATGCACGGTGATGTGGGGCTGGATTGCTTGAATGCGCTTCGCGGCAACCTCCACCTTCGCCTTGCCTACATCATCGGCGTTAAACAGGATCTGGCGGTGGATGTTGGAAAGGGCAACCGTGTCATCGTCATACACCGTGATGTTGCCAACGCCAGTGGCCGCAAGTGTTTGCATAATTGGGCAGCCAAGCCCGCCGGCGCCGATGACCAGCACGTGCGCGTTGTGCAGGCGCTGCTGTTGCTCGGGGCCAAAACCGGGCAGGTTCATCTGCCTGGCGGTGCGCTCAAGTTCCTCGCGGGGCAGTGTTAGCTGGGTTAGCTGGGTTAGCTGGAATTCAGGTGTCTTGCTCACTGCACCAATGTACGTCCCTGGTGTGTATTGCGTTTCTGTTGTAACGCAATACTATTCAACCCTCAAAGGTCAATTGTCCGTTTGATCAATTGTATAATTGAATTTGTCAACTTGGGCAGCTTTGTGAGTGCGATGGGACTATCTAATGTTCTTGCCGCTGCGTTTGTGCCGATAGGTGGGCTATGGGACCCCCGGAATGGGGGATAGGGATTATGAATCAATTTATAGATTATACTTTTCGGCTTGGCCTTACATGTCCCGATCAATGCGTTTTTCTGCATATTATGCAGTGTGGCAAGTTTGGCACGTCATAAGCCCTTTTTTCGCCCTAAAGTAAGATTTATGTCAACTACTACTCCTAACAGCGCAGCTGGCGTGGCAACGTCCTCGCCAGTGAAGCCCGTGTCACACGGCAGCGCTCTTGCTGTCCTGGCATTGGGTACAGCTTTCCTTGCAGCTACCCCGCTGCAGGTGAAGGCCTCGAACATGGACCCGGCTACCCAGGCTTTTCTTCGTGTCTTTCTCGGTTTTCTGATTCTTCTGCCCTTCGCTATTTGGGAGATGAAGAAGAAGGAAAAGCTGAGCAAGCAGGCTGTCATCCTCTCGCTGGTCTCTGGCGTGTTCCTGGGTATTGACTTTACTGCCTGGAACTACTCCATTTTCTACATCGGTGCCGGCGTGGCAGCTGTTTTGCTGAACCTGCAGGTCATCATTGTGCCGATGCTTGCGGCAATCTTTGATAAGTACAAGATTCCGCCGGTGTTCCTCGTGCTTGTGCCAATCATGGCTGTTGGCGTGTTGCTGACCGGTGGCGTTTTTGAAGGCTCTGCTGAGGCGACCGGGCCAGAGACCATCTACGGCGTTAAGACCGCAATTTTGGGTACCGCGTTCGGCCTGACCTCTGGCATCTGCTACTCCTTCTACCTGTACTTCTCCCGCAAGGCTGGTACCTCGGCACGTAAGGACCTCTACGTCCAGCCGATGATGTACACGGCTATCACCCAGATGATTGCCCCGATTGTGGTGGCATACACTTTCTCCCCACGCGGCGGTTTCGACTTCACCAACGGTGTGCTGGTTGACGGCGTCCTGCCGGCAGTGAACCCGGAGACCACCCTGGGTGACCCGCTGACTACCGGCAACTGGATCGCACTGATCACCCTGGCGGTCTTTGGCCAGGCACTTGCGTGGACCATGGTCCAGTACGGCTCCGTCTGGCTCGACCCGACGCTGTCCGCTGGCATCCTGCTGCTGTCGCCGGTTACCTCCGTCATCATTGCAGCGCCCCTGTTCGGTGAGATCCCGTCCACGCTGCAGATCGTCGGTGTGCTGATGATTCTGGCAACGGTTGCCTACCAAAACGGTTTGTTTGCAATGCTCTTCGGCCAAAAGAAGAAACCGGACGAAGAAAATCCAGACACGAATCTTTCGGAACAGCTACAAAGGGAGGGGTTGGCACCTGCCCACTCACCGGAGGACGTTCCGGAAAATCCGAAAAAGCTGTAACTAATCCAAGGCCCTAGCGGGAGAGACTCCCGCGGGGCCGACAACCATAAGGAGCAGTCAATGCATCTGACTAAGCGTGAACAGGAAAAGCTTCTGATTGTGGTCGCCGCCGATGTGGCTCGCCGCCGCAAGGAGCGTGGCCTGAAGCTCAACCACCCAGAGGCCGTAGCACTGATTTCGGACTTCTTGCTTGAGGGTGCTCGTGACGGCAAGACCGTGGCGCAGCTGATGAGTGAGGGCGTTGAGGTTCTTAGCCGCAATGACGTCATGGAGGGCGTGCCCGAGATGATCTCTGACGTTCAGGTTGAGGCAACTTTCCCTGACGGCACCAAGCTTGTTACCGTCCACAACCCGATCCGCTAAGAGGAGTGAAACATATGATTCCTGGCGAGTACTTCATTTCTGACAATGGCCCGCTGACCATCAATGAGGGCCGCGAGGCTCTGACCCTCGAGGTGACCAACCGAGGGGATCGCCCTGTGCAGGTCGGCTCCCACTTCCACTTCGCTGAGGCAAACGCTTCCCTGGAGTTTGACCGCGAAGCAGCTAAGGGCAAGCGCCTCGACATCCCAGCTGGCACCGCTGTGCGCCTTGAGCCCGGCGATAGCCGCACCGTCAACCTGATTGACTTTGGTGGAAGCCGTGAGGTTTACGGCTTCAACAGCAAGGTCAACGGGAAGCTCGACTAGTCCACCCAATCTCTACAAGAAAGGCATTAGACAATGGCATTTGAGATGGAGCGTCGACAGTACGCTGAGCTCTACGGCCCGACTGCAGGCGATGGTATTCGCCTGGCCGATACCGACCTCGTGGCACGTGTTGAGAAGGACCTGACCCACTACGGTGAAGAAGTCACCTTCGGTGGCGGCAAGGTTATCCGTGACGGCATGGGGCAGAACAGCCGCACGATGGGCGACGAGCAGATTCCGGACGTAGTTATCACGGGTGCGACCGTGGTTGACTACACCGGCATTTACGTTGCGGATATTGCTATCAAGGACGGCAAGATTGCCAAGATCGGTGCTGCCGGTAACCCGGACGTGCAGGACGACATTGACATTGTCGTTGGGGTTGGCACCGAGGTTATTGCAGGCCAGGGTCGCATTGTGACTGCTGGTGCTGTGGATACCCACATTCACTACATTTCCCCGGAGCAGGCAGAGGTTGCTCTGGACAACGGCACCACCACCCTGGTCGGTGGCGGCGTTGGCCCGGCTGAGTCCTCCAACGCAACCACGGTGACCTCCGGTGCGGCCAACATCACCCGCATGATCGAGGCAACCCGTGACTTCCCGGTCAACGTTGGCTTCCTGGGCAAGGGCCACGCATCTGACGCGAACCCGCTGCGTGAGCAGATCCGCGCTGGTGCAATCGGCCTGAAGATCCACGAGGACTGGGGTGCAACCGCTAACTCCATCGACACCGCACTGACCGTTGCGGATGAGCTGGACATTCAGATTGCAATCCACACCGACACCCTGAACGAGGGCGGCTTTGTGGACAACACCCTGGCTGCAATCGGTGACCGCGTAATCCACACCTTCCACACCGAGGGTGCTGGCGGCGGCCACGCACCGGACATCATCGAGGCAGCTGGCCTGCCGAACGTGCTGCCGGCGTCGACCAACCCGACCCTGCCGTACACGGTGAACACCCTGGATGAGCACCTTGACATGATCATGGTGTGCCACCACCTCAACCCGGACCTGCCGGAGGACGTGGCATTCGCTGACTCCCGCATCCGCCGCGAGACCATCGCAGCTGAGGACGTCCTGCACGACATGGGCGCACTGTCCATCACCTCTTCTGACTCCCAGGCAATGGGCCGCGTCGGTGAGGTTGTACTGCGCACCTGGCAGGTTGCTCACCGCATGAAGGGGCAGTTCGGTCCGCTGGAGGGTGATACCCAGGACAACGACAACAACCGCATCAAGCGCTACGTTGCCAAGTACACCATCAACCCGGCGATTGCCGCTGGTATTGGCCATGCTGTTGGTTCCGTTGAGGAAGGCAAGATTGCTGACCTGGTTATCTGGGAGCCGGCATACTTCGGTGTCAAGCCGTACCTGGTACTCAAGAGCGGTTTCATCGTTCGTGCCCTGATGGGTGACTCCAACGCATCGATCCCGACCCCGCAGCCGCGCACCATGCGCAACATGTTCGGCGCATACGGCCACGCTGCTGCACGCACCTCGGTTACCTTCTTACCGACGGTTGCGATCGAGGCCGGCGTACCGGACACCCTGAACATTGGCCGCAAGTTTGTCGAGGCGAAGAACATGCGCAACATCTCCAAGAAGGACATGAAGCACAATGACGCCACGCCAGACATTAAGGTGGACCCGGAGACCTACGTTCTGTCCGTGGACGGCAAGGAGATCACCTCTGAGCCGGCCGAGGTTCTACCGATGGCGCAGCGCTACTTCCTGTTCTAGTCAGTAGCACGTCATTCAAACCCTGAAAGCGGAGAGGCCTTGGCCACTCCGCTCTCGCTATTTATGAAGGAGAGCACAATGATTGTCACCGAACTTCGTGGCAACATTCGGGACGCGGGCGAAGGCGCCCGTGTTGCAGACCGGGTGGTGTTTGACAATGAAAGCCGACTCAAGCGCATCCAGCGCGTCACCACCGCCGGTGGGGTGGAGATGGGCTTGCAGCTGGATAAGTCCGTGCGTGAGCTGGAAGATGGCGACATCCTGGCTGAAACCGAAAACGGCTACGTCATCGCAGAGATGGCTCCGCTGGACGTGCTGGTGATCGCTCCGAAGACCATTGAAGAGGCGCTGGAAGTGGCTCACTCCTTGGGTAACCGCCACCTGCAGGCGCAGTTCTTTGGCAAGGACAGCCAGTTCAACGCTGAGGTAATGGTTGTGCGCTATGACCACACGGTTGAACACCACCTGGATCACATGTCCGTGGACTACCACCGCGGTGACTACGTCATGCCGAAGGCTTTCCGTCATGCAGAACACACCCACTAACGCGCGTGCGAATCTGGTGGTGTGGCACATCACCGATTCCGCTCTCCCTACAGGCGCGTTCGCACACTCCGCAGGGTTAGAGACCTACATCCAGCGTGATGAGGTTCATGACCCAGAGAGCTACCTGCGCTGGCTGGTTGGCTACCTACACCAGGCCACCTACGGTGAAGCCCTGGCGGTGCTTTTGGCGGTGCGCTTGCAAGCTGCCAACCTGGAGCAGGAGCAGGCAATCGTTGCGCTGCGTGAGTTGGATGAGATTTGCCACGCAACGCAGACCCCGCAGGAGCTGCGTGCATCCATGCAGGCAATGGGCAAGCGTATGGCCAAGGTTGCCAAGATTATGGACGCTGACAATGCGCTGGTTGACGCCTACGACGCCGGCCTGCGCAAGCGCGAGTTCTTTGGCAACCCCGGCATTGCCGCTGGTCTGGTGTTGGGCGCCGCCGGGGTGGATGAACACACCGCGGTATCGGCATACTTGATGCAGATGGCTAACTCGATGACGCAAAACGCCATCCGTGCCATCCCGCTCGGCCAAGACGCTGGACAGCGGATCCTGATTGATGTGTACGAGTATCTGCCGAAGTTTGCGGAGGAGACTCTGGCACACGACGTGGCTGATCTCGGTGTGTCCTTCCCGCGGCTTGAGATCGCGCAGATGGAACATCAGTACATGCGCTCGCGCATGTTCATGTCTTAAAACGAAAGGAATTGAAACATTATGACCACTATCAAGGTTGGCATCGGCGGGCCGGTTGGCTCCGGCAAGACCCAGCTGATTGAGCGCATCACCCGTGCGCTCGACGGTGAGGTTTCCATGGCCGCTATTACCAATGACATTTACACCACCGAGGATGCGAAGATCCTTGCGCGCGAAGGCATTTTGCCGAAGGACCGCATTATCGGTGTTGAGACCGGTGGCTGCCCGCACACCGCGATTCGTGAGGACACCTCGATGAACGAGGCCGCCTACGAGGAGCTTATTGAGCGCCACCCGGACCTGGAGCTGGTGTTCGTGGAGTCCGGCGGCGACAACCTGTCTGCTACCTTCTCCCCGGAGCTGGTGGATTTCTCCATCTACATCATTGACGTAGCCCAGGGCGAGAAGATCCCGCGCAAGGCGGGCCAGGGCATGATCAAGTCTGACCTGTTTGTGATTAACAAGACGGACCTGGCTCCGTACGTTGGCGCCAACCTGCAGGTCATGGCTGATGATTCGAAGCAGTTCCGTGGGGATAAGCCGTTTGTGCTGACCAACCTCAAGACTGATGAGGGCCTGGATGAAGTACTGCAGTGGATCCGCCGTGACGTCCTGATGCAGGACATCAAGGGCTAGTATGTGGTCCATTTCGCCAGAACGCTTCAACAAAGCTCCCGGCACGGATTTCACCGGCACCCTTGATCTGGGGATTGCTGTTCGCGCTGGCCGTTCCGTGGCCACCAAGCAGTACCACGACGGTGCGCTGAAGATCATCCGCCCGCACTACCTGGATGACAGTGGGCAGGTCTACTACATCACCGTCAACCCCGGCGGGGGATACGTGGGAGGAGACTCCTACGATATTGCCGTCAGCGTTGCTGATGGTGCCTCAGTGCTGCTGACAGACCAGTCAGCAACCAAGGTGTACCGCACCCCGGGTTCGCATGTGACCCAACACCTGCACTTCAAGGTAGGTGCGGGTGCTGTGCTGGAGTACATTCCGGATCAGCTGATCCTGTACCGTGACGCGGACTACCGCCAGCACATGACGGTTGAGGTGGATCCTGAAGGCCACGTGTTCCTTTCAGACATTGTCACCCCAGGCTGGTCTCCTGATAAGGAGATGTTCCGCTACCGTCAGGCGCACCTGCGCTCAACAGTGCGCGTAGGGGACAAGCTGGCCTTGGTAGACAACATGCGGATCCAGCCGCTGGAAGAGCGTGAGGAGATTGCTTCTCCAACGTTTTTGGGAGAAAACACCCACTTCTCCACCGCCATCTGCTTCGACCCGCAGGTGGATGAGGACCTGATTGCTCAGGTCCGTGACGCCATCAGTGACGTCGAGGGTGTGCAGGCATCCGTCACCCCAACGGATGTACCTGGGTTCGTGCTGCGTGGTGTGGCTAACCGCACCGAGCACCTCATGGAAGTGGTGCTTCGCGCAGCCAACGTGGTTCGCTCCGAGCTGCGTAGCCAAGGCAAGGTGCACCTGCGCCAGTACTAAATCCAGTACGAGCGCCAGGTATAGGGGGTTACTCCTCTGGGTCCGCGTAATCCGCAGCCCAGTGGAGGAGGCGGTGGATGCGCTCATCTGCAAGACCGTAAAAAATGCTACGGCCCTCCCGGATTGAGCGCACCGTGCCCATCTTTTCCATAGCGCGCAAAGACGCAGAAGCTGTAGCCACCCGCGTGCCAGTTGCATTTGCCAGGTCAGTGACGGTCAGTTTGTTTTCGCCTGCCGTATGCATGGCGTCCAAGAGTCGAAGCCGCGTGGTGTCACCTAGGGTTTTGAATACCTCTGCCCAAGTCTCGTGATACCGCATAGCCACTAAGCCTAGTGCGTAATCACCGGTCCGTGGACAATCAGGGAATGTTCACCATCAGCCTTGCGTAGGGAGGCATCAACGCCAAACGTCTCTTTCAGCAACTCAGGCGTCAACGTCTCACTCGGATCCCCAAGTGCCGCAACGTGGCCGTGGTCCATCACCAGCACCGTGTCACAATAGCGTGCGGCCAACACCAAGTCATGCAGCGCCAACACCACGGTGGTGCCGTGGTGGGTGCCCACGTGCTCCAGCATGTTCATCAGCCGGTACTGGTGGTGTAGGTCCAAATGGTTGGTCGGCTCATCCAACAGCAAAAACTTCGCGTTTTGCGCTAGCGCTCGTGCCGTCATTGCGCGTTGCACTTGCCCGCCAGAAAGGGCACGCAGGGAGCGATCTCTCAGCTCCACCAGGTCGGAGTGGATCAGCGCCTCTTCAACAATGGCCTCATCACCGCCACTGCCACGCCCGAACAAACCGTAGGCGGCGCTTTGGCCCATCTCCACCAGCTGCTGGACCGTCAGATCCGGCAAGGTGCCGTGGCTTTGCGCCACGTAAGCTACCGTTTGCACGCGCTCGGCGCGGGACATGGAGGACAGAGGCGTGGCGTCGTAAAGAATGCTGCCCTTGGCGTCACTGACTCCCGCCATCGCACGCAGCAGAGTGGATTTTCCGGAGCCATTCGGACCAACGATGCCGATGATGCCCGGGGTAGGGATCGAAGTCTCCACATCGAGGCGGAACGACTGCACCTGGGCTTGGACCTTGATGTCAATCATCGGTTGATCCTCCTCAAGATGATGAAGAACACCGGCACACCAATCAGTGCCGTGATCACACCCACGGGCAGCTCCTGGGGTGCAAACAGCACACGCGCAATCGCGTCAGCAATCACCAAAAACAATGCGCCAACGATTGCTGCAACCGGAATCAAACGAGCATGCAACGGCCCCTGCACCATGCGCACTGCATGGGGCACGATCAAGCCAACGAAACCGATTGCACCAACCGCGGCGACGGTCGCCGCCGTGAGCAAGGAAACCACAATAAGCACCGTGTAGCGTACAGCGACAACGGGAACGCCCATGGTGTGCGCTGTGGCGTCTCCAAGCGTCAGCGCATCCAAGTGCCGCGAAAGCAACCACAGCACCACAAGGCCAACCGCACCAGCGATGGCAA
Source organism: Corynebacterium sp. HMSC29G08 (assembly GCF_001806875.1). Taxonomy (GTDB): domain Bacteria; phylum Actinomycetota; class Actinomycetes; order Mycobacteriales; family Mycobacteriaceae; genus Corynebacterium. The sequence goes on from NZ_KV786236.1 coordinate 10,322, forward strand.
CAACAATAAGCGTGTTCCAGCGCGCCGCAGACAGCACGCCAAGAAGCCAAAACATGATGCCGCGTGTGGATTCCGCGTTACCGGAAGCCGTAACAACAAGCGACGTCAAAGATTGGAACAAAAAGCCCACCAGCACGCCAGTCAGCACCACACGCGTAGCATCAGCACGCGTATGACGAAGCAGGGCCATCAGCAGCATAAACGACGTCAAACCACCAACGGCGGCGCCAACCACAATGCCCCACTGCCACGTGGAGAACATGATGGCAATCACCGCACCAGTAGACGCACCCGAGGAAATACCCAGCAGGTACGGCTCAGCCAGATCGTTGTGCGTAATGGCCTGCATAGCCACACCACACACCGCCAGAATCGCTCCCACGCACGCGGCCATCAGCACACGCGGCAGACGCAACTCCGTCAGGATGGACCGCTGCACAGGCGACATGCTATCCAAATCAAACACGGAGATACCGCTAGAGCCAAGCGGCAGCGAAACAACAATCGCCGCCGCAAGCGCCAGCAGTGATAACAGCCCGAAGGCGATGGACTTCTTCACGCTTTTCGGTTCTTACTTCTTACTCTGCGATACCGTTTTCAATCGCGTCAGAGATCTGCTGCAGGCCCTGGTAGGAGCGCGCCGACGGGGAAGTGGTCACACCGTTGATCACAATGAAACGCTCCTCTTTCACTGCACGCATGCTGTTGACACCCGGCGTTGCCTTAAGCGCCTCGACTTTCTCCTCCCAGGTATCACCCGGCTCACCACGCGTTGGCAGATCCCCCAAGATGAGCACGTCCGGGTCAGCTTCCGCCAAAGCCTCCCAGGAAATTTGCGGCCACTCTTCCTTCACATCGGCAAACACGTTGACCATGTTTACTGAGTCACCCATCTCCGTGACAATGGACGGGCCACCAGCCACATACGGCGCACCACCGACGGTGGAGTACACCATGGCAAACGTCGTGCCGTCTGGCGCCTGGGCAGCACCCTCCTTGGTTTCATGAAGCTTCTCTACTAGATCAGCCGCGGTGTCTTCGTGGCCGAAAAGCTGGCCGAGCTCCGTAATGTCACGCTCTACAAGCTCAAAGGTGCTCTTACCCTTGTTCTCGCCGTGGTCCTGGCACTCCACGTTGGACTGGTAGGTGCGAACACCCAGTTTCTCCCACTCCTCACGGGTGCCCGCAGAGTCCGCCGTCCACACCAAACGGAACGGGGAGTACACAAAGTCTGGGTCCACCGCACGGATCTGCTCAGCAGTAGGAATACTCGGTGCAATGATCTTCGGGGTCTCGAATCCCTCCGGCGGGTTGTCCTTCTGGTGGCCAACGCCAGCGATCTGATCCGCAGCACCCAGCAGCAGCAGGGTGTCAGACGCGCCCTGCTCAAGGGCAACCGCGCGCTCAACAGTCGGAGCGGCATCAATCATGACGCCGCAGTTGTCGATCTGCTTGGCGCTAGCTTCGGCGCTGGTGTCAGTGCTAGTGGTGGTGTCAGTTTCGCCACCGGCGCAGCCAGCCAGCGCAAGCGCGGAGATCAAAGAGATGGGAAGTAGACGACGCATGATGAACCTTCCTTCAAACGGTCAATCTAGTGTTTGAATGAAGTGTCCTACGTCTTGCACCGTCAAACAAGTTTCACCCTTACGGTGGCCCTAAAAGGCCCTAAAAAGGGGCTAGTTACAGCACCTGATCTGCCCAGCTAGCCAGGCCGTCAAAGCTTGAGGATGCCACCGCGTGTTCCCGCTTCGGGATCCTGCCGGCCTCGCGCGCCAGACGGCCAGCCGCTACCGCAAGACGCATCGCCTCCGCCATAGCTACCGGGTCCTGGCAACGGTTCACGGCGCTAGCCAACAGCACGCCTGAACAGCCCAGTTCCATGGCAAGGGAGGCGTCGGAGGCGGTGCCCACGCCAGCGTCGATAAGCACGGGCACCTCGGCACGCGAACAAATCAGCTCAATGTTGTGCGGGTTCAAAATACCCAAGCCGGTGCCGATGGGGGAGCCCAGCGGCATGACCGCCGCCGCACCAAGATCCTCCAGACGCTTCGCCGCAACCGGATCATCGGAGGTGTAGGCAAGCACCGTAAAACCTTCCGCGACCAGCATCTCGCAGGCATCAACGGTTTCAACCACGTCGGGCAGCAGCGTGCGATCATCCGCGATCACCTCAAGCTTTACCCAGCTGGTGCCTAGCGCCTCACGCGCAAGCTTCGCCGTAATCACCGCGTCACGCGCCGTGCGGCACCCCGCCGTGTTTGGCAGCGGCGCAATGTTCAGACGCTGCAGCATGTCAAAGACACTCTCGCCGGAAGTGGGGGCTTTGGCGTATCTGCGCATTGCCACCGTAGTCAACTCCGTCCCCGAAGCCACCAGCGCTTTTTCCAACATATCCATCGAGCTCGCCCCACCCGTACCCATAATCAGGTGTGAGCCGAACTGCCTATCTGCAATGGAAAGCAACGCTTAGCCCCCCTGAACTGCGGTGAGGATGTCTACGCGTGCACCGTTAGCAAGCTCGGTGGTGTTCCAAACCGAGCGCGGAACCACGTCACCGTCGAGTGCTACCGCAGTGCCAGCCTCCGGCACCTCGCCGAGCACCTCGTGCACCAGCTGTACAACCGACGCCGCCTCCGTCGTGCGGGTTTCATCATTCACTGTGAGAGTAATGGCCATGGCTACCTCCTAAGCCCGTTGATGACGCCAGGGGTCACACGCTTCCAACGATATTGCAGGCGCTTTTTGTTCCACCAGATCGGCCCCGCAACGCGCCGCCATGCCGGCTAGAAGAATACCGTGGCGGAAATAACCAGTAGATACCGTCACGCGGTCGCTGACCCGGCCCAAATATGGCAGGTCATCTGGCGAGCCCGGACGCGCACCGGCGTCCGCCTCAAGAAAATCGCATTCCTCCAGCGCCGGGCAGACCTCAATCGCGTCGCGCAGTAGCTGATAGACGCCCTGGACCTGGGGTTCGGCGCGGCCGTCCTCACGCGTGGTGGCGCCGATGGTCAACGTGCCATCACCACGCGGGATGAGATAAATCGGGCGGTCCTCCACAAAGCCGCGCACCACACGATCCAGCAGCGGGAACTGGTGCTTGGGCACGCGCACGTGCAGGATATCGCCGTAGACAGGACGCAGCTCAAGCGGGTTTGCGCCCATAAACCAGCCGGTGATCTCCGCCGCGCCAAGGCCCGCAGCGATCAGCACCTGGTCAGCGTCGACGTCATCGACGTTGGTGACCGCCTCTTGAACAATTGTCACGCCCGCGTTCGCGCACGCATCCAGCAACGCCTGTGCAAACAGACGTGGCTGCACTTGGTGATCCCCGATGATCTCCACTGCACCCGCCAACGCAGGCGACAGCGCAGGCTCGCGCTTGCGCGCCTCACGGGTAGTTAGGCGGTTGACCTCCATCCCGTGCAGGGCCTGGTAGGCGGAAAGCTCCTCCAGGTGCGTGTTATCCGCGCGATCTCGCGCTACCACCAACGTGCCGTCCGTGCGATACCCGGTGAGCAAATCGCTGTACTTGTTCACCAGCTGGATCAGCTCCGGATACCACGTGGCGGCAGCGTTCATCAGCGGAAACAGCGGCTCCTGCTTGTACACAACCTCCGCCGTAGGCGCCAACATGCCACCCGCATGCCAGGAAGCGCCAGACACTGGCGCCGGATCAAACACCGTGACCGTATGGCCCCGCTCCGCCAGCGTCAGCGCGGAAGTCAAGCCGATGATGCCCCCACCGATAACGGCGACGTTCATGTTTTCCATGGGAATTACCGTACGCCGTGTGGATGATGGGGGGAGGGATCAGTTGTTCCCTAAGGGCCGAGCAATCCGATGGGCACGAGCCAGGTGCGCTCACCAACTTCTGCGACCGTACCTGTTGGCGTGACAATCAGCAGTCCTTCTGGGGGCCTTCCGATGGTGTCGGCGACTTCGCGTAAACGTGGGGCGGCTTCCTTAGCTGCCTGTGGTGATAGTTTCACTTCGACTCCGACCCAGCGACCGTCTCGAAGCTCAAGCACAATATCCATTTCGGCTGTGCCATCCTTGTTCCTGAAATGGAAAGCGGTGCCGCGCAACGGTTGGCTGTACACCCGCAGGTCACGCAATACGAGTGATTCAAAAAGGAATCCAAGAGTGCGCGGGTCGACAGCAAGAGCCGTATGGGAAGCACCTAGCGCAGATGCGGCAAGCGAAGGGTCTACGAGGTGGCGCTTAGGCGTGGCACTCAGCCGAGTTTTAGACCTGCGTGCCGGTGCCCATGGCGGCTGGTCTTCGACGAGATGCATCCGGCTTGCAAACTCATGGAACTGGTACCCAAACCGTTCACCAACCTCCACACCATCTTCCCCCAGACGCTCTTGCACTGTGCTCAGCGGGGCTGGGTGAGCGGTGAGTGAAGCATACGCCCGAAGAAAATGGAGAAGGCGCTGAGGCGATCGGCGCGGCCCACCCACGAAAGGAAAATCGCGCTGTGCCAACGTGTCCATGTAACCCTCAACAAGGAGTTCGACCTGGTCAGCCTCCCTGTCCACCCATGCCGGCCATCCGCCTCGGGTGATCAATGCGCAGACGTCATCAATTGAATGGGGGCTGAGCTGCTGCCCCTGTACAGGAGCTTCACCTTGGAACACGCGGGAAAGGGAAAAGCTTCCCGTTGAGTCGCCCGACTCATATAGGGTCATCGGGCGCATTGGAAGGTCAATGATTCTTCCTGCCCCGGAATGACGCAGAGCTGTGTCATCTGGCCATGCTGATCCCGAAAGTAGAAAACGACCCGGCGTTGGGTCCGCATCCACAGCCCGACGGACCGCGCCCCAGAGATCTGGTGCCAGCTGCCACTCATCGATCAAACGTGGCGCATCGCCTTCAAGGACTGCCGATGGGTTTAGCGATGCGGCTTCAATTATCTCCGGTCGCTGCCCGTCCAACTGGATTGAGGAATTAGCTGACTGGAGAGCGGTAGTTGTCTTCCCAGTTGCCCTTGCACCAGTGATATTCACCGCTGATGAAGCCTTGAGATACTGCTCTAAAACTGAATCAAGAATCCGCGGCCGATAAGCTCTCATACTGCGAAAATACCTGAACTTGACAGGATTGTCGAGCTGAACTTGACAGGATTGTCGAGCTAAACCTGACAGGATTGTCGAGGTGAACGTGACGGGATTGTCGAGATGAACCTGTAGCTAGGCGAGCGCAGCGCGGCCGCGGTCGAACTCCGCGACCACCCGCTCGCAGTAGGCGCGGGGATTATCGGCGTGCATGATGCCGCGGACAATGGCCACGCCATCCACACCGGTTCCGGCCAGTGCGTACGCGTCATCCACCGTGACATCGCCGATGGCAACCATTGGAAGTCGGGAGGCCTCCACCAGCGCCGGGTAGCCATCCAGACCGATGGGCTTGCGGCCGGAGTCCTTAGTCGGAGTATTGCGAAACGGCCCGCAGCCGATGTAATCAATCACGCCTTCAAGCTCATTTGCGGCTCTGACCAGCTCAAGTGTGCCGGTAGTTAGGCCGATCACAGCGTCAGGGCCGAGCAGGCGGCGTGCCTCGCGCGGGTCCAGATCGTCCTGTCCCAAATGCACACCGTGGACGCCTTCATCTTGGAGGGCGAGGGCGATGTCCACGCGGTCGTCGATAAGCAAGATGCTCGAGGAAGGAAGCTGCGCGGCAATCGCTGAAGACAGGGCGTAGAGCTCACGTGCGGAAATTGGTTTGGAGCGCACCTGAATGATGCCGGCGCCACCGTGGGCCGCCTCAACAGCGCGCTCGACCACATCGGGGCCTTGGCCGGTGACAAAGTAACAGCGCAGGTCCAAGCTGCGGGGATTCATCAAGGTGGTATCAGCCATGCTCAAAGCCTACTGGGGCAGCGGTGGCACGTACGGCTCCAGCCGCTTCGTCTTGCCGTAGCTTGCGCGGCGGTGCAGCTGCTCAAACGGCCCCGGCAGGCCCGCACGCTCCAGCACCATGGCAAGCAGCAGGGTGATCAACCACACCACAAAGCCCACAAGGAGCTTCCCGCTTATCGACGCCTCCACGCCCCACCCCAGCCCAAACGGCATAACCAGCGCAATGAACAGGAACGATTGCGCCAAGTAGCCGGACATCGAGCGCTTGCCCAACGCGATGAACGGGCGTGCCCACGCCGGTGTCTGGCCGGTGGTGTTGATGCGCTGCTGTACGCCGTTGGTGGCAAGCGCGAGTGCTGCCAGGATAGCCGGGCCGGTGAACAGCCCCCAGGCCAGGTTGAGCATAAAGAGGGGTTCTTCAAGCAGCGGGTCGATGAAACCTGCGGCACTTAAGCCCCACGGCACGCCCGTGACCAGGGCGACCACGGCACCCAGGATGGTCCACCGGACTAGCACGCCTTTGTGCTGCTCAACGTTGACCAGGTAGCCCTCTCGCGCCCACACGTAGCCCAGTAGCACAAGCCCGCCGAGCTGGAACACCGCAAACGGGGCATTGAGCAACATGCCCAACCCGCCTAGGAGGTTCTCGCTGAAGTAGACGCCCAGACTGGTCATCTCAGGGGTGGCTGTCTGCTCCATCGCGCCGATCGGCGCCTGGACGCTGTACACCGCCACGGCGATAGCAGTACCGAACGCGGCGCCGACCAGGAGCACTGAGTAAGCGGTAATGCGCAGCGCTTTGTTGCTTGCCGTGAACATGGCGGCAACCAGCATGCCCATCAATCCGTAGTAGAACATGATGTCCCCGTGGAAGATCAGCAGCATGTGAACGATGCCAAACAGGGCAAGGAACCCGTATCTGCGCACCAGCATCAAGCGCGCATTGGCTGCCGGATAGCCCTTACGCCACGCACTTGCCGCGACAAGGCCAATGCCAAAGCCCAACAGTGTGGAAAACATCGGCAGTCCGCGTACGTGCAAAAACACGGCCGAGAGGATCGCAGCAATCTGGTCGAGCGTGCTGTCTGGGCGCACACCGCCAAGGGTGGAACCCGGCTGGTCCAGCGCGTCAATGTCATTGATCATCCACGTCTGCACCGCATTGGCCATGGCAATGCCCAGCAGGGCTAGGCCGCGCGCAAGGTCGGGGACTAAGAGTCGGGGTGTGGTTGCTTGGTTTGGCGCTAGCGCTTGATTCACGGCACCGAACCTATCACTGTTGCGCTACGCCATGATCGGGCCGGTGGTGGTTTCTATCCCAAGCGGCTCAATGTGCACGATGGTTTCCGCACCGCCCAGGGCAGCAGCGAGGCCTTCCTCAACATTGTCGGCGTGCTCGTGGGAGTGCGACACCGTCCACTCACCAGGCACCTGCATGACAACATTGATGAGACGTTGGCGCCCATAAGCCGTAGTGCGCAGCGACGTGAATACGACACCATTGTCCTTGGCGTAGGTGTCCAAAAATTCTTGTGCCGTTGCTACTTCTTCCTCCGGCAACGTCTCTGAAAGCAGGCCCTGGATAGCCTCGCGCAACAGTTTGTAGCCGGTGTACAGGATGTTGGCGCCAACCAGGATGGCCACAATCGGGTCGAGGACCTGCAAGCCGGTCAGCCACACTAAGGCCATGCCGACGATGACGCCGACGGTGGTCCAGACATCTGTAAGCAAATGCTTCCCATCCGCAACTAGCGTGCTGGAGCGGTGCGTGCGGCCAGCGCGCACCAACATCGCACCCACACCGAGGTTGATCAGCGTAGCCACCACAGAAAACAGCAAACCAATGCCAAGCTGCTCCACCGGCTGCGGGGTGATCAGGCGCTGCACGGCCGTGTAGATAATGGCCACCGACGCCACCAGAATCAGGCTGCCCTCTACCTGGGCTGCGAAGTATTCGGCCTTGGCGTGGCCGAAATTGTGGTTCTCATCCGCAGGCTTGGCGGAAAGCTTCAACGCCCAAAGGCCAACCAGGGCGGCGGCGACATTGGCCAAAGACTCCAGCGCGTCCGAAAGGAAGCCAACAGAGCCAGTGACATACGCGGCATACGCCTTCAACGCGATAACAATCAGGGAAGCCGCGATAGAGATCCACATGAAGCGCTCAAGCATGCGCTGTTCTTCACGGGGATGGGTGGGCATAGGAAATCCTCTCGGCGCAGAAAACAACCGAAGGTCTCGCTCGCCTGTAAAGCATGTCCTGTAAAGCGTGTAAGGCCAACCGCCCGGGCTCTACGTGGAGAACCAGTATGTCGAGCGAGTTGTTGGTGAGCTACTCCCCTTCAAACCTTTATGAAACTTCAAAAATCATACCACTGGGGTTAGGGGCGTTCCAGCCGCATGGCGATGTGGGGGATCGTGCCGTCTAAAAACTCCTCACCCTCTTCGTTGAAGCCGAAGCGGTTGTAGTAGCCGACAAGTCCGCTCTGCGCCTCAATGACAACGTCGCCTGGCCAGCGGGTGGTGAACGCTAGCGCCTTGCGGACAATCTCGGGGCCAATTCCGGTGCCGCGCGCGAACGGCGCAACGACGAAACGGCCAAAGCGCGCGCGGGGTTTGCCGTCTGCAACCTCGGGGTAGACGCGTGCGCAGCCGGCGAGCCTGCCTGCGTTGTCGTAGGCGAGGACGTGGAAGGTGTCCTCGGCTGCGTCAATGTCATCAAGCTCATTGAAGGGGCAGTCCTGCTCGGCCACAAACACGTCCACGCGGAGGCGAAATAGGTCGAAGGCCTCTCGTGAGCTCATCTGGTCGAGGGTTTTGAACGTCATTGCAGGATGCAGCGCAGGGTGTGTCACGGGGGTGATCCTAACACCGCTGTGACGTAAGGTGTTTGTGTTAACTGAAGTTACGTTTGTGATTTCCTGCCTGACGCATACAAGACACATAACAAAAGGGGTCCGCATGTTCCGTCGCATCGCCGCTGTCGCCGCCGCTGCCGTTCTTACTGCTACTGCTTTGCTCGCACCTGCCGCCAGTGCACAGCCAGCTGACCCCAACTACGTCTGGCGCACAGACCTCATGTCCAAGGCACTTGCCGGCAAACTCAACGCGGATCGCGTGCTGCACCGCGTGCCCACCTCGTTCCATGATGCTCCACGCACCCCCGCCGAAGCCACCCAGGCCCAGGCACGCGGCAACGCCCTCTACGGGCCTGGCACCCCCATCTACGTGGGACACGCCCCGAATGACTTGATCTGCACCGTGGCAGTTGCCGGCTACAACGACGCTGGCGAAAAAATCGCCCTGACCGCAGGCCACTGCGCAGGCAACGTCGGTGACCCGGTGGTCAACGCGGATGCCCGCGCACTCGGCCAAACCGGCCGTGTGATCGCCGTGGACCGCAACCTGGACTATGCCGTAATCCAACTGCACCCCAACACGGAAGTCTCCCGCAGCTATGACGGGCTGACCATCAACCACCTGGGTGCAGCACCTGTGCCGGCCGGGCAGACCGTGTGCAAAAAGGGCGTTGCTTCCGGCGTGACCTGCGGAATTACCTGGCAGGACGGCGGTGTGATGAACATTAACCAGGTCTGTGCAATGCAGGGCGACTCCGGCGGACCGCTCTACACCGGCGATCGCTTGGTAGGCATTATCAACGGTGGTATGTTCCCGCAGCCGTTCGCGCTTGCCTGCCACACCCCACTGCAGGGCCCGCTGCATGCACCGACGGGCTCCGCGCGTGCCGACGCCTTCCTGCCCACCGTCCCCGGCGGCTTCCGTCTGCCGTAACTAGCAGAAACTAACCCTGCAGGCGGCCAAGCACCTCGTCGTGCAACAGCCCGTTGGTGGCAACCGCGTCACCACCGTGCGGGCCATCAACGCCCGCCAATGAGGTGAAGCGGCCACCGGCCTCAGTAACCAACAGCGCCAGCGGCGCCAAGTCCCAAAGCGAGACCTCCGGTTCACACGCAATATCTACCGAGCCCTCTGCCACCAGGCAGTAGGAGAAAAAGTCACCAAAACCGCGCAGGCGCCACGCCGTGTCTGTCAGCTCAATGAACTGCTCGCGCAGGCCGCGGTCGCGCCAGCCGGTCAGCGAGGAAAAGGACACGGACGCATCCTCCAACTTGGCCACGGAAGATACCCGCAATTGGGTTGCCTTGCCGTCTCCAACCTCGCGCCATGCGCCCTCGCCTTTCGCCGCGTACCAACGGCGTGACAGGGCAGGGGAGGATACGACTGCGACAACCGGCTCGCCGTCTTCAAGCAGGGCAATCAGCGTTGCCCACACCGGCACGCCGCGCACGAAGTTCTTCGTGCCATCAATCGGGTCGATCACCCACTGGCGGCCGGTAAACACGGCGTCACCGCCAAACTCCTCGCCCAGCACCGCATCATCTGGGCGCTGTTGCGCCAGGTGTTCGCGCAGCTCTGTTTCCGTAGCCAGGTCCGCATCCGACACAGGCGTTAAGTCCGGCTTGGACTCAACGTGCAGGTCAGCTGCATCAAAACGAGAAGACGTGATGTCATCCGCCAGGTCGGCGAGTTCTAGTGCGAGTTTCAGATCGTGGTTACGCTGCATGCCCGATAAGCCTAGTCGCCACCTCATCAACCATCAGCGGATTGCCCGCCACGCACCACCTCACCCCACCCGCATCAACCTTGGTGGCCACCCCGCCGACCGCCTCAATCAGCGCCTTGCCCGGCAGCCAATCCCAATCAGGCACCGAATGTTGCAGCCAGCCACCCATACGACCTGCAGCGATGTTGGCTAAATCCACGCTGCCCGCGCCCATCATCCGGATCGTCGCAGCATCTTTCACCGCGCGCATCCACGCCCCCACAATCGCCTCATCGGCCATAAACGTGGGGTGCAGGTATGTCACCAGGGCCTTTTCGCTTATGTGCGCCATATCTAACGCCCCCAACCGTTCCCCGTCGCACCACGCCTGGCCATCGGATGCGAGCCACGTCGTGTTCGTCGCCGGGCGGTGCACCGCGCCAATCAGAGCCTTGCCGTCTGCCGGATCGCCCTCGGCTACCGCGAGCGCCGAGCAGAAGTAATCCGACTCCTGCGCAAAGTTATACGTCCCGTCAACAGGGTCAATCACCCAGGTGCGCCCGGTTGTTGAGGCACGGGCGTGGCCCTCTTCTCCCAGCACGCCGTCTTCGGGGCGCAGCGCGTCGAGCACCTTGGCCACAAAGTTTTCAGCGGCGTGATCGGCTTCGGTCACCACATCAGACACCGACGTCTTGCGTTGTGTGGACAACGCAATCGAGCCACCATCACGCATAAAGAGTGCAAGCTGGCCAGCATGCGCTACAAGCGCTGCGGCCAGCTGTGCGTCATCGTCGTTTCGGTGAGCGTCAATAAAAGCTGCAGTGGAAATGGGTGCTGAAATGGGTTCTGAAGTCACGCACCCATTCATACCCCACTTACTGCGGCTGCGACTGCTCTTCTAGGTAGACCTGGGAGCCCTGCCCACGAAACTCCTCAGCCATCTCCTGCTCACCAGCAATCGCATCGTTTGCGCTCACGGCAGCCACATCCGCCGGAATCTCCGGAATGCCCAGATCAGCCAGACGGTCCCCAAATTCATCACGAATGTCCTGGCTAATACGCATGGAGCAGAACTTCGGGCCGCACATGGAGCAGAAGTGCGCCGTCTTCGCGGGCTCTGCCGGCAGCGTCTCGTCGTGGAACGACTGCGCGGTGTCCGGGTCCAAGGAGAGTGCGAACTGGTCGTGCCAGCGGAACTCAAAACGCGCCTTACTCATCGCGTCGTCCCAGTCGCGTGCCCCCGGGTGTCCCTTGGCCACATCGGCGGCGTGGGCAGCGAGCTTGTATGTGATCACACCCGTTTTCACGTCGTTCTTATTCGGCAGGCCCAAGTGCTCCTTCGGAGTGACGTAGCACAGCATGGCCGTGCCACCCATAGCAATGTGGGCTGCGCCGATTGCAGACGTAATGTGGTCATACCCAGGCGCAATATCCGTCACCAGCGGGCCAAGGGTGTAGAACGGTGCGCCACCGCACCATTGCTCTTCCTTGTCGTTGTTGACCTGGATCATGTTCAGCGGCACGTGACCTGGGCCCTCAATCATCACCTGCACGTCATACTCCCAGGCACGCTTGCATAGCTCACCGATGGTCTTCAGCTCTGCAAACTGCGCCGGGTCATTGGCGTCGGCGACGGAGCCTGGACGCAGGCCGTCCCCAAGCGAGAAGGCCACATCGTACTGCGCGAAAATTTCGCACAGCTCGTCGAAGTTCTCGTACAGGAAGCTTTCCTTGTGGTGCGCCAAGCACCAGCCAGCCATGATGGAGCCGCCACGAGACACAATGCCGGTTACGCGGTTCGCCGTCAGCGGGACGAACGGCAGGCGAACGCCAGCGTGCACCGTCATGTAGTCCACACCTTGTTCAGCCTGCTCAATTACCGTGTCGCGGAAGATCTCCCACGTCAGGTCTTCCGCAATACCGTTGACTTTCTCCAACGCCTGGTAGATCGGCACCGTGCCAATCGGCACAGGCGAGTTACGCAGAATCCACTCGCGGGTGGTGTGAATGTCGTTGCCGGTGGACAAATCCATCACCGTATCCGCACCCCAACGGGTGGCCCAGCGCAGCTTGTCCACCTCCTCACGGATAGAGGAGGTCACCGCAGAGTTACCAATGTTCGCGTTGATCTTGGTCAGGAACTGGTTGCCAATGATCATTGGCTCGCTCTCCGGGTGGTTCACGTTATTCGGAATGATCGCGCGGCCACTCGCCACCGCCGCACGCACCTTCTCCGGGTCGCAGTGCTCACGCAGGGCAACGAACTTCATCTCTTCCGTGATGATGCCCTGGCGTGCGTAGTACATCTGGGTGACGCGTTTGCCTTCCTTGGCGCGCAGCACCGGACGGGTGGCCCCGCGCCACTCTTCAGAGGCGGCGCCGCGCTTGGCGGCACGCGTGCCGTCGTCAAGCAGGTTGCGCCTGCGTCCCTCAATCTCTTCCACATCGTCGCGGCCCGTGATCCACTCCGAGCGCAGTCCCGGCAGTCCTACCTCCGGCTCGGCGTAGGGGCCGCGGGTGCGGTAGACGCGGAACGGCTCATTCGGCCCGGTGGGGGAGTCATCGAGCTGGATCGCGGTCTCCGGTACCTCAAGCCCGTCCTTAATAATGGGGGCGTAGCTGTGCTTCGGGTGGATTTCTTGCGCGTAAATATCGGCCATTGCCGCTCCTTCTACTTCCTTCGCTGGTGCTAACCAGACAGGTTCAAACGGTGCTCGTGCGGCATCAGCACGATCTCAGCCCTTAAGCCTTGGGCGCCCGTGTTGGGCACGAAACAGTGTAGCGGCCACCATGGCGGTTGGTGGGTAAACAGGGCACAAATCCCGCGCCCTAACGGCGGCGGACAAGCTCCATCGCGCGCGCCGCGTCGAGGACGTCGAGGTAGGGCAGGGGATCGATGTCCATGTCCTCGACGTAGTCGGTGAGCATGGTGCGCACCACCTGGTGCAGCTCGTCGACGTCCCAGGGCTTGGCAATGTAGTGGTCCAGGTCGGCCTCGTTGACCGCGCGGACCGTATCGCGCAGCTGCGCCTGGCCAGTGACCAGGACTTTACGGGTGGCGGCGGTGCGATCGTCGTCCATCATCTGGACCAAGAACTCCACGCCGGTGGTGCCGGGCATGCGGTGGTCGCACAACGCGAGTGCGAGAACGTCGCCGTCTTCGGTGAGCTCGTCGATCACCTCCCACGCTTCCTCCACGTCGGAGGCGACCTCCACACGGATGTGCTCGGCAAAGGGCAAAAGATCGCGCTCGACGGCGGCGCGCACTTCCGCCTCGTCCTCGAGGATCAGGATGGCAAGGTTCATGGTGTGTCTCCTTCGTCGTGTGCATGCGGGCCGTCGATGGGCAGGCCCACGGTGGCGCAGGTGCCGTTGGTAGAAGAGGTCAGTTCGATCGTGCCGTGGTGTGCGCTGACGATGCCGCGGCAGATGCTTAAGCCGATGCCCATGCCGAAGCGAACCTCCCCGTTCTTCGTGGTAAAGCGGGGTTCGAAGAGTTTATCGATGCGTTCGGGTGGGATGCCGGGACCGTCGTCAATGATCTCCACGCGCACCCAGCCGTGCTTCGGGGCGCTCGTGCGAATTGTGATGGTGGAGCCTTTGCCGGACTCTTCGATGGCCTCGGCAGCATTGGTGATCAGGTTCGTCCACACCTGCGCGATCTGCCCTGGTGTACACGTCACGTGCGGCAGTTCGGCGAAGTCCCGTTTGATCTCTACGCCGCGCAGTTTGTGGGCGATCAGCTGCAGGGTGTCCTCGATGCTTTGGTGCACGTCCACGTCGGTGACCGGGTCGCCGTCGGGCCGTGCGTAGGCGCGCAGCGAGGCCACCAGCTGCGTAATGCGCGTCGATGCGGTGGAGAGGTTGCGTAGGGCAGTGCCTATCGACGCCGCGTGCTCCACCGTCTCGTAGTCCAACCTCCGATTCGCGCGCACCTGCTTGGCAAACTCCACGTCGTGCAGGCCGGCGAGCACCCAGCGCTGGGCGAGCGCCCTATCGCCGGTGACTTCGGTCAGCTCGCGCCGCAGTGCACGCGCCTCCTTGGTGCTCACCGCGTGCGAGCTGCGCGCCGCCTCCAGCGCGTGGCTGGTCGCCTCCCGCCACCTGCGATTGGGACTCGACGCGATCAACCCTTCGACGTCCTCGGCTAAGTGGGCTGCGGTGCGCTCGATCGCCGCCATCGGGTTATTCAGCTCGTGGGCCACACCGGCAGCCAGCTCGCCGAGCGAGGCGAAGCGCGCCTGGCTCGTCAGCTCGCGGCGTGCTGCTTCCAGGTTGTGCAGCGCCGTGGTCAAGCGTGCCCGCTCGTCTTCGAGCTGGGCGGTGAGCTCGTGCTGCTCGATCTGGATGTCCTCGGCGCGGCGCAGGCGGCGGTCGTAGGAGCGCACGAACAAGATATTGAACAGGCGCGAAAGCTCCGGCTCCTGGCGGATGAGGTAGTCCACCTGCTCGGTGGGCAACTGGACTGCGACCACCTCGGTGGTGGTACGCGCGGTGAAAAAGCCGACCCGGTTGCTTGCAAGCGCGAGGAGTCCGATCACATGCCCGGTAGAGGCGTGGTGCATGACGATATCGCCGGCGTCAGTAAAACGCTGCAAAAGCACCTTGCCGGACAAGGCGAAGATGACTTCCTCGACGTAGTGGCCCTCCTTCGTCAGGTACACCCCGGGCGGGAAGGTCAGGCGCGGCTGATATCCTAGGTGCGTATCGGCGGCCTGGATGATGCGGTTGATGATCTCCTGGTCCGTCAGCCCGACGTCCAGCTCGGTGACCTCGGGCAAGTCGAAGGTACCGGCGATCGAGGGATCGCGCTTGGCGCGCATGTACCAGTAGCGGTTGAGCTGCTGCTGGATGTTGTGAAGGAGTGCTTCCGGCTTGATCGCCGGGGTGAACACGAGCATGTCGAGCCGACCCATGTCTGTGAGCGCGTCCAGGCCCGCGATCTCGGGTGCGGTGGTCAGCACCATCACGCGGGTGTACTCGAAGCCGGGCTGCGAGATCAGCTCGAGCAGCGGGTGGTCGGCGGCCAGGCCGTCCTCGTGGACGGTGACGGTGACAAGGGCGAGCGGGTCGCCGTCGAGAAGCGAGCGCAGGTGCTCCACATTATCGGCGGCGAGGATGTCGTGCGTGCCGCCGATCGCCTCGTTGACCACCTGCTGCACGTCGCGGGTGGCCTGGGATGTGCCCACGATGGCGAGGGTGGAGCGCGGCAGCATCTAGACCACCAGCCCCATCAGCTGCCACACAGACGGCAAGACGAAGATCAGCAGCAGGGTGGCACTGGTGCCGACGACGAGCCCGACCAGCGCCATCTGCGGGATGGAGATCTCCTTGGTGGCGTACGCAATCGCGTTCGGCGGCGTGGAGATCGGCAGCGCCATGCCCAGCGAGCAGGCGATCGCCACCACCGCGGCGACTACCAGCGGGTCGATGCCATCGAGCGAGAGCGCCAGTGAGACTGCTAGCGGCACCAAGAGGTTGGCAGCCGCGGAGTGCGAGATGACGTTCGCCATGCCGAAGCCGATCAGGCCGAGCACCGCGAGGATCGCAAGCGCGCCCATAACCTCCCAGCTGATAGAGCCGACCAACCACTCGTCCAGGCCGCTGGCACCCACGCCCGTGCCAAGCGCGATACCGCCGGAGACCAGCCACAGCACCGGCCAGTCGAGCGCCTGGACGTCCTTGCCCTTCATCACCTGCAGGCACAGCAGCGCCACAACGGGGATGAAGCCGACGGTATTGGAGGAGATGCCGTGCAGCGGCTCGCTCATCCACAACAGGATGGTCAGGCCCGCCACGGCGTAGAAGAGCTTCGCGTCGGTAGAGGTGTTCCACTTCGAGCGCATATCGATGGAAATGCGGGTTTCGGCGGGGATGAAGACGATGCAGAGGAACACCCAGGCAAAGGCCAACACGACAAACATGAACGGCACTGCCATAAGCATCCAGTCTGTAAAAGACACGCGGATGCCGTGCTCAGCGAGCGCACCGATCGCAATCGCGTTCGGAGGCGTGCCCACAGGTGTGCCGATGCCGCCGACATTTGCCGCCAGGGGGATCGACAAGGCGACGCCGGCGCGTGCCTTACCCGCAGGCAGCGTTTTCAAAATCGGGATCACCACCGCGAACATGGTCGCAGTGGTGGCCGTATTGGACATGAACATGCTGAGCACGGCGGTAATGAGCATCAGTCCCAGCACCGTGAGTCGTGCCTTATCAGGGAAGGGGCGCAGCATAATGGCCGCGAGGTTGCGGTCCAGGCCGAACTTCTCCGCCCCGTGGGCGATCATGAACCCTCCCAAAAAGAGGATGATCACCGGGTGGGCCAGCGCGGAGAAGTAGGCGGAGGCGGGGAGCAGTTGGTCGGCAAGAGCTGGTTCGCCGCCCGTGGGGTCTATCAGCGCGCCCTCGGAGAGCATGAGGACTTCGAGCAGGATGACCAGCACCGCCGTCGCCGTCAGCGGTACGGGCTCGAGCACCCAGAAGACGATGGCGAGCAAGAAGATCGACAGCATCCGGTGCCCGGGGGTGGACAGCTCCGGGATCTGGACGAAGAAGGGAATGAGAAAACAGACCACGCCCAAAACCAGGCCCACCAGCTGCTTTTTGCTCAGCTGGGGGCCTTTACTGGCTAGCGCGGGCGGGCGTTGTTTCGAGCGGCGTTGTGTCTCCACCATGTGTCGAAGTCTACCCGGTGCAACCTGGTATTACTTGCCTTGGTCTGTGGCTTCGGTACCTCAAGCCCGTCCTTAATAATGGGCACGCGACAATGTAGCGGCCACCATGGCGGTTGGTGAGTAAAACCGAACAACTAGACTGCATGGTTATGCAACCGGAGACCCAAGCTCGCATCAAGGAACTCGAAACCACCCTGCAGACCATTGAGCAGGTGATGGACCTCGACACCATGGCGCAACGCGTCCGCGAGCTTGAACAGCAGGCAGGGGACCCCTCGCTTTGGGACGATCCCGCGCACGCCCAACAAGTCACCACCGAACTGTCCAACGTGCAGGCACGTTTGAAAAAGGTTACGTCGCTGCGCTCGCGTTTGGACGACCTGCCGGTCATGTACGAGCTCGCCGAAGAAGAAGGCGATGCCTCCATGGCGGACGATGAGCTCGACGAGATCACCTCGGCCATCGAATCGCTGGAGGTGCAAACCATGCTTTCCGGCGAGTATGACGAGCGCGAAGCCGTGGTGAACATCCGCTCCGGCGCGGGTGGTGTGGATGCGGCAGACTGGGCGGAAATGCTGATGCGCATGTACGTGCGCTGGGCTGAAAAACACGGCCACAAAGTAGATGTCTACGACATTTCCTACGCCGAAGAAGCCGGCATCAAGTCCGCCACTTTTGTGGTGCATGGTGAGTACATGTACGGCCAGCTCTCCGTGGAACAGGGCGCGCATCGCTTGGTGCGTATCTCGCCCTTTGACAACCAGGGGCGCCGCCAGACCTCGTTTGCTGAGGTTGAGGTTCTTCCCGTGGTGGAGCAGACAGACCATATTGACATCCCCGATTCAGACATCCGTGTGGACGTCTACCGTTCCTCAGGTCCGGGTGGTCAGAGCGTGAACACCACCGATTCGGCGGTACGCATCACGCATATTCCAACCGGCATTGTGGTGACCTGCCAAAACGAGAAATCCCAGATCCAGAACAAGGCTTCAGCACTCAACGTGTTGCAATCCAAGCTGTTGGAAAAGAAGCGCCAAGAAGAAAAAGCCGAGATGGATGCTCTCGGCGCTGGCGGTAACGCAAGCTGGGGCAACCAGATGCGTTCCTACGTGTTGCATCCGTACCAGATGGTCAAGGACCTGCGTACGGAATTTGAAGTGGGTGATCCCCAGAAAGTGCTCGACGGGGATCTCGATGGCTTCCTCGAGGCTGGTATTCGCTGGCGGATGGCGCAGCAGCAAACCGGCCGGGAAGTCTGAGTGAGTGAGACTTGAGTGAGACTTAAGCGTCGCGTAGATCGATGCCCTTGGTCTCCGGCAAAATCCACATGCTGATGAAGGTTAGGATGCACAGCACCACAACGTAGATGCCGGAGATATGGGTCAGATCCTGGGCGGTGAACCACTGGAAGATGTATGGTGCGGTACCGCCGAAGACTGCCACGGACAGCGAGTAGGCAAAGCCGATGCTGGACGTGCGCTGTGAGGTGGGGAACACCTCAGCCATGATCGGCGCGAGCAGCGCGCCACCGGCAGCGACCACTATCACGGCCAGGGTGGCGGAGATCAGCATGGTCCACGGGCGAGCATCAATGAAGCCCATCAGCGGGATCTGCAGCAGGGCCATCGCGATAGCGAAGATGAACATCACGGGCTTGCGGCCGATGCGGTCAGAGATCGCGCCCCACAGCGGCAGGGCGATTAAGCCACACACCTGGGCGAACACGGAGGTCCAGTAAGCGCCCTGGGTGGACATGCCTTCGTGGGTGATGGCGTAGGTGGAGACGTAGCTGGTCCAGGTGTAGTGCGCAGAGGTCACGCCGGAAACCATGCCGATGATCAGAAGAATGTTGACCCAGTTCGGGCGCTTCGGGGTTCCCGGACGCTCGGAGGACAGGTTGTCGTAGCTCTCAGCACCGCCTTCGTGTAGCTCCTCGAAGTGGTCAGACTCCTTCATGTGGCGGCGCAGGTAGAGTGCGATCAGGGCGGCGATAGCACCCAGCCAGAACGGGATGCGCCAGCCCCAGGTGGCAATCTGATCGTCATTAAGAACCAGCGAAATGAAGCCACCGAGGGTGTACGCGATGACGGAGCCGCCGAAGATGGACATGTAGACCATGGAGCCCCACTTGCCGCGGTGGGCCGGCGGGGCGATCTCCGGGATGTAGCTGTTGGCGGTGGCGGATTCGCCGCCGTGGGCGAAGCCTTGGGCTACGCGGATGATCAAAAGCAGGATGGAGGCCCAGATGCCGATCTGCTCGTAGGTGGGCATCAGCCCGATGATCACGGCGGTGAGCGCCATGATGATGATCGTGGTCATCAGGACATTCTTGCGGCCGATGCGGTCTGCGATGCGGCCGAAGACGATGCCGCCCAGTGGGCGGACAAGGAAGCCGACGGCAAAGACGCCGAAGGTGGCCAGTAGCGCTGACGTTGGGTCACTCTTGTCAAAGAACGCAGCGGCGATGAATGGGGCGAATACGGCGTATGAGCTCCACTCGAACCACTCGAGCAGCTGGCCGATCAGGCTGGCGCCGAGTGACTTGCGGTCTGCCGGGCGCTCAGCCGCAATGTGGGTCGTGCCCATGCCGGAACGTTTGGTCGTCATGCTTCCTCCTCAGGTGCAAATAGGCGATGTTGAAAAACTATAACCGCGGTCACATTCGACAGGAATACGTCGAAGCTCACACTTTTGAATTTATTTGGGAGTTAGCTGACAAAACGTATAGTTGCAGGTCATAGACTTATGACGGGAAAACAATTGAAAGTTTCCGTTCGCATTGCGAACCTAGGTGCATGCAGCGCACCCTCTTATGGGGGAGGGAAAACAAAAACTTCAACAGTTTTCCCTCCGGTGTGAGGTGTTGCACAGATAGGGTTGGCCGCAACGGAGCTCGCATCGGCGATGCCCGCACCGCTACAAGCGTTGTACTAGGAGGTACCTATGGCTGCTCTGAGTCCTGAAGAGCTGAGTACTGAGACCCTCGCTGAGATCCTTGCCGCAGGTGGCCGACCTGCGAACAGTGAGCGAGAAATCAAGATCGTTGACACCACGTTCCGTGATGCGCACCAGTCCATTTGGGCTACCCGCATGCGTACGGAACATATCCTCTCACTGATTGATGATGTGACGAACGCCGGTTTCGAACACGTTGACTTGGTCGCCCCGATCGAGTTTGACGTGCCGGTGCGCTACATCAGGGAGGACCCCTGGGAGCGTGTCCGCCTTGTGCATGAGGCGGCGCCGAACACCAAGTTCCGCGCAATGGTTCGTTCCCGTAACCTGGCGTCTTTCGACTTTTTGCCGGACGATGTCATCCATACGTGGGTTGAGCGCCTGCGTGCGAACGGCTTTGCCGTGATTGGTGCCTTCGACGGTCTTAATGACATTGACAACATCGCGGACACTCTGATCCTGGCCAAAGAGCTCGGCGCTGAGACCTATGGCTGCTTGTCGTACTGCTTGTCGCCGGTGCACACGGACCAGCTCTACATTGACAAGGCTAAGGAACTGATTGACCGCACGGACTGTGATCGCATCATGCTCAAGGATGCGCCTGGTCTGCTCACCCCGGACCGCATGAAGACGATCATTCCTGCGATCCGTTCCGTCATTGGGGACCGCACGCTTGAGGTGCACACCCACTCCCTGACCGGTCTGTCCCCGCTGACCTACCTGTTTGCGGCTGAGCTTGGTGTTGACGCAATCCACACCTCTATCGCACCGCTGGCTAACGGCCAGGGCCAGCCGGCTACCCAGGCGCTCGCCCGTGACCTTCGTGCGCTGGGTTACCAGGTTAATATTGACGACGACCGCGTGGACGCCGCATCCAAGCGCATCCAGGAAATCGCGGACGCCGAAGGCAAACCGGTCGGTGTCCCGCGTGCATACGACGGTGTGCACTACATGCACCAGCTGCCGGGCGGCATGCTGACGAACTTCGAGTCCCAGCTGGAAACCGCAGGCCTGTCCGATCGTTTTGAAGACCTGCTCTATGAAACCGCGCGCGTGCGCGAGGAGCTGGCGTACCCGATCATGATCACCCCGTTTGCCCAGTTCGTTGGAACTCAGGCTGTGATGAACGTGATCTCCGGTGAGCGCTACTCGGTGGTGCCGAATGAGATTAAGAAGTACGCGCTTGGTTACTACGGTGAGCCCCTTGCACCGATCGACCCGGACGTTCTGGAAAAGGTCATTGCTAACGGCTCCTCTGAGATTAAGCCTGAGCGCCCTGAGCTCCAGCCTGCGTTGCCGGCACTGCAGGAGCAGTACCCGGACGACGACATTGACACGATCCTGCTTCGCGCAACTATCTCTGGCAACAACGTCGACGAGATGAAACGCTACATCGCCGAAGGACGCTCTGGCCAGGGTGAAGGTATCGCCGGCGGCACCCTGACTGCCCTGGTGAAGCAGATGGCTGACATCGCCGAGACCGGACAGTTCCGTCTCAAGGCCCAAGACCTCGAAATCAACCTCACTAAAGGAGAGAACAAATAATGTCTAACACCCCGAACATCAACGAAATTAAGTCCCTCCTTGAGTGGGTCAACCAGTCCGGAGACATCCAGGAACTCAACATCAAGTACGGCGATGTAGAGCTGGCAATGTCGCGCACCCCTGGCGGCTTGAATGTTGCAGCAGCTCCGGCAGCTCCAGCAGCCCCGGCCCCTGCCCCTGAGGCTCCGAAGGCTGAAGCACCTGCTGAAACCCCGAAGGCTGAAGCCCCAAAGACCGCCCCGTCCAGCGACGGTGTCCAGGTCAAGTCCCCGATGGTGGGCACTTTCTACGCGGCGCCGAAGCCGGGTGCTGATCCGTTTGTGAAGGTTGGCGACACCGTTGAGGTTGGCCAAGTACTTTGCATCGTTGAGGTGATGAAGTTGATGAACAACATTGAGGCAAAGGTTGCCGGCACGGTCACCGAGATCCTCGTAGAGAACGAGGATGCAGTGGAGCACGGCCAGGTGCTCATGGTCATCGAGGAGAAGTAGGTACCACATGGCAGACAACGAAAAGCTGCTCGGCAGCGTCCTTATTGCCAACCGTGGTGAAATCGCGCTGCGTGTGATCCGTGCCTGCAAAGAGCTGGGCATCAAGTCGATCCTGGCCTACTCCGAGGGGGACCGTGACTCCCTCGGTGTGAAGGAAGCGGACCAAGCGGTGTGCATCGGTCCAGCAAATGCTGCAAAGAGCTACAACTCTCCGGAGTTGATCGTTTCCGCCGCGATGGCCTTCAAGGCTGACGCTATTCACCCTGGCTACGGCTTCCTGTCGGAGAAATCTGACTTTGTGAAGATGGTCGAGGACGAGGGCATTGGCTTTGTTGGCCCTTCCTCGGAGCACATCCGTCGCATGGGTGACAAGATCGAGGCGAAGAAGATCGCGCAGGCAGCTGGCGTACCAACGGTGCCCGGTTCGGACGGCGTGGTGACGGAGTTTGAGGAAGCGTTGGCCGTCGCCAAGCAAACTGGCTTTCCTCTGCTGATCAAGGCCGCTGCCGGCGGCGGTGGCCGCGGCATGCGTGTGGTGGAGTCGGAGGACACGCTGGAAAAAGACCTCAACGAGATCATGAATGAGGCGCAGTCCGCGTTCAACGACTCGTCGGTTTATATCGAGCGCTACCTCACGGACATCCGCCACATTGAGATCCAGGTGCTCGCAGACGGTGAGAATGCCATCGCGCTGGGTGAGCGTGACTGCACCTCGCAGCGTCGTAACCAGAAGCTCATTGAGGAGGGGCCCTCGCCTGCCATCGATGAGGAGCTGCGCGCTGGCCTGCAGCAGGCCGCGATTAACCTGTGCAAAGAGGTGGGCTACAAGAACGCCGGGACGGTGGAGTTTGTCTTTGACAACATTGAGCGCAAGTACTACTTCATCGAGATGAACACGCGTATCCAGGTGGAGCACCCGGTTACGGAAATGATCACTGGCGTGGATTTGATCAAGGAGCAGCTGCGTATTGCTTCCGGGCAGAAGCTGCGCATGACGCAGGATGATATCCAGATCCGTGGGCATGCGATCGAGTGCCGCATTAACGCTGAGGACCCGAACGAGAACTTCGCCCCGCGTCCTGGCAAGATCGAGCACTACCGCGCGCCGGGCGGTTTCGGTGTGCGTATGGATACGCACATTGAGACCGGCTACACTATCCCGCCGTTCTACGACTCGATGGTGGGCAAGCTGATCTGCTGGGCAGAAGATCGCGATGAGTGCATTGAGCGCACCTTGCGCGCGCTTAATGAGCTCAAGGTTGAGGGCGTGGTTACCACCGCTCCGTTCCAGGCGATGCTGTTGGATTCGCAGGAGTTCCGCTCCGGCGATATCAATACTGGGTATGTGGCCAAGATGCTTGAGCGGACGGGCGACATTCCAACGGACAGCTAAATGCTTGTCCTGGTGGCGATGCTGGTCGGGGCGATCGTCCCCGTCCAGACCGCCATTAATACTCGCTTCCGCGCGAGTGTAGGCTCGCCGATTGCGGCGACCTTCGTAACCTTCATCATTGCGGTGGTTACGGCTTCGAGCATTGCTTGCTTATCAGCGTCCACGTGCACCCCCAACCTCACCCTCGCCCTCACCCAACCGTGGTGGGTGTGGCTAGGTGGCTTTATGGGGGTGTTGTTCATTGTGGGCAACATCGTGCTTTTCCCGCAGCTTGGCCCCATCCAAACCGTGATCTTGCCCATTTTGGGCCAGGTGATTATGGGGCTTGTGGTTGATCGCTTCGGGCTTTTTCACTACCCGCCGCTTGCCGTTGGGCCGCTTCGGCTGCTTGGTGCCGTCGTAGTGGTGGTGGGCATTGTGTTGGTGCTCGGCGTTGGTCGAAAACTGCCGCTCACTGGTGCCGCCCATGGCGTGCGCCTTTGGCTCCTGCGCGCCTTTGGCGTGCTGATGGGCATGGGCTCTGCCACCCAAACCGCCGTCAACGGTCAACTTGCCTTAGCGCTTGGCAGTACCGTGCATGCCTCCCAGATCTCATTGGGCGTGGGCCTGGTATTCCTGTTTGTGCTGGTGTTGGCATTGCCGCGGGAGCGGCACGCACTGGCAACGGGGATCGCGCCGGGACCCTGGTGGATGTGGTTCGGTGGCTTCCTCGGCGTGTTCTTTGTCCTTGGTGGGGCCGCGCTGTCGCCGATCCTGGGGACGGGAACCACCGTCATCGGATCTTTGACCGGCACGATCGTGTGCGGCCAACTGTTGGAGACCTTGGGCATTGGCACCGGCACACGCACCCGGCCAACACCCGCACGTGTGCTGGGTCTTGCCCTCGTGCTTACCGGCGTGGCGATGGTGCGTTTGCTCTAGATGTTCTTCCAACGCTCCAGGCTTATCGACGGGCTCAGCGCCCTCGACACACACGTCGCAAACGCGCCTTGCTCATGCTGTTCCTCCGTGAAGAAGCTGTCGCGGTTGTCTGGTGTGCCGGACACCACCTTCATTACGCACGTGCCGCATGTGCCTTCGAAACAGCGCGACATGATCGGCAGGTCCTCTTCCTCAAACACGTCTAAGACGGAGACGCCTTCGCCGATTGTGTAGGTCTCGCCCATGAACTCCACCTGGAACGAGCCATCCGCATCAACGTTGCCGGCAAGCGTTTCCTCGGTGGGGCGGAAGGCTTCCCAGTGGATGTTCTCTTTTGGAATGTGGGCGCGGGCCACATCAATCACACCGTCCATGAACCCTTGCGGGCCGCAGACGTAGAGGTGTGTGTATTCGGAGGCGATGTCGGAGGATTGAAGCGCTTCGGCGATAAAACCGGCCTGTTTTTCACGCGCGCCGGAGGCAAAGATGGAGCGGGTCTGGCCTTGCAGGTGGGCGTCGATTAAGTGCTGCATCACGGCCCGCTCCGTGCTGGAGGCGAAGTACAAGATGGTGTAGTCAGCGCCTTGGAGTTTGAGCTCGCGGGCCAGTGAGTAGATCGGCGCAATGCCAACGCCCGCGCCAACAAGAACAGTGCGTCTCGCGCTAGGTTCGAGGGCGAACTTGTTTCGTGGCGGGTTGATCCACAGTGTGTCGCCCACCGTCACCTTGTGCAGCGTGATCGAGCCACCGCGGGAATCCGGTTCCAACTTCACCGCAATGCCGTACTTGCCTTCCTCTGGGCCGTCCTGGCCAATCGTCTCAGTGGGGAAGAGGGAATACTGCCTGATAAATTCCTCGCCGACGTTTCTCTCTTCGGTGGGGATGTGGAAATCTGCGTGGCAGCCGGGCTCATAGCCGGGCAGTGCCCTGCCGTCCGCAGTTTGTAGCGTAATCAGCACGACACCGTCCCAGTCGTGATCCACACCGATCACGTTGAGCGGCATCGGTGCTTCTGGTGCTGGCGGCTGTGGCTTCTCCGGAAGCGGGCTGCGTGACGCCAATGCTGCGGCGCGATCGGCTGCGTTAAGACTTGAAGATTTACTTGCACCGAGCATTTTTTTCGCGATGGAGCTCCACGGTTTTCGTTGTTCCCTCATTTTAAAACCTCCGTTGACCTGCACTAAGCCCGCCTAGGAGTGAGAATTACAGGTGCTAAAAAACTTATTTTTTAAATGTTGTGCACGCGGCGCGTGTACTGGCTACTATAAGGCCACACCGTAAATGAGACGGCAGCCACACAAGCTGTAACCGTGTGATGTGTCTCGCATAACAAGGAGTGTTATGTATGACTGCAAGCGTTGATCAAATTCAACAAGAAAAGCCAAAGTACGCGCTGTACCCAGAGGTTCTGCCGATGTCGGAGAACCCGTACGAGGACTTCCGCTACTTCTACCGCGAGGGCATGCCCCTGCGTCCAGCACCGAAGCGTCGCACCAGCACCCCGGGCTGGAGCGTGCTTCGCCACAACCTCTTTGACAAGTGGCACACGGTCGCCGATACCTGGGACGGCTACGACAGCTTCCAGACCAAGCTGCTGGATGACCACATGTGGCAGACCGACGAGACCGGCGCGAAGCTTGCGGAGGCCTTCAAGCGCGACGGTGCAAAGAAGTCTCGCGAAGATTTTGAGACGGCACTCAACCGCGGCATCGACGCGGTGGAGCACCCCTCGGAAGAGCTGGTTGCTTTCTTCGAAGAAGTCGACAACATCCCGGAGTGGATTGATCTGGAAGCCGCAGAGCGTGGCCGTGTCGCGTACTACAACGTGACGCCTTCCTCTGAGCTGCTCTCCATCGCCTTCGCCTACTGGGCTACCACGATGGAGGACCGTACCTCCGCAGCTACGGGCGAGACCGGCATGTTCGAGTACGAGGCGTTCACCCGCACCCTGGAGACCGTGAAGTTCTTCGCTGACCTGGGTCGCAAGGGCGTGTTTGACCGCTACAGCGATGGCCTGAAGCAGGCTGTGCGTGTGCGCCTCCTGCACGCTCAGGCCAACCGCGGACTGGAGAAGCTGTGGGGCCCGAAGCACTACAACGAGTTCGGGCGCCCGATCGGATCGTCCTTCCTCGTCTCTGGCGAGGGTTGGTTCGCGCTTATGCCGATCGCGGTGGACGAGTTCTTTGGCCGCCCGCACTCCGGCGGAGAGTGGGACGACGTGGCCATGTACTGGGCGTGGGTACTCCACCTGATGGGTGCGGAGGAGCGCCTCATTCCCAAGACTGGTGATGAGATGCGCAAGATGACGGACTTCATCTATGCCAACGGTGGTTACTCATCGGACTACCACGTACGCATCGCCACAGCGCTGATGTCAATTCTGGAGAAGCTGGACAAGAACATGCCAGGCCAGGTGCTCGGCGCTTTGGCCAACGTCATCGGTGATGAAGACACCGAGTTCATGGTCAAGGGCTCCCGCTTTGAAGGCACGCCATACAAACACTGGAAGGTTGCCTTCGGCGCCAAGGCAAGGGCGGAGGCAGCGATCTTCTCGGCGCTGGACAAGTTGCCGGGAGCGCAGCGTCGCAAGGTTGCCAAGGCTGCTGAAAACAACCCGCCGTGGCAGGACGTGCTCAACCAGATCGAAGCGTATGTGAAGGACCACGATCCGGACGTGAAGCCGGAATTCAAGCTGCATGACGATTCGAAGGAAGCGCGCCGTTAGGCGTCGATAAGCAAAAGTCCCTCTGAAACGGAGAATGAAATGACCCAAACCTTTGTAGAAAACCCCTTGGCGGCCGGCCATTATGACCGCAAGGATTGGCCGACCCAGCGCGGCAACCGCGAGGAGTTCGTCGCACGCTTTGGTGAGGAGCGCGCACGGCGCTTTGAGCAGGCCTACTGGGCGATGGACCCGATCGCAGACGCACTGTTCACCAGTGGCGCCAAGGTCAAGGACATCATGCCGCAGCTGCGTGAAACACTCGCCCGCGGCGAGGCCGATGAGAACACCCTGCCTGAGGTAGCGGCCCTGATCGATGACATGAACAAGGCGCTTGAGGGCGTTGACTGGGAGCGCCTGGAGCGCGGCCAGCGTGCGGCGCTGTCGATCCCGGTGTTGGCGCAGAACCTCTCGCTCGGACCGGGTGCGCTGATCCACACCTACGCCACCCCGTCCATTGCGGACATCCTGGTCAACACCGGTGAGCTGACCGAAGGTGCGGTGCACCGTCTGGCCTACACCACCAACTGGATCTACTCGGTGTACCTGAAGGATGGCCTGAAGCCCGGCAACGTCAGCTACATCCACACCGGCATGGTGCGCGCTATGCACGCACACGTGCGTCGCGTGCAGACCAAGCTGGGCCTGGACTACTCCGAGTGGGGCGCGCCGATCAGTGAATTCGACATGTTCCGCACCTGGTTTGACTTCACCTACATCGCCTTCACCTACTGCCGCAACCTGGGCTACCGCATGTCGCTGGAGGAGGAGCAGGACCTGTTCTACCTCTGGAAGATTGTCGGCCTGATGCTGGGTATTCCGGGCGACATTCTGGAGCCGGAGACGGATATCGACGCCTCGCAGGAAACCATCGACGCAATCCACTTCGTGGACGGCGAGCCGAACGAGGCCTCTCGCGCCCTGGTAGAGGCACTCTTCTACGGCTTCCGCACCAACGTCAAGGCGCTGTTGCCGTTTTCCGATGAAACCATCGATGACTGGATGTACGCCGCCACCCGCATCATGCATGGCGACGAGGTTGCGGACATCTACAACGTGCCGCACGCAGCGTCGCGTCCCTTCACCGAGCTGGCGATCCCGCAGGTGCAGGAACGCTACGACCTTCTGCGCGCCAACCCAGAGGCGCTGGAGAAGGAAGTGGCACAAAACCACCAGATTCTGCTTGATGCCCTGACTCAAGAAACGTCCTACATGGGCCAAGACGAAGGCATCAAGATGAACGACGGTGAGTACCGCGCAGGCGCCTAGCTGAAGCGCGGACACCAAAAAACGACCCCATTTTTGAAAGGAAAAGCATCCTCCATGTCCAACCAGTACCGTGTGCAGAACCCCTGGACCAACGAAATCGTTGAAACCTTCGACTTTTTGACCGATGAGCAGGTTGAGCAGACCCTGGCAAAATCCGCCGAGGCATTCAAGACCTGGCGCAACACTTCCTTTGAGGAGCGCGCAGCAATTGTGAGCAAGGCAGCCCAGCTGTTGAAGGAGCGTGCAGGGGAGCTCGCACAGATCGCCGCTGAGGAAATGGGTAAGCCCATTCCGGAAGGCGAGTGGGAGATGAACTTCTCCGGCGACATCATGCAGTTCTATGCCGACAACGCACCGGAGCACTCCGCACCGAAGGAGGTTGAGGTTCCGGGTGGCAAGGCCGTTGTCCGTCGCCTGCCGCTGGGTACCATCCTGGGCATCATGCCGTGGAACTACCCGATCTACCAGATCGCACGTTTCGCCGGACCGAACCTGATGAACGGCAACTGCATCCTGCTCAAACACGCAGAGATCACCCCGAAGTCGGGTGCGGCGTTTGAGCAGATCATGCTGGACGCTGGCCTCCCGGAGGGCGTATTCATCAACATTTACGCCACCCACGACCAGATTGAGACCATCATCGGTGACCCGCGCGTCCAGGGCGTGTCCCTGACCGGCTCCGAGCGTGCAGGTGCGAAGGTTGCTGAGATCGCTGGCCGCAATCTGAAGAAGGTAGTGCTCGAGCTCGGCGGCACCGACCCGTACATCATTCTGGACTCCGCAGACATCAAGGCATCCGCTCAGGAGGCTTGGGACAAGCGCATCCACAACGCTGGCCAGGCCTGTACCTCCAACAAGCGCATCATCGTCATGGATGAGATTTACGACGAGTTCGTGGACGCCATGGTGGAGATCGCGGAGGGCTACACCAAGGGTGACCCGCGCACCCCGGGTGCGAACGAGTACTTCCCAATGTCCTCGCGTCGCGCAGCCGAGATCCTCAAGGATCAGGTTGACCGCTCCGTGGCTGCAGGTGCAACCTTGCGCACCGGTGGTGAGATCGACGACACCACCGCGTACTTCACCCCGGCCGTTCTGACCGACCTTCCGGTTGGCTCCGAGCCGTACTACGAGGAGTTCTTCGGCCCAGTGGCTGAGATCTACAAGGTCTCCTCCGTTGAGGACGCTGTGGAGCTGGCTAACAACTCCTACCAGGGCCTCGGCGGTGCCGTGTTCTCCCAGGATGTGGAGAAGGCTACCGAGGTTGCAGACCAGATTGATACCGGCATGATCCACGTCAACTTGGGCCAGTACTTCTCCGCAGTGCTGCCGTTCGGTGGCGTAAAGCGCTCCGGCTTTGGCCGCGAGCTCTCCGTGTTCGCACTCGATGAGTTTGTGAACAAGCAGTACCGCTACATCAACGACTAGTTGCTAGCTCACTCAAACGCGCTCACCCTTATCGATGGGGGTGGGCGCGCGCTGCTGTTCCAGCAGGAAGCCCGAAACCTAGCCGAGTCACAATAGTCACACCCGTAACAGGTAGAGTAGGCGGCGTGATCCGCTTTGACCATGTGACCAAGTCGTACCCAACATCGACACGGCCCGCCCTGGATAACGTCTCGCTTGAGATTCCAGACGGGGACTTTGCCTTCCTTATCGGCCCGTCCGGTTCAGGTAAGTCGACGTTTTTGCAGTTGATGATCCGTGAGGAAAACGTCACCTCGGGCGACATTTACTTCAATGACTTTCACGTCAACGCGCTGAAAGGCAAGGACGTGAATAAGCTGCGCCAGGCCATTGGCTACGTCTTCCAGGATTTCCGACTGTTGCCACGGCTGAATGTCTACGACAACGTTGCTTTTGCGCTTGAGGTCATTGGTATGAAAAAGACCAGGATTGCCAAGTTGGTGCCGGAGGCGTTGGAGTTGGTGGGGTTGGCGTCGAAAAGCACAAGGATGCCCCATGAGCTCTCGGGCGGCGAGCAGCAGCGAGTGGCGATTGCGCGCGCGTTTGTGAACAAGCCGAAGCTGATGCTGGCGGATGAGCCGACGGGCAACCTGGATCCTGATACGGCAGATGAGATTATGGCGCTTTTGGCGCGCATCAACAGGCTGGGCACGACCGTGGTCATGTCCACGCACAACGCGCGTGCGGTCAACGACATGCGCAAACGTGTCATTGAGTTGGAGTTGGGCAAGCTTGTGCGTGACGACGCCAACGGTGTCTACGGGAGGGCATAAATGAACTGGGGCTTTATCTTCCGCGAGGGCATTAAGGGCCTTGGCCGCAACATCACCATGACGATCGCGCTGGTGATTACTACCGCCCTGTCGCTGGCGTTGGTGGGCACGGGCATTTTGATGTCGCGCGCGACTGCTGAGACGAAGAACCTCTACCTTGACCGCGTTGAGGTCATGGTGGAGCTGGACGAAGAGATTTCGGCCAATGACCAGGACTGTTCCTCCGAGGCATGCCTTGAGGTGCGTGACAAACTGCAGAGCGACGATCGGGTGGAGCAGGTGACGTTCCGCTCCCGCGAGCAGTCATACGAGCGTTTCGTGGAACTGTTCCAAGACACTGAGCCGGACCTCGTTCGTGAAACCAGTCCGGAGGCGCTTCCTGCGGTCCTGCACGTGCG
Organism: Corynebacterium sp. HMSC29G08; assembly: GCF_001806875.1. Lineage (GTDB taxonomy): Bacteria > Actinomycetota > Actinomycetes > Mycobacteriales > Mycobacteriaceae > Corynebacterium. The sequence goes on from NZ_KV786236.1 coordinate 41,358, forward strand.
CTTGAAGGACCCGGGCGACCAAGGGCCGATCAGTGATATCGCAACAATGCCACAGGTCAGCGTGGTCACCGATCAGGCGGATACCGTGCGCCAGGCGGCGAAAACGATGGACACCTTCCGCAATGTCACCTGGATGGTGGCGGCGGTACAGGGGTTGGCTGCGCTGTTTCTGATTGTGAACATGGTGCAGTTGGCGGCGTTCCACCGTCGTGAACAGATTGGGATCATGCGCATGGTGGGTGCTTCCAGGTGGTTCACCCAAGCCCCATTCGTGCTTGAGGCGGTGCTTTCTGTGCTCATGGGCTCGATCTTGGCCACGTTGCTCGTATGGGTTGGCAAACGTTCCGTCATTGACACCATGCTGGGGGAGCTCTACGCCTCGCAGCTGATTGCGCACGTGCCGGATTCTGCGGTGTTTGTGGTGTTGCCGCTGGTAGGGCTTGGTGCAATGCTGATCGGCGGGCTGGCCGCGCAGGTGGCGCTTCGTTCCTACGTGCGTAAGTAGTAGACTTTGGACACTTATGGCCAAGAAAAAGAAGTCCAAGCTGAGCAATTCCGGGGTGCTTGCCACTAACCGGAAGGCTCGCCATGACTACAACATCTTGGATTCCTGGGAGTGCGGCATTGTGCTGCAGGGCACCGAGATTAAGGCGTTGCGCGAGGGCAAAGTCTCCCTCGTGGAGGCCTTCGCAACCATTGACAACGGCGAGGTCTGGCTGCGCAACATGCACATTCCGGAGTACTCGCGCGGCCACTGGACGAATCATCCGCCGCGACGCACCCGCAAGCTGCTCATGCACCGCAGAGAGATTGATTCGCTGGAGGGCAAGCTTCGCGACGGCAACCGTACCCTCGTCCCACTCTCCCTCTACTTGAAGGACGGCCGCGCCAAGGTGGAGCTTGGTCTTGCGCAGGGTAAGCAGGATTATGACAAGCGCCGTGACATTAAGCGTCGTACTGAGGACCGCGAAATCACGCGCGAGCTGGGGCGCAAGCTGAAGGGGATTAAGGCCTAAACAATGAAGAAGACCGCACTGATTACGGGCGCAACCCGCGGCATTGGTCACGCGATTGCGCAAGAGTTGGGCAAGGACCACCATATTTATGCAGGTGCTTCGGCCGATGCCTCCGAGGTGGTTGCCGAGCTGCCGAGCGCAGAGCCGTTCGTTGCGGACCTGACGGATACCGATGCGATTCTGCGTGCCGCTTCCCGGATCGAGCAGCTCGATGTGCTCGTCCTTTCCGCCGGTGTGATGGAGCATGGCCCGCTGGAGCAGCTCGATGACGCCGCGTGGCGCAGGATGATGGAGGTCAACCTGTTCGCGCCCGTCACCCTGACTCGCGCATTGCTTCCTGCTTTACGACGCCAACGTGGCCTCATCATCACCCTCAACTCCGGCGCCGGCTTCCACGGAATTGCAGATAACTCCGGCTACTGCGCCTCCAAGTTCGCACTCCGAGGCTTTACTGAGTCACTGCAACTTGAAGAAGCCGGCAAGATCCGTGTGACCTCTTTGCACCCAGGACGCACGGACACCGACATGCTCGCTGGTGATGACGCTTTGCCGAAGATGCCCGCCACCGAAGTGGCCAAAGCTGCGCGCCTTGCGGTTGACGCCGGGCCCGATGCAGTGGTGGAGTTCTTGCGCGTGAGGCCGTCGGCAAGCTAGAGTGCTTCATTACCTACGTTTTCTCGTAGTGGACATGGGGTCGATTCTGGTTTCGACTTCATCTACTTAGCCAGGGGAAGCGTGCCGGTGCAGGCAGGAGACCACCGTGAGCGTCGCTGTAACTAATAAACGCAGAGAAGAACTCTCAGCGTGACTACGCCCTCGCTGCCTAATAAATAGAGCTAGCGACCTGCGTGTCCGTCAGGCCGGGGAAGTCCCCGACCCGGTACCTGGCGTCGACTTAGGGGACTTGCCTTCCGGCCCTGTCAGTGGGGCCTTGGAAGGGACACCTTTCACTGACTGGGCCCGTCATCCGGACATGTTCGTCTGATCCGGAGGGCCGAGTAGAGATTCTGTGCGAACTGCGCACGGAGAAGCCCTGGCGCGGTGGTGAAGGACCCGGGTTCAATTCCCGGCGGCTCCACTGGTGGGGTAAAACCCGCTGGTCAAAGCAATGCCAGCGGGTTTTACGTTTCTTCCTACGTACATTGCAGGTCCCGTTTTTAAAATATCGGGGCATGAATTGCACTTTTAATCCACGGGTAGTTACCGCACAGCTAACCGCAATCTGTGCTGCGGGTCTCCTTGCGGGATGTAGCGGCACACCCGAAACTGTGACGGAAACGGTGACGGAAACTGTTGCTGAGACGTCTGCAGTGACGGGTTCTGAGGCTGTATCCGAGGTTCGTGAGTCGACACCGTCTGCTTCGGAGTCTGCTCCCGGAGCTGCTGTGCCCGAGCGCGGCGTGCCTGGAGCTCCGCTTGCGTATCCAGGCGCGGGTGGTCCAATTCCTCCGAATGCTCGCCCGATAGCAACGGTCAAGAGCTATGAAGGCATGGATGTTGAGTACGCGGTATTTACTACGCCCTCCGGAAACATCGGCTGCATGATGAACCTTGAAGACCCACCAATGTTCGATTGCGGTGTCGAGTCCTACATGGAAACTGAGCAATACGGCATCGGTGAACTGGGAATGCCTCGCTGGATGGTTGAGGTACTGCACGGTTACGTCCGTGAGCAGAACGAGCCCCCACTGTATTCGGATCTTGTATGGCCCGAAGGCTCGCCTTCTACCGAGGTGGTGCAATACGGCGAGGTGGTCTACCACGGACCGTTTGTCTGTGCGGTGGAGCAAACCGGCGTGACTTGCTGGGATTCCGAAAGCGGTAAGGGAGCCTGGATGGAGCGCGAAAACACGGTCTTTTTCTGACACGTATTTCCCTTTTTTGCTGGTCAGGGGTGTGTAGGGGGTGGGGTTTATACTGATTGCAGCCGCTAGCATGGCTGTCAAACGTATAGGCGGATAATAGTACAATAAATCATGTTTATCCTCTTGCGTTTGGAACAGGTGGTCGGCTATAATTAGGGGTATAAAACAAAAGGGAAGACGGGAACATAACACTTGGGGGTACATCGTGGGTAAGCCATACTTTCGCACCCAGCGACCAGACGATCCATTGAGCACCTGTAGTCAGGGTATCCGCGATATGTACTGGAATGCGTTTTGCCGCTTCGCTACCGATGGGGCACATATTGATGACTTCGAAGTGGAAGTAGTGGCCATTAGGGAAGCGACCGGCTGGGCTAAATCTCTTGTTGAAGGCGCGATTTTTGCCCATGCGCGCCTGCAGCATTTGCCGAAGTTGCATGCTTTGCAGGCTGAAACGCGTGTGATGAATCTGCAGCATTTGCGGGCGATTGATAGTACGCTTGCTGAACTTGGCCCTGAGATTACTGATGAAGCCTATGGTCAGTTCGATGCAATGTTGACGGCGACGTTTACTCCGACACGTGCTGGTCAGAACACTC
>NZ_KV786237.1 GCF_001806875.1 Corynebacterium sp. HMSC29G08
GCGTTTCCGGCTTCGGGGTCTCCGGCTTCGGGGTGGTGGAAGGGCCCTTAGCCGGGTTAACGGTCAGCTTGAAATCGGTGCGCTTCGTGGTGCCGTCCGGGAAACGTACAATCACCGGGATGGTTGCCGTTGCACCAGAGAATCCAGCACCCGCAGAGAACGTCACCACACCAGTCTTGCTGTCGGTGGCAATGGTCAGGCCATCCTTGGTCTGGTTAGGACCAGTAAAAACGGTGCCAGCGGGTGCTGCCGGGTTCACCGACGGGGTAGCGGTAACAGAGCCACCCGCGGTCAGCACCGTGTCCGGGTAGGTGACCGTGTGAGCGTCTGCCTGCTTGCTGGAAGGCTCGGTGGTGCGGAAGTGCACCTGATAGGACTTCTTCGAGCCATCCGGGAAGGTTGCCGTAACGTAGAAGGATGCGGACACGCCTGCGCCAGAGTTGGCAGGCGCCTTCACCCTCACCTCGCCCGTCTTCTCATCAACGCTGGTGGACCAGTCTTCCGGCAGAGCGGTGGAAAGGGCGAACTTGGTTCCCTCCGGCACGTTTTCACGCTTCGGGGTGGAAACGCCTTCCTTATCGCCTGGGGTGACAATCTCCGGGTAGCTCACGCTTGCCTGTTGGGACTGCCACTTGCCGTCCGTACCAATCCTGAACGTGACAGTCTTGGTGGAGGTGGACTTATCCGGGTAGGTGGCCTCAACAGCAATCTGGAATTGCTGACCAGCCTTCAGCGGACGCTTCGGGGACACCGTGACGTTGCCGTTGTCTTGGGCGACGGTGATGTCGAAAAAGTCACGCAGGTTGCCCAGCAGATCCTCGCGCAGCTTGAAGGTGGTGCCAGCCGGGACATCGCCGGAGCGATTGGCGGTAGTGGTGCTACCAGCTGCGCCGTTGGCGTCGGTGACCTGTGGCCAGGTCGGGTTGTACTTCGCATTGTCGCGCTCATTGGCCGGGGTGGTGTTGCCGTCCTTATCAGCCACGGTGATTTCCACATCAGCGAACTCGTAGGACTTGTCCGGGTAGGTGACCTTGACGCGAACCGTAGCGGTAGAGCCAGCGCCAAGCTTGCTGTCAGGCGTGACAGTCACGTTGCCGTTCTGATCCACGCTCACCGAGTAGCGATCCGGCCTGTGGGTGATTTCAAACGTGGTGCCCACCGGCAGGGTCTTGGCCTGGTTGTTCGCAACAGCGGACTGGCCTTCCTTGACCGTCAGCGGAGCGTAGCTGACATCGTAGGTGTTGGCGTTGTTGTTACCGCCCTCCACGATCTCGATGGAGGTCTTGTACTTGCCCACCTCTTCGTAGCGGGTCTTCTTGTCATTGAGCTTGTACACACCGATGGTCATGGTGAGGCTGGAGCCTGGCTGGGCATCTGCCGGCGCCTGGACCTTGATCACACCGGTCTTGTGGTCGGTGGAGAAGGTGTAGCCGTAGCCATCACCCGGGCCGGTGAAGCGGTAGGTCTCCGAGTCGCTCGGTGTCTTCGTCGGCTTGATTTCACCCGTGCCGCCAGCGGTGATTTGTAGCGCAGGCCAGGAGAAACCATCTACTGGTGCGCTGACTTCCTCGGCGGTTGCGGCGGTGACTGCCATTACCTCCCCGGTGTCTTCCTCAGCAATGGCTGTGGGAACCGTGATAGCGCCTCCCAGCAGTGCCGAGGTGGCCGCGATAGCCACAACTTGCTTGTTCAGTTTCATAACTCATACCCCTTATGGACCGTTAAGGATAGAACAAGTGCAGTGTAAGCTATATAATCTGGTTAGTCCAGCGAAAATATATTTCTTGTGCTGTAGCTGCGAATTCGTGGTTGTGGGAGGTCAGCGGGGAGAGGTTGCGTATGGCGTCGGCAAGCAAAAAGGCCCCTTCCTGCGGTGATTGACACACAGGGACGCCGTGCAGCCGGGCGCCGGGGATGGCGGCGCAGGCGGCGATTGCTGCAAATGAGCGGATTTGCACCTTATATATAGGACAAAATTCGTCTGCGATGGCTAAGAGCTGCTCGCCTGTGAAGTTTCTCATGCTCGGGCCTGACGGATGCGGGATTCAGTGGCGCGGTACTCCGGGATCATGTCGCGGGCAAGTGCTTGGACGGCTGCCGTGTCCAACATGCGGGTGGCGGCGGTGACCACGGCACGTCGGGCGGCTTCCTGTTTGGAGCAGCCCCACGCGGAGGCCAATAAAACGAGGGCTTTGTCCTCTTCTGTGGTGAGTCGCAACGTCATAGCCATACCAAAGTGATACCACGCCGCACCAGCTTAGGGCCTAGGAAGAGGGCTAGAATGGCGCCTATGGCAGATGACACTTTGAGTGGTGACGGTTTCGACCGCATCCAACCCATTGATATCAACGAGGAGATGCAGACCAGCTACATCGATTACGCCATGAGCGTGATCGTGGGTCGTGCGCTCCCCGAGGTGCGCGACGGCATGAAGCCGGTGCACCGCCGCGTGATCTACGCGATGTACGACGCTGGTTTCCGCCCCGAGCGCTCCTACGTCAAGAGCGTGAAGGCCGTCGGCGAGACCATGAGTAACTACCACCCGCACGGCGACAGCGCCATCTACGACACCCTGGTGCGTATGGCGCAGCCGTGGGCGATGCGCTACCCGCTGGTAGACGGCCAGGGCAACTTCGGCTCCCCGGGCAACGACGGCCCAGCGGCTATGCGTTACACGGAGTGCAAGCTCACCCCAATCGCCATGGAGATGGTACGCGACATCCGCGAAAACTCCGTGGACTTCGCGCCGAACTTCGACTCCAAGACCCAGGAGCCGACCGTCCTTCCGTCCCGCGTGCCGAACCTTTTGATGAACGGGTCGAACGGCATCGCGGTTGGCATGGCCACGAACATCCCGTCGCACAACCTGAACGAGTTGGCCGAGGCCATCTACTGGATCCTGGACAACCACGACGCGGATGACCAGACCACCCTCGACGCGGTTATGGAGCGCGTGAAGGGCCCGGACTTCCCAACCGCCGGTCTGATCGTGGGCGACTCTGGCATCAAGGATGCCTACACCACCGGCCGTGGCTCCATCCGCATGCGCGGTGTCACGGAGATTGAAGAGGTAGGCAAGCGCCAGGTCATCACCATCACGGAGCTTCCGTACCAGGTGAACCCGGATAACTTCATCCAGAGCATTGCCACCCAGATCAATGAGGGCAAGATGGCGGGCATTTCCGCTATTGACGACGAGTCCTCGGACCGCGTCGGCATGCGCATCGTGGTCACGCTCAAGCGTGACGCTGTGCCGCGCGTGGTGCTCAACAACCTGTATAAGCACTCTGCGCTGGAGACCAACTTCTCCGCCAACATGCTTTCCATTGTGGACGGTGTGCCGCGCACGCTGCGCCTGGACCAGATGCTGCGCTTCTACGTGAAGCACCAGATCGAGGTTATTGTTCGCCGTACCCAGTACCGTCTGGACGAAGCTGAGAAGCGCGCCCACATCCTTCGCGGCCTGGTGAAGGCCCTGGACATGCTGGATGAGGTCATTGCGCTCATCCGCAGCTCCCGCACGGTGGATGATGCTAGGCAGGGGCTCATTTCGCTTCTCGACGTCGACGAGATCCAAGCCAACGAAATCCTCGCGATGCAGCTGCGTCGCCTGGCTGCGCTGGAGCGCCAGAAGATTATCGACGACTTGGCCGAGATCGAGCTGCAGATCGCCGATTACAAGGACATCCTGGCCAAGCCGGAGCGCCAGCGCGCGATTGTGGGCGAGGAGCTCAAGGAGATCGTTGATAAGTACGGCGATGAGCGCCGCACCCAGATCGTTGCCGCAACCGGCGACGTGACGGAAGAAGACCTGATCGCCCGCGAGAACGTGGTGGTCACCATCACGGCCACTGGCTACGCCAAGCGCACGAAGGTGGATGCGTACAAGTCCCAGAAGCGCGGCGGCAAGGGTGTTCGCGGCGCCGAGCTGAAGCAGGACGATGTGGTGAAGAACTTCTTCATCTGCTCCACGCACGACTGGATCCTGTTCTTCACCAACTTCGGCCGCGTGTACCGCCTGAAGGCGTACGAGCTGCCGGAGGCGGGCCGTACCGCACGTGGCCAGCACGTGGCTAACCTGCTGGAGTTCCAGCCGGAGGAGAAGATCGCACAGATCATCCAGATCCAGTCCTACGAGGACGCGCCGTACCTGGTGCTTGCTACTCGCGACGGCCGCGTGAAGAAGTCCCGCCTCTCCGACTATGAATCCGCACGCTCGGCAGGCCTGATCGCCATCAACCTCAACGAGGGCGACGCCCTGATCGGCGCCGTGCTTGCCGGCGAGGAAGATGACTTGCTGCTGGTCTCCGAACAGGGCCAGGCCATCCGCTTCACTGCGGACGATGAGCAGCTGCGCCCAATGGGTCGCGCAACCGCTGGCGTGAAGGGCATGCGTTTCCGTGGAGACGACCAGCTGCTGTCCATGGCTGTGGCCAAGGATGGCGAATTCCTGCTGGTGGCTACCTCCGGCGGCTACGGCAAGCGCACCGCGATTGAGGAGTACAACACCCAGGGCCGCGGCGGCATGGGCGTGATGACCTTCAAGTACACCCCGAAGCGCGGCAAACTCATCGGCGCGCTGGCTGTGGAGGAGGAAGACCAGATCTTCGCGATCACCTCCGCCGGCGGCGTGATCCGCACTGAGGTGGACCAGATCCGTCCGTCGTCTCGCGCAACCATGGGCGTACGCCTGGTGGACCTTGCGGACGACGTGGAGCTCCTCGCCATCGACCGCAACGTTGAGGACGAAGGCGAAGAGGAAGCAACCGCAGTGGCAACCGGCCAGAAGACGCTGGATGCTGGTGCTGGTGCTGAGGCTTCTGGTGCTGGTGCTGGGGCTTCTGAGGGCGAGGAGTAGCCCATGGCGGCGCGCAAAGTTGCCATCAAGCACATCGGCGTCGGATCCGTGTTCAAGGTGGCGACCATCATGTCACTGGTCGGTTTCGTCGTATGGATGCTCGCAGCCACCCTCATCTACTTCGGCCTCGAGCAGACCGGCGTCATTGACTCCGTCAACTCACTAATCGGCGGCGTGGGCGGGGACCAGGTCATTGACATGGCTCTGGTGCTCTCTGGCGCCGCGTTGGTGGGGTTGATAGGTGTGGTGTTCATCGCGGTCATCTCGCCGCTTCTGGCGGTGATTTACAACTCCATTGCGGACATGGTTGGCGGCATAACCTACACAATGACCAACCGAGTCCGCTAGGATTGTGTTTAAGCGCGCGTTATAGCGTGAGTTATAAGTCCAAAGATAGCTATCTACCTGGCGATTTGGTTGTTATCAAGTTGCTAGGTAATGTTCTATCTCGTTCCAAGGGCCTATAGCTCAGTCGGTTAGAGCGCATCGCTGATAACGATGAGGTCGCAAGTTCGATTCTTGCTAGGCCCACCGGGATCCTCTCGAGGAAACCGAACGGGGCATTAGCTCAGTTGGTAGAGCACCTGCTTTGCAAGCAGGATGTCAGGAGTTCGATTCTCCTATGCTCCACAAGGAATAAGGGAAGGCTCCCTAGCCGGAAGGTTAGGGAGCCTTTCGTTTTGCCCTCTGCGCGCGGAGGGGTGCTGCACGCAAACATCGGATAGCAAACATCGGATAACGCCGTTTTTGGCCGCTTTTCGGCCCTATCCGATGTTTGCTATCCGATGTTTAGGGTAGGGACCGTGACCGAGGAGGTCGTGCGCAAGCTCGCCACGATGGAGACCGCGACGCCGGACTTCCACATCGTGTGGGATAACGCGTATGCCGTGCACACGTTCACGGAGGAGTTCCCGCAGATTATCGACGTTTTGGGCCTGCGCCGCCGCCGGATGGACCTGGGGGACTGGAACCGCGACTAGGCCACCCGATGCTGCTAGCTGATTCCGCGCTCAGACAGGTACATCAAGATCGCGCGGACGCGGCGATTCTCCTCATCCGGCGTGAGCCCGAGCTTGGCAAAAATACTGGACACATGCTTAGCCACCGCGGCGCCAGAGAAATAGAGCTTCCCGGCGATCTCGGCATTGGACAGGCCTTCAGCCATGAGCTCGAGCACCTCGCGTTCTCGTGGGGTGAGCGTGGTCAGCCAACGCGAGCTGGCGGCCATGAGCTCGCTGGCGACATTGGGGTCGATGACCACACCACCGGCTGCGACAGTCTCACAGGCCTGGACGAAGTCTTTCACCTCAGCGACGCGGTCTTTGAGCAGGTAGCCAGTTCCGCCATCGCCGCCGGAGAACAATTCGCGCGCATAAGCAGGCGCGACGTATTGGGAGAGGACAAGCACATTGATCGGGCCTTGCTCGCGTAGCGCGAGGGCTGCTTGGAGTCCATCGTCGAGCATTTTGGGTGGCATGCGGACATCGGTGATCACCAAGTCTGGGGAGTGTTGTGCCACGACATTGGGTAGCGCATCTGCGTCACCGACCTGCTCGACGACCTCGTGGCCGTGCCGAGTCAGTAGACCCGCAACCCCTTCACGCAGTAGGGCGGAGTCATCAGCGATCACGATCTTCATGGTGCTAGTCCACTTTCTCCTCGGTACAGCAGCAACGGTATGCGCGCTGTGACGGTGGTAGGTCCACCGTGGGGTGAATGCACTTCCATTGACCCGCCGAATGCAGCGATGCGTTCGCGCATGCCATCGAGCCCACCACCATGGACAATGCGGGCGCCACCGTCCCCGGAGTCAGTGACTGCGACATTCAACGTGTGATCGCAGGTGATCAGCACGCTGACGGGCGCACCAGGGGCGTGCTTCGCGGCATTGGTCAGGGCCTCAGAGGTGAAGAAATATGCGGCGGCGAGGACGGAATCGTCGATAAGCGGAAGTGTGTGCGGGGCACGGACAGTGACGTGCGGGCCGTATTTTGCGGCGGCGGTTTCGATGGCTTCGACGAGTCCGCGGTCGGTCAGTTCGCGCGGGTGAATGCCGTGCACAGTGCGGCGGAGGGCGTCGAGGCCGTTTTTGAGGTCGCGGGCAGCGGCGTCGAGAAGCGGCGAATCGGTCTCAAGCTGTGCTTCACCGAGCTTCATCGCGGCCGCTACGAAATATTGTTGCGCGCCATCGTGCAGGTCGCGCTCAATGCGCATGCGCTCGATCTCGTATGCTTCCGCAATCTTGCGCCGGGACGCCGTGAGCTGGTGAATTGCTTGCGCAGCCTCGGCCTCGTGGTTCTTCTTCCGCCACATGCACACGAGGGTAGCGGGGTAGTGCTAGCACTACCCGTATTTGGGAGCCTGCGCCATGGCGGTCGCACGCACCAGGCGGTGAAATGGAACCATGCTTGAACTGAACGACATCACCAAATCATTCACCCAGCAACGGGTCCTCGAAGGCATCAGCTTAAACATCGAGCCCGGCGAATCCGTCGCGATCATGGGCCCGTCCGGCTCCGGCAAATCGACATTGCTCCACTGCATGTCCGGCGTGCTCGTCGCCGATAACGGCGAGGTCCGCTTCAACGGGCGCGACATTGCATCGCTTAACGACGCCGCCCGTTCCCAACTCCGCCTCGACCACTTCGGCTTCATCTTCCAGGACGGCCAACTCCTTCCTGAACTGACCGCGAAGGAGAACGTGGCGCTGCCGCAGATCATGCGTGGCGAGTCTCGCTCGAAGGCCCACGCGGAAGCCACTGACATGCTCACCCGTCTGGGTCTGGGGAATTTTGTGAACCGCTTCCCCGGGCAGCTCTCCGGCGGGCAGAGCCAGCGTGTGGCGATTGCGCGTGCCCTGGCCGGGCCGCCGTCGGTGGTCTTTGCCGACGAGCCGACTGCCGCTCTCGACCAGGCCACCGGCCACGAGGTGATGCAGCAGATCACTGCTGTTGCACAAAAATCCGGAGTGACGCTCGTGCTGGTGACCCACGACCCGAAGATCGCCCAATGGTGCGACCGCAGGATCGAGATCCGCGATGGCCTCATCCACTCTGAGGGTGCTGCGAAGGCGGTGCAAGCATGAGTGCGATGACACTGATGACCGCTGCGCAGTCCTCGTCTGCAGAGGGTCGCGCGCAACGCCAGACCGGCGAACGTTGGGTCCGCGCCTTGTCACTCGTGGCATTCTCGGTGTCCACCTGGATTCTGTGCACCCTGGCTGCCGGAACGTGGATGTTCGCGCAACGCATGTGGTACCCGCATGAAGCGGTGAAAGCCATCGAAGAAGATCTCGGTGGCCCCATTACGTTGAGCTACGTCTTCCTCGCTCTTTTCGCATCACTGCTAGTCGTGCCAACCTTGCTCGCTCTCCTTACCCAGGCTGCGCGTGCAAATCTTGGTGGACGTGAAGAGCAGTTGGCTATCCTGCGTTTGATCGGCGCGACTTCCGGCCAAGTGCGCGGAATGATGATTCTCGACGCCCTGCGCCAGGCACTTGTCGGCCTCGGGGTTGGCACTGTGCTGTATCTGGTCAGCATTCCGGCGTGGTCGTTGCTGACTTTCCAGGAAAAGCGCATCGGCGCATGGGAGATGTTCACCTGGTGGGTTGTGCCTGTCGCCTGGATCGTGGTGCTGGCTTTAGCCGCCGCGTCCGTGTGGCTGGCTCTGCGCCGCGTGGCCGTGACCCCATTGGGTGTGACCAAGAAGACTCCGCCAAAGGGGCAAAGCTTGATCACGCTGGTCAGCTCTGTCGTGGCCATGATTGTCTTGTACCGTTACTTGAGCGCGCTAACGATCGCCCCGGGGGCCGATGCCGCCGAATTCATAATGGTGCTCGTCGTTGTTGCCGGCGTATTGACGGTCAACGCTCTCATCGCCGTCGGAGTGATCCAGTTGATCGCCCGATTCAGCTACCTGCTTCCTGGCTCCGCCAACTATGTGGCCACCCGCCGCGTCGGACGCGGCGCAAGGACGACATGGAAGCGTGTCGCGGCGCTGTACTTCCTTGCATTCACTGCTGGCTTTTGTAGCTGGATCTCTGCCATTCCAGAAGTAGAAGAGGATCCGGCCCTAAAGATGATTACAACCGATATTCCCGTCGGAGTGGCCACCACTGCGATCTTCGGTGCCATTCTTCTCGCCGCCTCTACACTGCTTACTCAGGCCTTGGCTGTGGTGGAGCAGAAGCAGCTGACCAAGTCCCTTTACTTCGTTGGTGCGCCCGCGAAGTACCACACCTCCGTGGCTATCCGAGAGATCGGCGTGCCAATGGTGCTGGTCACCCTGTTGGGCTTCGGCATGGGCAACCTGCTGGGCTTTCAAATGGTCGCCATTCCCGTCGACGTGTTACCCCAGCTCACCATCTTCGCTGCCCTGATCGGACTTGTTCTCGCCGGCTGCATTGCCGCAGTCGCCGCCACCGGCAAACTCCGCGAGCGTGTGATTGCCGAAACCGGTCGCCTCAACGACTAGCGTCTCAGGGGTTCGTGGTGCTAGCGCTGCCGCCAGCGCCGCCGCGCCTCAAGCTTTAACTTCTTAATTACCGCCCGTCTCTTCAAATTTCAATCCCCCCAAGAGCGCTAATGTCTGGTCTCTATTGACATAGACTCAGAGTTTATCTTTTGCTTGGTTTATGCAGGTCGAACCTAGATGAGCCCGCTGTCCACAGCGCTGGACAATGGGCGTGTCAATCACGCTTATTTGTCTCGGGGCCGAGGGAGACGGGTAAGAACTCGTCGGCACGCATTCTGGCGCGTCCGTTGAACTGTGCGAAAGAGCCCGAGCAGCAGAAGCAGGAACCCGCGCCGGCACCACCATCTCCAGCACCAGCAGAAACAGGTGGTGCGGTTGCAGCAGCTGGTGCTGCGAAATCCTCCGATCCGTGGTCGCGGCCGGCGAGGAAGGTTGGTGGGAACGGGGCGTCGAAAAGCAATCTAAGCATTTCAGCGACGGGGCGCCACTCCCGTCAGAGCCCTCTGACCCGGATGAACCGGACGCCTCGGAATACATCCGGGAGGACGAGGAACGGGACATGGTCGACCAGTCCATGGAGGCTGGGGAGCTTGACTGCTGGAATCCCACCGAGATGGCCATGGACTTGCTCTGTGTTTAGGTGAAGAGGCGCAACTAAGCACTAGCGACAGATGCGAGAGGACCCCCTCATGAGCAAACACGCCAGGAACCACCGTCGCAACCACCGCCTAAACCACCGCGCAGGTTTCCGACTTGGTGGAGGTCAGCTCCGGTCCGTTGAGGATTAAGGTGCCGAAGAGCTGGGAAGTATATGACTGATCTACTGATCCAGATAAGTTGCAGGACCCGTGGGTTATTGGCGTGTTGGATGTGAAGACGGCGACGCAGATCCGCATGTCAGAGGACAGTGGTCAGGCCCCGCTTGCAGACGCCACGAACCACGTCATCCTCGCAGGTAACGCGATCGCCCAGGCGGGCAAGGTTGAACAGCGCCACCTATGACGTGTCGAAGGCCCCCGAGGTCGACGCACTAGACCTCACGCACTAGAGGCAATCCGCTACACCGCGATTTCGGGGTGGATGTCCTTTTCGCGGATGTTGCGTCGTAGACGAAGCGCCAGACACGACACCAGCCAGGAGCCGACGGCCAGGCACATAAGGACGACGATGCCGTGCATAAGGCGTGGGTCGGTACTTGTGGTGCCGAACATGGCGATGCGTGTCAGGTCTACCACGTACGTCATTGGGTCCAGCCTGTGGATCCATTGGATGAACTCCGGCTGCACTTCAGGTGGGTAGAGGCCGTTCGAGGCCACTAGCTGCAGGGACATCAGGGCCATAGTGGCCAGTCTGCCTATCGACGCCCCAAATAACGCATTCAACGCAAAAATCGTGGTGATGAAAGACCATGACGAGATCAGCAGCACCGCGAACATCCAGACCGGGTGGACTGGCTCCACCTTCAGCACCAGCACCTGCACGATCCACAGCGCCACCACCTGGGCGAACCCGATGAGGTAGGAGGGGATGAGCGTGTTGAGAGCGACTCGGTATGCAAGCGCTCCGGAGTCGATAGCGCGGCGGGAGAGCGGCGGGAAGATCATGAAGGTGATCAGGCCACCGAACCACAGGGACAAGGCCAGGAAGAAGGGGGAGAGGCCGCGGCCGAAGTAGGTCACGGAGTCACCAACTTGGTTGACCACGACGGGGCGTGAGGCGGCGTCCACTGCTTTGTTCAGGCGGTCGCCTTCCCAGCGGGGAGCTTGCTGGGCGCCATCCGAAAGCTTGAGGGAGAGCTCCCCGGTGCCGTCGGAGAGTTGCACGAGGCCGCTATTAAGCGAACCAAGCCCCACCACCAGCTGGTTCGAGCCGGCCGCAAGCTGGGAGGATGCGTCGGCGGCGGTGTTGGCGGCGACGACGAGCTGGCTGGTGCCGTCTTTGAGACGCGTTATGCCGGCCATGAGGGTGCCGGAGCCGTTTTCGAGTTGCGCGAGGCCGTCGGCAAGCTGTTGCGCCGCACTGGTCGCGCGGTCAATGCCGGAGCGGAACTGCGCGGTTGGGTCCTGCAACTGGTTGGCCAGCTCGTGGGCGCCCTGCTGCAGCTGGTTCATCTGGCCGACCAAGTCAACGCCGGCAACGGTGGTCAGTGCGCCGGAGTTGAGTTGGGCGCGGGTGGCGCGGGCCTGGTTGGCAATGATCTCGGAGCCGGGGATAGGGGAGGCGTCCAGGTCCGCGATGACTTGGGCAAGGCCTGCGTCGATGTCGTTGAGCGCCGCTTGCGCCGAGCCCAGGGAGTTTGCGAAGCCGGTGATCTGGTCCACGCCGCCGGCGATCTGGGCGGCGCCCGCCCCCAGGCGGTCCGTGCCCTGCTTGAGCTGGTTCAAACCATTCGACAACTGCTGCGAGCCGCCGGCCGCGGAGGTGAGGCCGGTGGAGAGGCGCTGGGCGCCGTCGTAAAGCTGGCCCATGCCATCGTCCAACTGGCGTGCCGCGGGTGGCAACTGCTGGAGCTTGGAGTTGAACTCCTGCATGCCGTTGTCCAGCTTGCCCGCGCCTGCATCGAGTTGGCCTACGCCGTCCTGGGCCTTCTTGGCACCTTCGTCGAGCTGGTTGGCGCCATCGGCGGCTTTATCCATGCCCTCGCCGACCGTGTTGAAGCCCACAAAGAGCTGCTCAACCACTTCCGCGCCGACCGTGCTGGAGACGGCCTCAGCCACCTGGCCACTGGCCACGTTGCCCAACATGGTGGGGATAAAACCGTTGGTTTCATTCAGTGTGACGTTGATTTTGGCCTGGTGCGGGTTCTCATCGCGGACGCTGGTGGCGGCAGAAGTGAAGTCCTTGGGAATCTCCATGGCCATGTAATAGGTGCCGTTGTCCACGCCTTCGCGGGCCTCTTCGGCACTGATCAGGTGGAAATCCATCGGGGATTGCTCAAGCAGCTCATCGACCACCTGCTGGCCGGCTTCGCCCTCGTCAGAGTTGACCAGCGCCACGGGTACTTTGTGGAAGTTGCCGAGCGGGTCGTAGTAGCTCCAAACAAAGAGGCCGCCGAAGAGCAGCGGCAGCAGCGTGATGGCAATCAGCGCTAGTGGGGGGAGCTTACCGTGAAAGAACTTCCGGAAGTTTGTTCCAATGTGTAGTCCGCTCATAGCTCCTCATTCACCGTGGTCACGATGACCGGCACGCGCGCCGCCACCTTGGTTAGGTCCTGCAGGATTTCGTGGCGCAGTGCCATTTTTTTCAGCTGGTCAATGTCATCAACAACCAGCAGTTCCGCGTCCGGGCGCGAGATCAGCGCCAGCAGGATGCGGAGCCGGAAGCGGTCCATCACGCCAAGATCGCCGACTGCCTTGTCTACGTCTAAATTTTCTAGCTGTAGCGGTTCGAGCCATGGCTGGACCAGCTTGTGTTCCATGATGTTTTTGGGCACGCGGGCGAAGAAGGGTTGCGCCCAGGCGACTTGTTCGCGGATGCATTCGCGTGCGCTGACCATGCGTTCGAGTTCATCGATGAAATTCACCCCGGCAAGCGCGGTGCGCTTGAAGCCGGGGCCGTCGACTGAGCCGGATTGGGGTTTGTGCCGGCCCGCGAGTGCCATTGCGAGTTTGGTTCCGCCCACTTCGCGTTTGGTTTGGATGATGGTGATGCCTTCACCCGCGTCGAGGTTGATTGGGGTTCCCCCGTCGTGCACCACTAGGTCGTGCGCGGTAAGTACTGTCTTCATAATTCTCCAAGTGGAGGGTTTACTATCAGTTATTGATGGTGTTATCATGCTCGCGAAAAAGAAACGTGTCAAGAAGGAGGGGCCCTTGCGTGCCGACGCCCGCCTGAAACGCTCCCAGATACTCACCACTGCCATGGAGCACTACCGCACCAAACCGGCCTCACAAGTCACGTACGAAAGCATCGCAGCCGACGCAGGAGTAGGTATTGCAACCCTGTACCGACATTTCCCTTCGCGCGCGGCGCTGCGTGAGGCCTGCGCTATAGGCTTCATTCAGCTGTTGGAGGAATACCTGCAGAAAACCGTGCAGGATTTTGATACGAACCCGGAAGAGAAGTGGGAAACCTTCGTACTCACGCTTATGGATTACGGCATGGGCATGCTGGTAGGCGCACTTGTGGCAGACCTGCCAGCCACCGATGACTACGAGGTTGAATCGGATTACGAGGTGTTCTTCCAGCGCGTGAGCGAGCTACTGGGTAAAGCCGCCGAGCACGGGCTGATTGACCCGGACCTGACGCCAATCGAGTTCGCCACCGAACTAGTCGTGGTTACCCGCCCGATGGATGATCAGTTCACGGAGCTGTTCCCAGACGTACGGCAGCGCCTCGTGCGCCACCTGCTGACCGCTTGGCGGGAAGCAGGTCAAGCAAACTAGTCATCTTCGCGCAGCTGGTGGCGTGGGGCGGTGGCTTCACGCTGGTCATCGTCGAGCGCGTCGAGGGTGGTCAGCTGCTCGTCGATAGAGGCCAGCAGCTCCTCGTCGCGCTCTGCCGGATCCTCACCAAGCGGACCAGCGGCGTGCTTGCCGTAGTCATCCTTGCCGTAGTCATCTTCAGTGCGGGTGGAGTACACCAGCGTGGCGGTGCCAGCGGTGCCGGTTTCTGTACGCGTTGGCTCCGGGGTGTAGGCGGGCTTGCCGGCGGCCTGCTGGTCCAGCTTCTCTGCTAGGACGAACTCCCAAAGCGCCCAGCCAGCGGCCGCAAGTCCTGCCGTACCCAGCAGGCCGCCGACAACTTTGCCGGCCTTGCTCTTCTTTTTGGCGGGCTTGCCCTTCTTGCCTACGGCCGCGCCCCCCAGCGCTTCGCGCCGTGCCTTGCGGTCTGGGGCTGCTGCGGCAAAGGCTGCACGGCGGCGGTCGAGGCGGTCGTGGATATCGCGGGTGACGTCGCCGGCCTCAGCACGCGCGTTGCTAAACAGCGTTTCTAGCTGGTCGATGTTGGCCTTTTCCGTAACCTCACCAATCCGGCCGTTTTTCACGGCCTCCAGCAGCGCGTCATAGACTTCGCGCTCCCGTTTGTCCGCGCTGTTGCGCAGGTAGTTGTAGGCGTCGGTTGCGCCGCGCACGGCAAGCCTGAGCAGTGTGCTGTTCATGGGGGTCTCCTTCGGTTGCAAATTTCTGTGACACAACTACCCTAGCTAATTTGCACAAGCTAATTTGCACACGCATGAAATGGACCAAGCGGTTCATTTGGCCGAATAATATTCATTTCAGAAAGCTGCCATATGCTGGATAAATGCTAAGTAGACCAAGAGGTACATTGTGGCGGATGTGAACGGAGAATAACTTTTCAAACCACCGTTGAAAAACGGTGCAGAGCGCAAGAGCCCCACCCGGCCAGCCGCCCCAATTGAGATCCGAAAGGCAGATGTTTTCCATGCGTGGAACTATTGCTTCGACGCGGTTGTCCGCCTCAGCGCCACTGGACACCGCAGAAGAAGCACTTGGCACACACCCCGGCGCAGACCAGGGTGTGTCGCGGCGCAGCCGCACGGCGCTCAGCTTTGAGCTGATCCCGCCGCGCAACACCGCCGACACCGAGAAGCTCGACGACCTGATCGCCGGCCTTGCCGCCTACCACCCGGATTACGTCTCCGTCACCAGCTCCATGCGCAGCGATTGGCTGGAGGGAACCTCCGCACTGATCGCACGCATTGCCAGCACGACTGACCTGCGCCCGATTGCCCACCTCGCCTGCACTGCCGGCACCAAGGTGGAGCTTGAGGGCTGGATCCGCCAGCTTATCGACGCCGGCGTGCGCGGCTTCCTCGCCCTGCGCGGGGACCTGCAGCCCGGCCAAGAAGCGCTGCCGGAAGGCTACCTTGCTTACGCCACCGACCTGTTGAACTTGATCAATGAGGTCCAGGAGGAAGAGGCGTTTCGCCTGGCAGCAGGCAAGTTGGCGTTGTCCGTGGCGTGCTACCCAAGCGGGCACGCGGAGAGCAAAAACTTTGACCACGACCTGGACGTGCTGCTGGCAAAGCAGCGCCTCGGCGCAGACTTCGCCATCACGCAGCTGTTCTTTGACGCCGCCGACTACCTGGAGTTTGTTGAGGTAGCGCGCATGGCAGGTGTGCGGATTCCCCTGATTCCCGGAATCATGCCGATCACCTCCCTTGCCAGGGCGAAGAGGATGGGTCAGTTGAGTGGGTTGGAGGTTCCGCGGGGCGTCGAAAAGCAACTGAGCTCAGCGGCGACTCCTGAACAGGAGTATGAGCTAGGCATGGAGCTTTCGGCGGACCTGGCGCGCACGATTCTGAACGCGGGCACGGGCGGCCTGCACATTTACACACACAACAATCTCGCCGTAACGCGCGACCTTTTGCAGCGCATTGGCATCGAACACAAGGATTAACATGACGTTTCCCAAGGCAACCATCGAAGGCTACCCGCGAATCGGCGCGAACCGCGAGCTCAAGCGCGCGCTAGAAAGCTACTGGGCCGGGCGTATCGACGCTGATACGTTCCGCTCCACCACCCGCGCCCTGCGCATTGACACGTACAACCACCTGCGCGACCTAGGTCTAGACGAGGATTACGCAATCCCGGCAGACGTGGCGTACTACGACCAGGTGCTGGAAACCGCACTCACCGTAGGCTTGGTGCCGGGCGGTACCGACCTGGATGAGGAATTCGCGCTGGCCCGCGGCAACGATGAGCGCGTGCCGCTGGAGATGACCAAGTGGTTCGACACCAATTACCACTACCTGGTGCCAGAGATTTCCGCAGGCCAGGAGATTAAGGCCGTGCCGGAGCGCGTGCTTCGGCTTGTCGCCGAAGCACGGGAAGCAGGACACACCGTGCGCCCCTACCTGGTTGGCCCGGTCACCCTGATCGCACTGTCCAAGCCGGCCGAATGGTCGCTGCTCCCGGCTCTTGTGAACGCCTACGCCGAGGTCTTTCGCGCCTTAAAGGACGCCGACGTGGAGTGGGTCCAGGTTGCAGAGCCCGCCGTGGTGGCTGACCTGTCCACCCCGGACGCTGAGATTGCCGGCTACCTGCGCGAGGCATGGACCAAGCTTTTGGGTTCTGATGCCCGCCCAAACGTCTACCTGACCACCCCGTACGGCGCTGCCCGCGACGCACTGTCAGTGCTCGGCTCCCTTGGCGTTGAGGCACTGCAGGTGGATCTCGCACCGTGGACCCTGGACGTGGACCCGGACTACGCAAACCACGTCCGCGAGGCTGTTGATGCTGGCACGACCCTAGTTGCCGGCGTTATCGACGGCCGCAACGTCTGGGCCGCCGACCTGCGCAAGAAGGTTGCTTTGCTGGAGAAGCTGGGCGTTGCCGACAACCTTCACGTGACTACCTCGACCTCGCTGCAGCACGTGCCGCACACGCTGGACGCAGAGAAGAACCTGCCGGTAGACGTGGCCAACTGGCTCTCGTTTGCAGACGAGAAGATCGCCGAGATCAAGGCACTCGTTGCAGGTGAAGAGGCCGCCGCTGAGGCATTCAGCCGCTCTGACCGCGCAGTGCGCACCCGCGCCGAATCCGAGCGCACCCACAACGCTGCCGTCCAGGAGCGCGTCGCAGCTCTGCCGGAGGGTTCCGTGCAGCGCCAGCCGGTCTTCGAGGAGCGCATCAAGATCCAGCACGAGGAGCTTGGCCTGCCGAAGCTGCCAATCACCACGATCGGTTCCTTCCCGCAGACGCCGGAAATCCGCAAGGCCCGCGCCGACCACAAGGCCGGTGTACTCACCGATGAGCAGTACAAGGACGCCCTGAAGGCCGAAATCAAGCAGGTCATCGAGCTGCAGGAAGAGATCGGCATCGACGTGCTCGTCCACGGTGAGGCCGAGCGCAACGACATGGTCCAGTACTTCGCCGAGCTTTTAGACGGCTTCGTGGTTACCGAAAACGGCTGGGTCCAGTCCTACGGCTCCCGCTGCACCCGCCCGCCAATTGTGGTCGGCGACATCTCCCGCCCGAACCCGATGACGGTGGAGTGGGCCTCCTACGCGCAGTCCCTGTCCGACAAGCCAGTCAAGGGCATGCTCACCGGTCCGGTCACCATCCTGGCCTGGAGCTTTAAGCGTGACGACGTACCGCTGTCCGTCTCCGCCGACCAACTCGGCGTTGCCCTCGCAGACGAAGTCCGGGACCTTGAAGAAGCCGGCATCAACGTCATCCAGATCGACGAGCCCGCACTGCGCGAGCTTTTGCCGCTGCGTGCTGACGACCGCGCCTCCTACCTCGACTGGGCCGTCCGCTCTTTCCGCCTGGTAGCCCTGGACGCCAAGCCGGCAACCCAGATCCACACCCACCTGTGCTACTCCGAGTTCGGCCAGATCATCGAGGCCGTCGCAGCGCTTGACGCAGACGTCACCTCCATCGAAGCCGCTCGCTCGCGCATGGAACTGCTTGAGGACCTGGATGAGACCTTCCACTCCGAAATCGGCCCCGGCGTGTGGGACATTCACTCCCCGCGCGTGCCTTCCAAGGACGAGGTTGCGGACCTCCTGCGTGCTGCGTTGCAGAACGTTCCGACCGAGCGCCTGTGGGTCAACCCGGACTGCGGCTTAAAGACCCGCGGCTACAAGGAAGTCGACCCGTCCCTGCGCAACTTGGTCGCTGCCCGCGACGAGGTCGTTGCCGGCCTGTAGCCCGCTGCTGTTGGCCTGGGCTGCCAGCCGGCTGGCCCTAACTCTGGCTAGCTCTGGCTAGCTGCCACCGAGTTGGCCCGAGAGGTGGTCGAGTCGCCACTTGCTCGGACCGTCTAGGCCGACGATCTCTACGGTTTTGCCTTTTTGTTGGAACTTGTGGGTGATGGAGTCGAGGGTGGCTACGGTGGAGGCGTCCCAAATCTCGGCGGAGGACAGGTCGATGATGATGTGATCGGCCTCGTCGCTGTAGTCGAACTGGTACACAAGGTCATTGCTTGACGCCCAGAACAGTTGGCCGTGGACTTTGTAGGTGCGGATGTTGGGGTGGCCGTCGTTATTCGTGTCCAGTTCCTCCACCATTTCCAAGCGCACGAGGTGGGCGACGCGGCGGGTGAAGGTCACCATCGCCGTCAGCACACCAAGCACAACGCCAACAGCCAGGTTGCCGGTGCCCAGCGTGCCGACGATGGTGACCACCATCGCGGTCGTTTCAGACAGCGGCATGAACCTCAGCGTGCGTGGGTGGATGGAGTGCCAGTCAATGGTGCCCAGAGACACCACGATCATCACGGCAACCAAAGCCGCCATGGGGATTTTACCCACAAGCTCGTTCAACGTCAGCATCAGGACCAAGAGGAACGCGCCAGAGATCAGCGTGGACAGTCGGGTGCGTGCCCTGGATTCGCGCACGTTGATCATGGTTTGGCCGATCATGCCGCAGCCGCCCATGCCGCCGAACAGGCCGGTGACAATGTTGGCTACGCCTTGGCCCCAGGTTTCGCGCGTTTTGTCGGAGTGGGTGTCGGTGATGTCATCCACAAGCTTGGCAGTCATCAAAGATTCCATGATGCCAACCACTGCCATGCCCAGAGAATACGGTGCGATGATGGAGAGGGTTTCGAGGGTTAACGGGACGTTAGGAAGCAAAAACTCCGGCAGCGAGCTTGGGAGCCGACCCATGTCACCAACGTTGGGCACAGACCAGTCGAACGCGATGACCATTGCCGTCAGCACCACGATGGCCACGAGAGGGGCGGGGACCGCGGTGGTTAGTCGCGGCAGTCCGACCACTATGACTAGTCCGATGGCTACCAGCGGGTACACCAACCACGGCACGTTGAACAGGTGCGGCAGTTGGGCAGTGAACACGAGGACGCCCAAGGCGTTGACAAAACCGACCATCACGGAGCGGGGGATAAACCGCATAAGGCGGGCGATGCCAAAGGCGGCCAACAGGATCTGGAACACACCGCCCAGGATTACCGTGGCAATGAAGTAGTCAAAGCCGTGATTGCGCATCACCGGTGCAATCACCAGGGCGATAGCGCCGGTGGCGGCAGTGACCATCGCAGGGCGGCCGCCGGTGAACGAAATCGTGATCGCCATGATGACAGAGGCGAACAGCCCCACCGCCGGGTCCACGCCCGCGAGGATGGAAAAGGCGATGGACTCCGGAATCAACGCAAGCGCCACGGTCATGCCGGCAAACACTTCGGTGCGCAGGCGCGCCGGGGAGGAAAACGCATACCGGAAAGAGGCGACAACTCCGGCGGGGGCTTTTTCAGTCATGCGCTAACCGTAGTCCTCGGCAGTTGGCAAAGGAAACTCTGAAAACAAATCGATTTGTTACGGGTGTGACTTTAAAACCCCAGGTTGCTGAAAAATTTCGCGAAATTTTTCAGGGCTTCCGGATACCGCGTACCCTAGTCACCATGACTATGAAAACGCAGACGATGACGTTGCACACCAACCACGGCGACATTGTGATTGACCTGTTTGGCAACCACGCACCGAAGACCGTGGCAACCATCACCGGCCTGGCAACGGGCGAGCAAGACTACACCACCAAAAACGCCTCTGGCACCGATGAGGGCCCGTTCTACAACGGTGCGATCTTCCACCGCATCATCCCGGGCTTCATGATCCAGGGCGGCGACCCGACCGGCACCGGCACCGGCGGCCCGGGCTTCCAGTTTGCTGATGAGTTCCACCCAGAGCTGCAGTTCGACCGCCCGTACCTGCTGGCCATGGCTAACGCTGGCCCGGGCACCAACGGTTCCCAGTTCTTCATCACCGTGGACGCCACCCCGTGGCTGAACAACCGCCACACCATCTTCGGTGAGGTTACCGATGAGGCATCTAAGCAGGTTGTGGACAAGATTGCCAACGTTCAGACTGGCCGCATGGACCGCCCGGTTGAGGACGTTGTGATTGAGTCCGTGGACGTTAACTAAGCGGGCTTAGCAATTAACGTTTTCCGTAACGTTGTCCGCGGCGCACCGGCGACCACCATCATTGTCGCCGTGTGCGTCGCGGTTTTTTGCGTGTCTGCACTCCAGACACGTTCGTTGACGCAGGTGGTGTGGGGGTCATCCCTTGCAGAACACATGATTCTTTACGGCCCGCAGGTCACTGGCTTTGGGTACACCCGCGCGTTGACGGCTGGGTTTTTGCACCTGGATGCCACGCATCTCGCCTTAAACATGCTCATGCTGGTACTCGTTGGTGCGGAGGTTGAGCGTGCGATCGGGACGGGGCCGTTTGTGGTGGCGTATGGGGGGTTTACGTTGGCGTCGTCAAGCATGGTGCTCGTGGGTGCTTTTGGGGTGCCCACGGCGGGTGCTTCGGGGGCCCTGTTTGCGCTGATGGCGGTGCTAGTAGCTCTTGCTTATCGACGCCACACCGACCTCATCGCCCCCCTCACCCTGCTGGCCGTAAACGTGGGTTATACGTTTGTAGCCACCAACGTCAGCGTGTGGGGACACGTGGGTGGGTTGTTGGTGGGGGCGTTGGTGGCGTGGCCGTTGACGCATTCAAACACGAAGACCAGGTGGGTCACTGCTTGGGTGTGTTTGGGGCTATCGGCGCTGGCAGTGTGGCTGCCGACGCTACCGATGTCCACCCCCGTGCATTAAATCCACAGGGTTATCCACGGGCTTATCCACAGGGTTATCCACAGCCTGTGGATAGGTGTGGATAGTTAGCGCCACCCCATGGTCATCAGCAAGCCAACGATCATGCCGGCAAAGCCGATGGCGTAGTTCCACGGGCCGAGCTGAGCGAGGAACTGGACCTGGTCGCCGAAGATGTAGAAGGCGACAATCCAGGCCAAGCCGAGCAGCATCAGCGCGAACATGATGACCTTGTACCAGGTCGGGGTGCCGCCGGTGTTGATCTTCACCGGGGTACGCGACGTGCCGGCCGAGGTGGTAGATACCGGACGGACGGCGTCCTTTGTCACTTTTGCCTTGGGCATGTGTGCAGTCCTTTCAACGCTAGAGCGCTAGCCTATCACCGGCTGCGCTGGTTACTTAACGCTGGTTACTTAACGGATGAGTGCAGAGGCATCAAACTGCCAGAGGTTGTAGCCAATGGTCTGGTCTTTACGGACAACATCACCGGCGGCGACCTCCTGGTGGCCGATCAACCCGCCATCGAGCGCAGCCCCAGTTGGAACCGGCGGTCCGGGGACCAGACGACCCGTCCAGCCCAGATCCCGTAGCGCCTGGTCAGCCTCCGTGGGGTGCATGCGGGTGATCTGCGGCATGGTCATCAACATGTTGTTGGACACGCGCAGCTCCACCGTCGTGCCGGTCTCCACCTCAGTGTTGGCGCCGGCGACGGCAAGCACCTCACCGTCCGGGCGCTCCGAGTCCACGCGGGTGACCGTGGCGCGCAGATCCAGCCCGGCCAGGGTTGCCGTTGCCTGGTTTACGTTCAAACCAACCAGGGACGGCACCTCCACCTTCTCCCGGCCTTCGGAGACCGTGATCAGCACCTTCGAGCCCTTCGACAGCTGCGAACCAGCCGCCGGGTGCTGCGACATCACCAAGCCGTCTGGCACGGTGTCGGAGTTTTCCTTCCGAATGTCCTCGTTGAGCTCAAGGCCTGCCTGCTCCAACGCCTCAAGCGCGTCTTGTGCGGTGAGGTTGCTCAGGTCCGGCACATCCGTCAGCTCCCGGCCGGAAGACACAATCACGGTGACCAGGGATCCCGGCGGCAGCTGCGAGCCAATGGCCGGGCTGGTGCCAATCACGTTGCCGCGGGCGATGTCCGGGCTCGGCTCTTCAGAGGTCACAGTGCGAAGGCCGAGCGCCTCCAGCTGCCCGATCACCTCTGTACGCGGCTTGTCCACTACGTCCGGCACCATAATCATCTGCTCCTGGGCCTGGCGCTGATCGGAGAAGTAGGAGTACGCGAACCAACCCGCGGTACTGAGCAGGGCAACGCCCAGAAACGCGGCGAAGATCTTCATCCAGGTTGACGTACCGGTCTTCTCGTTGGCGCGGCGGTGGTCCTCGTAGCGGGAGTGCTCCTCGCGAGCACGCGCCGCGTCCGCGCGACGGGCTGGTTCCCTGCGCACTGGCGCACGATCCGTAGCCACCGCCGTGCCACCAACAACCGTCTGGTCCGTGGCGTTGGACGCATGTAGATCCGACTCTGCGGCAGCCAGGTGGTTGCGCGCCGCCTCCGTCACAGAGCCGCGTTCCAGACGCTCCAGGTCCGCACACATTTCATCGGCGGACTGGTAGCGATCCGCTGGGTGCTTCGCCATCGCCGTGAGAATCACCGAATCAATGTTCACGGCCTCATTCGGGCTCAACGTGCCCGCAATGCGCTCGCTCGGCGGCATAGGGTCTTCCTGCACGTGCTGGTACGCCACCGCAAACGGCGATTCGCCCTCAAACGGCGGCTGGCCGGTTACGGCCTCATACATCACGCAACCCAGGGCGTAAATGTCACTGCGGGCATCCGCGGCCTTGCCGCGCGCCTGCTCAGGGGAAAGGTACTGCGCCGTACCAATCACGGCAGAGGTCTGGGTCATTGCAGACGTCGCGTCGTCCAACGCCCGCGCAATTCCAAAATCCATCACCTTCACCGTGCCGGTGTTGGTGACCATGATGTTCGCCGGCTTGATGTCACGGTGAATAATCCCGGCATCATGCGAAGACTGCAGCGCTTTGGTTACGGGCTGCATGAAGGTGGCGGCGTTGTGGGGGGTGAGCGGGCCGTCGTCACGCACGATGTCCCTCAAGTTCCTACCAACAACGCGCTCCATCACAATGAACGGCACTTCCAGGCCATCGATGTCCTGGGAGCCCGTGTCATACACCGCCACAATGTTCGGGTGATTCAGGCGCGCAGAATTTTTTGCCTCCTGGCGGAAACGCTCACGGAAATTCTCATCACGCGCCATGTCAGACTTCAACATCTTCACGGCGACCTGGCGGCCAAGGACCGTGTCCGTAGCCGCGTAGACGTCAGACATGCCGCCCGTGCCGATGATGCCCCCGAGCTCATAGCGGTCAGCGATCATCATGTGTTAGTTGTCACCTCCTGTGACAGATGGGTCAGCTTGTGATTCTAACTCACCATTGTCCTGCGGCGTTGTCGGCGCCTCCTGCGCAGACGATGCCGGCGGCTGATCCGGCTGCTGCGGCTGGGTGGGCTGCGTCGGCTGCGGCTGGGTGGGCTGGGACGACTGCGGCTGGGTAGGCTGGTGCGGTGTCGAAGGATGCGGCTGCTCCTGTGTCGGCTGCTGTCGCGTCTTCGTCGTGCTCGGCTGGCTCGTCTCCGGCTCAAACGTGATCGTGCCCGGGGCGTCCTGCGTCGGCACCTCGCGCGGCTCCGGCTGCGGCTGTTGCACCTGCGTCTGGGTCTCCGTCACCGTTGCCGTGGCGGCGGTGGTGGGAGCCATCGGCGTGGTGGTCCTCGCGGAGGAGCCGCCAATCATGCCCGCCGACCATGCCCAAGCAACGCCGCCGCCGATCAGCGCAAGCAACAACAACGCCGCAATGATCGGACCTGCCGCGCTGCTCTTGCCTGTATCTGTACGCGCCGGTGCTGCCTGTGCTGCACGCTGTGCCTCAGCCTGTTCACGTGCCGCCTGCTCAGCGGCAGCGCGCCGGGCTTTGTCCTGCACCGCCATCGCCGCGGACGGCGGGTACTTCCCAGCCGGGCGAGTGGTGCGCGCGTCAGCCACGTTGGCCAGCATCTGGGTAGACGCAGTGGCCGAAGGCTCCGCCGCAATCACCTGCGTGCGCCCACCCGGCTGGGCAGGGCGCATGCCGTTTCGCACCTGGCTGACAGCTAGCTGCATCTCATTACCGTCACGGAAACGCTGCTCCGGGTTCTTACGCAGGCCAATCTCAATGAGCTCACGCGTCGGCGCGGAGACCGAAATCGGCAGTGCCGGCGGCTCGTTGCTCACGTGCGCAAGCGCCACCGACACCGAGGAATCCCCGGTAAACGGGCGCCTGCCGGACAGCATCTCGTAGCCCACCACGGACAGGGAGTACACGTCAGAGGCCGGAGTCACCGACAACCCTTGCGCCTGCTCAGGGGAGACGTACTGGGCGGTGCCCACCACCATGCCGGTGCGCGTCAACGGAACTGCGGCTGCGGCCTTGGCAATGCCAAAGTCCGTGATCTTGATCTGCCCGTTCTGGGTGATCATGAGGTTGCCCGGCTTGATGTCGCGGTGCACCATGCCCATGCGGTGGATCATGGCCAGACCGTGGGCCGCCTGCTCCAGCACGTCCAGGGCAACCGACTCCTCCAGCTGGCCTTCGCGGGCAATCAGGTCAGCCAGGGATTCGCCGCGGATGTACTCCATGGCAATGAAACACATACTGAAGCCAGCAGGAGAGGTGACCTCGCGGTAGTCATAGGTGGCCACCACGTTGGGGGAGTTGATGCCCTCCGCGGCCAGCGCCTCGTTGCGGAAGCGGGCGAGGAACTCCTGGTTGCTGGAGAACTCTGGGCGCAGGACTTTCAGCGCCACCTCGCGTTCATTGACCACATCGTCTGCCAACCACACGGTGGACATGCCGCCGTGGCCGATGACCCATTGCAGCTGGTAGTCATCACCGATAAGTTGTTGTAAATCTTCGCGGTTTTCCGTGTTCATGCTTAGCAACTCACCTATCTATTTCCCTGCTCTTGCTGGGTGTTTTCCTCCGCCGGAGCCGGTGCTGCCGGTGCTGCGCGCAAGATCGCACGTCCCAGCGGCGAGGCCACCTGCCCACCGGTTGCGCCTGCACCCAAGTTGCCGCCATTCTTTACGACGACAGCCACGGCCACATCCTTTGCGTCATCAAATGCCACATACCAAACGTGCGGGTCAGCGCCCTCGGCGTGCTCCGCGGTACCAGTCTTGGACGCGAAGCCGTTGCCGTCATAACCCCAGGTCCAGCGCTCAGAGCCGTACATCAGCCCGGCAAGCGTCGCCGCCTCTTCAGGGGTGAGCGCCTCATTGAGCATCTCCGGCTCCGCCTTGTACGCCTCCGTCAGGTTGGGGCGTGTCACGCGGGAGACCACGTACGGCTTCATGCGTACGCCGTCGTTGGCCACAATGCCCGCCATCACTGCAGCCTGCAGGGCGGTCATGGTTACGTCGCGCTGACCGATGGCAGACTGCGCCACCTCCGGACCGCTGGGCAGATCGCCCAAGCTGCCGGCCGCGTTGGGCATGCCAAGGTCGTAGCGCTCACCCACGCCGAAGGCGGCTGCCGCCTCACGCATGGCGTCCGCCCCAACTTCAAGACCCATCTGCACAAACGCCGTGTTGCAGGACAATGCAAAGGCGGTGGCCAACGTAACCTGGCCGCCGCTGCCGCACACCTGACCGCCGTAGTTAGTCAGCGGGATGTCGGTGCCCGGCAGGATGGTCTGCGCCTCACCCGTCAGCAGGGAGTCCGGCGTGAAGCCGTTGCGCAGGCCGGCGGCCGTGGTGATGATCTTGAAGATGGAACCCGGCGGCAGCTGGTCCTGCGTCGCGTGATTCAACAGCGGCTTGCCGGGGTTGTTGTTCACATCAGCCCAGGTGCCCTCTGCTGTTGCGGGGTCAGCGATCAGGTTCGGGTCATAGGACGGGGTAGAGACCAGCGCCAGGATCTCACCAGTGCTAGGGCGGATTGCGGCAATGGCGCCTTCGTACCCAGGGTTTGCCAGCAGTTCGTATGCCTGCGCCTGCAGCTGCGGGTCAATGGTCAGCTCCACATTGTTGCCCACCTGGTCCTCTTCCAACCCGGTGCGCAGGAAGCGTGATGATGCCCCGGCGGTATCCCCAGTCAACTGCCCATTCAAGCCGGCTTCCAACTGGGCCGTGCCGTACTGGTCCGAGACGTAGCCCACCACAGGACCGAACGACAACGGCATGTTGGGGTAGGAACGCTGGTAGAACCCGTCCTCTGTCCGGAAGGACTCCGCCAACACCAATCCGCCCGCGTTGATCTGGCCGCGGTTAATCTGGCGCAGCTCCACGGTGGTGCGGGCATTGCGGGGGTCTTGCGCGTAGACGTCTTCACGAAAGCCCTGCACAACGGTCAGGTTGACCAACAAGGCCACAATGAGCAGCAGCGCAAACGATGCGCCGAGGCGGATGGACTTGTTCATTTACGCCCCCGTTCCCACAGGCTGCGCTGCGCGCTTACGCACACTGCGTGGCGTTTTCCGCAGCGCACCCTGATCAAACTCCGTCGGGCGGTTCGCCGCGTTGGACACGCGAAGCAAAAGCCCGAGCAGGATGTAGTTGGCCATCACGGAGGAACCACCGGCCGACATAAACGGCGTGGTCAGACCAGTCATGGGCAACATGGCAGAAATGCCACCGGCAACCACGAAGATCTGGATAGCAATCGTGGTGGCAAGCCCTGCGGCCAGCAGTTTGCCGTAGGTGTCTCGCACCTGCAGGGCGGAGCGGTAGCCGCGGGAAATAAACACCGCGAACAGGCACAGCACAGCAGCCAAGCCAACCAGGCCAAGTTCTTCACCAAGCGCCGCCAGGATGTAGTCAGACTCCGCAACCGGAATCATCCCCGGATGCCCGTAACCAAGGCCGGTGCCGGTCAACCCACCCCAGCTCAAGCCGAACAGCGCCTGGGATGGCTGGTAGCCGATGGTTTCGAAGTTCTCCAGCGGGTCAAGGAAGTTGGCCACGCGCTGCTGAATTTTGGTGCTGACCTGGTAGACGGCGTAGCCACCAACAGCCACCAGTCCCACACCGATCAGCAGCCAGGAGGTGCGCCCAGTGGCGAAGTAGACCATGGCCAACACGGTGGCAAACAGCAAAAGGGCAGGGCCGAAGTCGTCTGAAATGCCCATGATCAAAATGGCAATCGCCCACACCACCAGAATCGGCGCCAAGTCACGCAGACGCGGGAACGTCAAGCCTAAAAACCGCTTCCCGGCCACCGTGAACAGCGCACGCTTTTGGGTGAGCAGCTGCGCGAAGAAAATCAGCAGCAGGATCTTGGAAAACTCACCAGGCTGCAGCGAAAACGGGCCGATCCAAATCCAAATCCGCGCATTCACATTCGGCGGCTGCGGCCACACCAACGGCAACGCCAGCAGGATCAGACCGAGGATACCCAGCAGGTAGGAGTAGCGCGACAACGCTTTATGGTCGCGCACAATCGCCAGCGTGAGCACCATCAGCACCACGCCAACAAGGGACCACAGCATCTGCCGTGACGCCAACCCACTTGCGTTATCCGCAAAGCCCAGCCGATACAGCATGACTAGGCCAATCGCGTTGAGCAGACTGACTACCGGCAGTAGTAGCTGATCCGCGTAGGGTGCTAGCCAACCAATCGCCGCATGCGCGATGCCGTAGACCAAAACAAAACCGCCCACCAGGTACAACAGTTCCGCGGTCAGGGTGCGGCCCTGGCTCAGCTCAAGGCTAAACAGCATCAACAGCAGCAGCCCTGCCGAGCACAGCAGCAGCACCAGTTCCTTGTTCCGCCCAAAAACGCCGCGCACTACTTCACCTCCCGGCACTTAGGTTGCTCAGCTTCCGTCTTGTCGCGGTCCACGCAGACCGGCAACGCCTCGTCTGCAAGCCTGCCCAGCATGCCCAGCACCTCGTCGTACGTGCCTGAGGGCAGTCGCCCCGCCGCATCGCGCTGGCTTTCCGGCAGGTCACTTTGGGAAAACAGGTGGCAGTCCGCTGTGCTTTTCGCATCTTCGTCATACGGCTTGGTGCGCATCGTGTTTTTTGAATCCAGACACACCTGCTGCACCGGCTCGCCGCGGCCGCTCTCGATGACAAAAACACCCTGCTCATCGGTGGTCAGATTGTAGGTCTCCCGCGCTTGGTTGCGCATCCACATTGTTGCTGAAAACGCCAGGATCAGCGCCAGCAGCAGCGCACCGATCACCCATGTCCACCTGCTTCGTTGGGGACCCTCCGCATCATCGCCCGCATCATCCGCAGGCTGTAGCTTCGCACGGTTGTGGTCCGGTTCAATCGTCTCCGACTTGCGCAACAGCGCCGCCGCCCGCCCCGCCGAGGAATCCGGGTGGGTCGTGTCAAAGCTCGGCGCCAAAGCACCGGCTTTCACAGGGGCATCATTGCTTGCCGACGCCGCAGCGCCGCCCCCCACAACCTCCGCCACCACCACAGTGACGTTATCCGGACCACCGGAACGAAGCGCCAGCTCGATCAAACGATCCGCTGCGTTTTGTACCGACCCCTGGCCAAGCGCCACACCGATGGTCTCTGCCGTCACCGGATCCGACAACCCGTCAGAGCACAGCAGCAAACGGTCGCCCTCTTTGACATCCACCATCTCCAAATGTGGTGCGACATCCCGGCCCGTGTAGGCCTTCAAAATCAACGACTTCTGCGGGTGCGAGGACACATCTTCCGGCGCCAGCTTGCCTTCGTTCACCAAAGATTGCACGAACGTGTCGTCGACGGTGAGTTGCTTCAACGTGCCGTCGCGAAGCAAATAGCCCCTGGAATCACCCACATGGATCAGGCCAAGCTGCTCACCGTTGAACATGACCGCTGTCAGCGTCGTGCCCATGCCTTCCTGCTCCGAGTGCTCACGCACCGAAGCGGCAATCGCCGCGTTCGCATCATCCGCCGCAGCACCCAGCAGCGCCAGCATGTCCGCATCCGCCGGATCCTTATCCAAATGCTCCAGATGCTCAATCATCATCTGGGAAGCAACCTCGCCGGCGGCGTGGCCACCCATGCCATCTGCAAGTGCCAACAAATGCGGGCCAGCGTACGCCGAATCCTCATTGTTGCCGCGAACAAGGCCGCGGTCAGAAGACGCGACGAACTCAAGGCGCAAATTCTTCGAAGATCCCTGTACGGAACTCATTACGGCACCAGCCTCACAATCGTGCGTCCCATCTTGATATCAGTGCCCACAGACACCCGTTCCGGTTGATCAATACGCATACCCTGCACAAACGTGCCGTTGCGCGAATCTAGATCCTCAACAAACCACTCACTGCCACGCCGGAACAACCGCGCGTGCCGTGCCGAAGAAAAATCATCACCCAGCTGGAAGTCATTATCCGGGCCACGGCCAATGGTCAGCTCCTCCAACGAGGAGACATCCATATGAGAGCCCTGCAACGGACCCTCAACCACAGTCAGATGCCGCGGCTTCTCCCGCTTCACCGGCGCTTGCCGTGCCGCCTGCCTAGGCACCATCCCCGCCGCGCGCACAACATCCTTGCGCTGGATAAACACCACCAGCAGGATGAACAGCCACAACAGGGCGAGCAGCCCAAAACGAGCGCTCAGAATCACAGTGGCATCCATGGGCATCCTTCCGGCAGGGGGGTTATGAGTTGTTGGGCTGTGCTGGCGGCTGGAAAAACTCAGTGCCGGGGTACGGAACCGGCTCAGCCGGCGGCTCCACAGCCTCCGGGAAATGCGGCACCTGTCCAGTGTTTGCCTCGCCCTGGCCAGTGCTGTTGCTGCCCTGCGGGTGCACAATGCGCACCTCAATATTGGAATGGCCAAGCGTAATCACATCACCGTCTGCCAACATCCAGTTATCAACCTGCTCATCATTGACCGTGGTGCCGTTGGTGGACTCCAAATCCACCAGCACCGCAATCTCCCCATCCCACGTGATCTCCGCGTGCTGACGCGACACGCCAGTATCCGGCAGCCTGAAATCAGCATCGTTGGAACGACCCAAAATGTTGGACCCTTCGTGGACGAGGTAGGTCCTCGACGAGCCGTCTTGAAGCAGCAAGCTCACCGTCGGCTGCCCACCACCGGAAACAGGCTTCATAGCATTTGGTTCGGACATAGCATCCTCCTGTTCATGTGCCGATGCTTCACGACGCCGCGCAAACGCAGCCACCGCCGCCGGAGAAGGCTCCGCATCAATAGCGTCAAACCCACTTCCCACATCGGGCACAGAATCAATGTAAGACGACACCCGCAGCTGGCCCGTACGCAAACCAGACTCCTCAGCAATACGCACAACAGCCGGCCCATCCAAGAACCAGCCCTGATTACGCACAAAACGCATCACCTGCTCAGCAAGGTCAACGGGCAAATCACGCTGCTTAGACAGGTTCTCCAGATCCTTCGAGGACACACCAACCGCGTACACGTTCGGTGCCACAACTTCATCCTGGTCCGTAACAACCAACGAATCCTGCGCCTCCTGGCGGATGAGCTCCTCCAACTCAGCGGAGACAACCTTGCCGCCAAACACCGCAGCCATGGAGTTATCCAAACCGCGCTGAATGGAACTATCCAGCTTGGCCAACCTGTCCATCAATGACATTCCCGTTCACCTCCTTTACTGGTGCTGCTCTACATGCGTTTGTATGCGCTTGCCTGTGCGCGCGTGCGCACGGGTGCCTTATGACGCAGTAAGTATAGGTGCCGATGGCACACGAACCTAGAAACCACGTTGGGCTGGTGGCGTTCAACTTTGAATAATTGCCCGAAAAACGGTCGCGTGCCTGGCGATTTGTTGTTATGCCCGTGTGAGGTGCTATGGTTATCGAGTCCCAAGCCCGGGTGGCGGAATTGGCAGACGCGCTGGCTTCAGGTGCCAGTGTTCGCAAGAACGTGGGGGTTCAAGTCCCCCCCCGGGCACAGACAAACACCCCGTGCGAGAAATCGCGCGGGGTGTTTCCGTTGTTCCGTTGCTCCGGGCTTAAACGGTTGAAAAAACGTTTGTAGCTACCCACACCCGGCTACCTGTAGAAAAATGGCTTGGTAGCCGGGTGTAACTAGCTACAAACTTTCCCGGATAGACGGTCGAAGCGGGCTCTGATGAATATAATTCACTGAAATTATGACGCTTGGCGAAACTTAAGGTTAAGCTGTGGGCGTTCTTAGCCCCTTCAACATTAAAGGATTCAAAATATGGAACTCGCAATCTCCGCAGTCTTGGGTACCCTTTCCTCCATCGCTCTCATCTGGTCCGTTCTTGAGGTCTTCACCGTGGTCCAGCAGCGCCCGGGCATCGCTATCCCGGATGCCGTTCGTGTTGCAGCTGCAAAGTACGGCATCCACTTCTAAACATTCGTACTCGCGAACGTAAATGGGTCCTGCCAGAAGGCAGGGCCCATTTGTCGTTTGCGCTTCGTTTGTGGTTCGGCGAATCAAAGGCGAGAATATCTCCCGCTATGAAAACTCCTCCGCCATCGACGCCTTCACCTTTCTCCGACGCTTCCGAAAAGCGCCAGCGCTGGATGTTCTTTGCCATCATTTCGCTGGGTCTGTTCATGATCAGTTTGGACAACTCGATTATGTATACGGCGTTGCCGTCGATTACGGAGCAGCTCGGGGCGTCGCAAAGCCAGGCCCTATGGATCATTAATGCCTACCCGCTGGTGCTCTCCGGCCTGCTGTTGGGCACGGGCACGCTGGGGGACCGGGTGGGGCACCGCCTGATGTTCATGGTGGGGCTGGTTGTGTTCGGTGCGGCCTCGCTTATGGCGGCGTTTTCGCCGACGCCGGAGATGCTGATCGCGGCTCGCGCCTTCCTGGGCATCGGTGGCGCAACCATGATGCCGGCCACGTTAGCGCTGATCAGCCTGACATTCCCGAACGGCCAGGAACGCAACACGGCGATTGGCCTGTGGGGCGCGGTCGCAGTGGTGGGTAATGCCATGGGCCCTGTGATTGGTGGGCTGCTGCTGGCGAAGTTCTGGTGGGGCTCGCTGTTTCTGATCAACGTGCCGGTGGTCATCATCGCGCTGGTGGCTACGGCGGTACTCGCGCCGCCGAATGTGGCGAATAAGGCGAAGAAGTGGGACGCACCGTCCTCCATTTACTCCCTGATCACACTGCTAGGCCTGACCGTGGCCATTAAGCAGGCGGCGAACCCGGAGCGCACGACCGTGGTCATGGCGGTTGCTGTAGTGGCGATGCTGTTGTTTGGCCTTTTGTTCCACTTCCGCCAGCAGCGCCTGACAGATCCGCTGCTCACGCTGGATATTTTCCGTTCCCCGATCTTCTTGGGTGGCGTGATTGCGGCGGGCGGCAGCATGTTCGTCCTCATCGGTACTGAGCTGCACACGGTGCAGAAGCTGCAGCTTATTAACGGCTATTCACCGCTGCACGCCGGCCTTGTCATCATTGCGATGGCGCTCGGTGCGCTGCCTGCGTCCATCCTCGGGGGCGCAAACCTGCACCGTGTTGGTTTTCTGCCGTTGATTGCGGGTGGGTTTGTGGGTGGTGGCGTCGGTACGCTGCTGCTCATCGCGGGGGAGAAGGCGGGCTCCTTGCCGCTGGAGATCCTCGCGTTGGCGCTGCTTGGGTTCAGCCTGGGTTTGGTGATGAGCGTGGCGTCCACAGCAATTATCGGCTCCGCACCCGCGCACCGCTCCGGCATGGCTGCCGGCGTGGAAGAGGTGGCCTACGAGTTCGGCGCGCTGATCACCGTGGCCATTACCGGTGCGCTGATGGCGCGCTGGGTGGCGCTGGGGGAGCCGAGCATGGGGTACGACGCGGCGTACGTTGACGCATACCAGGACGTGTTGTGGCTGGTTGCAGGAATTTCTCTGCTGTTCGGTCTCATCACCTGGGTGTGTTTCTATAAGAACCCGAAGACGGCTTCGGACCTAGACTCGGCTGCATGACATCGCCGGTAACGCAGTACCTTCACACCATGTTGGATGCGGTGCGCGACCAGGATGCTGGTGAGCGCGCCGATTACATTGAGAAACTCAAAAACGCCGACCCAGACAAGTTGGCGTTGGCGCTTTGTACTATCGACGGCCACATGTACTCCGCCGGCGACACCGACTATGAGTTCTCCATCCAGTCCATTTCCAAGCCTTTTGTCTACGCGCTGGCCCTGGACATGTACGGCGCTGAAGAGGTGCACACATACGTCGGCGTGGAGCCCAGCGGTGAGGCGTTCAACCAGCTGTCCCTGGACAGCAAGGGGCGCCCGGCGAATCCGCTGATTAACGCGGGTGCCATTACGGTCAATCAGTTGATTGGCGGTCCTGAGATGGCCGTCGATAAGAGGGTGGAAAAGATCCGTGACTACTTCTCCCGCCTGGCCGGCCGCGAGCTGGCGGTGGATCAGGAAATCTTTGAGTCCGAAATGTCTACCGCGGACCGCAACATGGCCCTGGCACACCTGCTGCGTGAGGCAGATATGGTCACTGACCAGCCGCATGAGGCCGTGTCCAGCTACATCAGCCAGTGTTCCGTGCTGGTCACGGTGAAGGATCTGGCGCTGATGGCCGCCACTCTGGCAAACGGTGGTACGCAGCCGGTGACGGGGGAGAAGATTCTCACCGCTGAGGCCTGCCGGGTCACGCAGGCGGTGATGGTCTCTGCCGGCATGTATGACGCTTCCGGCCGCTGGATGGTCAACGTGGGTATCCCGGCGAAGTCCGGCGTTGCGGGTGGTTTGATTGGCACGATGCCCGGCCAGCTTGGCATTGCCTCGCTCAGCCCCCGGCTAGATGCGCAGGGCAACTCGGTGCGCGGCGTGAAGCTGTTCCGGGAGCTGTCCAGCGCGTTGGATTTGAACCTGGTGTCTTCCAACTTCTACTTCGCGCCGGGCATCCGCTCCGTGTCCAGTGTGGACGGCGCGACGGTGGTGGAGCTGCAGGGCATGATCAACTTCGCCATTGCAGAAAAGAACTTGTATGCGTTACGACGCATGCGTTTAGCCCCCCGCCTCGTCCTCGACGTCTCCCGCGTGACCTCCTTCAACAAAGCAGGCCGCGACCTGATCAAGGACGGACTGATGCAGTTCCGGGACCAGGGCGTGGACGTGTCCATCTACGACCCGGACCAGGCGATGAGTGACTACGAGTTTTCCGACGGCACCACCGCGCGTGCCATCCGCGAGTTCACCACGTCCTTCTCCGTGCCCGGCTCACGCGACGAGGTCTTGAGCGCCTTTACCAAGCCGAACGAGTGGTTCGACGGCGAGGACAGTGAGTTTGACGGGCTTGACGGGTTTGCTGGGTTTGAAAACCTTGAATCCGCGGCCGTGGAGGAGACCGACGGCGGCACACGCGTTGTGTGGAAAGCCGAGGAAGACGACGACGCCGAGCTGGTCTTCGACTTCCACGACGATGACTCCGGCTCCGGCCAGACCAAAGTCAGCCTCACCCGCAGGGGTGCCGGTTCGCAGGAGAAAGGCTACGCGGAGGTGGCGAAAGGCTGGCGTGCGCGTCTAGCCAAGGGGCTGCAGCCGTGGCTGAAGCGCAGCGAAGACGCCGATGCTGGTGGAAAATAAGTAGTGTTCACGACGGAAAATAAGTAGCGTTCAGAGCGGAAAATTGGTAGCGTTCGCGCTATGGGTTACTTGCCAAGAGTTGTGGACATGCAGCTTGACCAGCTCTTACCGTACGTTTCTGCGATTGCCATCGAGGGGCCAAAAGGCGTGGGCAAAACAGAGACAGCCGCGCGCCGCGCGAAGACGGTGCTGAGGTTGGATGAAAGCGCGGATGCCGCTGCGTTGGCGTCGGACCCTTCGTTTAGCTCGTTTCCAAAACCGTTGCTTATTGATGAATGGCAGGTGGAACCACAGTCTTGGAATCGTGTGCGTAGAGCGGTGGATGACGGCGCCGAGGCCAGCAGTTTTCTGCTGACAGGCTCGGCCACGCCGGTGGCAGGCACTGATACGCATAGTGGCGCAGCTCGAATTATTTCGTTGCGTATGCGTCCACTGGCTTTGTTTGAGCGTCCGGGCTGGCAGGCAAATATTAGTCTGCGGGACCTCTTTCAAGGGACAGCTGATGTCAGCGGTTCTACGGAGAAAACTCTGACTGATTACATCGAGGCCATTGCCAGCGGTGGTTTCCCTGGCTTCATGCAGGCACCCCAGCTGGTGAGAGAACAGCAGCTGGATTCCTATTTAGCGCGGATTGTGGATAGGGACTTGCCGGATCAGGGATATACGGTGCGCAATGCGGCGTCGTTAATGAATTGGCTGGCGGCGTACGCGGCGGCAAGCTCCACTACGACGAGCTACCAGGAAATTTTGGACGCGGCGACGCCTGGAGACGCCGACAAGCCAGCAAAGACCACCACCATGAAGTACCGCGAAAAACTTGCAGAGATTTGGATGCTGGATCCGGTGCCTGCATGGGATTTCCGTCGTTCACCGTTTGCCGGTTTGGCACGTGCGCCGAAGCACCAGCTGGCGGACCCTGCTTTTGTGCTGCGTTTGTTGAAGATTCCGGCGAAGAAATTAAGCACCCGCTTTAACTACATGTTGGGGCCGCTGTTTGAGTCGCTTGCTACATTGTCGGCTCGTGTTGCTGCCCAGGCAGTTTTTGGCAGCGTGTCACATTTTCGCACGTCTAAGGGGGATCGGGAAATTGATCTGATTGTCCAAAACGCGGATGGGGACATCATTGCCATTGAGGTCAAGCTCAGCGTGGATGTGGATGATGAGGATGTGCGGCACTTGCTGTGGTTCCGCGAGCAACTTCCAGAGGATGTGGTGGACACCGTGGTGTTGACTACCGGGACGCGGGCGTATCGGCGCGCGGATGGGGTTGCGGTGATCCCGCTGGCTATGTTTGGCCCCTAGACTGGCCAGCATGATTGACAACACAATTTGGTGGCACGTCTATCCTCTTGGGGCAACGGGGGCGCCGATTCGTGACCGCGGGGACAACCCGCAGGATGCCGCCCACCGCCTGCCAAAGTTGGAGGCGTGGCTGGATTACCTGATTGAGCTGGGCTGCAACGGCCTGCTCTTAGGTCCGATTTTTCAGTCGGTGGGCCACGGTTACGACACGTTGGATTACTACACAATCGATTCCCGCCTTGGCACCAACGAGGATTTTGACCACCTCATGGCTGCCTGCAATGAGCGCGGCATCCGCGTGATGATAGACGGTGTGTTTAACCACGTTGCCCGCACACACCCGTGGGTGGCAGAAGGCCTGGCGGGGGATACGGATTGGGAGGGTCACGCAGAGTTGGCCACGCTTCACCACGCTGACCAGCGGGTGAAGGACCACGTTGTGGACATCATGTGCCACTGGTTGCGTCGCGGTATTGCGGGTTGGCGCTTGGACGTTGCGTATTCCGTCCCGTCCGAGTTCTGGCGCGAGGTCCTTGCGCGTGTTCGCGAGGAGTTCCCCCATGCGATGTTTCTTGGCGAGGTCATCCACGGCGATTACGCCGAAATCACCCAAGCCGGCACCCTGGACGCAGTCACGCAGTACGAACTGTGGAAAGGTATTTGGTCGTCGCTGGTAGATGGCAATTTTTGGGAGCTTGCGCATGCGCTTGAGCGTCATAACGCAATCGCCCAACAGGTGCTGACCAACACGTTCATTGGCAACCATGACGTGGACCGGATCGCGTCGAAGGTGGGGCAGGACAAGCTGCCGCTGGCGATGGCGATTCTGATGATGGTGCCGGGCATGCCCAGCATTTATTACGGCGATGAGCAGGGCTTCGAGGGTCTGCGCACGGAGGGCTTCGCCGCTGACGACAATGTGCGCCCGCCGCTGCCTGACCACCCAGGTGAGCTTTCCCCGATGGGCTGGTGGATCTACAGGCAGCTCCAGGAGCTTATTGCTTTACGACGCCAAAACGCCCCCCTCACCCACGCCACCCTCAAAGTCCTCGACAAAACCAACGAGACGATCAGCTTCGTCTGCCGCACTGGTGTTGATTCTGGCACTGACGGCGGTGCTGGCAGTGACTTTGGCGCTGGCGCGCAGGAGATTCAACTCGACGCGTGGCTCACGCCAACCCCGGGCGTGCGCATTCACGCTGGCGGGCACACTCTTTACGAGTGGAGCTAGGGACGCGGTTGCCCGGCCTGGTTTAGCAGATATGCATACCTCGATATGCATACCCGCAGGTAACGGTCAATTTTCATTAACGGGGTCCTTATTGAAAAAACGCTCTGACCATTGAGTATGCATATCGAGGTATGCACATCTGTGTTTCCGGCGGTGTTGCGAGCGC
Organism: Corynebacterium sp. HMSC29G08; assembly: GCF_001806875.1. Lineage (GTDB taxonomy): Bacteria > Actinomycetota > Actinomycetes > Mycobacteriales > Mycobacteriaceae > Corynebacterium. Next base: position 37,135 of record NZ_KV786237.1, read on the forward strand.
AGAGCGTCCCGGCTCGTTAGCGTCGGCTAGTTGATGCCCGGGACCTTGATCTTGAAGAAATCGAGGATGGTGGCTAGGGCTTGGCGGAGCATCGCCAATACGTCCGGCAACACCACAGTGCCAACGCCATTGACCGGCACCTCGAAGGACGGCGCGCCAGCCGGGGCGAGCACGATGGTGTTCTGCGCGGCTGGGGCAGGAGCGGCTGGGGCCTGCTGCTGCGGCTGGGCTGGCTGACCTGGCTGGGCCGGAGCCTGGGGCGCCGACTGGTTGTTCCGCGCGCCGCCACCACCGTTGTTCTGCGCGCGGCCCCCGTTGCCGCCACCGTTGTTCTGCGCGCCGCCGCCTTTGAGGCCGCAGCGGTTCGCGGCTTCGTCGACACGCGCGAGCGCATCGAGGATCTGCGGGCCGCGACGGTCAAAACGAGCGATGGTCTGTGCCTGGCGGACCTTGGAGTTGTAGTCCGCTTCGTTGGTCCAGTAGCGCTGCGCCTGGTCGCAAGAGATGGGGCCGGAGGGGAGTTTCGCCAAAGCGTCGTCAATAGCATCGGCCTGGGCGGCTGGTGCCAGGGCAATCGTGCTGGCCACGGCGGCGCTAAGGGCAAGGATGCGTGCAGAGAAAGAATTTCGCATGCACGACAGTATGCCACGGAAGTGACGCATGTGTTACATGAGAAACTTTTGTATCAATGAACGGTAGGCGCGGGCGGTCAGCCGGACGTCCTCAACCTCCACGTATTCGTCATGACTGTGCAGCGTATCCAGCACACTGCCCAACGTCTGATGGCGCTGGTGCATGGCAAAGCCGTAACCCACACCACCCATCCGGCGGGCAAAGCGCAAGTCCGAACCGCCCGCCGCCAACGTGGGCACCACGGGTACGCCGGGGAAGAACTCCTCAAACGTATCCAGAATCGCCTGGTAGAGGGGGCCTTCGGCGGGGGAGACGGTGGCGTCCTCAGTAATCAGGTGGGTGATCTCCACCTCATCAGCCATGTCCCCCAGTGCCTCAATCAGCAGCGCGTCAATATCCTCCTGCGTCTGGCCCGGCAGCGGGCGGATGTCCATCTCCAACCACGCCACCGACGGCAACACATTAATCGCCTGACCGGCGCGAAGCACCGTCTGCGCCAAGGTCAAGTGGCTCATGGCGTGCGAGTAACGGGCCAGCTCCCCGAGCGCCTCGTAGCCCTGACCACGCAGCAGCGCTGCCTCCGTCTCCGGATCAAACTTGAACGCGCGCACGTAGCCCGGCCACGGCTCGTCGCGCGTCACCTCCGGCTCCAACGCAGCCACGCGCCTGGCAACCTCTGCAATCTTGACCACCGCGGACTTACGCCCATGCGGCGCCGAGCCATGGCCGGCATCACCATGCACCGTCAACCGTCGTTGACCAGCCCCCTTTTCGCCAACGACCACGATCAATGCGTCGCTGCCGTCTTCAACCGGCAGGTGAGACCCGCCCTCCTCGGACAGGCAGTTGCGCCAAGAAAACGCCTCCGGCTCATGCTCCGCAATCCACCCAGCGCCGAGGCCGCCACGGGCCTCCTCATCCGCCAAGCCAACAAATGTCAACGTGCCGCGCGGGGCCACCCCGCGCATCGCCACGTCACGCACCGCCGCGGCCATAGATGCTGTGATGTACAGCATGTCCGTTGCGCCACGCCCAAAAATCTTGCCGTCTACCTCTTGCGCGCCGAACGGATCGCGCGTCCACTTCGGCGCATCCACCGGCACCACATCCGTGTGCCCCAGCAGCGTGAGCGGCTCCGCTAAAGGGTCCGAGCCCTCAATGCTAAACGCCACGGACATCCGCCCCGGGTGGGGTTCGAAGCGGCGGATGTGGATGGGCAACGGGGCGTCGGCAAGCAAAAGCCCCTGATGAAAAAACTCCTCCAACGTGACCGCATTGCGGATCTCCTGGCCGGAATCCGGCGTCAGATCATTCACACACGCGTTGCGGATCAGGTCTTTGAGCAGGGCAATCGCGGCATCGTCGGGCGCAGGGAGGCCTGGAGTAACTACGGTATGGTTCATGGACACAGTTCAGGAGCTTAGCTCGCTTTACGACGCCTCCGTCACCCTCGCCCACGACACCCTCAAGACCGGCGAATGGCACCGATACACCGACGTGCGCTATCCAAAACTGTCCGTAACCGTCAAACACTGGCAACCGATCGACCGCCTCGAACCCTTCGGCTACGTCGACGAAGCCGGCACCTACTCCGCCGTGTTATCGCGGCCCGACCTTATGGCCGGCTACCTGCGCGCCCAACTTGACGCCTTAACATCCAACTACGACTGCGACGTCACCGTCACCTACTCCGACGTCTGCATCCCGCCCGAATACATCCCCGGCCTGGAAGGCTACGGGGAACTACCGGCGGAAGCGCGCGAGTTTGTTCCGCGACCCGCGCTCGACGCCGTTGACGACGCGATTGTGGACGGCCACTGGGACGCCTTCCACGGAACCGAAAAACCCCTGTTCCACTTCGGCCCCCAGCGCTTCGACCTGGCCATCGCACGCCTGCGCCACTACACCGGCATCGACGTGGACACCCTGCAGAAATACATCCTGTTCACCAACTACGCCATGCACGTCACCGAATTCGTGCGCTTCGGCGTGCGCGAACTGGCCAGCGAAGACTCCCGCTACACCCGGCTCGTTTTGCCCTCCGGTGAAACCATCTCCGACACCGTCGCCGTCGAAGACCTCGAACTCGGGTCCAAATTCCAAATGCCACGCTACGACCTAGTCACCAAAGGCGGCGACGGCATCACCATGATCAACATCGGTGTGGGCCCCTCCAACGCCAAAACAATCACCGACTGCCTGGCCGTCTTGCGCCCCGAGGCCTGGATCATGATCGGCCACTGCGCCGGCATGGACGCCCGCATGCGCATCGGGGACCTCATCCTTGGCAACGCCTACGAACGCCACGACTACTTGTTAGACGGTCATTTACGGCCCGAACTACCCATCCCGGCCGTCCCCGAAATCCAGCGCACGCTGGAGAAATCCGTCACCCGGGTCTATGGCGAGGACACCTCCCTCATGCGCACCGGCACCGTCTTGTCCACCGGCGACAGAAACTGGGAATGGAAAGCGCCACGCGACCTTTGGAACTGGCTCCGCGGCTCCACCGCCGCTGCCGTAGACATGGAATCCTGCACCATCGCCGCCAACGGCTACCGGTACCGCGTCCCCTACGGCGCGCTTTTGGCCGTCTCCGACCTGCCGCTGCACGCCGTACCGAAACTCCCCGCCGGCGCCCAGGCCTTCTACGCCAACTCCAAAGAAGCCCACGTCATGTGCGCTGTGCGCGCCATGGAGAAATTGGCGCGCCGCCCCGAACGCCTGCGCACCCGCAAGTTACGACGCACCATCGGCGAAGTCCCGTTCCGGTAGGGGTGTTCCGGCTTCCCTTCACGGCCCCTCCTGGAACAGATATGCATACCTCGATATGCATACCCGCAGGTAACGGTCAATTTTCATTAACGGGGTCCTTATTGAAAAAACGCTCTGACCATTGAGTATGCATATCGAGGTATGCATATCTGCGAAAACGGGCCGCGGAACCGGGACGAAAACAGGGCCGAACGGCGCCCGCGCGCGAGAAACCGCCAAGCAAGTTACGGCACAGCGTCGGGCCCGAAGATGCGGACAACGGCGGCGTTGAACATGGCGAGGAAGCGTTCGGGTTCGCGCTCCACAAGCCAGGGGGCGACGCGGAGGAAGTCGATGCCGTGGTTGGTGATGTGGTCTTGGCGGAATTTTTCCTTGCGGAAGGCCTGGTCGGTGGGGCCGTACGTGGTGCCGTCCATTTTGACTAGGCCGTCCATTTCAACGGCGATGCGGCCGCGGTATAGAAGGTCGACTCGATAGCGTTTGTTGGTGACTACGGGGTTGATTTCGAGGTCGGTGTAGCCGGCGTTGAGAAGCAGGCCGCGCATGAACGCTTCGGGTGCGGAGTCGGACCGGGTGCTGGCGTGGACAGCGGCGCGCGTGGCCACGGCGATGCCCGGGACGCGCGGTGACATGGCCACTTCGCGTTGCAGACTTGCTACGGAGTATCCGCCGAATTGGACGAGCCAGTCGGCGGTGACGAGGGCGTGGGGGAAGCCGTCGAAACGCGCGATGTGCAGGAAGGTTTGGAACGGGCTGGTGGTGGACATGTGGTCGCCGCGCACGATGTCACGGGCGGTGGTTTGGATGTAGCGCACGCCGGCCGGCCATTGGGTGCGCGGCGGGACGGATTTGAGCACTACCTGCACTTCTTGCAGTGGTGTGTTGGCTACCCACATGTCGTTGAGGTAGGCGGAGGCGCGTCCGGTGATGACGGCGTTGTGTGTGGATAGTCCCACGCAGTAGGCGCGCAGCCAGTGTCTCTGGTTGACGGGCAGTGATAGGTAGACAACGGCGTCGATGGCGTGCGATGTGGACAGCGCTTGGAGGCGCCCGCGCAGCAGTGCTTCGTGTGTTTCGCGTGGCAGCGCTCGACGTACACGGATGTCTATGAGTTGTCCCCGAAGTTCCGTTTTCCAATCCCCCATGCGCAACACACTAATCTGAACAGCGATGCACCGTACAGATTTCACCGTTTTTGATGACCCGGCTGTGGCCATGGCGCATAAAAGCGCTGTGCGTTCCATTGAGCGGGTGGTGCATGAGACGGTGCCGGCGACTCCGCCGCAGGAGGCGCTTGAACGGACATTGAGCCAACTGCAAAACCCGAAAAACCTGGTCATCACCGGTGCGAGCGTATCCACTGGCGCGGGTATCCCGGATTACCGCAGTAAGAATGGGCGGCTGACAGGGCTGGTCACACAGAATGTGGACGGCCTTCACTCGCAGGCCGGCAGCCGCAACGTGATTGCGTTGCATGGGGATATGGACCATGTCGTGTGCTTGGATTGCCACACGTTGCATGAGCGTTTGAAGCCGAACGTGGTGTACTTCGGGGAGAACGTGCCGAGGGCGCGCCGGGCGCAGGCGGACACGGTGTGGCGTACAGAGGTCGGCGAGGCGCTCGATGAAATCTTGGACGGCATGGGATTATGACGACTATGACCGCCTTAAACGCTGCGATTCTGCTTGTCGCGATTGCGTTTTGCGGTTGGCGCTACAGCGTCAACGCGGGGATGCAGGAAAGCGCCTTCACCAAAGAGGTGCCCTCTGACCTGCAGGTGTATTTGCTTGGTGGGCAGAGGATGGCTAACCACCAGGATCTTTATGACGGGGATTTGCTGCCCGGATTGCCGTTTACGTACCCGCCGTTTGCGGGTGTGGTGTTTTCGTGGTTCGGTGAGCCCACGTCGGCGCTTGGGTTGTGGTGGAATGCGCTGGCTGTGGGGGTGTTGGTGGTGGTGTGTTACGTGGCGTCGAGAAGCATAAATGCTCCTTTGCTTGCGGTGTTTTTTATTCTGGCGACGGAGCCGGTGCATGCGACGCTGTATTTCGGCCAGATCAATATTTTCCTGATGGCGCTGGTGTGCCTGGATTTTCTGCCGCGCAATCGGCTGCCCGGCATTGGTACGGGCCTGGCTGCGGGGCTCAAGCTTACGCCCGCGTATTTTCTGGTGTTGCTGGCGGTGCAGGGCCGTTGGGGCTCGGTTGCCGTTGCCGCGTTTACGTTCCTGTGCACGGTGGCGGTTGGGTTTCAGCTGGTTCCGGATGCGGCGCGATTTTGGACTGAGGCCATGTTCGACTCGGATCGGGTGGGCGTTGCGGACAATCCTGGCGCTCAGGCGCTGCGCCAGGTTTTAAGCCGTGAGCTAGGCATTGACTCCACGGCCCTGTGGTTGCTGCTGGCTGTTGTGGTGACGGCGGTTGCGGCGTTCGGGGCCTATTTTGCTTATCGATGCCACGATCTCCCCCTCGCCGTAGCCCTCACCGGCATCGCGTCTTGCCTGGTTAGCCCGTTTTCTTGGCATCACCACTGGGTGTGGATCGTGCTGTTGGGCTGTGTGGTGTACCGCTGGTGGGGTGCCGCGCCGATGATCGTGCTCATGTTGCCGTTTGTGGCGGAAAACGTGTCGAACGGGCTGTTCTCCGTCCCGAACTTGGCGTTTACGGTGGTGCCGCTGTGCTTCATGGTTGTCTACGCAGCCTGCGGTGCACGCCAGCTATACTTAGGCAATGTTTAATCATCTTTCAGCCCGTTTTATGGGTCGTGTGCTTGCCGCGTCTGTCGCCGCTTCCGTTGCCGTTCCTGTAGCGGTGGTTCCCCCGCACGTTGCTTACGCTGAGCCAGCCCCTGTGACGGGCGTTGAGCTTGGCACGACCATTGACCAGAGTGTGGCGGTGGATTCCCGCTTCGACTTCACTGACGCCTACACCATTGGGCTTCCGCAGCTGAGGAAGGTGCGTGGTCAGATGTGGGACATCAACCCGCCTTTCAACGGCACTTCCTTGCGCCGGGCTGCGGCCGAAGCCGGGTTGGGAACGAAAGAGGCCTACGTCAATGCGGCGACTATTGATCCAAACCTGAGCCGCATTGCCGTCCAGCGCGCAGCGGAGCAGCCTGTCGGTTCACTGTCGCACCTTCGCGGGAAATCGATTGGTATTAGCGTTGCCACGATTAATGGGCGGGCGGCCCACTCGGAGATTATCGCCTACGGGAGGTTGGAGGATGCGATCTCCAAAATGTGGGGGCATGGTGAGCTGGATGTGTTGAAGAAGGCGAACGGCTACTACAAGCACATTGATGGCAGGTCTAATGGACACCTGCACATCATGCTCGACCCGGAAAACCGAGACTTCGGCTTTGGTGAGGTAACCATCACGCATAAGGGGCGGGGCCACGTCTATTCTGTCGGCGTGGTCGGAGGTTCACCCTTTGGTGGTGCCGCGTTGGAGAAGGGGAGAAAGGAGCTCTACCTGTACCGTCAGGCGCGGGAGGGGGAGAGCCCGACAGGTTTGAAGGAGTACACGCCGCACGCCCCTGCGCCGAATGTGCCGCAAGACCCTGTGCCAGGTGCGCCGGATAAGCCGAAGGATGAGCCGTCGAGCGACGGGAGTTCCGCTTCGGATCCGGAGGTGATCGTTGGCATTGTTGTGGGGCTGCTGGCGCTTCTCGGCGTGCTTGGGGGTTTGTTTCACTCAAACCTTATGCTTGCCCCATGATTTACAGCTTTGAAGGCCACACGCCGAACATCCACGAAACCGCCTGGGTGTCTCCCGAGGCCACGGTGATTGGGCAGGTCACGCTTGGCCCGAATGTCAATGTTTGGCCGGGGGCTGTGCTGCGTGGCGACGTTGGCGCCATCACCATCAGCGCCTTCTCCAACATCCAGGACAACGCTGTTGTTCACGTAGATACCGGCGGTGAAACCGTCCTAGGCCAGTACGTCACCGTGGGGCATATGGCCATGCTGCACTCGTGCACGATTGAAGACGCCTGCCTGATCGGCATGTCCGCCACCGTGCTCAGCCGCTCAGTGGTGGGGGAGGGCACCATCATCGGCGGCGGTGCTGTGGTGTTGGAGGGCCAGGAGATCCCGGCGTTTTCTATTGCGGCGGGTGTGCCGGCGAAGGTGAAGCGTGAGCTGGACCCAGAGACGCGACAGGCGCGCATCACGCACGCGGAAAGCTACGTTGAACTGGCAAAACGCTACAGTACGGGGCTCAAGCGCATCGACTAAAAGGAACTTACCCCTTCGCGCCAGCGGCAACCGCCAAAGGATCCGCAAGCACCAGGTCGAGGGCGACGGCGCGAGCGATGTCGCGGACCATCTCGCGGTGGCCGGGCAGCATGCGCAAGTCAATATGTGCGTGGTCGCCGGTTGCGCGCACTGCTTGGGCAAAGGGGGCGGGTGACAAGGGGTCGTCGATAAACGCACTGCCTGCGATGACCACCGTGGAGGGGTTGTGCTCCGTGCAGAGCTCACCAACCAGCTGGCCTAGGTTGCGGGCGCGCTTGTCCAGCGCCGGGCGGGTCACGGTTTGGTACTTCGAGTCCGTCACCGCCTGGCGCAGCGTCTGTATCTCCGGCTTGTTAATGGCGTTGAGCAGACCAAAGGTGGTCAGGTCCTCGCGTTCGACGGTGATGTTGTGCACGCCGTCGTTGGTAGTAATGGCGCACGCTAGCGAGTCATCCGCGAACAGCGCCATGACTGAGGGGGTGGCCAGGTTGCGGCTGGACTGCATCTCAGAGCCGACAATGGCCGCAGACACCGAGCTGACCTGGACGGGCACGGAGAATTGTTCGCGGAGCTGATCGCCCAGCGCAACATTTTTCCAGTTGAGGTTGGGAGCGGTCACCCGGCCGTCTGTAGTCACGGTGCCCGAAGCTGTAACGCCAACGGTGGCCAGGGGGCGGTCGATGGTGGCGGTGAGTTTGTTCAGCTCGGCCATGATGTGCTGGATAAAGTCATCTTGGTCCAGCTTTGCCACGGGTAGCTGCGCATCAACGAAGCGCAGCGTGCGGCCTTTCAGGTCAAACAGGGCGATGTAGGTGGCGTCGGTGCCGATGGAGATACCGGCATGGACGGTTTCCAGCTCCGCCAACTCGAGCGGGACGGTGGGGCGTCCGCGGCCGCGCGTTTTGGCTAGGTCGAAGCGTTCGGTGACGTAGCCGGCCTGCGAAAGTGCGGCGATTGCGCGAGTAATGGTGGGCTGGGATAGTCCGGTGGCCTCTATAAGTTCGGCCCTGGTGGTCAGCTGACCAAGCCGCACGAGGTGCAAGCACTTGGCGGCGGGGGTCTGAGGGCGGAGGAAAGCCATGAGTATTGATTACACTATTCTAGACCGCTTTGTCCATTCGGGGCGTAGTGAGCTGTGCAAAATCGGCTACGTGGTAAAACACACGTTTTGGGATAGACTGCCTTCCCATGACTGCAACATCCGAGCCCTTGCGCAAGCCATCCCTGCTTGACGCTACCTGCGAGGACTTCGTGTACGACATGGCGGAGCTCGTGCCCACCATGGGCACCCAACTAGGCATGGAAGGCCTAGACGGTGAGCTGCAAGATTACAGCCCGGAATACTGGAATTCTGTAGCTGGACGTATGCGTGACCTGGTCCAGGACATTGACGCTCTGAATGACTGCACCGATGACTCGGACGATGAAGACGACTTTGATGACGTCGACCACCTCACCGCCGCCGTTGTGCGTGACCGCATCACCCGGGAGCTTGAGCTGCACCACAACGGTGAATGGCTCAGCAGCCTGAACGTTATTGACTCGCCGCTGCAGACCATCCGGGATTCCTTCTCCCTGATGAGCCAGGAGACACCCGAGGATATTGAGGCGATTGCCTCACGTCTGTCCAAGGTGCGCGGCGCCCTGCACGGGTACGCGGAGTCCTTGGCGGAGGCAGCGCAGACGGGCAACGTGGCGTCGCATCGCCAGATTGATGCCGTGATTAACCAGGCGGAAGCGCTGGCAGAGGTCGGCTCGCAGCTGGAGCAGCTCGGCGTGGACCCGGAGAGCGCACCGGTGCAGGACGCCAAGGACGCGTTCGCGGAGTTCGCAGACTGGCTGTCCACGGAGCTTTCTCCGCAGTCCTCCCACGAAGACGCAGTGGGCCGTGACCGCTACGAACTGTTCGCCGGTCTCTTCTTGGGCCGTGACATTGATTGGGACGAGGCGTATGACTGGGCCAAGGACCAGCTCGCAGAAACCGTAGATGAACAGGTGCGTTTGGCGGCGGAGCTCTACGGCCCAGGTACGACCGTGCTGTCCGCCTACCGCCAACTCAACGAGGACCCGCGCTACCAGCTGCGCGGCACCGATGCGCTGCTGGAGTGGATGAACTCGGTCAATGAGCGCGCCTTTGCTGAGCTCAACGGCGATGAGCTCACCGTTCCGCCTGAGCTGCACAAGGTGGAGTGCGCGATTGACCGCGCGGGCTCCGGCGGTATCTTCTACACCCAGCCTTCAGATGATCTGGAGCGCCCCGGCATCATGTGGTGGTCCGTGCCGCATGGCCAGGAGGTCTTCCACACCTGGCAGGAGCTGACCACTGTCTTCCACGAGGGCCTGCCGGGCCACCACCTGCAGATTGGCACCGCGCTTCTGCAGCGCCGCAGCATCAACCTGCTGCGTCGTAACCTGTTCTACTCCGGCCACGGCGAGGGTTGGGCGCTCTACGCCGAGCACCTCATGGCAGAGCATGGCTATTTTGAGGATGCGGGCTATCGCATGGGGTTGCTGGATACCCGCAGGTTGCGTCTGGCGCGTGTGCTTATCGACGTAGGCGTGCACCTCAAAAAACCCACCCCCGACGGATCGGGCATCTGGGATGCCCAGTACGCCAAGGCATTCCTGCGCGACAACTGCGCGCTTGGCGAGGCACAGGTGGCGTTTGAGCTGGACCGCTACCTGGGTTGGCCAGGCCAGGCGCCGTGCTACGCCCTTGGCTTCCGCGATTGGCTGAACCTGCGCGACAAGGCCCTGGAGCAGGGCATGACCCTGAAGCGTTTCCACGACAAGGCGCTGCGCTTGGGCTCAATGCCGATGGACATGCTGGCGTGTGATGTGCTCAACCACGGCGCTTAGCTCCGCTAAGCGCCGTGAGAAAGCGTGTACTTAGCGCTGGCGCTTCAACCACAGCAGGATCTGCGGCAGGTAGCCTGCGAACAGCACCACGCAGATCAACCGGATCAACTGCAGGGTGATCACGGCTGGGCCGGTGCCGCCTTCAGCAGAGAGGGCGAGCACGGTTTCAATCGCGCCGGGCGTGGTGGCCAGGTAGCCCTCAAGCAGGGTCAGGCCCAGCCACTTCGACATCACCCAACCCATGCCAGCGCAGGCTGCCATGAGGATGATGATGTAGAGGAACGTGGCTGGCAGCATGCGTGAAAAAAGTTTCAGTGCCGGCACGCTTAAGCCACCGCCGACCATCCAGCCGATAGCAACGAGCGCAGCAATTGTAACCGGCGCAGGGCTGACGATTGGCACCTTGACCACGTAGCCAACCATCACGGTCATCAGCATCGGTCCGAAGATGGCCGCGTTGGGCAGGCGCAGCAGCTTGCCCAACGGTTGGCCCAGAAAGGCCATGGCGGGAACCAGTATCCACATCCACCACTGGGTAGGCTGCGCGCTAAAACTGCCGTCGCCGGTGGCCCCGAGCAGTGAAGCCACCAGTGGCAACGTAAATGACACCACCAAAAGCCGCAGGTACTGCGACAGTGCTACGTAGCGGACGTCCGCCCCAACCTCATGGGCGATCGCCGGCATGATGGACGCCCCACCCGCCAACAGTGACAACACGCCCGTCTCACGTGACACTCCGTGGTTAGCCAGGATGATGCCGCCGCCAAATGCCAGTGCAATGATGAATACCGCGCTGACCAGACCGGGCACAAGGTAGCGCACGAGGTCCGCTGGCGGGATGCCAATCAGTGGCAGGGCCGCCATCACGCCGATGATGCCGCGGGCGAACCTAAAGAAGATGTCGTTGACCTCAAGTTCTTTCTTGCCAAACAGCGCCGCCGCACCGGAGGCGATGATCGCCCCCAAGATCCATGCCGCCGGTACGTGCACCCAACTCAACAGGGCGCCCAACGCCACAGAAGCAGGTACTACGAAAAGCCAACGGTTCACAGCCGCTTAGGATACCCTTTGCGCTTATGACTCCAACCGCCATCACCATCCTTGCTATAGCTGCGGCCTTCGCCGGTTGGATTGATGCGGTGATTGGCGGCGGCGGTTTGGTACTGATTCCAGTGCTGATGAGCGTTAGCGGCATGCCGGCGGCCTCCGTGCTGGCCACCAACAAGGTCGCAGCACTCACGGGTACGGCCTCTGCGGCGATCACGTTGGTGCGCAAGGTTGGCGTGCCCAAGGCAACATGGTTGTTTGCCCTAGTGGCGGGCGCGGCAAGTGCGGGTGGTGCCGCGGCGGTGGCGTTGGTCAGCGACAGCGTCGTGCGTCCCATCATCATCGTGCTGCTCCTCGCCGTAGGCACGTTTGTGGCGTTGCGGCCGGAGTTTGGGGTGGGCGGTGATGGGGTGTTCACGGGGCGTCGGCAAGCAATGGCTCTTGTGGCGGCCGCTGCTATTGGGTTTTATGACGGCATCTTCGGGCCCGGCACCGGCATGTTCCTCATCATGGCGTTCACCGCAGTGTTCGCGCAATCCTTCATCCAGTCTGCGGCGATGGCAAAAGTAGTCAACACCGCCACCAACATCGGCGCGCTCAGCGTGTTCATCGTGGGCGGCTACGTGGTGTGGCCACTGGCCATCGGCCTTGCAGTGGCCAACGTCATCGGCGCACAAATCGGCGCACGCACGGTACTCGCCGGCGGCTCCAAGCTGGTCCGGTTCGCGCTGCTCGGGCTGGTGGTGGTGTTGAGCACCAAGTTGCTTATTGAAGAACTGCTGTAGCCAATAAGCAAAATTGCGTAAAAAGTACGTAGAAGGCCTTTTTAAGTTACCCTTTCGATGTGCAACTCATTCGATTTACCGCCGGAAACTTCAAAAGCATCGCTGATGAGCAGACGATTGATTTTGCCAAGTGGCCTGGCGAAAGCTCGGTACCTGATGTCCCGTGGGCAGATGTTGTGCGGCCGGTGACGGTGCTGTTGGGGGCAAACGCGTCTGGAAAGAGCAACATGCTGGATGCGTTGAGCTACTTTTCCCGCGCCATCCGTCTTTCAGCCACCCGCTGGCAAGATCTCGAAGATCCAGGTGAAGTGATGTTTTACCCGTTCGCCTCGGAGACCTCTGGCGTGAAGCCAAGCTTCTTTGAACTCGACTTTGTTGTAGACGGCACACGGTACCTGTACGGGTTCGAATACGGCAGTCTCGGTGTTGAGGGGGAATGGTTGCATTACGTTCCCAATCGCCGTTGGACCACAATCTTTGAGCGAGATGTTGCGAGCAGTACGCCTAACAAAACCTTTGTCTCAGAAGATGAGCGGGCTGTTTTGCGCTTTGCCAACCCTCGCGAGCTTTATCTTTCGGTTGCGCTGCGCGGACGGTTTGGAAAACTCGGTGGTTTGGCTCAGGCGATCGTTGATTCGCTGCGGTTCATCGCTTTGAGTGATCAGCACCGTGAGCAGCGCATTCACAATGTGATGCGAGCGCTGCGAAGCGGAGGGATGAACTTTGATGATGTAGGACAGCTTCTTGTCGCTGCGGACACCGGCATAGTCCACGTCACACTCGATGAAAGCAAGTTGCCACCGGACCTCGTTGAGAAGCTTCAGACGGCGGCCGCTTCCCTCAAGCAGCTGCATCCTTCCCCTAGGGCAGGCGCTGCGCTGACGAATTCCGACGGTGACGGGGGAGTCATCGAGTTTTCAGAAAAAGACCTGGAAGCGGTGGCACTGCACTTGATCTTTGAGCACCAAACCGAGGACGGCACCATGTCGCTCGGACTACGCGAGCAATCCGACGGCACTGTTACCTGGTTTTCACTCGCCACCATTTTGGTAGAAGCGCTAAAGACCGGTGGTGTGGTAGTTGTTGATGAGCTTGATGCGCACCTGCACCAGCACCTGCTCTTTCTCATCGTTGAAGCTTTCACAGACACAACAATCAACGTGGGCGGCGCGCAACTGTTTTTCACCTCACACAGCACAAACTTGCTGGAGCGGATGCAGGAGCTGAACCTGAAGGAACAGTCGTTCTGGTTCACCGAAAAAGGCTCTGACGGCAAGACCACGGTCTACTCGTTGGCGGATTTCACGAAGGATTCGCGTGCGAACTATGAGCGCCGCTACCTTGACGGTCGCTACCGGGCGATCCCGAACCTCTCCCCGGCAACGCTACGGGGCCTAACTAACGCGAATGTTGGTGGTTAGCGCTAATGGCAGCAAGGAAGTCCAGATCTGGTAATCCGTCGCGGAGAAAGGCAACGGCGAGGCGGCCGCAGAACGAGGTAGAGAACAAAGTTCTCGTGGTTACGGAAGGCACGGTGACAGAGCCCCAATACTTCGAGCGCCTCAAAGGAATCATCAGTGAAGACTTCGGGGTACAGCTTGTGGTGAGACCGAAGTTGAGCAAGAAGCCGAAGACAAAGTGGACTAGTAACCCAGTTAGCGTGGTGGAACAAGCCATCCGTATTCGCGATGAAGCAAACGATCAAGGTGGAGATGTGGTGCCATACGCTTGCTGCTTCGCTGTCGTGGACGTGGACCAATGGAATCAAGGAAAACAGCCCACTGCTCTGCGGCAAGCAATTGCGCTTGCGCAAAAGGAGGGCATTGTACTTGTTGTTTCTAACCTGAAATTCGAAGTGTGGTTACTCTGCCATGCTGACGAATCTTCACGTCCGCCCACGACTAGTGCAGAGTTAGACAAGCGCTGCGCATCCGCTGGTCTCATGCGCGGTAAGACACTGAAAACTGACTTCCCTTTTGGCCGCTATGGGGAGGCTAAAGCTGTGGCACTTCAGCTGGGAAGGGTGAAGGCAGGGCAGGCCGGACCGAATCCATCGACAGCAATGCCCAACTTCCTCGATGCCATCAGAGCCTTGGCTGACTAGCCCTGGTTGAAATCCTCTACAGCACCAGGGACCCGTTGACCAGTCCAACCACGGCTAACACAGAACCGATGACAACGAGGGCGACAACGAACCACTCGAAGGCGTTGAATAGGCGCTCACCATGCGCACGCTTAGTCAGTACGTACGGGATGATGCCCGGCAGCACGGCGAGCGCACCGAAGAGGACGTACACCATGTCAGCGGCGTAGATGAGCCACAGCGAGTAGATGAACGCCACGGCGGCAACAACCAAGTGCTTGGAGTTGGTTGCGCGGTCTGGGCGTACCTCGGCGTTCTCGGTGTCCTCGGCCGGGTTCTTGTCCGCACGCAGCGCAAGCAGCACGAGGTACAGCGCGGAGAAAATGTACGGCAAAAGGTACATGATCGTTGCCAGCTGGACCATGGCGTTGTAGGAGGTCTGGTTGGCAAAGAACACGATGACAAAGAACTGGATGACCACCGTGGAGATCAGCTGCGCCGTAAATGGTGCGCCGGCGTTGTTGGCGCGGCCCAGGCGCTTCGGCAGCAGGCCGTCATTAGCCATGAGCACGATGGGTTCAGCGCACAGCATCTGCCAGGACACGTATGCGCCAAGCACGCTCAGGCACAGGCCGATGGAGATGAACACGCCACCCCAAGGTCCCACAACCGCCTCAAGTACCGCTGCCATGGAGTTGTCCGGCAGCGCGGCCAGTTCCTGCTGGGTGAGCACGCCGTAGCTCAAGGTGGACACGGCAACCAGAAGACCCAAAACGGACAGGAACCCGATGATGGTGGCACGGCCAACGTCCGTACGCTTGGATGCCTGCTTGGAGTAGACGGATGCGCCCTCAATACCAATGAACACCCACACGGTGTAGAGCATGATGCCCTGCAGCTGCTTGGAAAACGACAGGCCAGAGCTTTCGCCCCAGAAGTCGAACGTGAACTTGTCCCAACTAAAGCCCAGGAATGCCACCAGCACAATGAAGGCAAGGATAGGCACGATTTTGGCAACGGTGACCACCACGTTCATCACCGCCGCCTGTTTGATGCCGCGGGTGAGCATGAAGAAGATCGACCAGGTCAGTACCGATACCGCCAGGGCAAGCACCCACTGATTGCGGAAGATGGGGAAGTAGTAGCCGATGGTGCCGAAGAACAAGGTGGCGTAGCCCACCTGCGCCATGACGGAACCAAGCCAGTAGCCCAGGCCGGAGGCGAACCCGATGAAATCACCCAACCCCGCACGCACATACGAGTACACGCCGGAGTCTAGGTGCGGTTTGCGCCGCGCAAGGATCTGGAAGACGAAGGCGATAGAGAGCATGCCCACGCCGGCGATCAGCCAGCCGGTGAGCATCGCGCCGGGGCCCGCAGCGGAGCCGATGTTTTGTGGCAGCGCGAAAATGCCGGAGCCCACCGTGGAGCCGATGATCAGCGACACCAGCGTCCACATGGACACTGTGTGCGTCCTGCCGTGGGCCGTGGTGTGCGTCTTATGCGCAGTTGTCATGCCGATAATGTAGCGGTTTACATTTTGTTCTTGGTCTTCGCCGTGGCTTTGGCGCTCCAGGGGTCTTCCGGCCAGGGGTGCTTGGGGTAGCGGCCACGCATGTCTTTGCGCACCTGCTGGTAGGGCCCGTCCCAGAAACTGCGCAGATCATCGGTGACCGCAAGTTCGCGTCCGGCAGGCGAGAGCAGGTGAAATAGCACGCGCACCCCGGAAACCACCGGCGAGGTGGCCAGCCCGAAGCATTCCTGCAGTTTCACGCGCACCACAGGCCGACCGGTCTCGTAGGAAATCTTCGGCCGCGACCCGCTGGGCACCGCTAGGCGCTCCGGCGCGCTTTGCTCCAGCTTGCCGGCCAGCTCCCACGGCAGGTTGCGCATCATTGCGGCCCGCATGTCGCATTTGCTTATCGACGCCCCACGCAACACCTCCCCAACCTCAACCGCGTAATCCCCACGCGAAATATCCGGCCAGCCAGCTTGCTCGTGGAGGAAGGTGAGACGGGAAAGGAGGTCGCGTTCGTTGCTATCAAGCAGGAAGTCCTCGAAGCGGAATGATGCGGCGGCCTCTTCCAGTGCCTCGCTGGCGGCGACGGTGTTGGTTGAGGCGTTGAGGGCGACCGGCGTTGCGCTGAGCTCGATTGCGCCGATGGCTTTGACTTTGCGAAGCTGCACCTTGTCCTTATTTACATGCGCACGGTAGCCCTGCGTGATGCGCTCGGTTGGAAGCTGCGTGGCGGCAGCCGCGCGGATTACGGCGTTGTGTTTGGTGCGCTGCACCTCAGCGGCCGCGATCCACTCGGCGCCTGTCAGGTTGATCTTCGGATCCAACGTGGCGCGCGTGCCGCTGGCCAGCAAGTATTCCTCGCCCATGCGCTTGGCCACCCACTGCGGAAACGCGGTGCTGACTACCTCACCAGCAGCAACCGGCGGGCCCTTCGGCGCGAGCTTGGCCAGGCGGGTGACCTGGTTGCGCGGGGGATCCACCCGGCTTAAGTCACCGCTTAGGCCCTCCGCAATCGCCGCGACCGTGGGGGCGGCGCCGCTGCCCAACTTCAGCAGCGCGGCACCCAAACGTGGGTCCACCGGCAACGCGGCAAGTGCGCGGCCGAAGTCCGTGATCTCACCCCGGTTGTTCAGCGCGCCCAGTGCCTCTAGCGTTTCCTCCGCCTGCTGACGCGCCGCAGCTTGTGGCGAGGTCAAAAGCGGCAGGTCTGGGGAGCCCCACGCCTTCATCATCAACACCGCTGCCGTGAGGTCACTGGTGGTGATCTCCGCGGCGATGTCTTCACGAAAGTGCTGGTAGTCAGCCTCCGAGTATGCGCGTACCACGGTGCCCGGCCCCAAACGCGCCGCACGGCCCGCGCGCTGGTTCGCGCTCGCCTTGGATGCAGACACCGTAACCAGGCCAGTCATGCCGCGGGCATCCCTGCGCGGCTCCCTTGAAAGGCCCGCGTCCACAACCTTGCGCACGCCCGGCACGGTTACAGATGATTCCGCCACGGCCGTCGAAACCACCACCGGCGCATCCCCGTAAAGCGCCTGGTCCTGCTGCTCGCTGGTCAACCGCCCGTGCAGGGGTGCGGCTGCCACCCCGTGCTTGTGCAGTGCCTCGCACACTAACTCCACCTCACGCACCCCCGGCACAAACACCAAGGTGCGGCCCTGTGCTGTTGCTGGTTCTTTGCCAGGTCTAGCGGCCAGGGACGCCACATGTTCGTAGAACTCTTTTGTGCCTGACGCACGTCCCGCATGCGGCGCATACTGCACCTCCAACGGGTACGTTTCCGCCTGGGTTGACACCACGTGCGCGCCCATATGGTGTGCAAACGCCGTCGCGTCCAAGGTGGCGGACATGGCGGTGAGGAAGAAGTCGTCCCGAAGAATCGCCACCTCCATGCACATCGCCAACGCCAGATCCGTATCCAGCTGACGTTCGTGCACCTCATCCAAAATCACCGCGTTCACACCCCTCAGCTCCGGGTCCTTCAGCAGGCGGTTCAGCAGCACGCCGGGGGTGACAAACTCCACTAACTCACCACGCTTGGCTTCGCCGCGGATGGCGTAGCCGGAAAGCTGCGCGTCGTCGAGAAGCGAAAGGCGCCGAAACGCCGCACGAACCGCAACCCTGCGAGGGGCCGTGACCAGCGTCTTCCCATGCGCATTCGCAACCGCCGGCGGGATCAGCGTCGTCTTACCCGTACCCGGCGGCGCCTCAACCACCAGCGGGCCCGCCTCAGGCAACTGGCCCAGCACCCCAGCCACCGGCAGGCCGCGCCCGATTTTCTCCAAGTCAAACATTGTTTTCCAGGGTACCTTTGAGGCCATGAGACGCCTGTTCGCCGCAATCGTCCCACCAACCGAGGTCCGCGAGCACCTCATCACCGCACTCCGCCCGATCCGCGACGGCTTCGGCACCGAATCCCGCTGGACCGACCCGGACAACTGGCACATTACGCTGGCGTTCTACGGATCCCAGCCCAACGACGCTGACCACGTCACCGACATCCTCGCCCAGGCAACCGCCTGGGCCTCGCCGTTAGAGCTGCGGCTTCGCGGCGCCGGCTGCTTCGACCGCCGCACCCTGTGGATCGGCGTCGGCGGCGACAAAGCGGAGCTGAAGACCCTCATGGCTGACTGCCTTCTGGAGCCCGACGCCCGCGGCCGGCAGCGCGCCCACCTCACCGTCGCCCGTACCGGCACCCGTACCAGGGACTTCTGGCTTCTTGAGGACCACGCCCACGCCCTCTCCATCTACTCCGGCCCCCGCTGGCACGTGGATGAAATCCACCTCATGGAATCCCACCTGGGCAAAGGCCGCTCCGGCGGGCCGAAGTACGAAATCGTCGACACGTTTTATCTGCGTGGACCTGCGCGCCGCGAAGCCTCGTAGGAGACATACCCCCTGACCTGCGTTAATCCCACGCGCCCCGCTAGCCTCATTGCAAACAAAGCGATTTGTTACGGATGTGACGAACCCGACCTGGGCTTTTGTAAACGAGGCCCCCTCGTTTACAGGATTACGACTGATCGCCTGCCTTCAGCTCGAACAACAATTTCGAACATCTGCTGGCGTGTTACCCCAGTGTGCAACAATGGGCACAGCGAACCAACAAGAACATTTCCAAGGAGGGATTATGTCTACGCCGATTATTCGCCGACTCACGGTTGAGGAGGCTAAGCAGGAGCTACATAATCTCGAGCAGCAGGTAGAAGGTGGAATCGAGGCGTTCGAGGAGCGTGCCCACTCGTACGATTTATCACCTACCGAGCAGGGCGTATGGCAGCGCATTTCGGAACTACGGTGGCTTCTTGGGAAGCATTGATAGTAACGCTGACGCGCTGACGCAGCAGATCGAAGCGTTCAACGAAGAACTCAGTGATGCTGTTGAAGCGTTCACTGGGTCTTCGTTCGTTTTTGAATACAGTCTGCTGCACCAGGGTGATGGAGATATCGCTTCGATTCGCTTGTCGCAATCTGAAGGAAAGCAGGGGATAATTCCGCTCTTTTCCCAAGGCAAGAAAGTGTTGGGCGTAGTTCCTGAATATCGCTGTTCATGGGACAGCGGAGGAAACTATTTGGCGGTTGAATCATCGAAGTTTGCGGTTTATCCGTATGGCAAGACAGAAACCGAGCCGCTTTTTCGTATTGAATATGTGAAGGACCAGAATCCGAATCAGCCGAGTTCGCATATTCATGTTCATGCGCACAGGGATGAATTCACGCACTTGCTTGGTTTTGCTGCAAAGCTGAACCCTGAAAGAAGTAACCAGGTGAAGAGGTACTTTGAGGGGACGTCGAGAGTTTCGCAGTTTCACTTTCCAACGGGAGGGCACCGTTTCCGTCCATGCCTGGAAGAAGTATTTGAGGTTCTTCGGGTGGCGTTTGTGTTGGATGTAGATAACGGCCGGTGGCAGGAGCAGTTGAGGACCGCGCGGTTGCGCTGGCGGAAGATCCAGACGGCGGCTGTGGTGCGTGATGATCCGCGTGAAGCTTTAAGGGTTTTGGTCGAAGATTTCAAAATGCCCTGGCCAGAGGGGTGGGAATGCCCCGAGCCGAATTTGGATAAGATCACGCGCTCCTGAAACCCCAACTAGGTCCCATGCTTTTCGACGCCCTCCCGCGCACCCCCTCCAACCCACTCCCAGGAGTGGTACACCTGCCGAACTTCCTCAACGTCGAAGAGCAAGCCGCACTGGTCACCCAGGCGCGAGACATTGCTCACCGGGTGAAAGGTACGCCGGTGGCGATGCGGCGCCCGCGTGTGGGGCAGGGGCAGATGGCGGCGTGGTTGTTGTCGTTGGGGTGGTTTTGGCAGACGCAGCCCTACCGGCTTGTGCGGGAGGTGGACGGCCACCCGGTGCCGGAAGTACCCGCAAACTACCAGGTCATAGCCAACAACATCATGAACCAAGCACGCGAAATCGACCCGTTGGTGGGTCCCACGCCGACAGTGGAGACCGCACTGGTGAACTTCTACCCGCCGGGCGCAGGCATGGGCCTGCACGTTGACGCGGAGGAGGAATCCGACAACGCGGTGGTCAGCCTCTCCATCGGGGAGGAAACGATCTTTCGCATTCAAAACCCCGGAAGTGCCGAAAGCACACACCAAACGGACCTGCTGCTGATGTCCGGGGACGCGTTGGTGTTTGGCGGTCCGGCAAGGAGGGCATATCACGGGGTGAAGGCGCCGCGCGAAGCCACCGGGCCCAAAACCACGGGTCTGAACGAGGGACGGATAAACATCACAATGCGCCAAGTACACCGGTAACCTGTGCGCATGGACAAAAAAGTTGCTGTAGTTACTGGCGGCTCGGCCGGTATTGGTGAGGCCGCGTGTCGTGCGTTGGCGGCCGATGGTTGGCACGTGATTGTGGCGGCGCGCCGGGTGGAGCGTTGCCGCGGCATCGCTGATGAGATTGGCGGCGAGGCATTGGAGTTAGACGTCACGGATGAGGCGAGCGTGGACAAGTTGGCGAAGCTCCCGCGGGTAGACCTTCTTGTTAACAATGCTGGTGGGGCGAAAGAGCTTGATTTGCTTCGGGACGCGAACGCGAACGACTGGCAGTGGATGTTCGACACCAACGTCATGGGCACCATGCGCGTCACCCAGGCCCTGTACCCGCAGCTCAAGGCCGCAAAAGGTTTGGTTATCAACATCGGCTCCGTGGCGGCGACGGATGCGTACAAAGGCGGCAGCGGCTACAACGCGGCGAAGTTCGGGTTGCGCGGGTTGACCAGGGCATTTCGCAGAGAAGAGGCGCCCGACATCCGCATCTGCGAGATCGACCCGGGCCGCGTGAAAACGGACTTCTCGCTCAACCGTTTCCACGGCGATGCGCAGCGTGCCGCCCAGGTGTACGAGGGCAAACTGAACCTGACCGCGGAGGACATTGCGGAGGCGATCCGTTGGGTGGCATCGCTGCCGGTGCACGTGAACAT
Source organism: Corynebacterium sp. HMSC29G08 (assembly GCF_001806875.1). Taxonomy (GTDB): domain Bacteria; phylum Actinomycetota; class Actinomycetes; order Mycobacteriales; family Mycobacteriaceae; genus Corynebacterium. The sequence goes on from NZ_KV786237.1 coordinate 58,507, forward strand.
TGACACGATGAGCATCATGCCTGCTGACCAGGCAGAACGTTAGGTGACTGGGTCGGCGTTCGCGGCGCTGCTTGGCGTGTGGTTTGCCGCGATTGTTAGCCCTGGTCCAGACACGTTTCAGATCATCCGCATCGGCTCGCGTGACCGTGCGGCCGGAGTGTGGGCTGCCGCGGGTATCACGCTTGGCAACGCATTTTGGATCATCGGCTCGCTGCTCGGGTTGTCGGCCCTGGTGCAGACGGTGCCGCAGATTTTGACGGTGCTGCAGATCGTCGGCGGCGGCTACTTGCTCTACATGGGTCTTGGGGCGTTGCGGGGTGGGGTGAAGGCGCGCGTCGGTAAGCAAAAAAGCCCTGATGCGGTCGAACCTGCCGCGCGAGCCATGTCCACCGCCAAGGCGTTCGGCGTGGGTGTGGCCACGAACCTGTCCAACCCGAAGGCGATCCTGTTCTTCGGCGCGATCTTCGCCCAGTTCATCCGCCCCGGCATGGGGTGGCAATGGATGGTGGCAATTGCGGCGACGCTGATTATCACCGGGCTTTTGTGGTTCGTCGGGTTTGCGCTGGCAGTGCGCGCCCTGGCGAGGCCAATCCTGCAGCATGGTTGGGCAATTGACCTGGTTACCGGCCTGATCTTCATCGCTATCGCGGTGTGGATGCTCATCGAGGGGCTCGCCGGTCTGCCCATGCTGTTCTAAACTCCGCACCAATCTGGCTTATGCTTGGCCGCATGCATGTTGAGGTGCCTATCAGCGGCGACACGATCAAACTGGGCCAGCTGCTCAAGCTGGCTAACCTGGCGGAATCCGGCGGCCAGGCCAAAGAAATGATTGAGGCCGGGGAGGTGACGGTCAACGGCGAGGTGGTCACAAGCAGGGGCTTTCTGCTTCACGACGCTGACGTCATCTCCACCCCCCACACCACCATCGTCATCACCACAAACGGTAGCGATGACGATTACTTTGATGAGCGCACCGCCAACGATGATTTCGATCCGGAGAAGTGGAGGAATCTCTAATGCCCGCATTTGAAGCCGTACCCGGAATGCCGTACTGGCAGGACCTGGTGACCAACGAGCCGCAAAAGTCCGCCTACTTTTACACCAAGGTGCTGGGTTGGGACGTTTCTGGTGGTGACTACCGCGTAGCCCGGATGCACGGGCTGCCGGTGGCGGGCATTGTCAGCACCGGCGCAAAGGAAGCGCTGAACGAATGGGTGCCGTACTTCCTCAGCGTTGATGTGGCGGGGGATGCAAAGCGTGTGGAAAAGCTTGGCGGCCAAGTGCTTGCCACCGCAGAGGTGGATCTGGGCACCCTTACCGTATGCGCCGACCCGTTTGACGGCTACTTTGGTTTGATCCAGCCGGCGGGGGAGGACCGCTTCGTTGCCGCTGGTGAACCGGGCGTGCCGGTGTGGTACGTCTACGGTGGTCCCGAGGTTGCGGCGGTTGATTTCTACGCCGAGCTCTTCGATTGGGAAGTGCGCAAGGTTGACGACGAATACATTGCCCTCCAGGACGGCGCACCGTTTTTGAGCATGGAGATCGGCCTGGTGCCTGAGTTGGCGCTGTGGCAGGTTTACTTCGGTGTGGAGGATCTTTCCGCGGCGGTGAATGCCGCAAAGATGTTCGGCGCGAAATACCTGACGGAACCTGAGCTCACTTCGTTTGGCCTGGTCAGCTACCAGGAGGATGCCACGGGAGCCGGCGTGTACTTCTGTGAGGTAGAGATGCCTGTGTTTGAAGATGCCTCCGAGTCCGATTCAATCCTGCACCTAGACCGCGAAGCGTAAGGCCCAGAGGCATACGAGATGAAACTGCGGGTTGTTGCGGGGGCGCTTGCGTGCGCGCTGGCGTTGTCGTCTGTCGTTGCTGCGCCGACGCAGGCGTACCACGTGGATCCGTCGTACTTGCGTGACCGCACGGCGTTGGCCGTGGTGCACCCGGACGGGCGGATCTCAATGTCCGCCAACGCCGAGGAACCACGCCCAGCATTGAGCCTGGCCAAGCTCTACCTGGCGTACTACGTGCTGTACAACGGCACAGCCGAGGAAAAGTCCCAGATCCCGGAGATGGTGGCCACCTCCTCAGACCTCATCGCCAGCCAGTTAGACCAGAAGTACCCAGAGGCAATCGAACAGATCGCGAAAGACTTCGACCTGAAAGCCACCGTGCGCAGTGGCTATTGGGGACAGACGCAGACTTCTGCCCGCGACGTTGCCACGTTCATCTCCTCCATCGTGTGGGACCCGAAGGCGAAACCCCTATTCGCGGGCATGAAGGACCAAAGCGCGGTGGCTGCCGACGGCTTCATCCAAGGCTTCGGCACCGCCCGCATGAACAACGTGAAGGGATCCAAGATGGGCTGGACCGATGATCGCGCCAGCGCCACCGGCAGCGTCTCGTGGGGCGAGATTGGCGACGAAACCTGGGCCGTCGCAGCACTGACCTACGGCACGGCTTATGAAAACACCGTGGATGTGCGCCACGGCATCAACCAAGTGGAGGACACCCCAGCCAAAGACAAGACTGCGGCGAAAGAAACGGCTGCGGCGAAGAAGTCGAAGCGCCGCTAGTGTTCAAGCCCCGCGACTAACGGTGCACTCCTCATGGCACACACCTACCTTTCCAACCAGCAGTGCTGACTGTTTAACGACGTTTGGCTTCCTCCGCTTCCATATATTCCGAGAAAACGCGGCAGGCTTGTTGGTATTCTTCCTCAGCGGTCAGCTTGCCGGGCTGGGTCTTAAGGTGTCGTGGGTTGAGCACGGCTTCATAAT
>NZ_KV786238.1 GCF_001806875.1 Corynebacterium sp. HMSC29G08
CACCCAGCCGCAACATCAACAAAGAGCAAATCACCCGACTTGCTCAATGCCAATGGTGCCAGGATTCGAAAAACGTTGTCATCCTGGGCAAATCCTCCGTCGGCAAGACCTACCTCGCCCAAGCACTGCTCAACGCAGCGTGCCGAAAGGACTACTCCGCCAAGTTCTTCCGCACCGACTCGTTGGCCAACCAACTCGCCGTGCTGCATCACTCGGATCCTGAACGCGTGAAGTTCCTCGAATCCATTCACAACACCGATGTGCTCGTACTCGATGACTTTCTCACCACCCCGATCAACGAAGCCACCGCACACCAGCTGTTGACCATCATTGCGGAACGAGAAAACCGAGGAGCGACCATCGTGACATCCCAGTTCGCCCCCATCGAATGGTGCAAGTCCATCCCCGACGCTGTCATCGCTGAGTCCATCCTCAACCGGCTCGCCGTCGGCGCCGAGATCATCACACTAGAAGGAGACAACATGCGCCTGACCCACTAACCCCGCCCAACCCCCAAACGCCCGGGTGTTACTGGATACTC
>NZ_KV786239.1 GCF_001806875.1 Corynebacterium sp. HMSC29G08
CCAGAACACCGGTACCAAAAACCCGCATCTGACAACCACAAGAGATTGTTGATCCAGAAACAGGTTTGATCACAGGTATGGCAAACCAAACGCTCTACGGGCAACGAACTTGGCAAGGCCACAGCTTTTCACCTTTGCTGTATGCAGGTCAGTACCTTGATGCAGAATCTGGATGGGCATACAACCGGTATCGCTACTACCATCCGCACGCAGGTGTCTACAACGCTCAAGATCCCCTTGGGCTTGCACCGCGTCTTGCCTCAGCCCAAGGCTACGTTGACCATGCAGCACATTGGTACGACTATCTCGGGCTGCACAATCCGCACGTTGCTCCCGATGCCACCCCGATTCGGAGCGACGGAAGGAATAGTAAGGGGCAATTCACTGGAACGAATCCCAAAGCTACGTATGGAACCAACGTACACAAGCGCTACAACGCTGTAATGAAGGCCTACGACTATGAGGCCAACAAAGCCTTGCCTGATTCGGGAGGCGCTCACCGACCTGATGCCCACCTATTCGACGATGAAACTGAGTTCATCACCGAGGTCCGCGAGCTTAAGCCCGATACACCGAGAGGAAGAAACGACGGACGCAAACAATTAGCAAGATACAAAGAATACACTGAGAGCTACAACAGCGGCATTGGTGAAAAGTCTGGGTTAGACTTACCAACTGTTCAGTATGTGCTCGATTTCTATAAGCCTTGACGATTATTAAGGATGACAGATGAAACCTAAACGTTTTAATGATGTGCTGTTTGAGTGTTTGGACGCGCATTTTTCACGTATCGATAATGCGCTTATAGGCGACTCGTTTGTGTGGTCGATGCGCTCGGGCGAGTTGATCTGGTTCGTGCGGATGGATTATGACGGTCTTCTTGACGAGTTTTCTTTCCTTCGTGTTGAATTCGCTCCCGTGGCATGGGTAAAAGAAGATTACTCCAACACGAAACAAGCCCCTATGATAATTCGTTCGCAGTTAGTTGATTTTGATTCCTTGACCTTCGTTGTTGACTACAGTAAGTTGCCCGGTCGACCCTTCTCTGCCTTCTTCATATCGGGACTGAATGATCAGTATTTGGAATATCGCCGCCAGGATGTGCCTGAGTATTTTGATCTTGATGCTCGGCGGCAGGATTTGAATACTTTCTTTGACGCATTGAAAGCCGGTATGCAACGGTTGACCACATTGGATCAGATCAGCGCATTGCGCTACGCCGACAAACCGGAGATGACACCCGAGAAAATTGAGCAGGCGTGGCAAAAACACAAAGCGATGATGGACAACGACCCCTACGAACGGACGTAACCTCAGGTAAGCGTTACTACAGCTACGAGCGGTTCCGGCAGCTTGTTGTCGAGCATGTCGATGCCACAGGTCTTACTGCACGCATAGCACACGCCCTGGCGCACACCATGCAAGTTGACTGGGCGGGTAGCAAGATGTGGTCCGTTTGACCCAATTGATGCACGTGGTGCAAAAGTCCGGGACACAACTGGCCGCTCGTTGGCCCCAAGATCATGCAGCAATCTACCCGTATCGTCACCCCGGGTACTGACCCTATCGTTTATGTAGAGAGGAAATAATGTCGAAGACTTTTAACGGGATGTTCATGGAGGCACGGGATGACACTATTGAGTTTGAGGGGAAAACTCTCCACCTGGGCTTGTGTGTCGATCCAGAGCCGGGGGTGGAGACCCTGATTGAGTGGGAGTTTGATTCCCCGCATCCTGTAGGTGAGGTTGCCATTCGTTTGCGGGCAATTCGGTGTAGTTTCCGGTTTCCTGGGGTGGATAGAGCCGAGACTGTTATTGGGGTTCATGGGGAGGCTAACCGGGGGTGGATCATTGTTGACAAACTTGGTGATGACCCGGTGGTGCTGGTGACAAACGCTTGGCTTAGCCCTCGTCTTAGGGACCAGTTCGAGTTTAATTGCGGCAACCAAGCGATGCTGATCGATGAAACCCAACCCGGCACCTATGTCCTCCGGGCGAACAACGCTGGAACGGATGATCGTATGGCGTTTCGTGATTTCACCGCGACGGTAAAGGTGACCACGCTCGGTGTTCCTGCGGACTATGAGTCTGGGTACGGGGAGATTCACCCTGATTATCCAATTGAGAATTACCGTTACGTGGATACTGGTGGGCAAGCAATGACTGCTGAAGAGTATCGGGGGATGAGGTTTGATGCTGATGATGCTGCGGTGCCGACGGATGCTATTGCGATGGTGACGCACCGTTGGGATGATGTTGCCACTGTCATCAGTCGCGGCAGGAATTTTGTGGATTTGCGTTTGAATCTTGAAGATGAATCGATGAGCGAGTTTGGTATTCGTGATGAAGCGAAACTGTGGGGGCTTGCAGCGGTACGTCTTAGCGATTGGGGTGTCATGATTCTGGTGGACGGTGAAACCC
>NZ_KV786240.1 GCF_001806875.1 Corynebacterium sp. HMSC29G08
CACCACGGTGTTACTAAATGCACGCGCGCAACACTTATCCCCGAGTTATTCGCTTTTGCAGCGATCGACCATGATCCAAGCGACTGTTACACACAAATTGATACGTTGCGAGGCGGCTTCGGCGCAGCGGCAGGAAGTCTTACATCGGATGTGACGCAAGACGAGATGTGTGAGCTTGCGATTGAAACCACCGAGCAACTCTTCCTGAAATTCGGCACAGGCAATGTCCACTAAAGTGTGCACGCAAAAGGTTCCATTCCTCGACCTCAGTCGTCGAAACTGAGATGGATTCCCTCGCCATCGGCGCCTTTTAACTCGCCCAGCGCTTCCGTAATACTGCGTCCGCGACGCTTCGGCGGCGCCAACACCTTCGCACCGATCCTCACGCCCTTATGCGTCACCGTTGCGCCGTATTCCTTCAAGGAGAAGGCAGACTCACCGTTGAGTTTCTCCACGTTGATAGGCTGCATCCGCCTCGCCTGAACAACGCTGGCGAGGGCATCCAAGACCAGTGGCATCGGGTCTTCAACACCGTCTGGGAACGTGTCGAAAAACGTGGTCATGGTTTTCCCACCCCGGGTGACGTGAGCAGCCAGCAAGCCGTCTATCAGCACTACCATTGCCCCGGCCGCACGCGTCGGACCCTGCGCCGGCCACGGCAGCGCAGCCCCGTAGGGGTTCGCCGGGTCGGTCGCGGCCAGCACGTGTACCAAAGGGTTGCGGGCACCCGACGGCCAGCCAACCACGTCATCGGAATCCTGCTGGCCACGCAGCCGGTCAATCGTGGCCGGGGTGGAAAACTGCGAGGCACCAAGGCCCTCAATCAGGTAGCCGCGCATCGCCTTGCCTGATTCCTCAAATCCCGACAGCGTCTTATACGCCAGCGCGAACCCGCCGAGGATGTCCTCAGCCACCACAGATCCGCGAGTCACCACCCCGTAGCGGTCCAGCAAACTCTCCCCCAACGCGACAGAGCGGCGCGTGGGGTCACTATCAGGCGTGGGCGTAAGCGACCAGCGCCCCACCATGTCAGGTGGGACCGTCGAAGCAAACGATGTTCGCCCCGAGCGCACCCTGCTTCGTTGCGGCCTCCGACGCGCCCGGTGAGCTGTCTTCCCACCCGCTAACCGGGCGCGGATCGGGGTGAAGGAGTCGGGCGAGAGGAAACCAGCCTCCACCAAGTCCCACATGGCTTCGCGCAGCTCCTCGGCGGTGGTGTGCTTGGCCTCAGCGACACCAAGCAAGTCTTGGAACAGGAACCCGCCACCGCGGCGCACCTTCTCCATCACCTGGGATTGGGTCAGCGATAACAGGGGTTCTTCCACCTGCGGCATGAGCTGTGCCGCGTAGTCAGCAGGCAGCAGCATTATCCACGGGTCACGCGCTCCGGCCTTACCAGCGCCGACGATGGTGACTTCGCCGTTGGCGGTGAGCTCGTCGAGCATCGTCGGCGAGTAATCGCCAACGCGGGACGGGAAGATATGCGATTCCCAGGCGCTTGCCGGCAGCCGTACCCCGGCGAGCTGTTCGATCACCGAGTAGACACCGTCAGCGCCCCGCAGCGCAGGCGTAACCCCCACCGAGGCAACGTTCGACCAGGCAGGTAGGAACCGTCCGTAGGCCGATTGCGACACGGGCCGGGTCTGGGCGCGGGCCGCTGCAAGCGAACGGGAGCGGATGATGCGTAAGACCTCGGCAGCAACGTACTCCTGCTCCTCTACGCCTTGGCGGTAGCGGCCCTCAATCACCTTGCCGTTTTCTATAAGGCGCGACAGCGGCTCATACGCGGCACCCACCGCAAGCCCGAACGCATCCGCTAGATCCCGCAGCGTAAACGGCCCGCGGGTGCGCACCCAGCGCCCCACCAGTTGCGCCAAAGCGTCAGGGATGGTTTGCACCTGGGCAGCAACGCCGGGAGGGACGGGCACACCTAAGCCGTCGCGAAGCAGCGGCGCATCCAGCACCTGGGCAACATGCTCGCGCCCGCCGATACGCACCCGCATCATGCGTTCCCCAAGCGCCTGCTCCAAAGAGGTCAGTGGTACCGAGGTGTAGGTAGCAAGATCGTCGAGAGGCACAGGTCCGACGATGCGCAGCGTGTCGGCGAACTGCTCGCTCGTGGAGGCACGGCCCACCCGACGCAGCGAGGTGTCCACCTGAGCAATAATGTCCGCATCCAACAGCTCGCGCAGCTCAACCGTGCCCAACAGTTTGGCCAGCAATGACGGGTCCAAAGACAACGCCGCCGCCCGCTTTTCCGCCAGCGGGGTGTCACCCTCGTACATGAACGCGCCGGTGTAGTTAAACAGCAGCGACGAGGCGAACGGACTCGGCTGGTCGCAGGTCACCTCCGCGATGCGCACCCGGCGCGTATTAATATCGCGCATCACCTCCTGCAGGGCAGGCAGATCATAGACGTCCTGGAGGCACTCGCGCACCGTTTCCAAAATGATGGGAAAGCTCGGGTAGTTCCGCGCAACATCTAAAAGCTGCTCTGCGCGCTGTCGCTGCTGCCACAACGGTGCACGCTTGCCCGGGTTGCGGCGCGGAAGCAACAACGCACGCGCCGCACACTCACGGAAGCGCGAGGCAAACAGTGCGGAGTTGCCCACCTGTTCGGTGACAATGTCTGTGATTTCATCGGCGTCGAATTGGAATATCGACCCGTCCGGTTCCTTCTCCCCTTGCGGAAGGCGCAGCACAATGCCGTCATCACCCGCCACAGCCTGGGCGTCCATGCCGGTTTCTTCGGCTACCCGCCAGCCGGTGGCCAGCGCCCACGCCGCGTTGACCCCTTTGCCAAACGGGGTGTGCAGCACTACTCGCCAATCCCCCAGCTCATCGGTGAAACGCTCCAGCACCAGCGTCTTTTCATCCGGCAGGATGCCGGTAGCTTCCTCCTGTTCGTCGAGGTATCGCAGCAGGTTGGTGCGTGCGCGCTCATCCAAGCTTTCGTCCAGAGCCGTTTTTGCTTGCCGACGAAACTCCCCCAACGCCTTGCCCAACTCATAGGGTCTACCCAAGCCATCGCCCGTCCAAAAAGGCAGACGTCCGGTGTGGCCAGGCGCGGGTGAGACCTGCACTTGGTCGCGGGTGATGTTCTCAATACGCCAGGATGACGCACCGAGCGTGAACACGTCGCCCACGCGGGACTCATAGACCATCTCTTCGTCCAGCTCGCCCACGCGTCGAGGTGTTTTCTGCCCTTCCTCTGAGCCGACGAGAAATACTCCGAACATGCCGCGATCCGGAATGGTGCCAGCGTTCGTCACCGCCACCCGCTGCGCGCCGGGTCTGGCCTTGAGCACGTTGCCTTCCAGGATCGCGCGCGGACGAAGCTCTGCGAAGTCGGTCGACGGGTACACACCAATGACCAGGTCGATCACGGAGTCAAACACGTCACGTGCAAGGTCCCTATAGGGCCAGGCTTTGCGTACGGTGTCGTACCACTCGTCCACATCTAAGTCTTCCACCGCAACCGCAGCCACGGTTTGCTGTGCGAGTACGTCGAGGGGGCTGCGCGGTGGTGAAAGCTCCTCGATCAGGCCCTGACGCATACGCGGCACCGTGACCGCCGTCTGCACTAGGTCTGAACGATGCTTGGGGTAGAAAATGCCCTCAGAGACCGCCCCCACCGAGTGCCCGGCGCGGCCGACACGTTGCAGGCCGGAGGCCACCGAGGGCGGGGATTCCACCTGGATGACTAGGTCAACTGCGCCCATGTCAATGCCCAGCTCTAGCGATGAGGTGGAAATCACCGCTTTGAGCGTGCCTTCTTTCAGCATGGTTTCGGTTTGCAGACGCTCTTCCTTTGACACACTGCCGTGGTGGGCGCGTGCGATTACGGGTGCGGCGTGGCCTGCAGTATCCACCATTTTCATCAACTGTGCCGGTGGGCGGCGCGTAGCCACACTTAACGCGTCCGGGTCGTGTTCCTTGGCCCAGAGCTCATTGATCTGGCTTGTCAGGCGCTCCGCGGTGCGGCGCGAGTTCACAAACACAATCGTGGAACGGTGCGCCATCACCTCGTCATACACTGCGCGCTCAATGTGTGGCCAGATGCTTTGGTGGGTGCCGCTGAAGGTTTCTCCCGGGGTGGCGCTATCAAGCAAAAGCCCATCATCAATCACCGCATCGCCGATGGTGGAGGCCTCCTCCGGCACCGGCAGGTCACTCATGTCATCGACCGGCACCCGCACGGCAAGCTCCCACTTCTTCTCCGCAGGCGGGTTGATAATCGTGGTGCGCGGGCCAAGGATGTTAGCCACAGTTGCTAATGGACGCACCGTTGCCGACAACCCAATGCGCTGAAACTTGCCCGCCAGCCGCTCAAGACGTTCCAAGGACAACGTCAGGTGCACGCCACGCTTGGTGCCGGCAAGCGCGTGGATTTCATCCACAATCACCGTGTCCACCGTCTTCAAAATGCCTGCCGCTTTGGAGGTGAGCATGAGATACAGCGACTCTGGCGTGGTGATCAGAATGTCTGGCGGCTTACGCAATTGCCGGTTGCGTTCCGCCTGTGGGGTGTCACCGGAGCGCACGCCAACTGAAATATCCGGCATTTGTTTACCCATGCGCTGGGCCACCCGGGCGATGCCGGCAAGGGGTGCGCGCAGGTTATTCTCCACATCCACCCCGAGCGCTTTCAAGGGCGAAATGTAGAGCACCCGCGTGCCCCCGTGGGTTGAAGTGTGCGCACCATCAATTGGCAGCGACGTCTGACCGGCACGCTCCACCAGGGCGTTAAGCGACCACAAAAACGCCGCCAACGTCTTGCCAGAACCGGTGGGTGCAACCACAAGTGAGTTCTCTCCGACGGAGATAGAACGCCACGCTAAATCCTGCACACGGGTGGGTTCGGCGAAGACCTCCTCGAACCACGTTGCCACCTGGGGGTGGAAGCGATCGAGAACGTTATCGGACACTCGGACCATGTTACGCGGAAGCGGTATGGTTAGAGGCTATGAGCGCCCAGTACTCCGATTCCAGGTTGACCAATCTGATTGCGCAAGGCACCGGCGAGATCCTTAAAGGTATCCGCGGCGTTGGCCTGTTGCGCGGCCGCGAGTTGGGTGAGGCTGGTGATGACCTTGCGCAGAACTGGATCGCCCGCGTGCTGGAGCAGCACCGCCCCGGCGACGCGTTCCTGTCCGAGGAAGCCGCCGATGACCCAACGCGTCTGAACAATAACCGTGTGTGGATCGTGGACCCTTTGGATGGCACGAAGGAGTTCGCCACCGGCCGCCAGGATTGGGCGGTACACGTCGCCTTGGTGGAAGACGGTGTGCCAACCCACGCGGCTGTTGGTCTGCCGGATCTGGGTGTGGTGTTTAAGTCTTCTGACGTGCGCCATGTCTCCGGCCCGTTTGCCGGCAAGGTTGCGGTGAGCAGGAACCGTCCGCCTGCGGTTGCAGAGTATGTGGCCCAGCAGATCGGTTTTGAAACGGCGCACGTCGGCTCAGCTGGCGCGAAGGCCATGCACGTGCTGTTGGGTGACTATGACGCCTACGTACATGCCGGTGGCCAGTACGAGTGGGACCAGGCTGCGCCGGTGGGTGTGTCGCTTGCGGCTGGCCTGCACTGCTCGCGTTTGGACGGCAGCGAGTTGCGCTACAACAACGCGGACACTTACATTCCTGATCTACTGATCTGCCGTCCTGAGCTCGCTGACGACATTCTTGCGGCGTGCGCTTCTTTCTATGACCAGCACGGCAGCTACGAAGGAGTTAGCAACTAGTGACTGTCCCCACTCCGTATGAGGACTTGCTGCAGGACGTTTTCGAGCACGGCGTTGCAAAGGGTGATCGCACTGGAACGGGCACGCGCAGCGTGTTTGGCCGCCAGATTCGCTACAACCTGGCGGAGTCGTTTCCGCTGCTGACAACCAAGAAGGTCTACTTCAAAGCAGTGGTCGGTGAGTTGTTGTGGTTCCTGCGCGGTGACTCGAACGTGCGGTGGCTCCAGGAGCACGGCGTGCGCATTTGGAATGAGTGGGCTGATGACAACGGTGAGCTCGGCCCGGTCTACGGCGTGCAGTGGCGCTCCTGGCCTACCCCGGACGGCCAGCACATTGACCAGATTCAGCAGGTGGTTGACCAGCTGAAGGAGAACCCGGATTCTCGCCGTATATTGGTTTCTGCGTGGAACGTGGCTGAGTTGGACAAGATGGCGCTGATGCCGTGCCACTTGCTGTTCCAGCTGTATGTGGCGGACGGCAAGTTGAGCATGCAGGTCTACCAGCGCTCTGCTGACATGTTCTTGGGCGTGCCTTTCAACATCGCCTCGTATGCACTGCTTACACACATGTTTGCCCAGCAGGCTGGCCTTGAGGTTGGTGAGCTGATCTGGACGGGCGGCGACTGCCACATTTATACCGACCATCTGGAGCAGGTCCGCGAGCAGCTTTCGCGCGACGCCCGTGAATACCCGCAGCTCAAACTGCGCAAGGCTGCGTCGATCTTCGACTACGACTTCGACGACATCGAGGTTGAGGGATACGACCCACACCCGACGATCAAGGCGCAGGTGTCCGTCTAATGGCAACGCTTGGAGCAATTTGGGCACAAAGCCTCGATGGTGTGATTGGCAACGGCGAGGACATGCCCTGGCACCTGCCAGAAGACTTGAAGCACTTTAAAGAAACGACGATGGGCCAGCCGATCATCATGGGTCGCCGTACGTGGGAGTCTTTGCCGAAAAAACCGCTTCCTGGGCGCGCCAACCACGTCTTGTCCTCGCGTGAGCCGGGCGAATGGTCCGATGGCGCCTACGTGTCCACAGACCTGCCGGATTTAGAGACTGACGCCTGGATTATCGGTGGCGGCCAGCTGTATGAGGCCACGCTGGATGAGGTGGACGTTATTGCACTCACGCTTATCGACGCCACGTTGGCTCCCACCCTCACCACGCCTGTGTTCGCGCCGCGTATTAGACCCGAGTTTGCCTGTGTGTCTGACGGCGAGTGGCAAACCTCTACGTCCGGTATTCGCTACAAGTTCCAACGCTACGAAAGGCAATAATGACTACCGTTGAAACTCCTGAAACTACCGATCATGTGACCATTTTTGCGGCGGACTGGTGCCCATTTTGCCAGAAGCTGCGTCAGCGCTTGGACCGTACGGAAACGCCCTACGATCTTGTAGACGTTGAGGCGGAAGGTATGGATGATGTCAACGAGTGGATCAAGTCTGTTAATGAGGGAAACCGCATCGTGCCCACCGTGCTCTACTCTGACGGCACCCACGCCACCAATCCGGAAGCCTCCGCAGTTCGTGCGAAGCTGCGCGAGCTGACTGGCGAAGAGTAAGCCAATTTCAGTACCCGCGTGGCGCTGCGGTAATCTAGCGCCACTGCCCCAGTAGCTCAGTGGATAGAGCACTTCTCTCCTAAAGAAGGTGTCGGAGGTTCGATTCCTCTCTGGGGCACTCTTGTCCTCAGTCGCGACATAGTTGACAACTCAGTCGCGACATGGTGGACAAACCGGTGCCTCGGTTTTTATTTTTCCGAGGTGCCGGTTTTGTTTTTAGGTCAGTGGGGGTTGGCCTTTTCGCCAGTATGGTTTTTGGTAATTGCGGGATGTATCGATGTAGTGCTCGGTGATGATTTCGCCGGTCTCTTTTAACGATGTGGTGACGTGGTTGTCGGTGATGACCATCAGGATGTGCTTGCCGCCGTAGGCGCGTCCGATGCCTAGGTGGTAGAGCCTTCCGGCGTAGCGGATGGTGACCTTGCCGTTGACACCGACGATGTCGTTGCGGATGCGCCATTCGTCATTTGGGTTGTCCGTGGGTTGGGCTTTGGGGCCTGTGGTGTAGGCCTGCTCGGGTGTGCGGCGTCCGAGTGCTCGATGGGGCCGCTGTGTGTTGTAGTACCCAGCGAATTCGTCGAGTTGTTGTTGTAGTTGGGTAATTGTTTCTGCTGGTGGTTGTGCGGGCCCGACCCCCGAAAAGTAGACACCATCAA
>NZ_KV786241.1 GCF_001806875.1 Corynebacterium sp. HMSC29G08
CCCCAGCGTCGCCCTGCGCGGGCCGGCGGGGGCGTTTGGCGGCGCCCGGCGCGGCGCCTTTTCCGCGTTTGCAGCTACCTACACCCGGCTACCAAGCGAAAAAATGGCAGGTAGCTGCATGTAGGTAGCTGCATTTGGTGTGGCGGGGCGGTCGGACCGTTTGCGGGTGGGGCCCGGCCCGGCCCCCACGTCAGGGCGCGCAAAAGAAAACCCCCGGCGTTGAAACCGGGGGGAGTGGTGCGCCATGACGGGCTCGAACCGCCGACCTACTGGGTGTAAACCAGTTGCTCTTCCAGCTGAGCTAACGGCGCGCGCTAGGAAAGACTAACAGACGGTATGCGAGAGAACCAAATAGAGGGGGCTTCCTGCGGTCTCTGGGCTAGCACCGGGGTGACGCGTGGAAGCTGTTGAACATGGACTCGACCTGATCAACGGTCGCATTTTTGAAATAGGGAACGGGGATTTTCACGCTGCTGCTTCGTGTGGTCCGGTACGGTTTGCCGCGCCAGTAGGAGGTTGTCTCGGTGTTGCCGTAGAGGCGTAGGAAGCAGGCGACGGGCATTGGGTCGTCGTGCTGCCAGAAATGTGTGGCGTCGATACGCAAAATGCGGTGCTCCTGGCGGTGGAATGGGAACCCCCGAGAGCTGTACGTGAAGGCGTTGTCATGCATTTCAGCGGCCACATCCGTGGCTAGGAGCTTCACTACGAGATACAGCGCTAGGAAGATCAACAGCCCCCCGATGTACGGCATGATGGGACCGCGTCCGGTGTCGGAGCGAAACGCGGTTAAAGACACTATCCCTAAGCCCAGGAGTAGGGGGCCAGCGAACCATGCTCGGATCCATTCGTTGCGGGCTGTCACGGACCATTGATAACCACTGTCGGATACGTGGAGGACTGGCTGTACCGCCTTCAGCGTGTATTTCTTGCCGCTGGAGTTGATCGCGGGGCCGAAGAACGGCGCGATGATGACGTGGACCCCTAGGAAAATAGCGCCCGCTACGCCGAGAACGCCGATGTCCCTGCGCTCACTGATCGCTAGATATACCCCGATGACTGTTGGGACGAGCAGAGACAGCCAGATCAATACCAACTTTATCCAGTGTGATGTACGCATTAGTATCCCAAGCCTTTCTTGGTTATTTCGTTACCCGCATAAGAGGAGAACGCTCCCGCAACCAATAACGCGAGCAACCCTGGTGCGGTGAGAACCGCTGATCCCCCGATTAGAGCCAATGCAGCACCGGTGCCAATTCCTGCACTAGCGCCCACCCCTGCAGCAATGGCAGATGTTTGCTGCGAGTAGCCCTCATTACGCGACACGTTGTAATCAAACAGCGCACCGCCAATGGATGTGACTGCGCCGCCGCCGCGTGCCACAAATTTGCTTAGGTGGTCTGCCTCTGCCAGGTGGGAGAAACGGTTGGCGTGCTTCAGGCTTTCCTTGTGGGAGGCATCGGCCATGTCGAAGCCAAGTGCAAAGGTGCCAACGAATGCGTTGGTGGCCATGCCTTGGCCGTGGCGTGCTGCAAAGGTTTGGAAATTGGCTGGGTTATCCAGCTGCATTGAAGAAAAGTCGAAGGCCGCCGCCTGGTCAGCCGTGCGCACATTGTTCATGAAGCGTTGGGCGTTTTCCTTAAACTCTGTGACAGCTCCTCGGACCAACACCAGGTAGGGCGTCCACTTCTCATCAAAGTCCTGCACGGCTTGGAGGATGTGCTGGCCGCGGATGCTGTCAACCCCGGCGAGCTCTTGAAGCGCGTCTATGGCAGGGGTAAGTGCGTGAAGGGCTGTGGCAAGTTTGTGGATCGCATCCTCAGCGCCAGCTTGATCAACCTGGCAATTTGTGACCTTGTCGGGTGCCTGGAACGCGATGGGGGAGCTGGGGTCCTTAGCTGCGCTGATGTCGTTTGCAATGTCATCAACGGCGTGGGCGTGTTTTTCGCGGGTGCGTTCAACGACACCAAGTGTCTGGTCCCACTCCCTCTGGACTCCCGAAAGCACCTGGGCACAAGCATTGAGGTTAAGCAGTGTCGCAGGGGAGCTCGTTGCCAAGTGGAGCTGGTAGGCAAGGTTGTATGCGTCCACGGCAGCTCTGTGTCGCGCATGGATGCTTTGCGCCAAGCGCCGCAGGTTTTCCAGCTTGCGTTGCGTGCCATCCACTTTGTCGGCGTAGCGGGAGATCTTCTTGCTCAGTACCTGTTGGGCATCACCAACCGAATCCACGGCATCCCGCAGGCGCTTCGCGTGAGCGCGCATGGCGTTGAACACCTCACCGTCGCTGCCACCAAACATGGCGCTGGCAAGGTCATCCTCAACATCACTAAGCCGCTTCTGGCAGGATTTGCGCTGATCCGCACTGCTTTCTATGAGAGCAACCGAGCCGCCGGCGCTAAAACGTGGTGCGAACGCTTCAAAGCCTGGCAGATGTTGGGCCCACCCCATACGTATTTCCTTCCCCCTAAAGGTGTTCAAGTTAGGGAGAAGCTTAGCGGAAGTTAAGCCTTGGCGAACTCGGTTTCAATCGCGTCCATCAAGGCGTTCACACCTGCCGTGTCGGCGTTGGATGGAAGGAACACGGTGACGTCGCGCCCGTCGGGGGTAGGGAAGGTGGCGGCGGTGGCGTCCATAGGCAACACCGCGGAAATTAGGTCGAGTTCGAAAGCGCGGGTGGCGTCCTCGAAGTTGTAGTTGATGTCGGCCACGTCCCAATCGCCGAAACGTACGCGCAAGGAACCGGTTGCGCCACGCGTGCCGGGATCCGGCATGACGGCGATGTCGGAAGCAGTGGTGCCTGCGGCGCGCGCAAGCTGGTGGATAGCGGGGGTGAAGTCCGCAGCACCGGAAAGACCAGCACCGATCACCGTGCCAGCGAGCAGGGGCTCGCCATCCGGGTCAGTCAAACCGGCAAGCGTGGTCAGCGGGAAGCTGCGGAAGCTAGCGGGCTCATCCAACACGGCATCTTCCACGTCATCCGGTTCAACACCAGGCGCAAGCGTCACGCCTGCCTGGGCATACAGGGCCAAAGCATTACGAAGAAGATCAGTCACGCCCCTCATCCTAGGCCCGCTAGCGCTCCTCGTCGCGGTCAGTGGCCCAGGGGTTTCTGCGCCCACCGCCATAGCGACTCCGCGCCGACGCAGGAGCTGGCGCAGAAGCGGCAGCAGCCGACGCAGAAGCAGCTGTGGGGGCGGGGGTGGGGGGCGTTGGGGCGTCGTCAAGCAAAAGCTCCTCCTGCTCCTCGCGGAAGCGGCGGCGCTCACGAGTCTCGCTGACAATGAAATAGATCAGGCCAGCGGGGGCGAGCAGGCCGAACGCGATCCACTGCAAGCCGTAGGACAGGTGGTTGCCGGTCTCGAGCTGCGGCAGCGGGATCGCGTTGATCACGCCGGGGGAGTCGCTGAGGAGCTGGATGTACGGGCTGATCAGGTTCGTGTCGGTGAGCTCGCCGATCTGGCCGGGGCTGATGGAATAGACCATCTGGTGGCCGTGGATGATGTTGGGGTTGGTGGGGTGGACGCCTTCGTCTGCAAGCAGCATGCCCGTGATTGTCACCTCGCCGGTCGGGGCGGGCTCGATCGGCGGTACTTCGGAGGCTTCCTTGGCAGGCACCCAGCCGCGGTTGACCAGGACTGTGCGGCCATCGTTGAGTTCAAACGGCGTGAGCACCTGGAATGTGGCGACGCGATCAACGGAGCGCAGACGCAGCAACACCTCCGCGCCCTCAACGTAGCGGCCGGTGGCGACAACGCGGGACCAATCGGCGCCGTCGTTCAACGAACCGTCCTGGCCAATGCGCGTAGCCAGCGGCACCGGGTCCTGGTCAAAGGCCTCCACAATGTGCTCATTGCGCTGCTCTAACCGCTCATTTTTGCCCAACTGCCAGGGCGCAAGCGTGGTAAACGCGAAGTAAGAAAACAGGATGATCAGCACGGCTGACAGCACCCAACCAGGGGTCAAAAACGTCTTCCACCACGGCTTACCGGAATTCTTCACAGTAACTACCTTAGTGCGGCGCGCACCCAGTCAATAATGCCGTCCGCGGCGGCCTCGATCTGCTGGCGAGTCACCGCAAAGCCCTCCGGGCCGCCGTAGTACGGGTCAGCCACGCCTAGATCATCGGCGCCGGCCTGCGGGTCAAAGGAACGCAGCAGCCGCACCTTGGATTCCGGCACGCCGCGAGCCACCAGCTCAGAGACGTGGTTGTGGTCTAGGGCAACGATCAGATCAGCGTTGAACTGAGCGGCGCCGAATTGCTGGGCGCGGTGGGCTTCACCGTCGTAACCGTGGGCGGCAAGCTCAGCACGTGCACGGTGATCTGCCTGGTGGCCAACGTGCCAGTTGCCAATGCCGCTGGAGGTCACGCGCACGGCGTTGACGGCGTTGTCAGTATCCTCATCCACAGCGAAACCGGCCTCGGCCAGCTTGTCGCGCACAATCACCTCCGCCATGGGGGAGCGGCAAATGTTGCCTGTGCAGACAAAATCAATGTGCAGCATGTGTCCTCACAATCGTGTCCAAATCTTCGGGTGTGCGTGCCACATGCGTGGCACGCGCCCACTCACTTTCATCACCGTAGCCCCACGTCACCGCAACTGAGGGCAAACCGAAGTGCGCCGCGCCATCAAAATCGTGCACGCGGTCGCCCACCATCAGGGGCCGTGCAGGTGTGGTATGTGTGAGCACGTGGTCAATCACTTCGATCTTCGTGGCCCGGCCAACCTCATGGTTGGCGGCGCCTAAGAAATCCACGTGCTGCATCAACCCGGCGTCCTCCAACGCAAGGCGGGCGAAGCGCTCGCTCTTGCTTGTCGCGGTACAAATGTGTAGCCCTAGCATCTTCCACCCTTTGAGTAGCTCATCCACGCCTGGAAACATTGTGAACTCACGCCAGCCAACAGAAGACATGTAGTCCGAATACGCTTCCATGGCACGCTCAACATCCGCCGCCTCTAAACCCGCGGCCGCAAAGGAATCACGCATTGGCGGGCCCGGGATCTTGCGCAGGAAATCCTCACCCGGCACCGCCAACCCGAGGGCCTCCATACCCGTGATAAACCCCGCGCGGATGCCGGGGTAGGAGTCGATGAGGGTGCCGTCTACGTCTAAAAGAATGCTCACCACACCAAACCACCATGCCGGATTTGTAGGCTGGGTGCCATGACTGTCTCAAATACAGCCACCGTGGCTGACTGCGTCCGCGTCCTAGAAACCGCCTACCCGCCGCAGCTTGCAGAAAGCTGGGACAAGGTCGGCCTGATTTGCGGCGACCCCGAAGCCCGGGTAACCAAGGTGGCGTTTGCGCTGGATTGTACGTTGGAGGTGGCGCGGCGGGCCGTCGAAAAGCAAGTGCAACTGCTGGTTGTGCACCACCCGCTGTTGCTGCGCGGCGTGCATTCGGTGGCGGCGAACACGCCGAAGGGCAAGGTGATTCACACGCTGCTTCAAGGCGGGGTGGCGCTGTTTGCCGCGCACACGAACGCGGATTCCGCACGCCCGGGCGTGTCCGACAAGTTAGCTGAGCTGGTGGGCATTGAACCCGGCCGCCCGATTCGCCCGGTGTTGCTGGATGGCATTGACCACTGGGGCATCCACATTCCGCCGGCGGATGTAGACACGGTGATGGGCCCGCTGTTCGAAGCCGGCGCCGGCGAGATCGGCAACTACCGCAAGTGCGCGTTCAGCTTTGAGGGCCAGGGGCAGTTTTTGCCTATCGACGCCGCGTCGCCCACCACCGGCACCGTCGGCGAACTCCACCGCAGCACCGAGACCCGCGTGGAATTCGTCGCTCCGACCCGTCTGCGCCGCACGCTCATTGACGCGTTGCGTGAGGCTCATCCGTACGAGGAACCGGCCTTTGACGTTGTCCAAATGGCCGACACCACCGACTTATCCCAGGCCACGGGGCTCGGGCGTATCGGGGAGCTGCCTGAGGCGATGACGTTGCGTGAGTTCACCCAGCAAGTCGCCGACGCGCTTCCCACCACCGTCTGGGGCGTCCGCGCCGCCGGCGACCCAGACCAGATGGTCAAGCGCGTCGCGGTCTCCTCGGGCTCAGGGGACAGTTTTCTTGACGACGTCTCACGCCTCGGCGTCGACGTCTACGTCACCTCAGACCTGCGCCACCACCCAGTCGACGAACACCTGCGCGCCGGCGGACCCGCAGTCATTGACACCGCCCACTGGGCCAGCGAGTTTCCGTGGACCGAGCAGGCCGCGGGTATCGTGGCAGAGCTAGACGTGGAAACCATTATCCTGCCGGTACGCACCGACCCGTGGACCGTTTCCGCACACCCCACCGCCAACTCAAACGTGGAGGATTAACACCCATGCACCTGTCGCAGGAACTACAACCCGTGCTGCTCAAGCTGGCTACTGCAGAAGCAGCAGCCGCACGCCCGGTCGCCCGACCGGAGGTTGCGGAGCTTCAGCGCGCCGGGAAGGAACGCGAGCGTATTGCCGCGGCCGCCTCTGCCGCACAGATGGCGGTAGATGACATGGAGCTGGAGATCCGCCGTATTCAGGAGGACCAGCGCAAGCTTGAGAGACGCAAGAAGGACAACATTGCCCAGCTTGGTGCGGCAACGGACGTTGAGGTGCGCCGTGATCTGCAGCATGACCTGTCCACCACGGAGGCGCGTCTGACGGATCTGCGTTATGAGCTCAAGGAGGCGCATAACGAGATCGCGGCGCTTCGCAACAACCGTGAGGTCCACGGTGCGCAGCTTGATGAGGCCACGCGCAAACTCGAGCAAGCCCAACGTGCGGTGGACGCCCTGCCGGAGGAAACCCCGGTAGACACCGGCGCGCTGCGGGCTCAGCTGCCGGCAGATATCCTGGCTGTGTACGACAACGTCGGTGCGGCGTCGTTTAACAGCCGCACCTGCGGTGGCTGCTTTTTGCAGCTGCCGCCTTCTGAGCGCGCCGAGGTCATGGCCGTTGCGGACGATGAGCTGCCGACCTGCCCCAACTGCGGCACCCTCTTGGTGCGCGTGACGGAGCGCTAGCCATGCGTGTTTCGCTGTTTTGCGACGGCGGCTCCCGCGGCAACCCCGGCATCGCCGGCTCCGGATCCGTCCTATATAACGAGGCTGGCGACACCTTGGTGGAGATCGCCTACGTAGTCGGCGCCAAGTCCACCAACAACGTCGCTGAGTACTACGGGCTGCTGCGCGGCCTTGAAGCCGCCCGCGACCTGGGCGCGACGCGTGTGGACGTGTCGATGGACTCCAAGCTTGTCGTCGAGCAGATGACGGGACGCTGGAAAATCAAGCACCCCGACATGCAGAAACTGGCCCGTGATGCACGCGACGTAGCCAAGTCCTTTGACAAGGTCACCTACACGTGGGTGCCGCGCGCCAAGAATAAGAAGGCCGACGAGCTTTCCAACGTTGCCATGGATGCCGCCACGAAAGACGGCACGCCGCGCATCCTCGACGGCGGCGTGCCTGCCTCGAAACCTGACGAAAAAACTGCCTCGAAACCTGCCGCGAAGTCGCACGTTGTTGCAAGCCCCGCGCACTGGTCGGGCACGGCCGCGCCGCGTACCCGCTTCGTCCTCCTGCGGCATGGGCAGACGGAGCATTCGGCGCAGCGCAGGTACTCGGGTTCTTCTGACCCTAAGCTGACCGAGATTGGCCGTGAGCAGGCGAAACGCACCGCAGGCGCCATCGCGGCGATGGGCAAGATCGACGTGATCGTCTCCTCCCCGCAGAGCCGCGCTCGCGAAACCGCCGAGTACTGCGCGGAGGCACTCGGCTTGGACGTGGAGATTATCGACGGTTTCCGCGAACTCAACTTCGGCGCCTTCGAAGGACTGACCCGCGCTGAAGCCATGGAGCGGTATGGGGAAGAGTTTGGTCGGTGGGAGGCGTCGTTTAGCACGAGCCCCCCGGACGGCGAATCAACGACTGCACTGCACCGGCGCGTCACCCGCGCTCGCCTGAAGGTGCAGGAGGCGCACGAGGGGAAGACGGTGCTGGTGGTCACGCACATGACGCCGATTAAGTCCGTGATCCGCCAGGCACTCGGTGCGAGTGCGGAGACGTTTCGCCACATGTTCTTAGACCTGGCCAGCATTTCCGTGGTGGAGTTCTACGGTGATTTTGGTGTGGTGCGTACCTTCAACGACGTCGCGCACCACCGCTAAACACACCCCACGGTACGTTTGCAGCTACTTACACCCGGCTACCAAGCGAAAAATCGTTGAGTAGCTGCGTGTAGGTAGCTACAAACACCGATTGGGCGCATGCGCTGACCGCGCACTAGAATGAGCTACCGCGAATGAGTTGGCTGGGTGATCGCGGCGGTGTGAACCGCCCCAAACTTGGGGTAGGCGCAGGTCGAGGAAAGTCCGGACTCCACAGGGCACGGTGGTTGCTAACAGCAACCCGGAGCGATCCGCGGGAAAGTGCAACAGAGAGTAAACCGCCACTGTCCTAAGGCAGGGGTAAGGGTGAAAGGGTGCGGTAAGAGCGCACCGGCGTTTGTGGTGACACAGGCGGCCAGGTAAACCCCACCGGGAGCAAGGCAAGAGCCCCCGCCCGTTAAAAGGCGGAGGTTGTCGGACGCGATGAGGCTGCCCGCCCAGTCCGAAGGTAGCTGCTTGAGGCGCCCAGCAATGGGTGGCCCAGATGGATGATCGCCGCCCGAAAGGGTACAGAATCCGGCTCATAGGCCGACTCATTCGCCCTTGGTCTGGCATGCTGGCAAAGCATGAAGCTCTATGCCGCGCCGCTGAATTTCCGTGCACTTGCGCAAGAGTTCGATGTGCCCACGGATTTCCCGCCTGAGGTGCTGGAGGAGGCGCAGCACCTGCAGTTTTCGCCTGGGCACAAGCGTATGGACGCCCGCGACATCCCCATGGTCACCATCGACCCACCCGGGGCCAAAGACTTGGACCAGGCGTTGTGCATTGAAACGCGAGGGGATGGCTACCGCGTGTACTACGCCATTGCGGATGTCGCGGCGTTTGTGGAGCCGTCTTCGCTGGTCAAGCAGGAGTCGTTGCAGCGTGGGCAGACGATTTACCTGCCGGATGAGCCGGCACGTCTACACCCGGCGCCACTTTCAGAAGGCAGCGCGTCGCTGCTTCCCAATGTTGATCGCCCCGCTGTCTTATGGACGTTTGATCTTGACGCCGCCGGCGAAGTCGAACACGCCCACGTCGAGCGCGCCCTGATCCATTCCGTGGCCAGGTTGGATTACGCGCAGGTGCAGCAGGCGTTTGATAGGGGAGACGCGATGGCGCAGATACGCCTCCTGCCCGAGGTGGGCAAACTCAGACAGCAATCTTCTTTTCGACGCCAAGCCGTCAACCTACGCCTGCCCGCAGTGCGCGTGGTGGAAAACTCCGACGGCACGTTTGAGCTGGTCATTGAGCCCAGGTTCGCCGCGATGGACTACAACTCTGAGCTCTCCCTACTCACGGGCATGGTGGCTGGGCGCATGATGGTGGAGGCGGGCGTGGGGTTCTTGCGCACACTTAAGCCTGCATCCGCGGAGGCGGAAGCGGAGTTTCGCGCGGAGGCGCACAACCTGGGCTTTGACGTGGAGGGGGAGATCGGCGCATTTTTAGCGGGCGTAGATGCAGACACCCCGCGCGGCGCGGCCGTGATGCGTGAAGCACAGAAGCTTTTGCGCTCCTCCGGGTATGTGGATTTGTCCCAGGGTGCACCGGAGGTGCATGCCGGGATTGGCGGATACTACTCGCACGTCACAGCGCCGTTGCGCAGGCTGATTGACCGCTACGCAACCGAAGTGTGCCTGGCTATCTGTGGAGGCTACGAGATCCCAAGCTGGGTGACGGATGACGCCGAGGCAGTCCTGCAAACCATGTCCCGCACCTCACAACTGGCTAACACCGTAGACAAGGCGGCGCTGAACCTCACGGAGGCAACCGTGCTTAAGCCCTGGGTGGGGCACAACTTTGAGGGCGTGGTGCTGCAGCACCGTTCGCAGCGTGCACACATTTTTGTGACGCAGCCGCCGTTGCTCGCGCCGTCGATAGGCGGGCCTGCCGAAGGCACCCAAAGCGTGTTCTCCCTGATTCGCGCGGACCCCGAAGCGCGCAAAGTGGAGTTTGCCTGGCCCGCTGACTAGGCGTTATCTTCCCTAATCGTCCAGCCGTGCGGCCTCACCCGGGCGGATCTCCAGCACGTGGAAGTCCTTGGCAAACACCTTGGCAAACTCGTCTGCCTCCTTAAGCGGCACAAACGCCACCACGGCCTGCGAAGTACCCGCCGCCGCCGGCCGCGCCGCCGTCGCGCCGCGCTGCAGCGCCAGTGCCACCAGCGCGTCCGGGGTTTCCAGATCGTGCGCCTCGTTTGGGGAGTTCAGCAAGGTAAACAGCTCGTTGCCTCGGCGTGAGCGCAGTGCCTTAGCCGCGGCCAGGCTGCGCAGCGTCTCTGTCTCGCAGAACTGCACCCAACGCCGCGCGGTTTGCGGCTCCGGCGCCTTCTCATCGCCCGCGTCGCGCCGCGCCTCCACCCACTCCACTACCCGGTCCACGTTATCGGGCAGTTCGCGTAACGACGCCACGCCAAAGTTCCCCACCGCATCATCAATAAACCCACGCCACGTTGCAATACGCTCTTTTTGCTTGCCGTGCGGCTGTCCCCACGCTTGTGCAATGGAGAAGATACGCACACCCAACCTGCCCGGGTGTGGAGCAGGTGCGACCGAGCCGTCGGCGTAATCCACCACCGTGACCTGCTCAGGCGTGCCGCGAAGCGCCACCGTGTGACGCGCGCGCAAAACCGCAAGCGAGGAATACGTACCAACCGCGTGCGAGCAGATCTCCGCCAGGCGTGTGCGTATCGGCGGATCATTCACCTCCGCGTTGCCCCCGGCAAGGGCCAGCGCAATCGCCGCGTCCGCCGCGTACAACGCGCCAAGACCAGCACCAACCGGGATCTCGGAGACCACCGTGATGTCCAACCCGGCCGTATCGCGCGAAAGCACTTGGCGGGTAATCATCGTCTGCACCAAACCAACCACGCGGCGCATCAGCGGATCCTCGATCGCGCCTTCTGCAAGCTGCACCAGCGTCGCCTCACCCGTAGTCACAGGGGAGTGGGGGCTTTCGGCGTGCAGCGTAATCAGGTCGTCATCACGCGGACTGACCGCAGCCGCCGCACGTAAATCCCCCAACCCAACAACGGTTACGCCCCCGAAGTGATCCACGTTCTCACCGATCAACACCCACGTTGCCGGCGCCGTCGCCACATACGCAGGCTGCACCCCGGTACGCTGCGCATGCTGTGCGCGTACTGCTTTTGCCGCCTCTGCCGCCTCTGTCAGCTTTGCCATGCGGCCTACAGTACCAACTCATACAGGTACACTTTTGGCCATGAGCGACGACAAGTTCTACTACAACCCCGAAACCGGCGAAGTCACCCAAGGCAAGGTTGCCTCCTGGGACAACCGCATGGGCCCGTACGACTCCCGCGAGGCCGCCGAGCACGCCATCACCATTGCGAAAGAACGCAACCGGCTTGCCGACGCCGCCGACGACGCCGACGACAACTGGGGCGAACCCGCCTCCTGGGAGAAGTAAGCCGACCTACTTCGAAATCTTCTTAAACGCCTTCTTCAGCTCTCGCATGGAGGCGTCGTAGGGGGACAACGCGGCATCGCCAAGCATGAGCTCCCGCTGGTAGAGCAAACCGTAAGCGAACGTGTCCTCGCCGCGCTCGCGGGCCTCATCAGTCAGGCGCAAAATACGATCGCGCGAGGTCACAGCGTCCTGGAAATCACCCAACACGGTCTGCAGCGCCTTCGCCGCCTTAGCCAGGCGCCCCGTCTTAATGCCCGCAGCCTCCGCAGCCGCCGTGGCGTAACGCAACTTCTTCACAGCTTTACGCACATCATGCACGTAATCCTCGCGCTTGTGCAGCGGCAAATCCGTGTCGTGGTAATGCTCCGCAACCTTCGCGTCGCGCTTGCGCACCTTCTTAAACGCCTTCTCCAGGTGCTCCATGAGGATCTTTTTGTCCGTCTCACTCTCCTCGGACTCCTCTTCGGGGCTGGAATGCACCGGCGGGGAGGCGAGGAGATCATCGATGGCGTCCAGCATGTTCAAGAAACGCTCACCGTCCAGCATCGCAACGATTTCGGCGTGCGCGGCGGTGTAGTCCGACCGCATGTCGCCGGCGATGTGGGCACGGGTGGCGTCATCGATCAGACCGCTTTCATCGGTCTCCAGCAGCTCAATGAAGCGCTCCTCAACCACCTCGGCATCACGCGCAACGCCCAACACCGCGGCGGTTTCCTTCAACTCCGCCTCAAGCGTTGCAAGCTGCTCGCCTTCGAGGATGCCTTCAAACGTCTCCAACAGCGAGCGCATCTCGCGCGTAGCCACCCGCAGCTGGTGCACCGAATCGAACTCATCCGCGCGCACCTTCGGGTCCCACGCCACGATCTCAGCACGCTGCGCGCGCACTGCCGCGATCACAGCCGCGGCCGGCGAGCCCTCCTCCAACTCCGGCTCCTGCAAATGCGGCGGCAGGGGAGCGGTGTGCACCGAATCGCCCAGCGCCGTGGCCAGTTTCGACGGCGACGACGACTTCCTCGCACCACTATTAATAAGGAAAGACGTGGCCTGACGGATCACCGCGTGACCTTCCTCGGTGCCGGCAATCGACTCCGCCAGCTCAAGCTCCCACTCGCGCCACGAGGTGCGCTCGCCGCCGGGAAGTAGTGACCAGGCGGTGACGTGATCGTCGCAAAACTCCGCGATGACCTCGCCTTCTTCGTTAGCAAGCTTGGACTCCACACGACGGTTGTCCACCTGCGCCACCGGCTCCAACGGCACATTGCGCACAATCGCACGCACCTGATCCAGCAGCTCAGAAGGAATCGTGGCCGGATCTTCCAACGGCGCGCGCAGCTCATGGCGCCCATCACCGTCCGCCGGCAGCTTCATGTGCCAGCCGTCGTCCACCCCTCCTTTACGACGCCTCAACGTAACCTTCTGCCTACTCAACCTGAGATCAGGCGTGTCGTAATACACCGCGGACAGGTTGTGCTCCGTGGTGCCCTTCATTGCGCTCACCCCCGGCAGTTGCGTCAAGTCCGGCACCGCCGTCGAATCATCCACGGCAAGCTTGATCTCCACCTCGAGGTGGCGTTCTGCCTGCTTGTTCTTCTTCTCGCCCATGGGTGGCCTCCTTTAGTTGGGTATTAGTTACAACGATAGTCGCGGGTGTGGCGGGTCGCCCGGGGTGTGCTGTGTGGCGGGTCGCCCGGGGTGCGGGATCACGTTTCACCACGCTCGGTCGCGATGGCTCCCGGCGCTGCCCGCTACACCCCGACGCTGCCCGCTACACCCCGAACACAACACCCCGAACAGACCATGGAAATGTGGTCTATCCGTACTCTTCCGTTCGGGGTTTAGGGAACAACGGCAAAATAGCGGCGCGCTAGGCGGCCTTAGGCGCTGGGCTGGTAGCGCCAGTGCTCGCCGGAGCGTGGGCGTTCGCGTGTTGCTTTTGTCAGCGGTTCGCCGAGCAGCTCGGATCGCGCCTTTATTTCGAGGAGGCGGCGGACGCACGCGGCTTCGTCGCGAAGAAGCTCGGGCACCGTGATGCGGAGAACCTCATAGAGCTGGGAACGAATCCAGTTTTCACGCTGGAGCTGCTCCAGGGCGGCTCGTTTGGGATCTTCGTCAAATTTGACCGCACCATCGATCTCCGCAACAAGCTGGCCCCATACGAAGTCCGGCCGGACGTGCTTACCAATCCACATCTGCTCCTGGACCACAATGCCGCACTCTCGAAGAATGACGCGGAAGAGCGATTCGTACGGCGACTCTGACCAGGTCGAACTCCACTCCAATGCCTGCCTGGCCTTGTTGATGCCTCGTTTTCGTTCCATCCGTCGAATCGTGGCTTCGAGGTCTTCACGCATCTGTTGTTGCTCCCACGGCTTCTGCATTTTGTGGAACAACGAGTCCATAGCCACAACTCCGTGGCGAACCCCGTGGAAACGCGCAATATCCACAGCGGTTCGGACGGGACTGGTCACGCGGAGCTTGTCTGTCGTGCCTGTGGGCGTGAACGCGATGGTATCCATTTCGGGGATGCACATGCCCGTATATCTCACGCCTGGCGGCCAACGCTTTGGGCTCGCGGGTTTCGGGTGAGCGAGATACACAGGAGCGTTGTTGTCGGGAAGCGTCCAAATGCTGTGTATAGCTGCGGCTGAGCGGCCGATCAAGACTGCTCTGCGAGAGGCCGCACCTACGGCATAGCAGCGAAGAAATTCCTGCTCGTGGCGCTTGAGCGCTTGCCAATCCGACGTTGCGATGAACTTCGTCGCTGACAACCTTTCGCACACCTGCTGTTCCGACTGACCGGGACGGATCAGACGGTCAATGAGTGAGTAAATGTCCACAATTTCCCCCCGAAAATGTTGCATGTGTTGAGGGGAGTCTAACGCATGCTGTTGGTTCACACTAGGGGGACCACAGGGCCGCGGTGTCCCACACGCTAGACCCCGAACGCAACACCCCGAATACACCATGAAAACGTGGCCTATCCGTACTCTTCCGTTCGGGGTGTAGCCGCGGCGGCGTTGGGGACGGCCAAACCCGGCGCGTCAAGCCAAACCCGCCAAACCCACCAAACCCAGCACAAAAGCTAAACTGCCACCATGAGCTCTCAAACGGACAACGTGCTGCGCTTGGTGGAGCAGCAGGACATCGCTTTCATTCGTCTGTGGTTTACGGATATTTCGGGGAGTTTGAAGACGGTGATGATGTCGCCTGCGGAGTTGGAGTCGGCGTTTGAGGAGGGGGTGGGTTTTGATGGGAGTTCGATTGAGGGGTTTAGTCGTGTGTCTGAGTCGGATACGTTGTTGAGGCCGGATCCGTCTACGTTCCAGATTTTGCCGTTTGATGAGGATGCGGGCCTGCAGACGGCACGTATGTTTTGTGACATTACGATGCCGGATGGGGACCCGCTCTTCGCTGACCCGCGGCAGGTGCTGAGGCGTCAGATGAATGCGGCGCGTGAGATGGGCTTTGAGTTTTTCGCAAGTCCTGAGATTGAGTTTTATGTGGTCAAGCCGGGTGAGGATAAGATCACGCCGGCGGATAAGGGTGGGTATTTCGACCAGGCGAAGCGTAATGAGGCGCCGAAGTTGCGCAGGCAGGCGATTGCTGCGCTTGAGTACATGGGCATCACTACGGAGTTTTCGCACCATGAGGCGAGCCCGGGCCAGCAGGAGATTGATCTGCGGCATACGGATGCGTTGACTATGGCGGATAATGTGGTCACGTTTCGCTACATCGTGAAGACGGTGGCGGAGGCGACGGGTGTGCATGCGACGTTTATGCCGAAGCCTTTTCCGCATTTGGATGGTTCGGCGATGCATACGCATTTCTCGTTGTTTGAGGGTGAGACGAATGCGTTTCATGATCCGGATGATGAGATCAGTTTGTCGCGGGTGGGGCGTCAGTTTATTGCGGGGATTATTGAGCACGCGCCGGAGATTTCGGCGGTGACGAATCAGTGGGTCAATTCGTATAAGCGTTTGCAGTTTGGTTCTGAGGCGCCGACGGCTGCTACGTGGGGTATTTCGAATCGTTCGGCGATGGTGCGTGTGCCTACGTATCGGCTGCATAAGGCGGATTCGCGTCGTATTGAGGTCCGTTCGTTGGATTCGGCGTGTAATCCGTATTTGGCGTTTGCGGCGGTGTTGGCGGCGGGTTTGAAGGGCATTGAGGATGAGTATGAGCTTGATGAGCCGGCGCGTGATGATGTGTTTGCGTTGACGCGTCGTGAACGTCGCGCGATGGGGTATCGGGATTTGCCGGGTTCTCTTGATCAGGCGCTTCGCCATCTTGAGCGTTCTGAGTTTATGGCGGAGGTGTTGGGTGAGCAGGTGTTTGAGTTCTTTTTGCGCACGAAGTGGGATGAGTGGCATGAGTATCAGTCGCAGGTTACGCCGTGGGAGATTGAGACTGGGTTGGATCTATGATCAGTCCTGCGAAACTTGGTTTAACTAGCCGTCGCGCTGCTGGGGATCTTGAAGAGCTCGGTTTGCACGATGAGGCGTCGTTGTGGACGCTGGCAGGCTCGGCCGATCCTGACCTTGCTTTGAACAATGCGCATCGTTTCGCTCGCGGCAAGAGCCTTTTGCTTGACGACGCCCAGCGCACCCCTTTCTTCGCCCTCATGGGCGGGTCGACCGCGTTGGCGGATCACTTGATTGCACACCCTGAGCTTGTGGAGACCTTGACGCTGCCGTTGCCAAGCGCCGAGGAGGCGGACGAGTTCATGGCGAAGGCTGCTACGGATGAGAAGGCGTTGAAGAACGCGCATCGGTCGTTGGTGATGCGGGTGGCTGCGAAGGATTTGGCGGGTACGTTTTCCGCGGTGAAGGGCTTCGGTGAGGGTGAGCCGTTGGGGTATCGCGCGGTGACGGAGGCGCTGACGAACATTGCGGACGCTGCGTTAAAGGCCGCGCTGACGCTTGCCACTGAGCGGGTGTATGGCGAGGAGGAGCCGGACGCGAAGTTGGCTGTGATCGCCATGGGTAAGTGTGGCGCTCGGGAGCTGAATTACATCTCTGACGTGGACGTCATCTTTGTGGCTGATGAGGTGACAACCAGGATCACGCGGGTTGCGGCCGAGTTCATCAAGATTGGCTCTGCGGCGTTTTTTGAGGTGGATGCGGGGTTGCGTCCTGAAGGAAAGGCGGGCGCGTTGGTGCGCACGCTGGATTCGCACGTGACGTATTACAAGCGTTGGGCGCAGACGTGGGAGTTTCAGGCGCTTCTGAAGGCGCGTCCGATGGCGGGCGATATGGAGCTTGGCCAGCAGTATGTGGACGCGGTGGCGCCTATGGTTTGGGAGGCCTCCCAGCGCGACAGTTTTGTTGAAGACGTCCAGGCTATGCGACGCCGCGTGCTAGCCAACGTGCCGGAAGGTGTGCGTTCGCGCGAGCTGAAGTTGGGCTACGGGGGCCTGCGCGATGTGGAGTTCGCGGTGCAGCTGTTGCAGTTGGTGCATGGGCGTATCGACGCTACGCTGCGCACCCCCGCCACCCGCAACACCATCGACGCTTTGGAGGCGCTCTCACAGGGCGGCTACGTGGGCCGTGAGGACACCAAGGCCCTGATCGGTGCGTATGAGTTTTTGCGCTTGCTTGAGCACCGGCTGCAGTTGCAGCGCTTTAAGCGCACACACCAGTTGCCTGAGGCTGATGATGAGCGTCGGATGCGGTGGTTGGCAAGGTCGGCGGGATTTGTGGCGTCGGCAAGCAAAAGTGTCATAGGGGAGATGGAAGCTGAGCTGAAGCGGGTCCGCGACACGGTATCCACCCTGCATGAGCGGCTGTTCTACCGGCCGCTGCTCGGTGCTGTGGTGGATCTGACGGTGGGCGAGGCGGCGCTGTCGGCGGATGATGTGAAGGC
Organism: Corynebacterium sp. HMSC29G08; assembly: GCF_001806875.1. Taxonomy (GTDB): domain Bacteria; phylum Actinomycetota; class Actinomycetes; order Mycobacteriales; family Mycobacteriaceae; genus Corynebacterium. The sequence goes on from NZ_KV786241.1 coordinate 17,420, forward strand.
GCGGCTGGCGGCCCTTGGTTACCGCCACCCGGCGCGTGCTTACGATCACTTGGCGGCGCTGGTGCAGGGCACGTCGCGCAAGGCGAAGCTGCAGGCGATTTTGCTGCCAACGCTGATGACGTGGCTGGCCAGTACCGCGGACCCTGGGGCGGGCTTGTTGAACTACCGCAAGCTGTCTGAGGCGGCGGAGGATAAGCCGTGGTTCTTGCGGATGCTGCGCGATGAGGGTGTGGTGTCCATGCGTCTGATGAAGATCCTGGGCAACTCGCCGTACACGTCTGATTTGATCATCGCGGCGCCTGAAGTGGTTAAGCTGCTTGGGGACGGCTCCGCTGGCCCCCGCCTCATCGAACCCGCACCCGACCAGGTGAAGAAGGCGATCATTGCGGCCTCCAAGCGCTACCAGGATGATGCGGATAAGGCGGTGAGTGTGGCGCGTTCGCTGCGGCGTGCGGAGCTTGCGCGTATAGCTTCGGCGGATCTGCTGGGGCTGATGGAGGTGCGCCAGGTCTGCCTGGAGCTGACCATTATTTGGGACGCCGTGCTTCAAGCCGCCCTGTTGGCTGAGATCCGCACTGATCTTGCCCAGCGCGGTGTGACCACGGAACCCGCGCGCATTGCGATTATCGGCATGGGTCGGCTTGGTGGTGGGGAATTGGGCTACGGGTCGGATGCGGACGTGATGGCGGTGGCCGAACCTGTTGAGGGGGCCAACGAGGAAGAGGCGTTGGCGTGGGCGAGCCGCATGATTGAACAGGTGCGTGCGCGCCTGTCCAAACCTTCGGGCGACCCGCCGCTTGAGGTGGACTTGGGCCTGCGGCCGGAGGGGCGCTCTGGACCTGTCGTTCGCACCATTGCTTCCTATGAGCGCTACTACACACAGTGGGGCGAAGTTTGGGAGTACCAGGCGCTTTTGCGCGCGACCGTGATCGCGGGTGATGAGGAAGTTGGTGAACGTTTCCTGCACATGGCGGATGCGTTTAGGTACCCGGAGGGTGGTACCCCGCAATCTGCCGTCCGCGAGATCCGGCGTATTAAGGCGCGCGTGGATGATGAGCGGCTGCCACGAAACGCCGACCGTTCCGTGCACACCAAACTGGGCCGCGGCGCGTTAGCGGACGTGGAGTGGACGGTGCAGCTTTTGACTATGATGCACGCGCACAAACACCCGCGGCTGCACACCACCTCCACACTGGAGGCGTTGGACTATCTGGCGGAGTTGGATGACCCAGATGTGCTTGCCGCCGCCAAAGCCCGGACGCTGCGCACCGCGTGGCTGACCGCCACGCGTGCACGCAACGCGCTGGTTTTGGTTTCCGGCAAGCGCACCGACCAGCTGCCCGCGCCGGGCCCGCACCTGGCACAGGTTGCCGGATCAGCCGGTTATGATCCGGATGATCAGCAGCAGTTTTTAGAGGACTACCTGCGCATTACCCGCCGCGCGCACCGCGTGGTGGAGGAGGTGTTCTGGGGCGAGGCGCCTTCGCTGGAGCACGAGTAGCCTTGTGACATGGCTGTGAATATGACGATTGATCTGGCTGAGGCTACCTACGCCGATTTGGTTGCGTTGGTGGAGGCCGCACGCGTTGCCGGTGTTGCCCCTGACGCGAAGCTTGTGCTGGATGGCGAGACGCTCACGCTGCAGGTAGAGCCTGGTGCCAAGCTGGCCAAGGAGGTGCCGGAGGCGGAAGCGGCGGCGCATCGTAGCTTGCCGCCGCTTGGGGATGCTGCGATTCGCTCCGTGGTGGACATCCTCACTGGCCGCCAAGAGCCACCACGGCACTAGCACCACGTAGACTGTTGCGTTGTGGATTACATCTCAACGCGCGACCCGCACTCGACTGCCAATTCGTTTACTGACATCCTGCTGCAGGGCCTCAGCCCGGACGGCGGGTTGTACATGCCTGCCGCATACCCGCAGATTAGCGGCGACATGCTTGATCAGTGGCGCACGCTGCTGGCTGAAAAGGGCTACGCAGCGCTGGCTGCCGAGGTGCTCAAGCTGTACGTGGATGACATTCCGCCGCACGTCATTGAGCAGCTCACGGCAAAGGCCTACACCACGGAGGCAGGCAAGTTTGCCCACGAAGAAATCGTGCCAGTGACCTGTTTGGAAGATGACAAGCTCTACATCGCGCACCTGTCTGAGGGGCCGACCGCGGCGTTTAAGGACATGGCGATGCAGCTGCTCGGCGAGCTGTTCGAGTTTGAGCTGGGGCGCCGCGGCGAGGAGATCAACATCTTGGGTGCCACCTCCGGCGATACGGGGTCTTCTGCGGAGTACGCCATGCGTGGCCGTGACGGCATCCGCGTATTCATGCTCACCCCGGCGGGCCGCATGACGCCGTTCCAGCAGGCGCAGATGTTTGGCCTGGATGACCCGAACATTTTCAACATCGCGCTCGATGGCGTGTTTGATGACTGCCAGGATGTGGTCAAGGAAGTCAACGGGGACGCCGCGTTTAAGTCCAAGTACTCGATCGGTGCGGTCAACTCCATTAACTGGGCTCGTTTGCTTGCGCAGATTGTGTATTACATCTCCAGCTACCTGAAGGTGACGGAGAACAATGACCAGCAGGTTTCGTTCAGCGTGCCAACTGGCAACTTTGGTGATGTGTGCGCAGGCCACATTGCCAAACAGATGGGGTTACCGATTGACAAGCTGATCGTGGCTACCAACGAAAATGACGTGTTGGATGAGTTCTTTGTCACCGGCGAGTACCGTCCGCGTTCCGCGGAGGAGACGTTTGCAACGTCCTCGCCGTCGATGGACATTTCCAAGGCCTCCAACTTTGAGCGCATGATTTTCGACGCCACACTGCGCAACCCCACCCTTACCGCCGAGCTGTTTGGCACCAAGGTCAAGGAAGGCGGCTTCAGCACTGATGATTTCGGTGCGACAGGCGAGGAGGTTATGGCGCGGATTCGTGATGAGTTCGGCTTCCTGTCCGGCACCTCCACCCATGAGGACCGCTTGGAGATTATCCGCCAGTTGAAGGAAGACTTCTGGATTGTGGTGGATCCCCACACGGCGGATGGCGTGGCGGCTGCCCAGCAGCACAAGTTGGATACCCCGGTGATCGTGCTGGAGACCGCACTGCCGGTGAAGTTCAGCAACACCATCTATGAAGCGATTGAGGAGTATCCGCGGGTGCCGGAGCGGTTCAAGGGGATTATGGACGCGGATCGCCACGTCACCGACCTGCCCAATGATGCGGAGGCGGTCAAGCAGTTCATTGCCAACGCTATTGATACGACGGACACGACAGTTAAGACGGAGGCCTAACCATGGCACAGGAGCAGTTCGCAGGACCGGAGCAGTACACGGAATTTGACCCGGAGAAGTTCATCCGTGACCTAAAGATCCAAGCGGAAGAGGCCGCGAAGGACAAGGCTGCGCAGCAGAACGAGGACAAGGCTGGGCAGTAAGCACGAACCCGCAGGACCCGGGGCAGCGTGATGAGTTCGGCGCTGCCCGGAAATATCAGACTGGCGCGAGCCCTGCGTGGGCATTTCCTGAGCAGGGCCCGCCTCAGCATGCCCAGTCTGCTCAGCCTGCCCAGCACAGGCCGGGTGTGGCGTGGCTGTTTGCCGTCGTCGCGGTTTTAGCGCTGGTTGCGGGTGTGGTGTGGCTAGGGGTGAGCACATCACAGGTGCCAAGCCAAACGGATCAGGAGCGCCAGGCACTCGAGGAGGTCCGCACACCACCTAGTGAGGAACACTCCGAAGGTGAGACTCAGCTGCCGGCGAACAAGGTGCTGGTGCCGGAATATGCGGTGTGGGCGCCGGGCACCAAGATTCAGACCACGGACCATTACCCGGCGCCGGGGGAAAGTTTCACCGCACAGTCATGTACGGTGGCGTTTTCTTTCAGTGACATTCACGGCCGGAACTTCGCGGTGACCGCTGGGCATTGTGGCCACGAGGGAGATCTGGTGTGGCCCACGAATGCCACGTTTGCCTCTGACTATGAGCGCGAGGCTGGGCGTTTCATCTACTCGGGCCTGTTTCTCCCGGGGGCTGAGCGCGTGGACATTGGCATCATTGAGATCACCGACCCACAGCGCGCTATGGAGGTTGTGGGCGATCCTATCCCCACCGGTATTGCGCAGGATATTCCCGCCCCAGTCCGCGTGTGCAAGACAGGCGGGACCACCGGTTATACCTGCGGCGAGTTCCTAGAGACCCAGCGCGTGCAGATCGTAGACACGATGGTGGAAGAACAGCTGCCCACGTTCGGCGATATCGCGGGTGTATGCGTCTCGCCAGGGGATTCCGGCGGGCCTGTGTTTAGTGAGGTCAACGGCCGCGCCGTCATCATCGGCGTGGTCTCTGGCACGGAGGCTGGCCGCTCCGACGAGGAGTGCTTCGAGGGGATGGAGAACCCCAAGCGCATGAGTTACTCCAATATTGAGCAGCTCATGGGCGTGATCCACGCGGTGGTGCCGGAGCCAGCCTGGGTTACTCAGTCGTGGTAAACAGCCCGTCGCGGCGGGTCTCCATGTATTTGCCGCGAACGCGTTGCCCGGCAGCAACCTCCTCGTTGGTGTAGGCACTGGTTCGCAGGCGGTCCAAGCCAGGCTCCAAAGGCAGGCGCTTCCAGGTTTGCTCCAGTTCGCTGAGCTTGCTTTCCGACGCCACGTCCAACCACCCCAACGCCACCTCAACACCAGCCGCACTGTTGTGGTTCACAAACGCCACTGAGTCTGCGTCCTCTTCCGCAGCTAACGTGGTGTATTTCTCAATGCTTGCCGGCGGCAGCGTGGAGAAGCAGAAACCCAAAAAGCTGATGCGCATGTTGTTTGGGGTGGTCAGCACAAGGGTGTCCAGGCAGTTTTGTTCCAAGAGACGGGAGAGGTGACCAGTGAACTCTGTAGTGGAGGCCATTGCGGTCTCGGTGGCTTTTCCACGCACGATGACCCCGGTTTCGCCGACGGCGCTTTTCACATCTGTGATCAAGTAGGGGCGGATGCTGGCGAGTACATTTGCTTCGTCCCGAAGCGGCGGGTTCCACGCCTGGCGCGGATCCTGCTCGGTTGTGGTTGTGGTGCTTGCTGTACCGGTTGCAGCGCTGCCGGCTGCAGCGCTGGTGTCCGCTTCTGCATCCACGTGGTAGCTCACCAGCATGGCCATGGCTACCACGAGGGTGAGCACGATTGCTCCGTAGCCGATGGCAAAAATCGGGGTGGGGAGGCGTTTGTTCGTGCTCATGATTAAAGGAAGTCTACACTTGGCAACCATGCCAATCCCGGAGTTCATTGTTCAGACACGCGCAAAGATCGGTACTGACCTTATGTGGCTGCCTTCAGTGGCCGCGGTGGTGTTGCGAGATTCGACGGATAATTCTGCCTGGGCTGTCCCAGAGGTGCTGTTGGTCAAGCGCGCCGACAACGGCCAGTGGACCCCAATTACCGGCATTGCGGATCCGGGGGAGGAGCCGCATGACGCGGCCGTTCGCGAAGTTTTGGAAGAAACCGGCGTGCGCGTTAACGCAGCCGCCTTGTTGGGTGTGGGGGCGGTTGGGCCCGTCACCCATGACAACGGTGATAAGGCCAGCTACATGTCGGTGCAGATTCGTTGCGAAGCCGAAGATCCGGACCAAGTACCCGTTGTGGGCGATGATGAATCCACCGAGGTCGGCTGGTTCCCGATCTCAAACATGCCGGTGACCGACCCGAAGTGGCGTTTGGTGATTGGGGACGCCGCAGCGCAGCGCAAACACCCCACCTCATTTACCCCCCGCTTTGGTCTGAAGAAGCGCTAGCTACTAACTAACTTATCTGCTAGCAGGCAGCCTGGTTCATGATGGTCTGCTAGCACACAACACAGAAACGGTGCTGTGTCTATACATTCCACCTGGGGTTTTGCAAGCCTGTTTTCGTTATCTGCTAGTAGGCAGCCTGTTTCCGGGGGTCTGCTAGCAATGTCCAAGAACACCATGGATTCCGTGTCCAAAAAGACACCGGACTCCATGTCCAAAAACCCTATGGACATAACAAAGAAGCGCTAGCTACCCCACATAGCTACTTCGCAACGAGGGTGAAGGTGTACACCTCGCCGGTATCCGGGTTGGTCAGCTGCGCGCTGGTAGTGCCAACACCAACCGCGTGGAAGCTGGGGCCCGGTTCAAAGGCTGCCACCGTCTCGTTATCAACACTGCCCTCCGTCCACGCATCTGCATCCAGGTTCTCGCCAACGGGAACAACCAGAGGCTGATGCTTGGTAATGGTTACCTTCGCGCCGTCGAGGCTGTCCACGGTGACATACACCGGCGCTTCAAAGTCCACTTCGGATTCGTTGGTGCAGGCGGTAGGGAGGGTTAACGTGAGCGTCGTTAAGAGTAAAGCCCCAAAGCGCTTCATATTTACCAGCCCCGACCCTGCTGGGGCATTGGCTGCGGCTGCCCAAACGGGGACTGCGGCGCCGGTGCGGGACGCGTGCCCTTGACCAACATCCAAACGGCAATGCCAATGGCAATCAGGGAGCACAGCAGCCACAGGTACCAGCCGGCGCCCAAGGAACCGTACATGCCGTCAATCTGAAACGCGGTGGAGATGGTGGTCAGCAGCTGCGCACCACCGGCAACCGCGGCGACAATCGCCGCAACCTTGTCGCGGCCGAAAAAGCCGAAAACCGTCGCGCCGATGTACAGCAGGATCACCGCGATGGTGCCGATCAGCATGCCAGCATCTGGCCCGCCGAGCCCCTCTCGGAAGTACTCCTCGCCAACAGAGGTCAAGCCGGTGCCTTCATAAGACATCGATCCCCACCAGTTGAAGGTGAGCGCGGCGCTACCAAGACCCTCCCACGCAAAGCCGACCACCGCCACCGGCAGGAAGCTGCTCAACAGCGACACAACAGTCAACGCCAGATACGACCACGTTGGCCAACCCGGACCACGACGCTTCGGCGCCGGCTGGCCGAGCTGCTGACCGGGAAACGGCTGGCCCGCAAACTGCTGGCCTGGGCCTTGAGCAGGGCCAGGGCCTTGCATTGGTCCCGGCCCAAACTGCGGCTGACCCCCAAACTGCGGCTGCTGGTTTGGATTAAACGGCGAAGACATACGCACCCCTCACGTCAAAACTAGCTTGTTAAATGCCCAAAGCTTACAACGGGAGTGCACCGGTTTCTACAGCTGGCTGCCAAACAAGGACCCCACAAGGAAGGTAGCTCCCAGCGCTAGGGTGCCGCCGAGCACTACACGGATAACGGGGCGCCCAACGGCGGCTCCGCCCAGCTTTGCGGACAGTGCGCCGGTCAGTGACAAAGACACCAGCGTCAACGTAAAGGTCGCCGCTACGCGCAGGGATACCGGTGTCAGCACCGCTGCGGCGAACGGTAGCGCCGCACCCAACAAAAACGCCAGGAACGATGCGATTGCTGCGGACCACGGGTTGACCTGGTGCTCGTCTGCAAAACCGCGGACTCTTTCAGAGTCGCGTTGGGAGGACACGGAGACGTACTCACCCAACGCCATCGAAATCGCGCCACCGACAACCGCGGCAAGACCCGCGGTGGCGATAGCGGAGGTGCTGTCGGTGGCACCCGCAACACCCACTACCACGGCGGCGGTGGACACGATGCCATCGTTGGCGCCTAAGACGCCGGCGCGCAGTCGGTTCATACGCTCGCCATGTCCAGCCTCAGACTGAGGCTGAGGCTGAGGCGCAGCGGCAGGCTCCTGCGCGACGTAAGTGCTAGTGGTGGGTTCTACTACAACGGTCATGCGTCCCATGGTGCACGGGATAAAACCCCTGTACAAGCAAGCAAAGGCTGCCTTTGTGCAGGTCAGGGTAGCTTTCCATAGGGCAGGCTCAGCAGCGCTTCGCACATGTTTACACAGCTAGAGCGAGAAATGCGGTTTAGAGCGATTCCGGGCCAAATGAGTAGGGCAGCAGTTCCTCGTTGAATATAAATGAGCGTAAACCTTCCCCGTCTTCCACAATCACGCGCTCGCAGCCGAACTCTCGGAGCACCTGGCGGCACGCGCCGCAGGGGAAGCACGGCTCGCCAGCCTTGCCCACAATTGCTACGGCTTCGATGATGAACCCGGCGTGGGTAACCTCGCGCGGTCCAGAGCCCACGATTGCTCCCGCGACGGCGTTGCGCTCGGCGCACATGCTCAAGCCATAGGAGGCATTTTCGAGGTTGCAGCCGGGGACCACGTGGCCGTTGTCAAGCAGAAGCGCACTGCCAACCGGAAATTTGGAGTACGGCGCGTACGCACGTGCCTGCGCCTTACGTGCGTGCTGGATCAGCTGAGCGTCAGTGACTGCGGAGGTGGCCATGGGAACACCTGGTTTTCTACTACCGTGATGGATTGACACCGAAATCATAACCAGAAGGAATCCACCATGGCCGAGCGTTTTGACGCCGTTGATGTCATCCGCACGAAACGCGACAACCAGCCCTTGAGCAAAGAACAGATCGACTGGGTGATGGATGCGTATACTCGCGGCGTAGTTGCCGAGGAGCAGATGTCGGCCCTGGCCATGGCTATTTTTCTCAACGGGATGAGCCGTAAAGAGATCGCGCAGTGGACCCAGGCCATGATCAACTCGGGCGAGACCATGAGCTTTGCCTCGCTTACGCGCGTTACCGCGGACAAGCACTCCACCGGTGGCGTGGGTGACAAGATCACCCTGCCCCTAGCACCCCTGGTGGCCACCTTCGGTGTGGCGGTCCCGCAGCTTTCTGGCCGCGGGTTGGGACACACCGGCGGCACGCTGGACAAACTGGAATCTATCCCCGGCTGGCAGGCCGCGATCTCAAACGAGCGCATGATGGAGATCCTCGAAGAACCCGGCTGCGTCATTTGTGCCGCAGGCAGCGGGCTTGCCCCGGCAGATAAGAAGCTTTACGCGCTTCGAGACATCACTTCGACTGTGGACTGCATCCCGTTGATCGCAAGCTCCATCATGAGCAAGAAGATCGCCGAGGGTACTGCGAACCTGGTGCTAGACGTCAAGGTGGGAACTGGTGCGTTTATGAAGGATATTGACGCCGCGCGCGATCTCGCCCAAACCATGGTTGACCTTGGAACCGATGCCGGAACGAACACGGTTGCCTTGATTACTGACATGTCCACCCCACTCGGCCGCAAGGTAGGCAATGCGCTTGAGGTGGAAGAAGCAGTTGAGGTCTTAGCCGGCGGCGGTCCGAAGGATGTTGTGGAGCTGACACTTTCGCTTGCCGACGAAATGCTCACTGCCGCCGGCGTCCCCGACGCTGATACTGCAGCGGCGTTGAAGGACGGCCGCGCCATGGACACGTGGAGGAAGATGATCCGCGCTCAGGGTGGCGACCCTGATGCCGCACTGCCCACAGCTGCGCACACGCACACCGTGACCGCGGATGTGGACGGTTATCTTGCGGAGCTGGATGCTTTGGCAGTCGGGGTGGCATCCTGGCGCCTCGGCGCGGGGCGTGCCCGCAGGCAAGATCCCGTGCAGTTTGGCGCCGGCATTGAACTCCACGCGGTGAAGGGCGAGAAAGTTACCGCTGGCCAGCCGCTGTTTACCCTGCATGCTGATGACGAGCGCCGCTTCGAACGCTCCCTGGAAGTTTTGCGCGACGGCTTCACCATCAGCGCCGAGGCGCCCGTACGCCGTGAATCCGTGGTGCTTGAGCGCGTCACCGCACGGTAGCGGGGTCTGACTGGTTTCGGGCTATGAAGTTCGCGGATGAGAAATACCCTGACTAAATAACTCTGAAGTACTGGCTAACTGTAGATACTCATCCAAGAAGCCTTCGCGCAGCTTGGTGGTGAACAGGAAATAATCGAGTGCAACGATCACAGCAAACACTGAGCTTCCTGCGTACGTACCGTTTAACCTTTCTGCGCGCCGTTTTACCCCTTCCGGCACCCGAGGGGGGTCGACGACGAAACAGTTCCAGAGGCGGGAGGAGTGGGCACATTTGTTTCTTATGAACGTGAAAGAACGCAACTGCGGCGACAAGTATGGCTTCCCTACCCCGAGGGCCGTGCAGGTTCCTTGATAAACAGCATTCCCGTCATTGCGGAAACTGATCGCTTTAGACAGTGTCCCTAGAGACAAGGCTTCTACTGCAGCCCATACGGGGACGTCGTCGGTCCACCGCTGGTTTACGTCTGTGCAGCCTTTCCGAAACTTTGCGATATATGGCTCACGTGAGCGGTTCAGCTCGTTGAGTATCAGCTCGTTGGTTGCCTTCATAGCGGGGTTGGGCGGACGCCTGTAAGCATCAGAGTCAAGATACTTTTCATAAGGAGAATGGATATCAGCTTCGCTGTATGCGAAAGCCGTTCTTGCCGATATTTCTGCAAGGTGAATGCCTTCAAGCAACAGAGTACGGAGTTCGATATCGAGGTTATAAATCTCCACTATGTCGTCCCAGTGAATATTGGGTTCGAAGTCTTCATTGCCATGTGAAGGAGCAACCTGGAAGTACCTCATGTAGCCAGAAAAGCGGTAATAATTGTGCTGCTTTAGAAAACTGGCCACAGCTTCTCTAGCGGGGAGCGTCAGACCCCGGCTAGAGAGCAAATCTACTTGACGGGGAATGGGAAGAAAAGGCTTCCGGCGATTCATCGTCTTAGAATAACAAGCCCCCCTCTCATATTTCGCTGATCTTACGAGAAGCTTGGAGGGGGTATCTGTTAAAAACAGAATAGCTTGAGGTGGGTAATTACAGCAACTTTTTGGGCAATTAATTACTCGGGGGTGCACTTTGGCGTCGTGAAGCAAAAGCCCATGTGAGAAACCTGCTGGAGCACAACGCCCAGTGCACGATAAGGAGTGCTGGGATGCTCAGCGCAACTGCGTCGAGCCAGTGTGAGCCGTTGACCTGGGCCACCTGGTGGCCGCCCATGCTGACCGTGCCGGTGGGGAAGGTGCACGACCACCACGCCGGCGAGTAGTCCACCCAGCGTGCCACGTTGGGGTAGAACTGCACCATCGCCCAGATGGCCAGCGGGATGGATAAGGTGAGCGCCACATAGCCGTACCACACCGAAAAGGTGCCCGGGTACATGATCTGGACGGCGGTTGTGGACTGTCCAACCACCCCCAGCGGCACCCATGCGGTAGCGGAGTTGGCGCCGGTTAAGTCCACACGTTTGTGCCACGCAGCCCAGTAGACGTAAGCGAAGGTGGGTACAGCGGTGAGGATGGACATGAAGAACAGTACGGTGCCGACGACGTGGTAGAACTGGCCGTAATCACGAGCCAGCCAACCCGCCACAGACGCGGAGATCATCGGGCCAACCAGGGGAAGGCCCCAGGTGAATTGGGGCTTGCCCTCGAACTTTCTCAGCTGGATGGTGTAGGTAAGGATGGTCAGCGGCGCACCGATCCAAAAGCCGATGAGACGGAATGCTCCGTTGCCGGTAAGACCCGAAAGTGCGGCACCCAAGGCGAGGATGCCGATGAAGTACATTGACCACGCAGCCATCGTGGTTCGCTCGAACCGGGGGAAGTGGTAGCGGAGAAAACCTGCGGTCAGCACGAGCAAAATGGCGCACGCGATTGCGGCAAACACGCCAGCGGCGACCATCATTTCTTCTTCAACCAGCAGGCGGGCGACGATTGAGGTGCCCATGAGGCTGCCGCCCCAAGCGGGGCCGGGTGGGGGAAGTTCGCGGAACTTGTCAGTCACGCCTGTATGGTAATCCCTTTGGCGTGTTCGGGGAACTTCGGGTGCTAGGTAGCGGGTTTGGCCAAAACTCCCGCCCGTACGCAGTCCGGCACCTCGAGTTTGCTTAAAGGTTGACGTTTCTGTGCTCTGGGTGCCTAATGGTCCAATGGGAAACTCGTCCAAGCGACCTACTTCTATGCGCCCTTCTAAGCGCCGCAACACAGCGGCTTTGCTGTCGGCGCCGCTGTTGTTTGCCGCCGTCGTGGCGGGGGCGATCAACCTCCGCGCGGGCATCGCCTCGGTGGGGCCGGTGCTGGAGGAAGCCCTAGCCTCGTTCGGTGCCGGCGCGTCACAGGCGGGCTTGATCACGGCGATGCCCGGCTTCCTCTTCGCGTTGATGGGCTTAAGCGCGGTGCCGATTGCCATGCGTTTGGGACTCACGCGCACCATCGCGCTTGGCGCCACATGCACATTTATCGGTTTGGCAGTGCGCCCGTGGGTTGGCCAGATGGCAGTATTTATCGTGCTCACCGGCCTTGTCGTTGCCGGCATCGCTGTGGCCAACGTGCTGCTGCCAGCCTGGATTAAGCAGCACGGCGGACGGCACGTGGTGGCGTTGATGACGGTCTACGGTGCACTGCTCGGCCTGTCCGGTGCCGTGGGCCCGTTGAGTGCGCTGGTGTTTTCTGGCAACGGCGCCTGGTCGTGGGCACTCGTCGTCTGGGCTGTGCCGGCAGCCGTGCAGGTTGTGGTGTGGACCGTGGTGGTAGCCAAGCTTGGTAATGACGCACCCCAGCACAACACCAACGGCGCTGAGCATGACCATGTCCTCGATGTTCCCCTGTGGCGTTCCCGAACGGCACGGTTCCTGCTGCTGTTTTTCGGTCTGCAGTCCATGAACGCCTATATCCAAATGGGATGGCTGCCGCAGATCTACCGCGACGCCGGCGCTTCCGCCACAACCGGCACAGTCGCGTTGGCGCTCCTCGGCAGCCTCAACGTGTTCGGCGGGTTGGTTATGCCGATACTGATTGCCCGCGCCCGCACACTCACCCCGTTCGTGGTTGCCTTCGCCGTTGCCACAGCAGCAGGGTATTTGGGGCTTTTGCTTACCGACGCCCACCTGCCCTACCTCTGGGCCTTCCTCCTCGGCGTCGGCGGATTCTGCTTCCCAACCGCCATCGCACTGATCCCGGCACGCAGCAGATCACACGTGGTCACAGCGAAACTGTCCGGATTTGTCCAGCCCTACGGGTACCTGATGGCAGGAGCAGGGCCATTGCTTGTTGGCGCCGCCTATGACGCGACGGGGCACTGGCACGGTATCCTCATCGCGCTCGTTGCCAGCGCTGTGCTCATGGGCCTTGTGGGTATTCGCGCGACGGCGGCTACCACCATCGATGATGAGTTGGCAGCCGCCGCGCGGAACTAGTGGGCATTTTCGGATAACTCTTTGACCAAGGGTAACTCAGGCGAACTTCATGCCCTCTCCCACGAAACCCTCACCTGTTTTCCCACAGTGTCAAACGGTCGTCGAACAATCGTCCTCAGATGAGTCGATTAGGTCTGCAAACTCGTCCACTCCCATGGTTGGCACACCGAACTCTGATGCAAGATTAATTGCGGCCTTATCATTGGTGACAATTACCCATTCTGGGTTGAACAGGCTTTGTTCGGTCTCCTCTATCTTTGCTAGTGCGCACGCCACTATGAGCGGGTCCGCTCCACCTTCATTACGGAAAGGTCGATGAGCTCAAGATCGCCGGGTTTGACTGTTTTGAGTATCTCTTTGAGAATCTCCAAAACCCGGATTGATGTTGGTGTTCATACTGCTGGAGGGCAAAACCTCGAATGTGAAGATGGTGAAGGAAGGTTGTCTTGGCTCACAGCGTTGACGCCCGAGCGAGTGGAATGAATCAGTTCCATAGTGGGCAGGGGTGCCGGGGATGGCCCGGTGATTGATGACGAAGCTGAGTCACAGTGGAATCTATCGTCCTACCTGTTGCTTTCGAGTTCGTGGCGTTGATCATTCCCGTTTAATTGGGATTTCCAAGCGAAGAGGGCCTTGACCAGAGTGGTTCCCGGCCAAGGCCTTGAATGGGCGGAGCGCTTAGTCCTTGCTATTGCGTCTTGACGTGAGGCTCCAGTAGATGCACATTGCTCCGATTACGGCGACAGTTCCAGCAGCCGCCATAACCGTAACTCCGCCCGTGCCCCGAGAGATTGCCAAGAGCACGCTCAGCAGCGAGAGCACGATAGCGATGACGCCAGCTCCAAACCCTACACGTTCGGAAACATTCATTTTCAACACCTCCTAGCTGGGGTCAGTAGTGCTTAGTTGAGCAGGCCGCGATTAGCCTTGCAAGCAGCGTTCTGTTGCCATGGCAGTTCCAATATAGGTCGTGGCGGCCCCTCCGATAACCAAGCTACCGCCGAGTGTGAGCGGTGCCGTTGCAGCTGCGCCGATAGCTGCCAGTTTCGCGATCATAGTTTTCTGAGTCATTTCAATACCTTTCTCGATTTCCGGTTGGGGTATTTAGGTTGGCAACAGATCACCGATCAAGTTTGCTTGCAATCCTGATCACTAATCGCTTGCATCATCCAGGTTACGGAAGCACTCTCCTATGTCTGTGAGACACGTCACGCAGACGATATTCCTCCTCTATATGCCAAATAAATTCGTTGAATCAAACTGTGATGACGGCACCGGCCGAGCTGGAGAGCGCGTTCGAGGAGGGCGTGGGCTTCGACGGCAGCTCGATTGAGGGCTTTAGCCGCATCTCCGAATCGGACACCCTCTTGCGGCCCGACCCGTCGACGTACCAGCCGCTGCCGTTCGACGAGGACACCGGCATCCAAACCGCGCGGATGTTCTGCGACATCACCATGTCCGACGGTGACCCGCTCTACGCCGACCCGCGCCACGTGCTGCGCCTTGGAGTACATGGGCATTGTCATCGAGTTCTCGCACCATGAGGGCTCGCCCGGCCAGCAGGAGATCGACCTGCGCCACACCGACGCGCTCACCATGGCAGACAACATTGTCACCTTCCGCTACATCGTGAAAACGGTCGCGGAGTTCAACGGGGTGCACGCCATCTTCATGCCAAGCCGTTTGCCAACTTGGACGGCGCGGCGGTGCACACGCACTTCTCTCTGTTCGAGGGCGACTCGAATGCTTTCCACGACCTGGACGATGAGATCAGCTTGCCCACAATGGGGCGGTGGTCTACAAGCCGTTGTTGGGTGCTGAAAAACGGCTCATTCGGACATGAAATCTCGGCCAAAATGGCCCTGAAATAGCGCCAACCCCGAGAATCCGCGTGGAATCTCGGGGTTTCGTCGTGCGAGGCGAGTCTTCCGAATATCTGCTGTTCAGAAGTCCGAAAGTGTCCCGAGGTCTAGCAGTCGAAGTAGAGCTCAAACTCCAGCGGCGTCGGACGCAGACGCGACGGGGCGATCTCATTGTCAACCTTCAAACGGATGTAGGTCTCAATGAGATCCTCGGTGAACACGTCGCCCTCGGTGAGGAAGTCGTGGTCCGCCTCCAGTGCGGCCAGGGACGCCTCCAGCGAGGTCGGTGCCTGTGGGATGTCCTTGGCTTCCTCCGGCGGCAGTTCGTAGAGGTCCTTGTCCACCGGTGCGTGCGGCTCAATACGGTTCTTAATACCGTCCAAGCCTGCAAGCATCATTGCGGCGAAGCCGAAGTAAGGGTTGCCGCTCGGGTCCGGCGCACGGAACTCGATGCGCTTGGCCTTCGGGTTCGTGCCTGTGATTGGGATACGGATCGCCGCGGAGCGGTTGCGCTGGGAGTACACCAGGTTGATCGGTGCCTCAAAGCCCGGCACCAGGCGGTGATACGAGTTCAGCGTCGGGTTGGTAAACGCCAACACCGCACCGGCGTGCTCCAGGATGCCGCCGATGTACCAGCGTGCGATGTCGGACAGGCCGCCGTAGCCCGATTCGTCGTAAAACAGCGGCTCCCCGTCCTTCCATAGGGACTGGTGTGCGTGCATGCCAGAGCCGTTGTCACCAGCCAGCGGCTTCGGCATAAACGTCACAGTCTTACCAAACTGCGTGGCGGTGTTCTTCACAATGTATTTGAAGTCCTGCAGGTCATCCGCGGCGTGCAGCAGGGTGTTGAAACGGTAGTTGATCTCCTGCTGGCCGCCGTTGCCCACCTCGCGGTGGAAACGCTCGATGCTAAATCCGCTCTTGGCTAGGTTGTGCACCATCGCGTCGCGGACTTCCACCGTCTTGTCGTGCGGCGGGACAGGGAAGTAGCCGCCCTTCCAGCGGTTCTTGTAACCAAGGTTCGGGCCACCGTCTGCCTCAACCTCGTTGCCGCGGTTCCACCAGCCTTCTTCAGCGTCGATCTCGTAGAAGGCGCGGTTGCCCTCAACCTCGTAGCGGATGTTGTCGAAGAGGTAGAACTCTGCCTCAGCACCAAAGCTGCACGTATCTGCAATGCCGGTCGACGCCAAGTACTCCTCGGCCTTCTTTGCCACGTTGCGCGGGTCGCGCGAGAACGCCTCGTGCGTAAACGGGTCATTGACAAAGAACTTCATGTTCAGCGTTTTCGAGCTGCGGAACAGATCAAGGCGTGCCGTTGCCAGATCCGGCATCAGCGTCATGTCGGATTCTTCGATGGTGGTGAAACCACGGATAGAAGAGCCGTCGAAAGCTAGGCCTTCCTCCATAACGTCTTCATTGAACATGGAGGTGGGGATGGAGAAGTGGTGCTCAATGCCCGGAACATCGGTGAATCTAACATCGATGAACTCGACTTCTTCGTCGCGGATGAATTTTTGAACGTCTTCGATGTTTTCGAAGCCCACGTGTATCTCCTTCAGGTGTAAAACAGTGCTCTCAATTTTAGACAAACGGCGGCCAGCTAGGGTGTGAGACATGTACGAAGATGACGCGGTGCCCTCATATCCGGGTGAATTTTTGGGTATGCCGAAAAACGGCTCTGGCTCACAGGCGTCCGTGATGCGACGCATGGTGGCGGTTTTGATCGATTGGCTGATCTGTCTTGCCATTGCAAGCTTCGCGGTCACCCAAACCGACGTGCTTGGGGACAGGGCCACGCTGACCTACTTGTTGTGGATAGCCATGGGGATTCTGTTTGGCTGGCTGTTCGCCCGTACCCCGGGGATGATGGTGCTGGGCATGGGGGTAGCCCGCGTCGATGCGGAGGCACCCGTGGGCTTCTGGCGGGCTGCGGTGCGCACCATCCTGACAGGGTTCATTTTGCCCGCGGCTCTTGTCGACGCTGATGGGCGCGGCATGCACGACCGCGCAACCAACACCACCGTGATCAGGCTCTAGGTGTTAATTGGCAGTAACGTCTCACAATCGAGCGGGTATTTTTACCGGCCCTTGCGCTCCTGCATACGACGCATCTTGCGGTTCATACCCGCTATGTTCTGTGCTTGACGAGGCAGCGGACCACCCGGCAAGCCCGGCATATTGCCGCCACGGGTACGCGCATCCATCGCATCCAGCTTTGCAGCCAGTCCGTACACGTCATTCTTCTGGTAGTTCTTCGGCAGCTTCAGCAGGTGCTTCTGCAAGTCACGCACGCGCACCTGGTTTTCGCCCTCACCGGCGTACACCTCATAAATAGGCACACCGGCAAGCAGACGGTCCACGCGCTTGTGCTCCTTCGCCATCAGAGTTTTCAGGCGATTCGGGTTGCCTTCACCCACCAGCACCACGCCAGGGTTGCCCATCACGCGGTGCACCGTGTCCATGTGCGTGTTTGCCTGCACGCCCGTCTGGGTCAGCCAGACAATGCCCATGGTGTTGCGCATGTTCTCCAGCGTCCAACCGGCAGCACCAGGGGTGTCACCAACCTCGTCATACATCGAGGCCTCAAGGCGACGAGAGAACACGAACATGGCCAGCACCACGCCGAGCAGCAGGCCTAGCACCAGCATGTACCACTGGCCGTTCCACAGCATGCCAAGGAGGAAAAACACAAGCGCTACGCCAAACACACACGCAAGCATGATCGGGATCAGCTTCGTATCCCGCTTGCGCTGGATGTTGAACGCTTGGATCAACTGCCCACGCGTCTGCTTGCCTTTCGCGCGCTTCGCGGCGCGAGCTTCTTTCTTGGCTGCCTTAGCAGCAGCCTTCGAATCCTCTTTAGCCATGCGACTCATGTTAGCGGGTGGTCACCGGGTGCTCTTTGCTCTCCCCGTACTTCGCCAGCAGGGTCGAGGCTTCCTGAGCAGTTTCGCCTTGCGACGTCTCCGCCAAGTGTTTCAAATTCTCCGGCAGTTCAAGCCCACGGTGCTCCATTGCCTCCACGTAGAGCTTGCCTGCGCGGTACGAGGAACGCACCAGCGGGCCGGACATAACAGCGCCAAAGCCCATCTCGTAGGCAGCATCGCGGTATTCGATGAACTCCTCAGGCTTCACCCAACGCTCAATCGGGTGGTACATGGGGCCCGGGCGCAGGTACTGGGTGATCGTGATGATGTCACAGCCAGCATCAACCAGGTCATGCAGTGCCTCCATAACCTCCTCACGCGTTTCACCCATACCTAGAATCAGGTTGGATTTGGTGATCAGACCAAAGTCACGAGCCTGGCGGATTACGTCTAAGGAACGCTCATAACGGAACGCCGGGCGGATGCGCTTAAAAATACGCGGCACCGTCTCCAAGTTGTGAGCGAACACCTCCGGGCGAGCCTCAAACACTTCCTGCAGAAGATCCGGCTTACCGGAGAAATCCGGAGTGAGGTTTTCCACACCGGTGTGCGGGTTGAGCTCATGAATCTTGCGCACAACCTCTGCGTAGAGCCAAGCGCCCTCATCCTCTAAGTCATCACGAGTCACGCCCGTAATCGTGGAGTAATTCAGATTCATCTCACGCACGGACTCGGCTACACGCAACGGCTCACCGCGGTCCAGCGGTTCTGGTTTTGCGGAGTTAATCTGGCAAAAATCACAGCGCCGCGAGCAATTAGCGCCACCGATCAAGAACGTGGCCTCACGGGATTCCCAGCACTCATGAATATTGGGGCAGCCAGCCTCCTGGCACACCGTGTGCAGCGAGGCGCCCTTGACCTTCTGCTTCATGTCCTCATACTCAGGACCGGTTTTTACAGCGTTACGGATCCAACGCGGTTTCGTTTCAATAGGGGTCTGCGCATTTCTTTTCTCAATGCGCAACAATTTTCTACCTTCAGGTGCTACAGTCACGCCCCCGACTGTAGTGGATATGTCAAGAGTGACGTTTTCGCAAACCTTTCGACGGGTCAGGGGCAGAACCAAACGAGTGGTCAGCGACGACGAGGTCGCCGGCGAGGGCGCGAATTAAAGCGTCGATAAGCAAAGGCTCCATCGAAGATGGGGTGACGTCACGACCAAGCTCAAGGCTCATCGTGGTCACATCCGCGTCATCAATACCGCAGGCCACGATGTGGTTGTAGTGCTCAAGCGTGTTGTCGCAATTCAGGCTCAGCCCGTGCATGGTCACCCCACGTGTGATGCGGATACCAAGTGCTGCAACCTTCCGGTCCCGTGACGGGGCAGCCGGATCCACTGCCTTTGTTGAGGCGGGCACCCACACCCCGGAGCGGCCATCAATACGCCCAGCCGTGTGCACACCAGCCTTGCGGACGGCCTCAATGATGGCCTCTTCAAGCCTGCGGACGTAATCAACCACATCCACCGGCTCAGCAAGCTTGACAATGGGGTAGACAACCAGCTGGCCCTCCCCATGCCACGTAATACGCCCGCCGCGATCCACAGTGACCACCGGCACCGGATACGACGGATCCGGCATATCCTCCGGCTGCGTGCGCTTCCCGGCCGTAAACGTCGACGGATGCTCTAGCACCAAAAACGTATCCGGCACCTCATCTGCAGCGCGTTTCGCAGCCAAATCAGCCTGCAGCGTCCACGTTTCGCGATAATCCACCATGCCCAGTCTGCGCACCTCAATCGGCGCGCTGGAGGCGCGAATGGACTTGTCAGCCGGGAAAAATGGATCGCGAGGGGCAGTCATGGATGAAAGTGTAATCAGTTCATTGCAAGCAGCGGCCTAGGAGGCCGCAGGGGTGTGGTTTCGGATATGGGGCGCAGCTTCACACGCAACGGGGTTGCCATGGGCGCGCATACTCCCGACACGCGTGAGCTGGCAGGTGAGTCTTCAGGAGGCGGTAATAAACCCCACCACCGAATAACAACTTAGACGCCGTTGGCTGCAGCGTACTCGTTTGCAGTCATCAGCTCTCCAACCTCTTCCACCTGGACCTCAAACAGCCAGCCTTCGCCGTAGGGGTCATTGTTGATGGTCTCGTATGCGCCATCGATGTCCTCGTTGACGGCGGTGACGGTACCGGTGACGGGGGAGTAGAGATCGGACACGCTCTTGGTGGACTCGATCTCACCACAGGTCTCACCAGCGGTCACAGTGTCGCCCACAGCTGGCAGCTCAGCGAAGACAACCTCGCCCAGGCGGTCAGCAGCAACGTCAGTGATGCCAACGCGCACGGTTGCGCCCACAGCGGTGTTCGGGGTGGCGTTGATCCACTCGTGGTCTTCGGAGTAGTAGAAATCAGGGTTCAAAGCCATGGCTTATGCGTCCTTTCGCTTGTAGAAGGGGGTTGCACTAATGGTAAACGGGTAACGCTTCCCGCGGATGTCAATTTCAACAGCGGTGCCAATTTCCGTGTGCTCAGGGTTGACGTGTGCAAGAGCAACGGGGTGGCCCAACGTTGGTGAAGGCTGGCCGGAAGTGACCACGCCGATCTTGTCTTCCGTGCCGGGCAGGAAGATCTCGGATCCCTCGCGGGCTGCACGGCGCTGCTCAGAGGTCAGGCCGACGATGACCACACTCGGCTCACGGCCCGTGAGAGCGTCCTTGCCTACAAAGTCGGCTTCCTTTTTTGCAAACGCACGTCCCATGCCTGCTTCAACGGGGGTGATCTCGGTGGAAAGCTCATGCCCGTAAAGGGGCATGGATGCTTCAAGACGCAACGAGTCACGCGAAGCCAGACCACACGGTGTGCCGTGATCAATCACGGCGTCCCACACTTTCTGGGCGTCGTCGCTTGCGCAGAACAACTCAAATCCGTCCTCGCCGGTGTAGCCGGTACGGGCAACGAATACCTCGACGTCTTCGCCGGTTGCACGCAGCGTGTTCCACGCACCGGAGTAGTAAGGCAAGTCCGTAGGATCGTTTGCAAGCTGGTCCTTGATCGCCTCAAGCGAACCCGGGCCCTGGACGGCGACGAGGCCGAACTGATCGGTGTTGTTGCTCAGCTGCACGTCAAAACCCTCAGCGCGTGCCTGGAACGCTTCCCACACCGCAGGGGTGTTTGCGGCGTTCGGCACAACCATGAAGTGATTGTCGCTGAACTTGTAGGTGATCAGGTCATCGATGATCCCGCCGTCGGCGTTGACAATCATCGAGTACTTCGCCTTGCCGTCCTTGAGCGTGCTCATGGTGGAGATCAGTGCGTAGTCCAGAAACGCACTGGCATCTAGGCCCTGCACGTTAATTTCACCCATGTGGGAGAGGTCAAAGATACCAACACCATTGCGTACGGCCCTGTGCTCATCAAGCTCATTGCCGTACTTCAGCGGCATCTCCCAGCCACCGAAATCAGTAAACGAAGCGCCAAGCTTTTCATGCGTGGCGTGAAGTGGGGTTTGTGCCATGTCAATCCTCCTTAGGCTTCAGCAGCCGGGTCTAGTTCCAAATCCAACACAATGTCGAAGGCCTCAGGCGGCGGGCAGGCGCACTGCAGGTTGCGGTCGCCGAATGCCTCGTCGATGCGGCGCACCGGCGGGAAGTACTTCGAACGCGCCAAGGTGTCCACCGGGTAGGCGGCCTTCTCGCGGGAGAATTCGTACGGCCAGACATCACGGATGACGCTTTTCGCGGTGTACGGGGCGTTGTGGATAACGGAGCGCTCGTACTCCACGTCACCGTCGATAATCTCCTGGATCTCCGTGCGGATGGAGCGCATCGCGGCAATGAAGCGATCCAGCTCAGCCTTGTCCTCAGACTCGGTTGGCTCCACCATCAGCGTGCCTGCAACCGGGAACGCCAGGGTGGGGGCGTGGAAACCGTAATCAATCAGACGCTTGGCCACATCGGCCGCCGTCACGCCGGACTGGTCGGTCAGCTCACGCAGATCCAGGATGCACTCGTGGCCAACCAGGCCATTCGCACCGGTGTAGAGCACTGGGAAGCTGTCGTGGAGCTTACGCGCAATGTAGTTGGCGTTGAGCACTGCGTGGGCGGTGGCGCTGCGCAGCCCCTCGGCGCCAGACATGGCGATGTAGGACCAAGAGATCGGCAGTACGCCCGCAGAGCCGTACAGGGTGGATGCCACCGGTACGCCACGGGTGTCCTCTGGGTCAGTCGGGTCGCCTGGCAGGAACGGAATGAGGTGTTCTGCCACGCCGATCGGACCAACGCCCGGGCCGCCGCCACCGTGCGGGATGGTGAAGGTCTTGTGCAGGTTCAGGTGGGACACGTCGCCACCAAAATCGCCCGGTCGGGCAATACCGGTCAGCGCGTTCATGTTCGCGCCGTCGATGTAGACCTGACCGCCGGCCGCGTGCACCTTGTCGCATACCACTCGTACATCCTTCTCGTACACGCCGTGCGTGGACGGGTAGGTCAGCATGATGGCAGCAACGTGGGAGCCGTACTTATCCAGCTTCTCTTCCAAATCAGCCAGGTCAATAGAACCGTCCTGGGCAGTCTTAACCACAACCACACGAAGATTCGCTAATGTTGCCGACGCCGCGTTCGTACCGTGCGCAGATGCCGGAATCAGGCAGATGTCACGCTCCGTGTCACCATTAGCAACGTGGTATGCGCGGATAGCCAAAAGGCCCGCCAGCTCACCGGTTGCGCCCGAGTTCGGCTGCACGCTGACCTCGGCGTAGCCGGTGATCTCCACCAGCCAGGATCGGATCTCATCGATCAGCTCACGCCAACCAGCGGTGTACGCATCCGGCGTGTACGGGTGGACGTTGGCAAAAGCAGGCCACGTGATTGCCTCAAGACCTGCCGTCGGGTTGAGCTTCATCGTGCAGGAACCAAGTGGGATCATCGTGCGATCCAGCGCCAAGTCCTTGTCACCCAGCGTGCGGATGTAGCGCATCATCTGGGTCTCAGAGTGGATGGTGTTAAACGTCACGTGGGTGAGGAACTCGGTTGCGCGCTCAAGCGACTCCGGAAGGCGCGCCGGGCTATCCGCGGCGGGGAAGTCCACACCAAAGCCGCGCAGCAAGGCGGCAACGTCTGCATCCGTGGTGTCTTCACCGAAAGACACGCCCACGGTGGTCGCATCAATCGGGCGAACCAAGTATCCCGCCTCAGCCAGTGAGTCCACAACGCCCTGCGCGTTATCCACCGCAACCGCCACGGTGTCAAAGAACTGCGCATGCTTCACCTTCACGCCGCCCTTTTCAAGCGCGGTAGCGAAGTCAGCTGCACGCTGGTGCACAGCGCGCGCAATCTTCTTCAGCCCTTCAGGGCCGTGGTAGACCGCATACATGGAGGCAGTGACCGCCAAAAGAGCCTGTGCGGTACAAATGTTGGAGGTTGCACGCTCACGACGAATATGCTGCTCACGCGTCTGCAACGCCAGACGGTAGGCCGGGTAGCCTTCCGAATCCTTGGACACACCCACGAGTCGGCCCGGAAGCTGGCGCTGCAGCTTTGTATTCACCGCCATGTATGCTGCGTGCGGGCCGCCGTAGAACAGCGGCACACCGAAACGCTGCGTCGAACCAATGGCAATGTCTGCACCAAGCTCACCCGGGGACTCCAGCAGCGTGAGAGCGAGAATGTCTGCGTCCACGGCAACCAGGCCGCCGCGCTCATGGATCGCCTCAATCACCGGGCGTGGGTCAACAATGTCGCCTTCCGTGCCCGGGTACGCAAGCACCGCACCAACCAGGTCTTCACCAACCACACCCTGGGTCAGGTCGGTGACCTCAACCTCAAGATCAATCGCGCGAGCGCGCTCAGTGGTCACCTTGATTACCTGCGGGTGCAGACGGGAATCCAGCAGTACTCTGCGACCCTTCTTCACCGCGCGAGACATCAGGCCGACGGCTTCGGCGGCGGCCGAGGCCTCGTCCAAAAGCGAAGCATTCGCAATATCCAGCCCAGTCAGGTCCTGGACCATGGTTTGGAAGTTCAAAAGAGCCTCCAGGCGGCCCTGGGAAATCTCAGCCTGGTACGGCGTATATGCGGTGTACCAGCCCGCGTCCTCCACAACACCACGGCGAATCACCGGCGGCGTCAGCGTGGAGGAAAAACCCTGCCCATAGAAGGCTCGCAGCACGGTGTTCTTGTCAGCGAGTTCCCGAAGCCGGGCCTGCGCCTCATATTCCGTCAGCGGGTCCGGAAGATCCAGCGGCTTGTCTGCCAAAATGCCTGAAGGCACCGCCGCAGCAATCAGCGCTTCAAGCGAGTCATACCCCAGTGCATCTAACAGCTGGTGCTGTTCATCCTGGTCCGGGCCAATATGTCGGGAAATGTAGTCCAACTAGAACTCCTTATCCAAGGCGTACAAATTACGCACCAGCATAGCGATTTGCGCAAGGCGCTTGCGGGGTTTCGGATTCTCTGTAGACAGCTCACAGGTAGGCCGAAGATGCAGCGTACGGCAGGTTTTGCATAGTATGCAGCAATGCGAAAACCCGGCACCGAAAGCGGTACCGGGTCTGCGTTTTCTAGGACGTATCTAGGACGTAACTAGGGCTTAGATGTCCAGGTCGGACTCGAAGTTGCCTTCCTCAATGCGGTCCTTGATGGTGGTCACGAAACGACCAGCATCCGCACCGTCAACCAGCTGGTGGTCGTAGGTGAACGGCAGGTAGCACATCTGGCGGATCGCGATGGAGTCAATGCCGTCCTCGGTCACAATGACCGGGCGCTTCTCAATTGCAGCGGTGCCCAGGATGCCTGCCTGCGGCGGGGTCAATATCGGGGTATCCAACAGCGCACCCTCGGAACCGATGTTGGTCACCGTGAAGGTAGCGCCAGACAAGTCGTCCGGACGCAACTTCTTGTTGCGTGCACGCTCAGCCAGGTCTGCAATCGCCTTAGCAATCTCAGCCAGGTTGAGGTCCTGAGCCTTCTTGATCACCGGAACCAGGAGGCCCTGCGGGGTATCCACAGCGATGCCGAGGTTGACGTCCTCGTGGTAGGTGATCTCCTTGGTCTCCGCGTTGAAGGACGCGTTCACGTTCGGGTGGGAGACCAGAGCCTCAGCCGTAGCCTTCACAAAGAACGCCAGGTAGGTGATGTTGGCACCATGCTTCTCGACGAATGCCGGCTTGACCTTCTTACGCAGCTCCGCAACACGAGTGACGTCCACTTCCTGCACGTGGGTGAGCTGTGCGGTGGTCTGCAGGGACTCGACCATCTTCGCAGCGGTGATCTCACGGATGCGGTTGACCTTCTGCGTGGTGCCGATGAGCTCCTGCTTTGCCGGATCCACGGACTTGGTGGACCAGTTGGCACGAGCACCCTTCGGCGCATCCTTCGTTGCAGCCGAAGCATCAGCAGCGGAGCCGCCCTCAGCAGCAGCCAGAACGTCCTGCTTGCGAATGCGGCCGCCAACACCGGTGCCCTCAACCGTGCTCAGGTCAACGCCGTGCTTCTCAGCCAGCTTGCGGACCAGTGGGGTGACGTACGGAACCTTGTCGCCGCGGTCCTCCAGCTTGGTAGAGGTGTTCACGGTTTCCTTCGGTGCTTCCTCCTTCGGTGCTTCCTGCTTCGGCGCTTCCTGCTTCGGCTCCTCGGCAGGCTTCTCTTCCTGCTTCGGTGCTTCCTTCGGCTCGTCTGCCGGCTCCTCAGCAGCTGCGTCAGCGTCGCCGATCACCACGATGGCCTGGCCAACGTCAACGGTGTCGTCTTCCTCAGCCAGGATTTCCAGGATCGTGCCTGCAACCGGGGACGGGATCTCGGTGTCAACCTTGTCGGTGGAGACCTCCAGCAGCGGCTCGTCCACCTCAACGGTGTCACCAACGGACTTCAGCCAGGTGGTAATCGTGCCCTCGGTTACGGATTCGCCCAGCTCCGGCATATCAACGGTGGTGGACTTGCCAGAGGCCTTCTTCGGTGCAGCCGCAGGCTTCTCTTCCTGCTTTGGCTCCTCCTTCGGTGCTTCAGCCTTGGGCTCTTCGGCCTTCTCCTCAGCCTCGTCTGCGGAGGACGCAGCAGCGTTCGCGTCACCAATGCGTGCGATGACTTCGCCCACCTCTACGGTGTCGTCTTCCTCGGCCAGGATCTCAACCAAGGTGCCTGCAACTGGGGATGGTATCTCGGTGTCAACCTTGTCGGTGGAGACCTCCAGCAGCGGCTCGTCCACCTCAACGGTGTCACCAACGGACTTCAGCCAGGTGGTAATCGTGCCCTCGGTTACGGACTCGCCCAGCTCCGGCATAGCAACGTCGGTTGCAGAACCGGAATCAGCAGGCTTTGCAGGAGCCTCTTCCTTCTCTGCCGGTGCTTCCTCTGCCGGTGCCTCAGCCTCAGCCTCTTCAGCCTCAGCCTCTTCAGCCTTGTCGGAGGAAGCGCCAGCTGCTTCGCCCTCTTCGCCGATGATGACGATCACGTCGCCCACCTCAACGGTGTCATCTTCTTCAGCCTTGATCTCCAGGATCACGCCGGCGACGGGGGAGGGGATTTCCGTGTCAACCTTGTCGGTGGAAACCTCCAGCAACGGCTCATCCACCTCAACAGTGTCGCCGACTTCCTTTAGCCAGGTCGTAATCGTGCCTTCGGTTACTGACTCGCCCAGCTCGGGCATCTCTACTGAGTGCGCCATGGTTGCAACGTCTCCTCATAATCTTTGTGGAAGTTATACGGTCTCACAGACTACCCGCTATCGCTTCGGCGCGTTGCTATTTGCACCCCCTGAACTAGGATGTTTCGACGTGTTCAACCTTTTCGGCAGAGGCAAACGCCATTCTCAGTTCGCCCCACCTCGTGCTCCAGGGGAGACAATCCGCCCCGACGATGCTGCATATTTGCGTGATTGGGTCCAGGGGCGCACGTTTGTTGAGGGATTTGTTGAGCCGGAAACCATGATTAATGAAATGTCCGTGGTCCTGGTGGATGAAAAGGGGAACTACACCCGCCGCCGCATCGGTGGGCCGAAGGGGATTGATGAGGTCGCTCGCATGTTGGGCATCTCGCTGTATGACGTCGAGGAGACCGGCTACCCTGACCGCATGCGCAAGAAAATTGAGCAGGAGCGCATTTTGCGCAAGCGGGCGGAACAAAAGGAACGCCGCGCTAAGTTTGAGCGCGGCGAGAATCCCTATAGCTAGGCCCAAAAACTAGGCCAAGAATGTTATGTCCATAGGGTTTTTGGACACGGAATCCATGGTGTTCTTGGACATTGCTAGCAGGCCACCCGGAAACAGGCTGGCTGCTAGCAGATAACGAAAACAAGCTTGCAAAACCCCAGGTGGAATGTGTAGACACAGCACCGTTTTCGTGTTGTGTGCTAGCAGACCACCTGGAAACAGGCTGCCTGCTAGCAGATCACGAAAACAAGCTTGCAAAACCCCAGGTGAAATGTGTAGACACAGCACCGTTTTCGTGTTGTGTGCTAGCAGGCCACCCGGAACCAGGCTGGCTGCTAGCAGATAACGAAAACAAGCTTGCAAAACCCCAGGTGGAATGTGTAGACACAGCACCGTTTTCGTGTTGTGTGCTAGCAAAACTAGGCCTGCAAAACTAGGCCCAGAAACTAAACCTGGTCAGCAGCGATACGGCTGATCGTCTCAACGATGGTGCGTACCGGCGCGCCGGTTGCGCGTGCAGGCACGTAGCCGTAGGCAGAGCCGCCGTTCCATGCCGGACCGGCGATGTCTAGGTGTACCCACTCAACGTCTTCCGGCACGAACTTAGAGAGGTAGAGGCCTGCGAAGCTGGTGCCGCCGGTGCGCTTGTTGTGGACGTTGCGCATGTCGGCAACTGGGGACTTCAGCTCCTCTTCCTGCTCTTCAAGCAGCGGCATTGCCCAAGCTGGTTCGCCGACACCGCGGCCGATCTCAGCAACCGTGTCACGGAACTCATCGGAGCCGATCACGGCGGTGGTACGTGCGCCGAGTGCGACAAGCTGTGCGCCGGTCAGAGTTGCGGCTTCGATCAAGTAGTTCGGGTTGTCCTCGCAGGCGCGCGCAATTGCGTCGGCAAGCACAAGGCGCCCCTCAGCGTCGGTATTGAGTACCTCGGAGGTCTTGCCGCCATAGTGCGTAATCACATCGCCCGGGCGGGTTGCGTTGCCGGAAGGCATGTTCTCAGCCATCGGCAGCCATGCATCAACACGCACAGGCAGCTTCAGCTTTGCTGCGGCAACGATCGCGCCCAACTGCGCTGCAGAACCGCCCATGTCCGAAATCATGTCTTCCATGTTTGCGGACGGCTTCAGCGAGATGCCGCCGGTATCAAACGTGATGCCCTTGCCAACCAGGGCGATGTGCTTGTCACCGCCACCGTCGTAAGACACGTGCACCAGCTGCGGACCCTTCTTGGAGCCCTTGCCAACTGCCACGATGCCACCGAAGCCCTGCTCAACCAGCTGGTCGCCCGAGATGACCTCTACCGTCAGGTCAACCTCATCCTTCCATTCTTCGGCCAGGTCCTTGACAATGCCGGCGTAGGCTTCCGGGTAGAGGAACGCAGCCGGGGTGTTGACCAAGTCGCGAGAGAAGTTCACAGAATCGGCCACAGCAACCGCGCGTTCAAACTCCTCCTGGTCAGCACCAACCACGGTCACGGTGGCGGGGGAGCTGTCCTTGTCACTGTCCTTGTCAGTGTCCTTACCACTGTCCGACTTGAAGCCTGCGTACTTGTAGCTGCCCAGAAGCAGACCCTCAACAACGGCTTGGGTGCCAAACTCGCAGGATGCGGCGGCTTCCTTGAGATCGCCAAGCGCGCGGGCTGCGACACCGTAAGCGCGGCGTACCGCCTCATCATCGATGTCGTCGGCGTTGCCCAGGCCGGTGGTGAGGTAGACGGTGCCGTTGATAAGCAGGCGAAGCGTCTCGCCCGCGCCACCCTTGGCGCCGAGAGCGGACAGGGCATCGAGGAGACCTTCCGGCGCCAGCGTGGTCACTGGAAGCTCAAGGCCGTCAGTGCCTTTGGCAATGGGCACGATGCGTGCAGCAGTAGTAGGAGCAGAGTCAGCAGTCTTAAGTGCCACGGTTGTGCCGCGGACACTGAAATTGTTCAACTTCATAGGAGTAAGGTTAGGTCATGTCTTCGATTGAATTCAGCATTACGAAAACCGACAACCCTGTGAGCGACGTGGAGCGTCAGGCGATTCTGGAGAACCCCGCCTTCGGCCAGACGTTCACCGACCACATGGTTTCCATTGAGTGGACCGAGGAAGACGGCTGGCACGACGCACAAGTGCGCCCCTACGGTCCGATTTCTTTGGACCCGGCAACCAGTGTGCTGCACTACGGCCAAGCGATCTTCGAGGGCCTGAAAGCCTACCGCCATGAAGATGGCTCCATCACCACGTTCCGACCGGAGCAAAACGCTGCACGTTTCCAGCACTCCGCGCACCGCTTGGCCATGCCGGAGCTGCCGGAAGAGACATTCATCGAAGCGATCAAGCAGCTGGTGACCGTGGACCAGGACTGGGTGCCGGCAGCCGGCGGTGAGGCTGCCCTGTACCTGCGCCCGTTCATGATTTCTACGGAGCCGACCCTGGGGGTCAAGCCGAGTAGCTCCTATACCTTCTACCTCATTGCGTCACCTGCCGGTGCCTACTTCTCCGGCGGCATCAAGCCGGTAAGCGTGTGGATTTCCAAGGAGTACGTCCGTGCAGCACCTGGTGGTACTGGTGATGCCAAGTTTGCTGGCAACTATGCCGCCTCCCTGCTGGCTCAGGCTGAGGCTGAGGAAAAAGGCTGCGACCAGGTTGTGTGGCTGGACGCAATCGAGCGCAAGTACATCGAGGAAATGGGCGGCATGAACCTCATGTTCGTCGAAGGCTCTGGGGATAACGCCAAGCTGATCACCCCCGCCCTGTCGGGCTCCTTGCTGGCCGGTATTACCCGCAAGTCCCTGCTGCAGGTTGCGCAGGACCTGGGATATGCGCCGGAGGAGCGCAAGATTACTGTCGACGACTGGCGCAACGGTGCCGAATCCGGCCAGATCACCGAAACGCTGGCCTGTGGTACGGCGGCGGTTATCACGCCTGTGGGCCGTGTGCTCTCCGCAGATGGTGAGTTCACCATCAACAACAACGAAGCAGGCCCAATCACCTTGCAGCTGCGTGAGCGCCTGCGCGGTATCCAAAACGGCACCGTGGAAGACACCCACGGCTGGAACTGCCGCCTGGTTTAAACCGGGGTTAGGCCCGGTTGAAACGGACCTACGCGGTATCGGACAGGGCGTCAGCAACCAGCTCGGCGGCGAGGTTGATGGTTGGCAATGCTGCCAACCCGCCAGCCGCTTGGCCGACGGTGCAGTCCAACGCCAACACCGGCGTAAGTTCGAGCGCCTCCAAGCAGGTCACGTGGCAAGGCTCAGCGGTGAGCTGGCTGGCAATCAGCCAGCGCTTCGTGCCGGGCGCCATGCGCTCAGCCACGTAGGCAGCAACGGCGGCGTATGCCCCGTCAATAACCACGGGGGTACGGCGAGCAGCCGACTGCGCAATTACCCCCACCAGGCAGGCGAAATCTGGCCCGCCAATCGCTGCGATTACGCGCTCTTCATCATCGCGGAAGGACCGTACACGAAACATCGCGTCCCTGATCGCGGTGACTTTGACCTTCCACACTTCATCATTAATCCCGGAACCCCGGCCGATCGCCTTCACGGGTTCCGTGCGGGTGAACACGCCAAACAGGGCAGCGGCAACCGTGGTGTTACCCACGCCGCAATCCCCCGGAATGATCAGATCTGCGCCAGCATCAATCTCTTGGTCAGCAATTGCGATGCCGTGCTCGAATGCCGTAGTGCACTCCTCGGGCGTCATCGCGGGTTCGGTATCGATAGGGCGGGTGGGGTGGTTCACGTAGGCATCGATAAGCCTGATGCTTCCACCAGCAAGCCTGGCAGCCGCATTCACCGGACCGCCCCCTGCAGCGATCTGCTGCACCTGCTGCCGTGCTGCATCCTGCACCCACGCCGAGACTCCACGCTGGGCAATCCCATGATTGCCAGCCACCACAACCGCACGCGCACGCGTAAACGGCTGCGGCACATCCTCACCCTGCACTGACGCCACCCACGCGCCGAACTGCGCTAAACGGCCCAACGAACGGCCAGGGACCGAAGCCTGCAGGCTGTCCAGAATCGTCTGCCTGCGCGACGCACTCGGCGCCTCAACGGGAGGGAATTGCACAGCCACAGCCTAGACCTTTTGGCCCAACTCAACTTGCGGCTTCGGAGAACGCCAGCTGCGCATCTGCGACGCACGCGTCCATGCGTACATGCCCAGCGCAAAACCAGTGTCCGAGGTCCCCGGGAACTTCTTGCGCACATCACTATTCACACGCTTGCCAACAATGAACGCCTCCAAGAAGATTGTGACCACAAAAATGAACGTCACAATACTCAGCGCCGCAGCAAGACGTGGCAAGAACGTGCCAATAAACATCACTGCCAGCAGCACCATGGCAAACGGCATGGCGTAGTTGTTAAACAGACGGCGGGAATCAACCCAGTCGCGCACGTAACGGCGTACCTCGCCGCGGTCACGCTCCATCAGATAGCGATCATCGCCCGCGTCGATGCGCTGCTGCATTTCACGCGACGCCTTACGACGCTCCTCGCGC
The DNA here is from genome assembly GCF_001806875.1 of Corynebacterium sp. HMSC29G08. Taxonomy (GTDB): domain Bacteria; phylum Actinomycetota; class Actinomycetes; order Mycobacteriales; family Mycobacteriaceae; genus Corynebacterium. The sequence continues at coordinate 48,839 of NZ_KV786241.1, forward strand.
TCCTGCTGCTTGTACGCCTTCCACTCGTCCTTACTCATGGACTGCTTGAGTTCTTTTCTGCGCTGCGCCTCCTGCGCCGGTGTGGCCGCATTCGGATCACGCACCACGCCGCGCTTGACCTCTTGATCATGACGCTTCGGCGTAGGCTTGCCTTTTGGCGGGGTGTAGCCCTTCGGGTGTTGCGGCTCCGGTTCGGTCGCCGCGTGAGCGTCCGTATTCGTGCCCGTCTTCAACGTATCGGCATCAGCTGCCGTTTCAGATTTCTGCCAGGGAAGTTTCACGTGTCCTAGGCTACAAGGCCATCCCTACAGTCCAAAGGCAGGATGCTGGAATAGTTCGGGTGTGCATGACGTTGCATGGCGTAGTTGGAGTACGCTGGGCGCAAACTCCACCAGAAACGTGAGGAGAAAACAATGACTGCACCAACTTCCGCAACAGGAGTAACCCTGACCGAGGCAGCAGCTGGCAAGGCAAAAGCACTGCTAGACCAGGAAGGCCGCAACGACCTTTCCCTGCGTATTGCTGTGCAGCCGGGTGGCTGCGCAGGCCTGCGCTACCAGCTCTACTTTGATGACCGTGAGCTTGACGGCGACAAGGTCGATGAGGTTGGCGGTGTCCGCCTCGTCGTAGACAAGATGAGCGTGCCATACCTGAGCGGCGCAACGATCGACTTCGCTGACACCATCGAGCAGCAGGGCTTCACCATTGACAACCCGAACGCAGGTTCCGCTTGCGCTTGTGGCGACAGCTTCAACTAAGCCGCTGCTAGTTTGCAGCGAATAGTTTGTAGCGAATTCCGCTGCGCGGAAAACTTCCCTGGGATTGTTGAATGACCTTAGGGGAGAGTTTCCGCGTGGCGGAATTTTTTGATGGGGGCTTAGGAGGTGTACTCGAGAGAATCGCGGATGATTTCAACACCTGCAACCTGGTCGCTGTCGTCATTAGGCAGCAGGAACCAGACACCATCGATATCAGTGTCGGCCTAGGTCGTCGCTGACGCGAATGATAATCGTTGGGTTTTCAGGGTTGTCGGTGTAGGACTTCGTCCAGCCGTCTGTAGGTGAATAGTCCGTAACCTCGCTTACTCCTTCAGGTAGGGCAAACGTGATGGTGGAGGTGCCGCCGCGCTGGGCGACGCTTGAAGTTGCTGTGCTGGTTTCCGTTTGGGCAGCTTCCTCGCCCGACCCGCACGCCGAAGCGAAAAGTGTCATTGATGCCATGATGCTGATGATGCTGATGCCAAGGGTTCGCTTCTCACTTGCCAAGTATCGCGTGTAATCGGCGATTGCGCAGTGCGTCTGCTAGCACACAACGTGTTTTCCGTCCAATGTATTGACATGCGACCTGCGGGAATGCGGGAGGAAATTTTTTATCTGCTAGTGAGGGAGTGCTTTTGCTTATCGACGCCTCCTCGACGCCAGGAATATTCCCGCGCTAAATTCGTTAAGATAGTTGACATGTCACATAAATAAAGGAGTAGGCATGACGACGCTGGACCCATCCGCTATTCAATTTGGACTAGATACCTTCGGTGACCTGCCGCGCCACGAAGACGGCACACTGTTTACTCACGCAGAGGCAATCCGCGCGACGTTGGAGGAAGCCGTACTTGCAGACAGCATCGGCGTTGATGCCTTCACTGTCGGTGAACACCACCGGCCGGACTACGCAATCTCCTCTCCGGCGACCATGCTGGCAGGTATTGCTACCGCAACGAAGCGCGTCAAGCTCGCAAGCGGTGTGACAGTGCTGTCCTCGGACGACCCAGTCCGGGTGTTTGAGCAGTTCGCTACTCTCGACGCACTGTCTAACGGCCGCGCGGAGATTATTCTCGGGCGCGGCTCGTTTACGGAGTCCTTCCCGCTGTTCGGCTACAAGCTGGAGGACTACAACCGCCTGTTTGAGGAAAAGATCAACCTGTGGGCGGAACTGGTCAAAGAGGAGCCGGTGACTTGGTCCGGTGAGACCCGCCCGGCGCTGGAGAACGCTGATGTGTTTCCCAAGACCGAAAACGGACTGACTACTTGGGTAGGCGTGGGTGGCTCGCCGGAGTCGGTGGTGCGCACCGCTCGCTACGGCTTTGGTCTCATGCTGGCGATCATCGGTGGGGCGCCAGCGCGGTTCAAGCCGTTTATTGACCTGTATAAGCAGGCAACCGCGCAATTCAGCACCACCGCACACCCGGTGGGCGTGCACTCACCGGGCTTTGTTGCTGACACTGATGAGGAAGCCAAGGATCTCATCTTTGAGGAGTACGCCGCCGCTCAGCACCGTATCGGGATTACGCGCGGATGGCCGCGGCTGACCCGCGGCAGGTTTGAGGCGGAGATCAACCACGGTGCGCTCACGGTGGGTTCACCGGAGACGGTGGCTAGGAAGATCGCGGACACGGTTCGCACGCTGGACTTGGGTCGCTACGACATGGTCTATTCCACCGTTGGTCAGATCCCGCACGCTGCGCGGATGCGTTCCGTGGAACTTTATGGAACCAAGGTTGTGCCCATGGTGCGCGAGATGCTTGCAGAAGGCTAGAGCTTGACGGGGTAATCCTTGTGCTCGATCTGGGGGTCGATGCGGTGCTCCACGAAAATGCCGTGCCAGATCATGAACGCAAGGACCGTCCACAAGCGACGCGAGTGATCAGAGACTCCATCACGGTGCTCCTTGAGCATTTCCAGGACCTGATCCTTGGCAAAAATGTCATCGGTCTGGGACTCACGGATGGTGTCCTGAGCCCAGCCGAAGAGCTCGTCGCCGGCCAACCAGTGGCGCATCGGCACCGGGAAGCCCAACTTCTTGCGGTGCAGCACATGCGGCGGCACGATCTGCTCCATCGCCTTGCGCAGGGCGTACTTGGTGGTGCCGTTGGCAATCTTCTGGTCGTATGGAATCGTCTGCGCGACCTCGAAGACTTCCTTGTCCAGGAACGGAACACGAAGCTCCAGCGAGTTGGCCATGTTCATCTTGTCTGCCTTGACCAAGATATCGCCACGCATCCAGGTGAACAGATCCAGGTTCTGCATGCGCGCGACAGGATCCATCTCAGTAGAAGTGGCGTAGATCGGCGCGGTGACCTCGCGGTGGTCCCACTCGCGCTTCGCCCACGGCAGCACACGTTGGAGCTGTTCGAAGTTGAAGGAGCGGGCGTTACCGTAGTAGCGCTCTTCCATCGGGGTTGTGCCGCGTTCAAGCAAGCTTTTGCCCTTGACTCCGTCTGGCAATACCCGCGAAAGGCGGTTCAGCCCACGGTTGAACGCTGCCGGCAGTTTCTCAAACGGTGCGAGTGACAGTGGCTCCTTATAAATGGTGTAGCCGCCAAACAGTTCGTCTGCACCCTCGCCGGAGAGGACCACCTTGACGTGTTTGCGTGCCTCCTGGGCTACGAAGAACAGGGGCACCAGGGAGGGGTCCGCCACGGGATCGTCCAGGTACCACATGATTTTCAGAATGGCGTCGGCGTATTCCTCAGGCGAGACAATCTTGACAATGTGCTCCACGCCGATCGCTGCGGCGGACTCGGCGGCAACGTCTACCTCGGAGTAACCCTCGCGCTCAAAGCCGGTGGTAAATGTCAGCAAGTCTGGGTTGTGGCGTTTGGCCAGCGCGGCAATGGCTGTGGAGTCAATGCCGCCAGAGAGGAAGGAACCGACGGTGACGTCGGCGCGCATGTGTTTCGCCACAGAATTTTCAAGTGCCGCAGCGATACGGTCGTAGAGGTCCTGCTCTTTTCCCTTCGCAACTGGGGTAGGGGAGAAGTGAGGTTTGAAGTAGCGTTTGGACTCCACCGAGCCGCCAGGAGTCAGGGTGACCGTGCAGCCGGATTCCACACGACGAATTCCGGCGTGCAGGCTCTCTGGCTCCGGAACGTACTGCAGGTCCACGTAGTGCTCGATTGCGCGGCGGTCCAGATCCAGTGAAAGGCCAAGCTCGGGCGCCATTTCCAGGATGGATTTCTTCTCAGAAGCGAAGACGGTGCCAGCTTCGGTCGTTGCGTAGTACAGCGGCTTGATGCCAAACTGGTCACGGGCGGCAAACATCGTCTTTGTCTCCGTGTCCCAGATGACAAAGGCGAACATGCCGCGCAGGTGCTCCACTACTTTCTCGCCCCAGTGGTGGAAACCAACGACGATTGGTTCACCATCGCCTTCCGTAGCAAAGCTGAAGCCCACCTTCTGCAGCTCTTCGCGCAGTTCGATGTAGTTGTAAATCTCACCGTTGAATGTCAGCGCGTAACGCTGCGGATTGTCCTTAGGGCCCCAGCGCAGCGGCTGGTGGGAATGCTCGATGTCAATGATGGCGAGGCGGTTGAAACCGAAAACCGCGTCCGCGTCGTTCCATGTGCCGGCGGCATCGGGGCCGCGGTGGTACATGCAGGGCAGCGCCCGCTCAACAGGCTCAACAAAAGAGGCGCCGGAGCCACCTGCAGTGAGCATTGCTAGAAGACCGCACATAATTTGGAAACCTCTCCTATATATAAGGTGCGCGTGTTGCTTCCCTCCACAATAGAGACGCGTGCCCAACATCCGGCAACCGCGCCGGTCCATCTTTTGCCGTGCCCCGAAAGGGGGCCAACTTTTGGACGAAGGAAGAGCTTTTGCTTATCGACGCCACGCCAAAAGCCCAGCACGCACCCCAGCAAGCGGGAGTTTTTCCGGTTTTGACGCCACCCCCGAGCAGGCATCCCAAGTGAAGCGCTTGGAATTCCAACTCGAGAATTCATTTGAACTATTCTGACTGGGTAGGAATGTTCTGGCAGTTTAATGCACTTTTTCGCGAAGACTGCGAAGAACCGTGAATTGAGCGGCCGGAACATGAACATGAAGTGTGGACAGGAAGGCAAACACACGTGGAAAAGCACACGAACCGCAGCTTTGCCAAGAAGGCTGGCATCGCGGCTTCGCTCCTGCTTGGTGGGCTCACGCTCACCGGCTGTGACGTAGCAGCGCCGGACGCGGTCAATCGACTCATGGACATGGGCTGGCCGGACCCGGTCACCCCTGAGGGTGCTCAGATGTACAACTTCTGGGTATGGACCTGGGTTGCCGCTTGGATCATTGGCATCATCATGTGGGGTCTGTTCCTCACCGCGATTTTTGCTTGGAACAACAAGAAGCGCGAGAAGCAGGGTGCTCCGGAGTTTCCGAAGCAGCTGCAGTACAACGTTCCGCTTGAGCTGATCCTCACCATCGTGCCGATCGTCATCGTCATGGTGCTGTTCTTCTTCACCGTGCAGTCGCAGACGCATGCTACGGCGCTGAACAAGGATCCGAAGGTGACGGTTGACGTCACCGGCTACCAGTGGAACTGGAAGTTTGGCTACGCGGCCATTGACGGTGAGTTCACCCCAGACGGCCAGGCGTACGACGGCGTTGATGAGGAGCGCCAGGCGCTCGCGGACGCCACGAAGTTCGACCCAGAGGGCACGCGCAACGCCAACCCGATTCACGGCATGTCCACGGGTGATATCTCCTACCTGAACTTCAATGAGATCGAGACGATCGGCTCCACCGAGGAAGTACCGGTTCTGGTTCTGCCGACCGAGACCGCAATTGAGTTCCGCCTCGCTTCTGGCGATGTGAACCACGCGTTCTGGGTTCCGGAGTTCCTGTTCAAGCGTGACGCTTACGCTCACCCGGAATCCAACCAGCAGCAGCGCGCATTCCAGATTGAGCAGATCGACCGTGAGGGCGCATTCGTTGGCCGCTGTGCCGAGATGTGCGGTACCTACCACGCAATGATGAACTTCGAGGTTCGTGCTGTGAGCCCGGAGAAGTTCCGCGACTACGTTGCATTCCGTACTGCTAACCCGCAGGCGCCGAACTCTGACGCTCTGCGCGCCATCGGTGAGGCACCGTACGCAACCTCCACCCGCCCGTTCGTGAGTGACCGTACCGGTACCCGCGACGGCATCAACTACCAAGACCCGAACGCGAACGTTTAAGAGAGAGGTGTAAAAAATGGGAACTGGCGCAAGAGTTTTCTACGCAATTGGCACCTTCTTGGGGTTGATGGCGGTGTTCTACATCATTTCCACTGCCTGGATTGGTGAGGACGCGTGGCTGTTCGGCACCGAGTGGGTTGGTTCTGTCGCACTGGTACTGGCTACCGGACTGTGCTTCATGCTTGCGGTGTACCTCGACTTCACCGAGCGTCGCATGGATATCGTCCCGGAAGACTGGGAAGAGGCTGAGATTGAGGACGGGGCTGGTGTGCTGGGCTTCTTCTCCCCAAGCTCCATCTGGCCGCTCGCGATGGCCGGTGCGATCTTCTTCCTGGGGCTGGGCATTGCCTTCTATCAGTTGTGGCTGGGTGCCTTCGGTGCAGTGTTCCTGATCTGGACGACCACCCAGCTGAACCTGCAGTACGGCATTCCGCGCGAGAAGCACTAATGTCGGTATAGCCTTCACCGACTGGGAATACCCCGCCCGCTCCGAGTACATTTCGGAGCTGGCGGGGTTTTGCTTTGTCGGCTATGGGCTGGGGTCATCCGAAAGGTGGACCCTTAAAGGTGGGAGAGTCGGTCGTGTGATGTTGGGCACATACGGGAACTATTTCAAGAGCATGAGACGTAGTGTTGGCAGCGCTCTGCAAGGGGCTAAATTGCGCCCATTCCAACGTGATCTCTCCGGCCTTTGCGGGTGACCTGCATGGATGCTGGTCGGATATGAGGGCTAAATAGTTCCCGGGTTTTGAAAAAAGTTTTTCTGCAACACGTTTATGACTAAAAAGAGCTGGTTGTAGTCCTACATGCAGAGAAATTTCGGGGGTAATCAAGGTGACTTTACGGCTCTTTCGGGGGATAATCACATGCGTGACGACCGCAATTTCTAACCAAGGTATGGCGACACCGCATGATCGCGTCGCAGCGCTGAACCGTCCCAACATGGTCAGCGTCGGCACGATTGCGTTCCTCGCCCAAGAATTAATGTTCTTCGCCGGCCTGTTCTCGATGTACTTCGTGTCTCGAGCCAACGGCTTGACGGCTGGCGATTGGGGCAACCAGACGGCGCACCTGAACGTGGCCTTCGGCGGAATTATTACCGTCGTTCTTCTGACCTCGTCGGTGACGTCCCAGCTGGGTGTCTTCGCTGCTGAAAGGGGTGACGTTTTCGGGCTGCGCAAGTGGTTCGGTGTCACCATCGCGCTCGGCTTCGTCTTCCTCGTCCTCGTCGGTATTGAGTGGACGGAGATGATTCATGCGGGTGTGACCATTCAGTCCAGCGTGTATGGCTCGATGATCTACATCATCACCGGCTTCCACATGGCTCACGTGACGGCAGGCATCATCGCCTTCATCGTTGTGATGATGCGTGTTTCGAAGTCGAAGTTCACTCCTGCACAGGCAACCGCCGCAATGGCAACGTCCTACTACTGGCACTTCGTTGACGTGATCTGGGTTGGCGTGTTCATCACGCTGTACCTGGTCCAGTAGTCAGGCGAACTGACGTACTTCTCAAAGCATTTCTTTTAAAGGAAACAAGATGGAAAACACACCTAAGAAGACGCGTAGCCGTCGCAAGACGCAGCGCACCGTCGCTGGTGCTGCAGCGCTTACGTTGGGTTTGACCGGCGCGGGTTTCCTTGCATCCGCGCTTGCGCCGAACGCGCAGGTTGCTACCGCCCAGCGTGATGAGCAGGCTCTGATTCAAGAGGGCAAGGATCTCTACGACGTGGCGTGTATTACCTGCCACGGTGCGAACCTTCAGGGCGTTGAAGGCCGCGGCCCCTCCCTGATCGGTACCGGCGAAGGCGCCGTGTACTTTCAGGTCAACTCTGGCCGTATGCCGATGATGTCCAACGATGCGCAGGCTGAGCGCAAGCGCCCGCGTTACACCGAGTCCCAGGCACTCGCCTTGGCCGCATATGTTGCTGCCAACGGTGGTGGTCCGGAGCTGGTGTACAACCCGGACGGCACGCTTGCCATGGAGGAACTCCGTGGCAAGAATTTCGATGGACAGATGAAAGCAGAAGACGTCGCCCGTGGCGGCGAGCTGTTTCGCCTGAACTGTGCCTCCTGCCACAGCTTCACCGGCCGTGGTGGCGCACTGTCCTCCGGTAAGTACGCACCAGTCCTGGATCCTGCGAATGAGCAGGAGATCTACCAGGCGATGCTGACTGGCCCGCAGAACATGCCGAAGTTCTCTGATCGTCAGCTCAGCGCTGATGAGAAGAAGGACATCATTGCCTTCATTAAGTCCTCCAAGGAGACTCCGAGCCCGGGTGGCTACGGTCTCGGTGGCTTGGGCCCAGTTTCTGAAGGTATGGCGATGTGGATTATCGGTGTGACCCTCGTGGCTGCCGGTGCTATTTGGATTGGATCCCGCTCATGAGTGATGTGAAGAAGAACTACACGACTGAAGAGCTCGACCGCATGAGCAATGCCGAGCTCGCTGCTCTGGGTACCGAGCTCGATGACGTTACGGTTGCCTACCGCAAGGAGCGTTACCCGGTAGAGGGTGACCCGCGCGAGAAGTCGGCTGCTGCCGGCATCACCGCGTGGCTGGTTATTTCCGTAGTCTCCGCGATCGCGTTTTTGGGTGTGTACCTGTTCTGGCCGTGGGAGCCGAAGTTCCACGGTGACGAAGGCCTGCTGACCTTCACCCTGTACACGCCGCTGCTGGGTCTGACCGCTGGTTTGACCTTTGCTGCTCTCGGCTTTGCCATCATCCAGTACGTGAAGAAGTTCATCCCGGAAGAGATTTCGGTGCAGCGTCGTCATGACGGCCGCTCTTCTGAGCTGGACCGCCGTACGACCACCGCACTGCTGAATGATGCGTGGGAGACCTCCACCCTGGGTCGTCGTAAGGCCATCAAGGGCTTGCTCGGCACCGCCGGTGTTCTGGCTGGTCTCGTGGTTATCGCCCCGATGGGTGGCATGATCAAGAACCCGTGGCGCGAGCGTCATGCTCTTGGCTACAACGGTGACGGCACCCTGTGGACCCACGGCTGGACCCTGCACGAGCAGGGCGTGAAGATCTACCTGGGTCGCGATACCGGTGCGATTGCTGAAAAGCACTCCGGTGTGGCAGGGGAGCACTTCACCACCGCTGGCGTTTCCCGCCTGGTGCGTATGCGCCCGGAGGACCTGGCTGCTGCAGCCATGGAGACCGTCTTCCCGCTGTATGAGGAAGATGTGAACGACGGCGCGCAGTACAACCCGGAGCGCGATGTGTACGAAAACCACATGCACTCCATCCATGGCCCGCGTAACGCGGTCATGCTGATTCGCCTGCGTTCCGCAGATGCGAAGAAGGTTGTGGAGCGTGAGGGGCAGGAAGACTTCCACTACGGCGATTACTACGCCTACTCGAAGATCTGCACCCACATCGGCTGCCCGACTTCGCTTTACGAGGCGCAGACGAACCGCATCCTTTGCCCGTGTCACCAGTCGCAGTTCGACGCACTGCAGTACGCTAAGCCGATCTTCGGCCCGGCTGCTCGCGCGTTGCCGCAGCTGCCTGTGACAATTGACGAAGAAGGTTACCTCATCGCCAACGGCAACTTCATCGAGCCCGTTGGCCCGGCATTCTGGGAGCGTAAGTCCTAATGACTACAAAACTCGCTAAAGCCGCGGACAACGCTGATTCGCGCCTGTCTGGCGCCGGATTCCTCCGCGCTCAGCTCAACAAGGTGTTCCCGAGCCACTGGTCCTTCATGCTCGGAGAGATGGCGCTGTACAGCTTCATCATCCTTCTGCTGACTGGTATTTACCTGGCACTGTTCTTTGACCCGTCCATTACCAAGGTCATTTACGACGGTGCGTACTTGCCGCTCAACGGTGTCGAGATGTCTCGCGCCTACGCAACGGCACTTGATATTTCCTTTGACGTGCGTGGCGGCTTGTTTGTCCGCCAGATGCACCACTGGGCTGCATTGATGTTCATGATGTCGATGTTCGCTCACATGATGCGTATCTTCTTCACCGGTGCGTTCCGCCGCCCGCGTGAGGCTAACTGGCTCATCGGTGTCACCCTGATCCTGCTCGGCATGATCGAGGGCTTCATGGGTTACTCCCTGCCAGATGACCTGCTCTCTGGTGTGGGTCTGCGCATTATGTCCGCGATCATTCTGTCCATCCCGATCATCGGTACCTGGACCCACTGGGCCATCTTTGGTGGTGACTTCCCGTCTGACCTGATGCTGGATCGCTTCTACATTCTGCACGTGCTGATCCTGCCGGGCCTGATCCTGGCGCTGATCGCAGCTCACCTGCTGCTCGTCTGGTTCCAGAAGCACACTCAGTTCCCCGGCCCTGGCCGTACTGAGAACAACGTTATTGGCATCCGCATCATGCCGGTCTTCGCTGTCAAGGCAATTGGCTTCATGATGATCGTGTTCGCAGTGCTTGCTGCAATGGCTGGTCTGACCACCATTAACGGCATCTGGAACATTGGTCCGTACAACCCATCGCAGGTGTCCGCTGGTTCCCAGCCTGACGTGTACATGCTGTGGACTGACGGTGCTGCTCGTGTCATGCCGGCATGGGAGCTCTACATCGGTAACTACACCATCCCAGGTGCCTTCTGGGTTGCCCTGATGTGTGGTGTGATGGTTGCTCTGCTGATCGGGTACCCGTTCATTGAGAAGAAGGTCACTGGTGACGACGCACACCACAACCTGCTGCAGCGTCCGCGCGACGTTCCGGCACGTACCGGCCTGGGTGTCATGGGCATCGTCTTCTTCATGATCCTGACTATCTCCGGTGGTAACGACCACGTTGCCCACTTCTTCCAGATCTCCCTGAACGCGATGACCTGGTTCGGTCGTATCGGCCTGATCATTCTGCCGCCGATTGCTTACTGGATCACTTACCGCATCTGTGTTGGTCTGCAGCGGTCTGACCGTGAGGTCCTGGAACACGGTATTGAGACCGGTATCATCAAGAAGCTGCCGAACGGTGCGTTCGTTGAGATTCACCAGCCGCTCGGCCCGGTGGACGAGCACGGTCACCCGATCCCGCTGGAGTACGGCGGTGCACGTGTGCCGAAGCAGCTCAACCAGCTTGGTTTCGCTGACTCCGAGACCATCGGCAAGTTCAAGCCGGCTTCTATCGACGTCACCGAGAAGGTCCGAGAGAAGGCTGCCGAGTACCACCGCGAAGAGGTTGAGACGCTGCGTCAGCTCGAGGAGACGAAGCACCTCGCTGATCGCGACGCCACCCCGCGCGACTAACGCCTAAGCCTGCGGTCGCTTACGCGTGAAGCCCTCTCCTTCGGGAGGGGGTTTTGTTATGTAACAAACCGGTTAACTAGCGGCCCCCACACTTCGTTTCCTCACGATTCGACACCGCATCTGCAGCTGGAGGACGGTATAAACGAAAAAGTGCCGGTCAATCTGCATATTCTGCAGTTGGAGGCATGTGAAAGAGGGCTTGCCTCGGTTGCCTGATTGCCCCCGAATTGGGGCAATTATTACAAATAACGAAACGATAACGGCGCGGTGAGTGGACATTGCCGTTGCCGTTTCGTAATCTAACCGAGACATTGCGACGACATACGTTGCCGCAAGGTACGAAAAGAACATATAAGCCGAATTTCACAGCGTGAGCACAAAGGGTGATCACGATGTGGAAACCGGGGGCCCACAACAGGTTCCGGATGGTTCCGCCCCCTGGGGTGAATGGTCGCAAGGATAGTGCGAGAAGCGCTACGGAGCGAGCCAGGGCTGGCTCTCAAGCCCAACCCGACAGCTAACCCGGTAGGCACTGAGATGATATGGAGAACACTTTCGTGGCTAAACACCGTCGCCAGGAGACCAACACTGCAACCCGTGCAGTGGCCGCAGCAACCGCAGCAGTTGCCGGTGCAACCCTGATCGCACCGACCGCTGGCGCAACCGAGATTAGCCTGCCGAACTTCGACGCTATCCCGGGCCTTGCAGACAATGTGCAGGCTGCTGTTGACGCTGCGCGTAACGTGCCGGCTGTTAACGCTGTTCCTGAGCTGAACAACGCCATCGAGGCTGTACAGTCTCAGTTTGCCCCGGCGGCGCCGGCCGCAAACGTGGCGGCTGTGGCCGACGCTCTTCCGCTGCCGGCTGCGGAGCCAGCTCCGGAAGTGAGCAAGGGTCAGCAGATCGTAGATATCGCTCGTGCAAAGGTTGGCGCACCGTACGTGTACGGCGCAGCTGGCCCGGCAGCGTTCGACTGCTCCGGTTTCACCTCCTGGGTTTACTCCCAGGCTGGCATCAACATTCCGCGTACCTCCCAGGCTCAGGCCTCCGCTGGCCAGCGCGTGCCGCTGGATCAGCTGCAGCCGGGTGACATCGTCGCGTACTACGGCGGTGCGTCCCACGTTGGGATCTACGCCGGCGACGGCCAGATCATTGACGCGCTGAATTCCGGCATTCCGGTTGGTTACCGTAGCCTGAATCTGATGCCGATCCACTCGGCATTCCGCTTCCACTAAAGCGAGCTTTTGCCCGGCCCCCTGGTTGAAGGGGTCGGGCGTTTTGCTTTTCGACGCCCGGCCGCGCTTCACCTCATCAGTCTCACAAAACACATGCGTATCTCTATATATCTGCAGTTCTCTTACAGTTTTCCGCGTCACGGAAAGTGGAGTGAAGGGCTTGGAAGGCGTGCTGCGCGCCGCTATAATAATAGCGGTCTTATATAACGCTGTGGGATTGAGAAGAGGTTTTCAAGCGTGCGGAAGGACTCGAAGCGTAGCCGGTGGCAGTCGTATGTTCCGGGGTCTGTGGCGGGCGCGTTGCTGGCGTCGATAATCGTGCCGGTGCACGCGAGCGCAGACGACATCGATGACCTGATTGAAGCGCTTGAGCAGGTGTCCCACGACACCACTGCGAAATCGGAAGAGATTAAGGCGCTTGAAGACGAGATTGCGGCTAAGGAGCAGCACATTGACCAGCTGCATGCAGATGCTGAAGCCGCACGCGTAGACGTAGAACATGCGAGCGGGGCCCGAGCCGGCTATCAGGGCAAAGTCAATGGCATTGCACAGTCCCGGTACCGTAACAATCAGCAGGAGCTGCTGCTGAACACCCTTGACTCCGGTAGCCCGCAGGCGGCGATTGACCGCGCGGCGTACTTGGGGGCGTTGACTCGCAGCGCCGGGCGCACACTTGATGGGCTGAATGAGGCTACGCGTTTTGCCACCGAGCGCTCGGATGCTGTGACCCGCGCGATGGATGAAGCTGAGCGTGAGCGCGAAGAGTTGCACCGTAAGCGTGATGAGCTCGAGCGTGAGCGTGAGGTCCTGGATGAGCGTGTGCATGAGATTGAGCACCGTGTGGACAATCTGAGCCCTGAGGAGCGTTCTCGCTGGATTGCTAAGGATGGTCCCGTGGATCTGTTGGGGCTGTCACTGCCGGGCGCAATGACCGGCGTGGTTGCTTCAGCCATGGCACAGCTGGGCAAGCCCTACGGGTGGGGCGCTACCGGACCGTATGCTTTCGACTGCTCCGGGTTGATGGTGTACGCCTATGCACAGAACGGTATTGGTATCCCACGTACCTCGCAGGCGCAGCTTGCGGGCGGAACCCCGGTGCCGCTGAGTCATTTGCAGCCGGGGGACATTATTGGGTACTTCCCGGGAACAACGCACGTTGGCATGTACATCGGCAATGGCATGATTGTGCATTCCTCTGATTACGGCATTCCTGTCCAGGTGGTGCCATATGATTCCATGCCGATATCTGGTGCAGTGCGCTACTAGCTGACATGACGGTGCTGCTTGTCACCAATGATTTCCCGCCAACCGTTGGCGGAATTCAGTCCTACCTGCGCGACTACGTCAACGAGTACATCGCGCGCTGTGGCGCCGAGGCGATTGTGGTGTTTGCGTCCACGCCGAAGGGCAACGAAGGCACCGAGGCGTTTGACGCTGCGCAACCTTTTACAGTGGTCCGTTGGCCGCGGCGGGTGATGCTTCCTACGCCGGCTACGAAACGTCGCATGCAGGACCTGATCCGCGAACACAACATAGGAACCGTTTGGTTTGGAGCGGCGGCGCCGCTTGCGCTGATGGGTAAGGCCGCAAAGCAGGCGGGTGCGAAGCGTGTTGTTGCCACTACTCATGGGCATGAGGTGGGGTGGTCGATGCTTCCTGGCGCACGCCAAGCGCTGCAAGCTATTGGGCGCAGCGCAGACGTCATCACGTATATCTCCGCTTACACCTACGGGCGTTTGCGGCCGGTCTTTGGTAATCACCTGCGCTACGTGTCGTTACCCTCAGGGGTGGATACGCAGTATTTCCGCCCTGCAACCCCCGTCGAACGTACCGAAACCCGTGCGCTTTTAGGCGTTGGAGATGCACCGTTGGTGGTGTGTGCTTCGCGCCTTGTGCGTAGGAAGGGGCAGGACCAGCTGCTGCGTGCGCTGCCGAAGATTCAGCAGCGGGTGCCCGGCACACAGCTGGTGATCGTGGGGGCGGGGCCGTATCGCTCCCGCTTGGAGTCCATGGCTCCTGAGGGGGTGCATTTCACTGGCGCGGTGGAGCGTGACACGCTGCGAGATATTGTCGCCGCTGCGGATGTGTTTGCCATGCCGGCTCGCACGCGTTTTGGCGGTCTGGATGTTGAAGGCCTCGGCATTGTCTATCTGGAGGCCCAAGCGTGTGGCGTGCCGGTGGTGGCGGGGGATTCTGGTGGCGCACCCGAGACGGTCGCAGCCGATTCCGGCATTGTCGTTCCCGGCCGCGATACGGATGCACTCATTGACGCTGTGAGCAGGTTGCTTATCGACGCCAACGGGTTGCCCTCCGGCCGCCAGTTTGTCACCGAGCGCTTTTCTTGGCAGGCGTTAGGCGATGCTTTGGCGGATGCGCTGGGTAGTTAAAACTGGTAGGTGAAACGGGGGAGTCTACGATTGGCACCTATGGTTGCAACTTCTTCACCGCTGACTGTCGGGTTTGATATCGGCGGAACGAACGCTCGCGCGGCTGTGGTGGATGCTAACGGCAGCGTGATCACGGTGCGCTCTGAGGCCACCCCGGATAGTGGCGAGGGCCTGACCCGGGCGATCGTGGACATGGTGGGACAGCTGCGGACTGAGCACGACATCAGTGCAGTGGGCGTGGCAATCGCCGGCTTTTTGGATCCTGAGTGCGAGGTCGTCCGGTTCGCGCCGCACTTGGCGTGGCGTAATGATGCGCCGGTGCGCAAAGAGCTGGAAGCCGCCATTGGTCTGCCGGTGCGTCTTGAACACGACGCGAACGCCGCCGCCTGGGGCGAGTACCGCTTCGGTGTGGCAAAAGATGCTGAGACGTGGGTGTTTTTCGCCGTTGGCACGGGTATTGGCGCAACGCTGATGCACAAAGGCGAGATTTACCGCGGTGCGTTCGGCACTGCACCGGAGTTTGGCCACCTCACCGTGGTGCCCGGTGGGCGTGTGTGCTCGTGTGGCAAGAAGGGGTGCTTGGAGCGCTACGCCTCTGGTACGTCGCTCGTCGATTGCGCGGTAGAGCGCGCTACCCAGGGCGAGTTCACCGACTGCGAGCTCTACCGCAAGGTTGTGGACAAACGTGCCACAGGCCACGACGTTATGAACGCCGCGCGTGCAGGCGATCCGTTGGGGTTGGCGGCGCTGAACAGCTTCGGCATTTGGCTGGGGCGCGGGCTGTCCATTGTTGCGGACGTGCTGGATCCGTCTCTGATCGTGCTGGGCGGTGGGGTGAGCGCGGATGCAGATCTGTTCCTAGACACCGCCTGCACAGAGATGAAGGAAACAATGGTTGGTGCGGGCTATCGCCCGGTACCGGAGGTACTGCAGGCAAAGCTAGGCCCCCAGGCGGGTATGATCGGCGTAGCTGATTTGGCCCGAGTGAAGACGAACTAGAAGGAGCCTGCGAATGAAAAACCGGTGGTACTCGTTTTTCAAGGCAGTCTTCGGACTTCCTCTGCGGGTGTATAACCGCCCGACGATTGAGGGCAGGCAGCACGTTCCGGAAACCGGCCCGGTGATCTTGGTGTCTAATCACCAGTCCGTGATGGACTCGTTCTACCTGCCGCTGATGATGCCGCGTCAGATCCAGTTTCCTGCGAAGAATGAGTACTTCACCGCGCCGGGCATCAAGGGCAGACTGCAGAAGTTCTTCTTTACCGCGGTAGGCCAGATTCCGGTTGACCGTGGAAGCAAAGAGGCAGGCGATGCACTGCAGGTAGCTGCCACAAAGGTGCTGGAGCGTGGTGACGTTTTCGGTATCTACCCGGAGGGCACCCGCTCACCTGATGGGCGTGTGTACAAGGGGCGTACTGGCGTGGCCCGCATTGCTATGGCCAGTGGCGCACCGATTGTCCTTGTGGCCATGTTTGGGGCGCGGGAGGCCAATCCCATTGGTTCGTGGATGCTGCGCCCGGTGAAGGTGCACATCAAGCTGAGCGAGCCGATTGACCCGCATGGGTGGGCACGCGAGAACGGGTTTGACCCAGATTCGCGTGACGTCATGCGTCCATTTACGGATTACTGCATGCAGAGGTTGGCTGCGCTTTCTGAAAACCCGTATGTGGACATCTACGCATCTGACGTGAAGAAAGAACTAGAGGCAACAGGCAACTACCCGGAGGGTGCGCAGCCGGGTGGCGCTTTGGAGTCGTGGCATGGATAAAGATCTGGCTGTACGTG
Organism: Corynebacterium sp. HMSC29G08; assembly: GCF_001806875.1. Classification (GTDB taxonomy): domain Bacteria; phylum Actinomycetota; class Actinomycetes; order Mycobacteriales; family Mycobacteriaceae; genus Corynebacterium. Next base: position 65,418 of record NZ_KV786241.1, read on the forward strand.
TCGCTCTTGTAGTAGTGACGGTGGTTGCTTACCTCATTGCAAACCGCTTTGAGTTTCATAACACGGTGCTTGCACCGATTGCTGTGGTGACGGTTGCGGTGATTATGTTTTGGCCGCGGATGGGGGACAACGCGGCGTCGACAAGCAAGAAGCCCAAAGCGTGAAGTACTTTTACGACACTGAATTTATCGAAGACGGCTCCACGATCGAGCTGATCTCTATTGGCGTTGTGGCTGAGGATGGGCGCGAGTATTACGCTGTATCCACCGAGTTTGATCCGGCGAAAGCCAATAGCTGGGTGCGTGACAACGTGCTGGACAAGCTGCCCGAGGCTGGTGCGGACGTGTGGAAGCCGTTGGGGGCGATCCGCGATGAGTTGTTTGCGTTTCTGACTGCGCGTGGTCAGCCGGAGCTGTGGGCTTGGGTCGGTGCCTACGATCATGTCGTGCTTGCGCAACTCTGGGGCGATATGCGCGGTTTGCCTAGGCAACTGCCGCGTTATACGCGTGAGTTGAAGCAGTACTGGCTGATGGCGGGACGCCCGCGGTTGCCGAAGCTGCCGGACGGAAACCACAATGCTTTGGTGGATGCGCGGCACAATTTGCGCAAGTATAAAGCGTGTGCGGAGGCGTTGCCGTTGACTCGCGACGGCAAGGTGTCCACATTGCGGAACTGATATTTCACACATTGAACGCGCTGGCGTGGTACAACTATTAGCGTGAGTTGGACTATCGATATTCCCAAGGATGTGCTGCCAGATCTGCCCCCGCTGCCGGGGGACCTGAACCAGCGATGGCTCGACGTGCTTTCCCTCGACGCGAAGCAGCAGCCGTCGTGGGACCCGAATCAGGCGGACTATGTTCGCAAGATTTTGGAGTCTGTGCCGCCAGTTGTGCTTGCCCCAGAGGTTAACAAGCTGAAGGCCCAGCTTGCAGACGTTGCGTTGGGTAAAGCATTCCTTCTTCAGGGTGGCGACTGTGCAGAGACGTTTGAATCCAATACTGAGCCGCACATTCGCGCCAACATCCGCACCCTGCTGCAGATGGCTGCGGTGCTGACGTACGGTGCGTCGCTGCCGGTGATCAAGCTTGGCCGTATCGCTGGCCAGTACGCCAAGCCGCGTTCCTCTGATTACGACGAGAACGGGCTGCTGAACTACCGCGGCGACATCGTCAACGGCGTGGAGCCGACTGAAGAGGCACGCCGCCATGATCCGGCTCGTATGGTGCGCGCATACGCAAACTCCTCTGCGGCGATGAACCTGGTGCGTGCACTGGTCTCTTCCGGTACGGCCGACCTGCACCACATCAATGACTGGAACCGTGAGTTCGTACGCAAGTCTGCCGCGGGTGCTCGTTATGAGGCTTTGGCCCGTGAGATCTCCCGTTCCCTGGCGTTTATGGATGCCTGTGGTGTCAACGATGACAACCTGCGTCACTCTGAATTCTACGCTTCCCACGAGGCGCTTTTGGTGGACTACGAGCGTGCAATGCTACGTATTGCGGAAAACGATAAGGGCGAGACCAAGCTCTATGACTTGTCCGCGCACCAGCTCTGGATCGGCGAGCGTACCCGTGGGATTGATGATTTCCACGTGAACTTCGCCGCCCTGATTGAAAACCCTGTAGGCATCAAGCTCGGCCCGTCGGTCACCCCGGAAGAGGCAGTGGCCTACGCGGACAAGCTGGACCCGAACCGCGAGCCGGGCCGTTTGACCATGATTACCCGCATGGGCCACGACAACGTGCGCAACGTGCTGCCGGGCATTGTCAAGGCAGTGGAAGCGTCCGGCCATAAGGTGGTGTGGCAGTGTGATCCGATGCACGGCAACACCATGACCGCATCTAATGGTTACAAGACCCGCCACTTTGACAAGATCATCGATGAGGTCCAAGGCTTCTTCGAGGTCCACCGTGAGCTGGGCACCCACCCGGGCGGTATCCACGTGGAGGCTACCGGTGAGAACGTCACTGAGTGCCTCGGCGGCGCCCAGGACATTACGGACGTGGACCTGCCTGGTCGTTACGAGTCCGCAGTTGACCCGCGTTTGAACACCGAGCAGGCTCTCGAGTTGGCCTTCTTGGTTGCGGAGATGTTGCGTTACTAGCGGGTTTGTGGCCGGCTACTGGCCGGTCACAAAAATAGGCGGGAACATCCCGTACATACCTGAGCCGAACCACCAGCCGCCAACCAACACGGCGGCGGTTGCGGCAATGGCAAAGCCCACAAACAGCGTGATAGCGAACCCGCCGCGGTTACTTACTGAGCGGGGGCGCGGCGCCAGGGTACGCTGCCGCGCTGCGGGTGCTGGAACGCGCTCTGGTGCAGGCGCCGGGACGGGGGTGGGGGCAGCCGGGTCAAAACGTGTGGCTTGGGGTGCTTCCGGGAAGAGACGCTGATCTCGAGCCCTGGTTTCTTGGGCCCCGCCAAGCCTAAAGACTGTCGGATGGGCTGCTGCGCGGTTCGCCGCGGCGTTGCGCGGTATCGGCACTGTGTAGTCCGGCAGCGCCAATGCGTCGGCAACATCTTCAAGCGCCCCCAAAAACTCCGCTGCATCTCGGAAGCGTTCTTCGGGGTGGCGGGCGGTTGCGGTGGCCACGAGCTCGTCGAAAAGCATGGGCACCCCGGGCATCCAGGCTGAGGGGGGCGGGACGTTCTCACGCAGGCGTGCATACGCGTGGGCAATCGGCGTTTCCCCGGAAAAGGGCGTGCGCCCAGTCAGCAGCTCAAAGAACACGATGCCGGCGGCATAAACATCGGAGGCCTGTGTCATTGGGGAGCCATCGACCTGCTCGGGGGAGAGGTAGCTGACCGTGCCAACAATCTGATCCGTGGAATGCGTGGCATCCGCGGCGGCACGCACCAGCCCGAAATCCGCCAGTTTTACCCGGTGATCCATGTCAATCAGCACGTTATCCGGCTTAATATCGCGGTGAATCAACCCTTTGCGGTGTGCAACCGAAAGGCCGGTAAGCATCCCGCGCATCACTGCCGCTGCGGCGTGCGCAGGCATTGGGCCGCGCTCATCCAACAACTCGCGCAGCGTGCCGCCAGTGATGAGCTCCATGATCAAAAAGATCGCGTCGCCCTCAGAGGAAAAGTCGTACACGTTGACCAGATTCGGGTGGCTCAGCTGTGCCATAGCGCGTGCTTCACGGCGAAACCGCTCCGCAAACACCGGATCGTGCACGTACTGCTCATGCATCACCTTCGCTGCGACCTCGCGGCCTAAGCGAGTATCCACGCAGCGGTAGACGGTAGCCATGCCGCCGCGTGCAATCGCACGGTCAATGACATAGCGGTTATCCAAATAGTCCCCAACTGCCAACTGCATGCAACCAGTATGGCATTAGACTTACACACCGTGAATACACCACAGCAACAGCCACAGCAGCCGCAGACCCTTGACGCTTTGCTTGCAGACGAAGAACTGCTTGCATACCCCGACGTTGCCGAAACCCTCGGCGTGCCTGTGACCAAGGTCCATGACCTCGTAGGCGCCGGCAAGCTTGTGGCCTACCGAAAAGACGGCGTGCGCTACATCCCGGCGGCTCTGCTGGATGAAGGCGAGCTATCCAAGTTCGTGGCAGGTGCGATCACCGTGCTTGCAGACGGCGGGTTTAACCCCGAAGAAATCCTCCACTTTTTGTTCACGCCCGATGAGTCCCTGCCGGGGCGCCCAGTGGACGCGTTACACGGCCACGGTGCGCGCGAGGTAATCCGTCGCGCACAAGCGATGGCGTTCTAAACACGTTCTAGTTGTGCCGCGCAGTGGCCTTGATAGCCAGTGCGCGCAGGTTTTCCCGCACGTTTTCCGGCAGCTCAGCAGCATCTAGTTTTGCCAAGCCTGATGCGGTAAGCGCCTCAATGCGCTCTTCCACCGCGTCGACGGCGCCGCTTTGCTCAATAATGCGCGCCAGCTCACGCAGGTGCTCTGGATCGGAGGCGACGCCGATGCCATTGCGAAGCGTGGCGGCGTCGGGGCTTCCCGCCGCATCCAGAAGCGATAATGCACTTGCGTACAGCACGGTGCGCTTGCCCTCCCGGATGTCATCACCTGCAGGTTTGCCGGTTACTGCGGAGTCACCGAAAACGCCGAGCAGGTCATCGCGCAGTTGGAAAGCGATGCCGATGTCCTCGCCGTAGCCACGAAACGCTTCGATGACCTGATCTGAGGCACCCGCGAGTGCGGCGCCGAGGTGCAGGGGACGCTCAATGGTGTAGGCGGCCGTTTTGAAACGGTTGACGCGATCAGCCATGTCTACCGACTCACTGCCTTCGGCTTCCAGCATGATGTCGAGGATCTGCCCGCCGATAACCTCGGTGCGCATGCCGCGCCACGCGCCCTCTGCACGTGCCAAAGCTTCGGTGCTTACGCCGGAGCCGCGCCACATATCTTCGGCCCACACCAGGGCCAGATCGCCGATCAGGATAGCGGCGTTGATGCCAAACACCTCAGCGTTCCCGCGAAAGCTCTGCGCGCGGTGGGAGGCCTCAACACTGCGGTGCACCGTGGGATTGCCGCGCCGGGTATCGGAGGCATCAATGATGTCGTCATGCACCAAGGCGCAGGCCTGGATGAACTCCAGCGCCGTGACTGCGCGCAGGACCGCAGCAGGATCTTCGCTTCGGTTCTGCAGGCCAGCGCCGCCGACAAACCCTGCCCAGCCAAAAAGCGGACGAATGCGTTTGCCGCCACCAAGGACGAAGCGCTCAAGGTGCCCCACAGCTGCGTTGACTGGGTCCCCGAGCTTGGCAATATCACTGTCGCGTTGGCGGAAGAAACGCTCAAGTTCCGCGTTGACTGCTTCAGGGATGTGCTCGAAATCGGGAATCTGTTGTGATGAAGGGGCTTGCATAGCCTTTAAGACTACAGATCAAGCGGCAAGCGACGGCCCAGGATGGCAAAAGGTCGGGCGTCGCCGGGATAGTAGAAATCCCGCGCGATATCTTCAAAACCAAACTTGCGGTACAGGCCGAACGCATTGTTGTCCTCGTTGTCTACCTCTGGGGTGGAAAGCACAGTCCACTTCGCGGGAGCGAGGCGCAGCAGTTCACGCAGCATGGCAGCACCAATGCCAGCGCCCTGCTGTGAGGGGTGGACATGGATCTCAGCAACCTCGAAGTAGCTGTTGAGCATGTCTTGGCGCTGCGGGGTGATGCCGCCGTTTTCTTCCATGGCGCGGACCAGTTGTTTGTCCCACCAGCGTTCGCGACTACCAAGAAAGCCGTAGCAGCCGCCCACCACAGTATCGCCGTCAACTGCGGCCAGGGCGGTAAACCCAGGGGCAGTGACCTCGCTGCGCCAGACGCGCACGCGCTGGTTGCTTACCTGTGGGTTGTAGTCCATCGCTGAAACGTAAATCCCCACAAGGGTGGGTGCGAGGATGGAAAACTCGCCGGGACTCAAACGTCGAATGCTGATTGGCACTCCACTACCTAACCACGACACAACTCCTTTTCGCGCCCTTTTTTCATTAGAACAAGTGTACGAATTGCTGGCGGGGCTGTGGGGTGGGCCTTTTAGGCTTAGGTGCAACAAAGAAAACAATGGAAGAAAAGGTAAAGGAAAAGCCCATGAACAGTGTCGTATCTGCCACAACGTCCAAGGTCTACGGGTCGCCCGCAAGGATTTCGCGCCGGGACGCATTCTTTAACGCCGCAGAGGACCTGATTGCCGCGGCGCATGATGATATTGAAGCAGGCCGCTTCGATGTAGCTATGGAGAATGCCTACCGCGCGGCGCTGCGTATTGCGGGAGCGGTTAACGCTGGTTCTGAGGTGCTGCGCAAGCGCAAGCGCCTGCCAACCAGTGCGTGGGAAAAGTTAGCGCTATGTGGTCCGGAGGCAAAGGCGTGGGCTGCTCGCTTTAATAGCTACTCGCGCCTGCGTGGGCGGGTCGCCTCTGGTTTGGAATTGCACCCTGATCCGGCGGTTGTGCTGAATCTTTTAGGGGATGCGGAAGAATTCCTCTACGCTTCGCACCCTGGCAAGGCGCCGCTGGCTGCTGCCTAGCTGGTTATCGGACTCTTTATCTGGATACTGTGGCTGCGGGAACAAAACAGCTACGATGGCCGTTAATACAGCAACAGAGATTTAGCATTGCCCATCGATAGTTGTGAAAGAGTTATAGCCAGTGTCTCTATCTGAGCAAGAACAGCAAATGCTGCGCGAAATTGAGAAGTCGCTCCTCGCGGATGACCCGAGGTTTGTTAGTAGCGTGGCCCGTGAATCCGGCTTTTCGGATGCACCGCGAGGCGGCCAGCTGACGTTGCGAAGCATCGCGCTGCTGGTGTTTGGCATTGTGCTGCTGCTTGGTGGCGTTGCTTTGGCGTCCCTATCCACGTGGGCCATATTGATTAGCGTGGTTGGCTTCGGTGTCATGATGGCCGGTGGCGTCATGGCCTTGCGGGCGCCTGCGTCCCCGTCCCGTGGGCCCCGGCCGGCGGCAGGTGGGCAGCGCTCCCGCTCTGCCCGCAGTGTGAATATGGAGGAAAACTTCCGTCGCCGATTCCAGAATCCTGACGCCTAGCCGGTAGCGGTTTTCTACGCGCCCTTCCATTTTGGAAGGGCGTTTTTTCGTGTCCCACTTCGCCCCATCTGAAGCCCCCACTTTGCCCCACTAGAGCCTGGTTTGGGTCCTGTCTGCCTCCATGGTGCGTGTTTTGTCTGGTTTGAGGGGTGGTGGAGATGTGGGAGTCGTGAAGCAAAGTGCCCTAAATCTACGTAAGTGACACATGTGACGATAGAATTTCCACAAAATCCCCACCCTCTTAACCTGCAGAAATAGGTATTTTTCGCAGTATTTTGGCTCGCGATGTGGCGTTTGTGGGGCAAAGTGGGTTAAAGTGGGGCACAGCGGAGAATCGTGGTGGTCGCCTTGACTACGTGTCCACCAGGAATCGAAGCCACAGAAAACTGCATAAGCCAATGTCAGAAAGTGAAGGAAGGTAGGTCGCCGGATGTTTCTGGGAACCTACACTCCCAAGCTCGACGACAAGGGGCGCCTGACACTGCCCGCGAAGTTCCGTGAGGAGCTGGCGGACGGGTTGATGGTGACCAAGGGGCAAGACCACTCGCTAGCGGTCTTTCCTCGCGAGGAGTTCGCACAACGTGCCCGCAAGGCTGCGGCGGCTTCTCGTACGAACCCGAAGGCGCGCGCGTTTATCCGAAATCTGGCTGCCAGTGCGGATGAGCAAACGCTTGATGGTTCCGGTCGCATCACGTTGTCGCCGACGCACCGTGAGTACGCAGGCCTGACTAAGGAGTGCGTGGTCATTGGCTCGGTTGATTTTCTGGAGATCTGGGACGCAGAGTCCTGGGCCGCATACCAACAAGAAACTGAAGCCGCTTTCTCAGCGGCGGATGATGACGACATTCTCTCCGGTCTGCTCTAGGGACTGACTACCCCTAACACAGCAGGCACTGACTACTGACGGAGAGCGTGTACGGACTCTGTCCGGGGCGCGAGCTCCTCTGGTGTACTTCCCCGACATCAGAGCGGCCGCCCCGGACAGGGCTCTACTCGCTCCCCGCAAGGGCAACTCTTCGACACATCTACACATGCGCAGCAGGGCAAAGGGGTGGCACCCATGGATTACGCAATTGAGGCGAACCACGGTCACGTCCCTGTTATGCGTGATCGCATGGCGGAGCTTCTCGCGCCGGCAGTGGAGAAGTTCGGTTCCCAAGCGGTGATTGTGGACGGCACGTTGGGCGCCGGTGGCCATACCGAGCATTTCCTGACAGTGTTCCCAAACGCTCGCGTGATTGGCGTTGACCGTGATCCGCTGGCGCTTGCGCAGGCTACGAAACGCTTAGAGCCGTTCGGTGCTCGCTTCACGCCGCTGCAGGCGCGCTTTGACCAGGTCACTGGGCCGATCATGGGCGGCGACGGCGACGTCTTCGATATTGTACGCGAAGTTGGCGTGGCTGGCGCGCTCTATGACCTCGGCGTGTCGTCGATGCAGTTGGACCAGGAAGAGCGCGGCTTTGCGTACAAAGTGGACGCGCCGCTGGACATGCGCATGGATCCGACGCAGGGAATTACAGCTGCGGAGGTCCTCAACACCTACTCCCACGGTGAGATCGCCCGCATTTTGAAGACGTATGGCGACGAGCGCTTTGCGGGAAAAATCGCCTCCGCAATTGTCAAAGAGCGCGAGCGTGAGCCGTTTAGCCGCAGTGGGCGCTTAGTGGAGTTGTTGTATGCGACGATCCCAGCGGCGTCTCGGCGCACTGGCGGACACCCGGCGAAGCGCACGTTCCAGGCGCTGCGCGTTGAGGTGAACCGTGAGCTTGAAGCGGTGGAGAACGTCGTGCCGGTGATTACGGATCTGCTTGGCGTAAGCGGACGTGTGGTGTTCATGAGCTACCAGAGCTTGGAAGACAAGATCATCAAATCCGCGTTTGCGGAGCTGACCACGTCGAAGACCCCACCGGGATTGCCGATGGATCTTCCTGGCACCGCGCCGAAGTTCAAGCTTGTGACCCACGGTGCCGAGAAGGCGTCGCAGGCCGAGATTGATGAAAACCCACGCGCTGCCCCGGTGCGGGTGCGTGGCATTGAGAAACTCCCAACCGATAACCCGAACGAAGGACAGTGAGACCATGGCAGTGAAAACCCGCACAGCTGCAACTGTGTACACGCCCACGCGCACGCCGCGTACCTCGCCTGACACCCGTCCGGGTCTGCACCCGAATGCGCGCCCGAATGTGCGCCCGCATGTGCCGCATCAGAAGTCGCGCAGCGGCCGCCTCGGTTCGCAGCAAGTGGTGTCTGTCCGTGGTCGCAGGGTGGCCACGGCGGCGAAGCAGAAGACTGCGTTAGGCAAGGTTGGCGGCTTGACGGTTGTGCTGCTTGTTATCGGGGTGACCATTGCGATGCTGCTGTCTGGCCTATCCACGGCACAGACGTTTACCATCCAGCAGCTGCAGTCCCAGGAGCGTCAGCTGGCCAATGAGGTTGAATCCCTCAACCGGAATCTGGAGGACCTGCGTTCTTCTGCGGAGTTCACTCAGCGCGCGACAGAGAAGGGCATGGTGGTTGCGAGCCAGCCCGGTATTGTTGCCATGCTTGACGACGGTCGCATTGAGCACCGCCGCGACTTCAACCCGGAGTCCGTGGCCAAGCTTGTAGACGTCAACGGCGCTCCAACCCGCGCAAACCGTGCAAGCAGTGATGAGAAGGCAACCGCTGAGCTTGGGGATAACTTGGCGCAGGTCCCAGGCGGCAACGTGGTGGGCGAAGCCCCTGCCGCTGCTGAGTTGGCAAACCTGGCGCCGTACCAGCCGAACGTTCCCGCCGCGTTCTAGCGCGTGGTGCGCGAACTTGTACTTGCCAAGGTGCAAGATGGATGGGAACGAGCAGCAAACAGAGGTAGGTGAGGTTTCGGCGTGGGCAAACATCCGCAGCCGGTACGGCAATCCCACATTACAAACCGCCGCGCCTCAGGGCTTGCGGTGGCGTTTCTCGTTGTAGCTGCACTTTTGGTAGGCCGCCTGTTTTGGGTGCAGGTGGTGTGGGGCCCGGAGCTTCGCGTCCAGGCTGCTGACCAGCGCACCCGTACGTATGACGATGTTGCGCGTCGCGGCGAGATCACTGACCGTGAGGGCAAGCGTTTGGCCTACACCATGCAGGCACGCTCGCTGACGGTTTCGCCGATAATGCTGCGCAAAGAGATCCAGGAGCAGCAGGAACTGAAGCTGCGCGTAGAGGGTTTGTCTAGGGAAGACATCGCCGCCCAGATTGATGCGCGTGTTGAAGATGTGCTGCGCACCATGGCCAACGAGATTCCGGTCATGATTGCGGAAGGCAAGCCGGAGACGGACCGAAGCATTGATGACGGAGGCAACCGTACCGTTGGCAACGTTTCTGCCCGCGAGATCCTAGACAAGCTCAAAGCTGATACCCACTATGAGGTGTTGGTGCGCAACGTGGATCCAGATGTGGCCGCGAAGGTTGCCAAGAGCTTCCACGGCGTGGCGGCAGACCACCAGGACATCCGCCAGTACCCGAATGGTGCGATTGGTGAGAACATTTTTGGCAAGGTTGGCATGGACGGCCACGGCCAGTTCGGTCTGGAGGCCTCCAGTGACGCGGTCTTGACTGGTATTAACGGCAGCTCTACGGAGGATGTCTCCGCTGACGGCCTTGCTATCCCAGGCAGTCTTCGCGACGTTGTTCCGGCGGTTGACGGCGCGGATATCCAGCTGACCATTGACTTGGATCTACAGACCTTTGTCCAGCAGACCCTTGAGCAGGCGAAGGCGAACTCGCTGGCCAAGAGTGGCCAGGCAGTGGTGCTGGATGCGCACACGGGGGAGGTGCTGGCAATGGCTAACACGGACACGATTGACCCGAACGGGAACTTGGAAAAGCAGTTGAAGGAGGGCCGGGACTTTGACAACACGTCAATCTCGCACCCCTTTGAGCCGGGTTCTGTGGCGAAAGTAATCACCGCTGCCGCAGCGCTTGAAGAGGGCTTGACTGACCCGTATGAGGTCCACCAGGTGCCAGGCTTTATCGAGATGGCAGGCGTTCGTGTGAACGACGCCTGGTCCCACGACGTTGCGCCGTACACCACGGCAGGCATCTTTGGTAAGTCCTCCAACGTGGGCACGCTGCAGCTTGCACAACGACTGGGTGAAGACCGCTACTGGGATTACGTGCGCCGCTTTGGCATTGGCCAGACCACCGGCATTGAGTTGCCGAACGAGTCTGATGGTCTGTTGCCGGTGCGCGAGCAGTGGTCGGGCGGTACGTTTGCCAACCTGCCTATTGGACAGGGTATGAGCTGGACCGCGTTGCAGATGGCGGGGGTCTATCAGGCCTTGGCTAACGGTGGCGAGCGTATTGAGCCGCGCATTATTGCTAAAGTCACTGGCCCGGATGGGGAGGAGATTCCGCAGCCGGAGCCGGAACGTGTACGTGTGGTCAGCGAGGAAACGGCGCGTACCACGGTGGATATGTTCCGTTCCGCGTTCCAGTCGGACCCAACTGGGATGCAGTCTGGTACCGCCCAGAACGCAGGCCTTGAGGGCTACCAGCTTGCGGGTAAGACCGGCACAGCACAGAAAGTAAACCCGGATACCGGCGCATATTCCAACAGCGCGTTTTGGATCACGTTTGCCGGTATCGCTCCGGCAAATGATCCTCGTTTCGTTGTCGCCGTCATGCTGGATGAGCCTCAGCGTGGTCCGCTCGAAGGTGGTGCTGGCGGCCAGTCGGTTGCACCGGTATTTACGCAGATTGCCAGCTGGTTGCTCAACCGGGAAAACATTCCGCCAAGCCCACACGCAGAGCCATTCCTGCTACAGGCACAGTAAGAGAGAAAGGACACCATGAACGCAGACAACGGGGCGACTATTCGCAGACTTGCCCAGCTGGCTCACGCTGAACTTGTCCACGCATCGAACGAAGACATGACGGTGACCTCTATCAGCCTGGATTCTTCCGCGGTGGAAGCCGGGGGCATCTTCGCGGCGCTTCCTGGCACCCGGGTACATGGCGCGAGCTACGCGGCTGATTCCAAGGCGAGTGCCTTGCTTACGGACGCCGACGGGCTCGCCATCATCCGCTCCACCAATGACCCACGTCCGGTGCTTGTGGTTGACAACGTTCGCGCTGTGCTAGGCGAGGTTGCGGCTGAGGTGTACGGGTGGCCGTCGACAAGCATGAAGCTCATTGGGGTGACCGGAACCTCCGGCAAAACCACCACCACCTACATGCTGGAGCGCGGTTTAGCCGCCGCTGGCTGCAAGGTGGGGCTGATTGGGACGACTGGCACGCGTATCGCGGGCGAGGATGTGCCGACGAAGCTGACCACACCAGAGGCGCCGAAGCTGCAAGAACTGTTTGCTCGGATGCGCGACGCTGGGGTGACGCACGTGGTGATGGAGGTCTCCTCTCACGCGTTGATGCTGGGGCGTGTTGGCGGCACGCAGTTTGATGTGGCGGGCTTTACAAACCTGTCCCAGGACCACCTGGATTTCCACTCCACGATGGAGGAGTATTTCGAGGCCAAGGCGCTGTTTTTTGACCCAAAGTCACCATATGCGGCCGATCAGTGCGTGATCTGTGTTGATGACCAGTGGGGCCTGAAGATGGCCGGCATTGCCAAGGATCCTGTGTTGGTGGGCACCCGCGGCCAGGACGGGGTGGACGTATCCGCACACCAGGAAAGCGTGGATGCCACCGGCGTGCAGCACATTGCGCTCGAGGTGCGCGGTGAGCCGCACACGCTGATGCTGCCCATGCCGGGCAAGTTCAACGTGGCAAATGCGGCGCTGGCGGTAGCACTGGCAACGGAAGTTGGTGTGGACGCAGAGGCGTTCATCCAGGGCTTGTCCGGTGCGAGCGTGCCTGGGCGTATGGAGCCGATTGATTGCGGCCAAGAGTTCGTGGCCGTGGTGGATTACGCACACAAGCCGGCGGCGATTGCCGCGGTGCTTGAGACGTTGCGCGGCCAGGTCAGTGGGCGAGTGGGCATTGTGGTCGGTGCGGGTGGTGACCGTGACGCTTCGAAACGCGCGGTGATGGGCGCGGAGTCCGCCAAGGGGGCGGATATGGTGATTGTTACTGATGACAACCCGCGTACCGAGGATCCTGCCGCGATCCGCGCCGCCGTGCTGGAAGGCGCGCGTGAGGCAGACGGGCGAGCCCGGGAGATCCGGGAAGTAGCCGGACGTGCGGAGGCGATTAACCAGCTTGTCGCGTGGGCGCAGCCGGGCGATGCCATCATTGCCGTTGGTAAAGGTCACGAGGTTGGACAGATCATCGGGGAGACCACCCACCATTTTGATGACCGTGAGGAAATGCGCCGTGCACTAACTGCGCGCATGGGCGCCAGTGAGGAGATGGATTAAGTGATACCGCTTACTTTGGAGCGCATCGCCGAAATCACCGGCGGGCGCCTCAGCCCGGAGGCAGACCCTAAAACCCAGGTCACAAGCTTTGTGGAGTTTGATTCCCGCAAGATCACCCCGGGTGGGTTGTTCATTGCGTTGCCGGGCTCGCGTGTCGACGGCCACGATTTCGTCCCCAAAGCCATCGAGCAGGGAGCTGCCGCCGCGCTTGTGACGAAGGAAGTGTCGGCGCCTGCGATCATTGTGAACAAAGTGCCGCCGAAGGAAGGCGACAACTCTGACTTGGCTGTCAATGATCCGGATGGCTCTGCCGCGGGTGTTGTTGCGGGCATGACAGCGCTGGCTGCGTACGTGGCGCGTGAGCTAAGCATCAACCACGGGCTGACCATTGCAGGCATTACGGGCTCTGCGGGCAAGACCTCTACGAAGGATTTGATTGCCGCGGTGCTGTCGCGCGCGGGCGAAACAGTTGCCCCGCCGGGATCTTTCAACAATGAGATCGGACATCCGTACACGGTGCTGCGATGCAGCGAAGATACAGACTTTTTGGTCGCTGAAATGTCAGCTCGTGGCATCGGCCACATTGCGCACCTAGCAAAGATCGCGCCGCCGAAGATTGGCGTGGTGCTCAACGTCGGTTCCGCCCACTTGGGTGAGTTCGGCTCGCGGGAAAACATCGCGCTTGCTAAAGGAGAGCTGGTGGAGTCCTTGCCAGCGGCCGCGGACGGGGGAGTGGCGGTGCTCAACGCGGATGATGATTTGGTTTCCGCAATGCGCACGCGAACCCAGGCCCGCGTGGTCACGTTTTCCGCCGAAGGCAAGAAAGACGCGCAGTATTACGCCACAAATGTCACGCTAGATGAGCTGGCGCGCGCAACGTTTACCATGCACACTCCGAACGCTAAACCGCAGCAGGTGCGGTTGAACGTGTTTGGCGCGCACCAGGTGTCCAATGCCCTTGCCGCCGCCGCGGTGGGTGTGGAGTCCGGTATGGATCCAGCCGTGGTGGCCCAGGCGCTGAGCCAGGCGCACTCTGTTTCCGTTGCGCGCATGGACGTAGGTACGCGCCCAGACGGCGTTACCGTGATCAATGACGCGTACAACGCCAATCCGGAATCCATGCGGGCGGCCATTGCCGCGCTTGGCTTTACCGCCGCGGCACGCCCGGGTGTGCGCTCTATCGCGGTGCTCGGCGAGATGGCAGAGTTGGGCGGGTCTTCTACAGAAGAACACGCTGAGCTTGCAGATGAGCTCGCCCGCTACCGGGTAACGCACCTGGTCACAGTGGGTTTTAACGATGCTACGGATGCACTGGCAACGCGTGCGGTGGAACACGGCATTGATACCCAGCAGGTGGCGGATGCAGATGAGGCGGCGGAGGTCGTTGAAAAGCTTATCGCTCAACCACCTGCTGGTGTGGAGGGCTGGGCGCAGCTGCACCACCGTGATGTTGTGCTGGTCAAGGCTTCGAATGCGCTTCGGCTATGGGTAGTGGCAGAGCGGCTGATGCCGGGCAATACCCTTAAGAGTGACAAACGTTAGGCACTGAGGAGAGTCATGATCCAACTCATCATCGCCGGGATTGTTAGCTTCCTGGTGGCGATTTTCACCACCCCAGTGCTCATCCGGTATTTCCACCGCCGTGAGATGGGCCAGGAGATTCGTGAGGACGGCCCACAGTGGCACGCTAAGAAGCGTGGCACACCCACTATGGGCGGCCTGGCAATCTTGCTGGGTATCACTGTGGGCTACGTGGTGAGTGCCTTGTATGCGATTGCCGGCGGGCACGCAGGTTTCACGGCTTCTGGTTTGATTGTGTTAGCGCTGACCCTCTCGCTTGGCCTGGTGGGCTTTGCTGATGATGGCATCAAAATTTTCTTCAAGCGCAACCTGGGTTTGAACAAAACCGCGAAGCTGGTCGCACAGTTGGCCATCGCGATCGTTTTCGGTTTGCTGATTACACGCTTCCCTAATGAGGCAGGTCTGACGCCTGGCTCCACGTTTTTGTCTCTGACTCGGGATGTTGAGACCATCGACATTGCCGTGGGCGGGGGAGTGTTGGGCATCATCTTGTTTTTGGTATTCATTTACCTGCTGTTGGCGGCGTGGTCGAACGCAGTGAACCTGACTGACGGTTTGGATGGTTTGGCTGCAGGTACCACCGCCTTGGTGATGGCGGCCTACACGTTTATTACGTTCTGGCAGTTCCGCAACTCCTGCGAGGCTGCCGCGGCCGCTGGCTGCTACTCGGTGCGTGACCCGCTGGAGCTGGCTGTGCTGGCTGTGTCTGGGTTTGGCGCCTGCGTGGGCTTTTTGTGGTGGAATGCGGCGCCGGCCAAGATTTTCATGGGGGATACAGGTTCGTTGGCACTTGGCGGTCTGGTTGCCGGGCTGTCGGTAACTTCGCGCACGGAGCTTTTGATGGTGATCATCGGCGCGCTATTTGTTATTGAGGCTGCGTCTGTTGTCATCCAGGTGGCGTCCTTTAAGACCACCGGTAAGCGCGTGTTCCGTATGAGCCCGTTCCACCACCACTTTGAGCAGGGCGGCTGGCCGGAGACCACAGTTGTGATTCGTTTCTGGTTGATCTCTGGCATGGCCGTGGCCACTGGTTTAGCGGTGTTCTACTCAGAGTGGCTGTTCCAGATTGGTGTGTCGCTGTGAGTGGTGTGAGCATGCCGGCGCCGTTTGATCGCGGTGTGATTGTCGCTGGCGCGGGCGTGTCTGGCACCGGCATTGCCACGCTGTTTCGCGGCATTGGGGTGGAGGTGTTGATTGCGGATGACCGCGCAACCGGTGAGGGCATTATTACCACTGAGCAGGCCCGCGCCCACTTCGGCCAGGTTGGTGTGGTTGTCACGTCCCCAGGTTGGCGGCCTGACTCGCCTTTGCTTGTCGACGCCGCGTTTGCCTCCCTCCCCGTCATCGGCGATGTAGAAGCCTGCTACCGGCTTGACCGCGCCGGTGCGTTCGGTCCGCCAAGGGATTGGCTGGTGGTTACCGGTACGAACGGCAAGACGACCACGACCGGCATGTTGGCTGCGATGATGCAGGAAGCCGGCAATGACACCGGTAAGCGTGCGGTCGCGTGCGGCAACATTGGCGTGGCTGTGGCGGATGCGTTGGCTGCGCCACAGCGTGTAGACGTGCTGGTAGCGGAGCTTTCCAGCTTCCAGCTCTACTGGTCTGATCAGCTTGTGCCCGATGCGGCCGTGTTGCTCAACCTGGCAGATGACCATCTTGATTGGCACGGTTCGTTTGCCCACTACGCGGAGGCAAAAGCGCGAGTGTTGCGCGCCACGCATGCCGTAGCGGGTGTGGATGACCAGCATGTGCGCGAGTTGGTGGCAAAGACCGGCCGAGACGACATTATTGGCTTTACGCTTGGTGAGCCGAAGCTTGGCCAAGTTGGCGTTACAGCTGGCCGGATCGTGGCCAACCTGCATGGTGCAAATGTGGATATCGCTTCGGCGGAGGGCATCGAGCCCGCCGGCGCGGCCGGCGTGCTCGACGCACTTGCCGCTTCTGCCGTCGCGCTGACCCAAGGTGCACGCCCCGAACATATCCAGCGAGCACTCGCGCAGTATCACGTGGCAGGCCACCGTGGTGCGATCGTGCATAGCGCCAATGGTGTGAACTGGGTGGATAACTCCAAGGCGACGAACCCACATGCCGCGGATTCTGCACTTACCGGCGCGGGCACCGTCGTGTGGGTAGCTGGCGGGCAGCTCAAAGGTGCGGCGGTGGATGAGCTGATCACCGCGCACGCACACCAGCTGCGCGCGGTGGCGCTCATGGGCGTGGACCGTGAGATCTTGCGTGAAGCGCTGGCCCGCCTCGCCCCGGAGGTGCCCGTCTTTGTCACGGACTCCACTGACCCGGATGCCGCTATGGAACAGGTCGCAGACTTTGCTGCCGCCCAGGCGAAACCGGGCGACACGGTGCTTTTGGCGCCAGCCGCGGCAAGTTTGGATATGTATTCCGGAATGTCGGCGCGTGGTAACGCGTTTGCCGCAGCGGCAATGAGACACTGCTAAGCACTACATGACTATTCGAGCGAAAGGGCACTATTTTCCGATGACGGCCACTGGAACCCGCCAACGCTCGATGAAGCGCCCGCCGGAATCCGGTTTTGCCCGTGCATGGCGCCGGACGCGTCAATCCCTGGATTCGTATCCGCAGCTGGATTACACGGTGATCCGCACAGTGGTGCTGGTGCTAGTTGGCCTTGGCGTGGTCATGGTCATGAGTTCTTCGATGGCCACATCGTTTGCGTTGTCTGAAAACCCGTGGGCGATTGCCGCCCGTCAAGGGGCGATGGTATGCGCGGGTTTGTTTGTGTTTTGGCTGGCGCTGAGGACACACCCGGAGCGGCTGGGGACTCTTTCCTCGTGGTTCATGCTGATTTCTGTCCTGCTATTGATCGCGGTGTTGATTCCAGGCATCGGTACAGGCCGTGAAGAGGTTGGTTCCCAGTCTTGGATTGTGCTTGGTCCGCTGCGTCTTCAGCCTTCTGAGGTTGCCCGTATCGCCATTGCTATGTGGGGTGCCAAGGTGCTTGCCGGCCGTGACCCGCGTGCATTGCGTCGCACCGACAACGGCTTCATGTTCTTTATCTTGGTTGCAGGGTTGTGTGCTGGATTGATTGCCGCACAGGGGGACATTGGTATGGCCTTGTCCTTTTCCGTTGTGGTTGGCTTGATCCTGTTCTTTGCTGGCGTAAGCTGGGGCACCATTGGCTTGGTTGCTGCAGTGGTGTTCTTCGGCGCAGCGATTGCGTTTTTCTCCGGCGGTTTCCGCTCCCAGCGTTTCCACGTCTACTTCGATGCGCTTTTTGGCCACTTCGAGGACACCCGTGGTGTGGCGTTCCAGTCACACCAGGGCTTTTTGTCGCTTGCAGACGGCTCCTTGTTCGGCGTCGGACTTGGCCAGTCTCGCGCCAAGTGGTTCTACCTGCCAGAGGCTCGCAATGACTTCATTTTCGCGGTGATTGGTGAGGAGCTCGGCCTGTGGGGCGGCGCACTGGTAATTCTGCTGTTCGCCGCGCTTGCATGCTTTGGTTTGCGCTGCGCGCGGCGTGCCCAGAGTCAGTTCCAGTCGTTGATGGCTGCGGCACTGACTGCGGGTGTTGTATCCCAGGCGTTTATCAACATCGGTTACGTGGTGGGCTTGTTGCCGGTGACCGGTATTCAGCTGCCAATGTTGTCTGCTGGTGGTACGTCCGCGATTATCACTTTGGCGGGTATGGGCGTGTTGGCGTCTATTGCGCGACATGAGCCGGATGCGATTTCGTCGATGCAAAACCATGGCCGTCCAACTTTTGACCGCGTGTTGGGTATTCCTGAGCCGCGCACGTTGGCGCAGCTGCGTGAGGATTCGAAGCCTGCGCGTGGTGGGGTGCAACGTGCGCGTCGTCAAGCAGACAAGCGCGAGGCTCGCTTCGGTGCCCCGATCGCTGGTGGCCGTACCGTGCGCCCTGCCACCTCGCGCTCTCGTGGTGCCTACGGTAATCATGGCGCCATTCATTCAGACCGTCGCGCCGGTTAGTGCAAGCAAAGGGGAGTTTCGTTGTCTTTCTCATCTTTGAGTGTTGTCGTTGCTGGTGGTGGTACCGCAGGCCACATCGAGCCGGCCTTGGCGGTGGCGGAAGTGCTGCGTGACAGCTACGGTGCTCAAGTTCGTGCCTTGGGTACTGCACGGGGCCTTGAGACCACGATCGTGCCGGCGCGTGGCTTTGAGCTGAGCTTGATTGACCCGGTGCCCATTCCGCGCGGTAAGCCGTGGAAGTTGTTTGGGGTTCCCGCCAAGCTTGCTAAGAGCGTCAATCAGACTCGCCGTATCCTTAAAGATGCCGGCGCGCAGGTGGTTTTCGGCACTGGCGGCTATGTCGCTGCGTCGGCGTATTTGGCTGCGAAGTCGCTCGGGTTGCCGTTTTTCGTGTTGGAAACCAACGCACTTGCGGGCATGGCCAACAAGCTTGGTGTGCGCCTTGGCGGCGTAGGCCTTAATGCGGTGGCAAATTCGGGCATGCCCGGTGACGTGGTTGGCATCCCGGTTCGCCCCGGCGTTGGTGTAGACCTAGAGGGGGCGAAGGCGGAGCGTGGTTACCGCATGTGGGACCTTGACCCTGCTCGGCCAACCTTGCTGGTTACGGGAGGTTCGCAGGGTGCGGTGAGCATTAACACTGCGCTTGCTGGTGCGGTTGAGCGCCTCATCGGTGAAGGCTTCCAGGTGCTGCATGCTTATGGACGCAAAAACGACGCCCCCGCACCCCACCCCGGCTATACTGCTGTGCCCTATATCGATGACATGGAGGCCGCGTATGCGGTGGCAGATGCGGTGCTTTGCCGCTCTGGTGCGATGACGGTGGCGGAGAACTCCGCTGCTGGCCTACCCGCCATTTACGTGCCGCTACCGCACGGCAATGGCGAGCAGGGGCTTAACTCCGCACACCTTGTTTCCGCAGGTGCTGCCCTGCGTATCGACGATTCCGCGCTCACCCCCGACGCCCTCTACACCGCAGTCAATGACGTACTTGCTAACCCTGAGCGCACTGCACAGATGCGTCACGCTCTCGCCGAAACTGGCGCGGGTGAGGTGGCGGAAGACATTGCCCGTCGGATCGCTGAAGCCGCTGAGTCAGCCAAGTAGAAGTTACGTAGATTAAGGAACCATGATGCAACCCGCAGTTGATCTTTCTCGCGTCCACCTCATTGGCATTGGCGGCGCAGGTATGTCGGGCGTGGCCCATATCCTGCTTGACCGTGGTGCGGTTGTTACCGGCTCTGATGTGAAGGATTCGCGTCCGGTTCGTGCGCTTCGCTCCCAAGGCGCGAAGGTTGCCGTGGGCCATGCGCCTGAGAACCTTGAGCTTTCCGGCCAGCTGCCCACGGTGGTGGTGACGAGTTTCGCGGCGATCCCCAAGGACAATCCGGAGCTGGTGCGCGCGCAGGAGGAGAACATTCCGGTGATTCGCCGCTCGGATTTGCTTGGGGAGCTTATGGAGGGCTACACCCAAGTCCTGCTCGCCGGCACGCATGGCAAGACGTCGACGACGTCGATGGCGGTTGTTGCTTTGCAGGCTGCAGGCATGGATCCGTCTTTTGCCATCGGCGGTCAGCTCAACCGCGCTGGCACTAACGCGCACCACGGCGGGGGAGAGGTTTTCGTCGCTGAGGCTGATGAGTCTGACGCGTCGCTGTTGCGCTACAAGCCGGACGTTGCCGTGATCACCAACATTGAGCCGGATCACCTGGATTACTTCGGTACTCGTGAGGCCTACTTTGAGGTCTTCGATGCTTTTGCGGATCGCGTGACCGCAGGCGGTCACCTTGTGGTGTGTCTTGATGATGACAACGCTGCCGCCTGCGGCAAGCGCGCCGCCGCCCGCGGCATTAATGTGTTGGGCTACGGTACTGCCGAGGCTGCTGCCCGACACGCGCAGTTGCAGCCAGGTGCGGTGATTGTTGAGGAAACGCTGGTGGACGGCGGCGTTGCCGTCACCATCGAGCTGGCTGATGCTTCGCGCGTGTCTTACCAATTGGCTATCCCGGGTCGCCACATGGTGCTGAACTCTGCTGCGGCACTGCTCGCCGGCGTGCTCGTTGGCGGTGAGCCTGCCCAGGTTGCCCAGGGCTTGAGTGATTTCACTGGTGTGCGTCGTCGATTCGAGCTGAAAGGCGAGATCACTGACGGCGCGTTTAAGGGCACCCGGGTTTATGACGACTACGCGCACCACCCAACCGAAGTTGCCGCCGTCTTGACTGCCGCGCGTGAAAAGGTCGCCGCGGAAGGCAGCGGAGCCCGGGTGGTTGTGTGCTTCCAGCCGCATTTGTACTCCCGTACCCAGGAGTTCGCAGCAGAGTTTGCGCAGGCACTTTCGCTTGCCGACGCCTGCGTGCTCCTCGACATCTTCGGCGCCCGCGAAGCTCCCGTAGAGGGCGTGACGTCGCGTTTGATTGCCGACAAGATTGCCGAATCCACAACGGTCCTGCTTGAGCCGGACTTCTCTACGGCGCCCACCGTGGTGGCTTCGGTGACCAAGCCAGGCGACCTAGTGTTCACCATGGGTGCCGGCAGCATCACCCTGCTTGGCGACGAAATCCTGACCACCCTCACCCAACCCGCAAGCACCCATGTCGACGAAAACTAGCTTCCCACCCCCGGAAGAAGAGCCGAACGAGCCTGCCGAACAGCCTGAGGCTGAGGCTGAACCCGAGCAACCCGCTGAGCCGGAGTCACAGGATGCAGAGGAGCTCGAAGAACTAGAACCAGAGCCTGACCGTGAGCCTGAGCCTGTAAAGCAATCAACGTGGCCGGAGAACGCGAAACCGAAGGTTGATCCGGTGCAACAGCGGATTCGCCGGCGTCGTGCAGCATTGTCCATCAGTGGATGTCTTGGCATTGTGGCGGTGCTGGCTGCGGTAGCTCCATTCACGCCAGTGGTGCCCATGCGCGGGATCAATGTGCACGGTAATCATGCGTTGACGCAAGAGTATGTCCAGCAGCTTGCAGACATCGCCCCGGATACCCCGATGGGACGTGTGGATGTGCGTCGTGCTGCACAGAACATTGCTGCTGACCCTTGGGTGGAGACAGTAACCGTGTCGCGTGATTGGCCCAGCAGTGTTGACGTTGAGATCACGGAGCATGTTGCGGTTGCGTTTATTGCACAACACGACGGCACGCATCTCATTGACAGCAACGGGGAGGATTTCCTAGTTGCTGAGCCGCCGCCGCAGGCTATTGAACTTGTCGGGGCGCCGGTGGAGGATGCTGAGGCGATGGCGGCTGTAGTGGATATTGCGGCGTCGATTAGCGAGCGAGCCCGCAATGAAATCGCCGCCATCGACGTCGCCCCGCTCAACCACGTGCTGCGCACCAACGACGGACGCACCATCGTGTGGGGTGCGTCGGAGGACAACAAGAACAAGTCGTATGCCCTTGAGGCGGTGCTGCAGATGGAGGGCCGCGAGTTCAACATCACGAACCCGCAGCTTGTCACCAGCAGGTAGTGCGGACCGGGTTCGCGTTCTTGTCGGCCGCCCCCTGTCTTGTGGTGCCTTCAAGACGGTGTTTTCCGCGGCGCGGAATACCCTCAACTTCTACTAGGCCGTCTTCCGCGCCGCGGAATGCCCGTACCGGGCCGGGGGCGACGCAACCGCTTTTCGGTCGAGGTGGCGGATTCGTCCGTTGATATTCCCCGGGCAAGCCATTCCCCTGACGGGCCAGTCTCTCTCAACAGATATGCAGGTCAAGATATGCAGGTGTAATGGTCAGGGCTTTTTTCAATAAGCATCCTTTAATGAAAAATCGCTTCCACCTGCAGACCTGCATATCTACACCTGCATATTTGGGTTTGGAGGCTCTCCGTACCGTCCCGAGAGTCGCCTGAACAACGACGCCAGGCGGGAACGGTTTGGACTCAAGTGCTTGTTCCTGGTCTTGCGGCCAATTCCAGAAGAACGTTTCCGCGCGGCGGAAAACCTGTGTCCTGCAAACGGGTCGCTAGTCGCGCACATTGTGTCCGATAACGTTTGGGAGGACGAGTGGGGCCTCGCCAAGCAGCGCCTTTAGGTTTCCTTCGCGTTCAACAGCACTGGTGACTGCCTGTACTTTTGCAGCTTTACGCTGATTGCCTTGGCCTCCAGCTCCGCCGCCAGTGCCCATGGCCATAGGGCCGCCAGCGACCGTTGTCGAACGTGCCTGTGCGCTAGGGTTTGTGCCGCTTGCGCTGTAAGCGTTTGCACCTGGAGCAGCTCCTGTGCCGGGTGCACCTGCGCCGTTAAGTGGGCCACCGCCGGAACCCATGCCACCGCCGGAACCCATGCCCTTGCCACTTGCGCCGATGCCTGTGGCAAGGCCACCGCCGGTGTTCGCACCTGTACTGGAGCCGACACCAGCCGCATTGCTGCCAATCGCACCTGGGGAAATCGAATTCATACCTGCGGCAGAACCCGGGCCGCCCGGTGCGCCGCCAGGCATACCGGCACCAGGGTTGAGCGTCGGCGGCATGGAAGGTGCCGACAGGGAAGCAGCCTGGGTTTGGGTTGAGCCTGCCTTAATCGCCTCGACAACATCCGGGTTGACCTTGCCGTAAGCATTAATGACATCATCAGGCGTAGCTGCATGAGCCAGATCGCCATGGCCGAGTGCCATGAAAGAATCGCGGATGACCTTTGGCAATGGTGAGCGGTCAAACGACGGGGCAGCGGGTTGTTTCGCCTCGCGGATATCGAAAGGATTGCCCGGGACCTGGTCTAGGTCCGGCAAGAGTTTTGTAAACGTCGGAATCGTTGCTACCAGCTGAGAGCTGGCGCGTGGGCCGAAGGAGGCGAGGTAGGTCGCTTCGTAAGCGGGACGGATCGTAGGAGGTAGGCCAACCGCCACAGCAGCAGCGGCTGCAGCCATCGCTGTCTCTGCCGCCGCTGACTTGGCGAGTGCGCTGGTGTGCATAGACATGGCGTCGGCACGCCGTGCGTACGCGTTGCCAGCATGCTGGATCCTGTTAATGCGTTCATCGCCGCGCCGCACCCACCTGGTTTCTAGCGAGGTGGCGAACGAGTTTTTTCACGCCGAAGAGTGCCACGACTGATTCATCAATGGCCCGCGCCATAAGCGTCCAGTTCGCTGCCTCTGCTTCCGCGGCGGCGATATTTGTGGCCGCTAGGAGTTGCTCAAGGATGTGCAAAGTCATCGGCGGTGCCGCTACTGGCGCTTGCGGGTGGAACGCGGTTGCCTTCGCGTTGACAACGTTCAGTGATGCTTCTATTTGCCCGAGTTCCTCCATGAGCGGATTCAATGTAGCTAGGGCAATACCTTTGAACATGCCCGCAAGCGAATCATCGGAGCGTTTCATATTCTTCAGATTGATCTCTGAAACGTTCGCGGCGTCCATCAGGTGCGAGGCCAGAACCTTGAATGATTCCGGCGCACTCATGGACGAGATGAGTCCCAACGCCTGACCAGCTTCGCGGTAGCCGGTGACGTTGGAGAACACGGCTAACTCGCTCTTAAATCCTCGCTTGAAAGGATGCAAAATTGAAGAGGCTTCCTCCTTAAGTAACTTGATGCCTGCCAACAAAGATTCGATGTCAAGGCGCACTTGCTGCGACAAAATAACCCCCTTTTACTTTTGATTACGTGTTTGGGGAGAAGCTTAAATCTTCGCTGGGAGAAATGGAACCTTTTGCGTGCACACTTTAGTGGACATTGCCTGTGCCGAATTGTAGGAAGAGCTGTTCAAAGATGTGAATCGATAGTTCGCACATTTCTGCCTGAGTCACATTATGTGCAAGGCCTCCGGCAGATGCGCCGAAACCACCACGGAGGGTATCGACCTGGGTATAGCAAAGGCTTGGGTCGTGGTTGGTAGCAGCAAACGCGAACAGCTCGGGGATTAATTCAGATCTGTAATGGGGGAGCATCAATCCTTGCATCTCAATCATTTCGCGATTCGTGTTGCCGTTGTCAAAGGAAGTGACGATTGCACGGTCTAGCTGCTCATCGGTGCTAGGAATTTCACAGAAGCTTAACTCGCTTATCGGCCACCCCTCATTAACAATCTCAATCCCCGGAAACCCCGCCGCCGCGTATTCTTCCAAAGTGATTTCGGTGCAGGGGTTAAAAATATCGTCGCCAAGCGCGTAGGGGTCGAAGTCCCCGAATTCGAGGAACCCGGATTCGAAGGCGAAGCCGCGGGGCTTAGTAGTCGCTTGAGCAGTACCCTCAGCCTCAGCAACCGAAGAAACACCAGTCTCAGAGCCAACACCAAGCGATTCAATCTTCGCGCTTGGCACGCAGGCGCTCAGCGCAAGCGCTGACACCACAGCCCCCGGAAGTACAACAAAAGCCTTTTTCAACACTGCATTTCCCCCTTCGGTTAGTTCTTTGTATGCGCAGTATTCCTGAAGCGACGCATACGAATCATTGATTCTGAAGAATCCGCCACCCCCGTTGTCTACCCGCGGCTCCAGAAAAGTAGTCACAGCTGTAACATCCGCAACAAAACCCCAGGTCAGAACCTTAAAGCTGAGGTTTAGGGTTGTGACACGCCGATTGAGAACACAAAAACTTCATCGTTTTCGCCGATTATGGGAACCACTGAATTGCTTCCCATCTTCAACTTTGGAAAGGCGAGATCCCCATATGACCTCTCCCGCGAACTACCTCGCCATGATCCGCGTCGTCGGTGTCGGCGGCGGCGGTGTTAACGCTGTGAACCGCATGATCGAGGAAGGCTTGAAGGGCGTCGAATTTGTCGCCATAAATACGGACTCCCAGGCGCTGCTGTTTACTGATGCGGACACCAAGCTGGACATTGGCCGCGAGGCAACCCGTGGCCTCGGCGCTGGCGCGAACCCGGAGGTGGGCCGCACTTCCGCTGAGGACCACAAGCAGGAGATTGAGGAGTCTCTGAAGGGCTCTGACATGGTCTTCGTTACCGCAGGCGAGGGCGGTGGCACCGGCACTGGTGCTGCGCCGGTTGTCGCGGGCATTGCGAAGAAGATGGGTGCGCTGACCATTGGTGTTGTGACTCGTCCGTTCTCGTTTGAGGGAAAGCGTCGTACTCGTCAGGCTCTTGAGGGCATTGAGAACCTCAAGGAGGTCTGCGACACCGTTATCGTGATTCCGAACGATCGCCTGCTGCAGCTTGGAGACGCTGAGCTGTCCATGATGGACGCCTTCCGCGCAGCGGACGAGGTGCTCTACAACGGCGTGCAGGGTATTACGAACCTGATCACCATCCCGGGCATGATCAACGTGGACTTTGCGGACGTTCGTTCCGTTATGGCTGACGCTGGTTCCGCGCTCATGGGCGTTGGCTCCGCACGTGGTGACAACCGTGTGATGACGGCGACCGAGCAGGCCATTAACTCGCCGCTGCTGGAGACCACGATGGAGGGTGCGAAAGGCGTGCTCATCTCCATCGCCGGTGGCTCTGACCTGGGTCTACAGGAGGTGCACGCTGCTGCCACCATCGTGGAGGAGAAGGCGGATGATGACGCGAACATCATCTTCGGCACCATCATTGATGACAATTTGGGTGATGAGGTCCGCGTGACCATCATCGCCACCGGTTTCGATGAGGTTGCCAACAAGCTGCAGCACGCTGAGCAGAACCCAGAGCTGCACCAGCCGGTCGTCCCGGGTGAGACGCATGAGGCACAGGCTGAGGCCCAGCCTTCTGGGCCGTCTGTGCCAGTTGAGCAGGCGCCGGCGCGCGGTTCGCTTTTCGACGATCGCGTGAACCCCACCGACGACTACCAGCCTCGCCACCGTTACGAGTCCCCGCGCTCTGGCCTGTTCACCAACACGGATCACGACCGTCGTGGTGGCTTTGATGATGACTTCGACGTCGACGTTCCGGACTTCATGCGCTAGTTTGTGCGCATGACTGATCTTGCTTCACGCCCCGTCCGCATGGTGTTTACTACCAGAGCGGGCGGGGTGTCTTCGTCGCCGTACGCCTCTTTCAACCTGGGCGATCACGTAGGTGACGCCCCGGAGGACGTAGCGAGTAACCGCCAGCGTCTCGCCGAAATCTTGAGCCTTAAGCCCGAGCAGTTTGTGTGGATGGAGCAGCTGCACACCAACACGGTGACCGTGGTTGGCGCTCCGCAGTCCGAGCCGGTCGAGGCAACCGATGCGGTGGTGACCACCCAGCCCGGGCTGGCTCTGTGCGTGTTGGTTGCAGACTGTGTGCCGGTGCTGCTCTCGGACCACAATGCTGGGGTGATCGCCGCAGCGCACGCGGGACGTCTTGGCGCACGCAACGGCATTGTGAAAAAGACCGTGGAAAAGATGGTGGAGCTGGGTGCAAATCCTGCGAACATCCAGGTGCTTCTGGGCCCCGCAGCGGCAGGCGCTTCCTATGAGGTGCCGCTTGAGATGGCGCGTGATGTGGAGTCGCGGCTGCCGGGGTCTATGACGAAGACGTCGAAAGGAACTACCGGCTTAGATATCCGTGCGGGCCTGGTGCGCCAGCTGTTGTCTCTAGGCGTGACGCATGTGGATGCGGATCCGCGCGATACGGTGACTGATACTGACTTTTTCTCGTACCGCCGCGAGGGCACGACGGGCCGGCAGGCGGGCGTGATTTGGCTGACGGGAGCGTAAAACCATGACCATCGCAGAAAACATTAACGCTGTACGGGAACGTATTCGCGCGGCTGAGCAGGCGGCAGACCGTGTGCCTGGCAGTGTGCAGTTGCTTCCGGTGAGTAAGTTCCACCCGGCGTCTGCAATCCGCGAAGTTGCCGCCTGTGGCATCACCCTCGTTGGTGAGAACCGGGAGCAAGAAGCGCGTGACAAGGCCGCCGAGCTAGGCGAGGTCTGCGGCATCGCCATGATCGGCCAGATCCAGACGAAGAAAGCCAACGCGGTTGCGCGCTGGGCCGCGGAGGTGCACTCGCTGGACTCGGTCAGGCTCGCCGACGGTTTGAACCGCGGCATGGCGCTTGCCCTTGAGCGTGGGGATCGCACGAGCGAGATTTTGCCCTGCATGATCCAGGTTTCTTTTGATGGCGACACTGCGCGTGGCGGGGTTGCCCTAGATGGGGTGGGGGAGTTGGCGGAGGTCGTCGAAAAGCATGAGCACCTGGAGCTCAAGGGGTTTATGGTTGTGCCGCCGCTTAACGTCGAGCCGGCCAAGGTGTTTGAGGAGCTTCGTTTGCTTGCCGACGCCTACGCGAACCAACTTGACCGCCCCCTCCAACTCTCTGCCGGGATGAGTGGGGATTTTGAGGAGGCAATTGCCTGTGGGTCGGACATCGTGCGTGTCGGAACCGCAGTGTTTGGCCCGCGACCCGTAGGCTAATTTCCATATCTTTCCACCACCCGCAAACATGCGAGGAGCAGCACTAATGTCCTTTATCGGCACCGCCAAAGAATTTTTCGGTTTCGGCCCGTACGACGACGCCGAGGACGCCTACTACGACGATCAGCAGTACCGCGAAACGCGTGAAGTGCGCGAGCATGCCGCACCGCAGCGTGCCCAGCACATTGAGCGCGCTCCGCGTGAGCCGATCGCCCGCTCGTTCGCCCCGGAGATTATCTCCACCGCCCCGCGTTCTTACAACGACGCGAAGGAGATTGGTGAGCCGTTCCGTGACGGCGATGCTGTGATCATGGACCTGACCGACTTGGAAGCAGCGGACGCCAAGCGTGTTGTGGATTTTGCCGCTGGTCTGTGCTTCGCACTGCGCGGCAGCATGCTGAACCTGGCTCGTAACACAGGTTCTCGCCGCCGCGTGTTCGCTATCGTCCCGGAAAACGCGCGCATCTCCACCGATGAGCTCAAGCGCGTCGCCCGTCTCTAGCGGGGGAATGCTTCGTGGCTTTTTTCGGCGCAATTCTTTATGCCCTCGTTGGGCTTTATATGCTTGCGGTGATCATCCGCATCATCATTGAGATGGTGCAGGCGTTCTCCAAGCGCTTTGACCCGCCCACCTGGTTTTCCCTGGCGGCGGAGCCGGTTTTTGTGATTACAGATCCGCCGGTCAAAGCGTTGCGCAAGCTGATTCCGCCGCTGCGTATGGGCGGTGGCGTGGGTCTTGATGTGAGCGTTTTAGTCTTGTTTTTTGCGCTTGCAATTGTGCAGTCCTTGATTCAGGGAGTGCTCATTCGACCCGCCTTGCATGTCTAACGCTCAACGTTGGGTTAAACTATCCGTGTTTAACTCTTTCCAACATCGAAGGGACCGCTCATGCCGCTGACACCAGCAGACGTGCACAACGTAGCCTTTAGCAAGCCACCGATTGGCAAGCGTGGCTACAACGAGGACGAGGTTGATCAGTTCCTTGACCTCGTCGAGGACACACTTGCCCAGCTGCAGGATGAGAATGATGACCTGCGTGCACGCGTGGAGGAGCTTTCTAGTGGCCAGAGTGCCCAGGCTGCTCCGGCTGCACAGGTTAGTGAAGTTGATGAGGCGGAGGTGCGTCGTCAAGTAGAGGCCAAGCTGCGCGATGAGTATGAGGAGCGCCTGAACAAGGCAACCAAGGCTCAGGAGAAGGCGCAGGCTGAGCTGGCCGCTGCTCGCGAGGAGGCTAAGAAGGCCCGCGAGGACGCTGAGAAGGCTGCGAAGAACGCGTCCGCTCCGGCTGCTGCGGTACAGGCCCGCCCGGCGGAGCAGAAGGCGTCGGCCGGTGTAGCAAACGCTGACACTCACGTGCAGGCAGCCAAGGTGCTTGGTCTGGCGCAGGAGATGGCAGAGCGCCTGACCTCTGACGCTCAGAACGAGGCACAGACCATGCTCCAGGAGGCGAAGACCGCTGCACAGCGCCAGCTGGCAGAGGCGGATGCTTCCTCCAAGAAGCAGGTGCAGGAGGCACAGGCAAAGGCCGAGCGCACTGCCCGTGACGCTGAGCAGCAGGCTACCCAGCTTGTCACCGAGGCTGAGAAGAAGGCCAAGGAGACCACCGCTGACGCCACCTTGCGTGCAGAGGCGCAGGTACGCCAGGCTGAGGAAAAGGCGAAGCAGCTGCAGGCTGACGCTGAGCGTAAGCACACCGAGATTATGAACACGGTGAAGCAGCAGCAGTCCGCTCTGGAGGCTCGTATTGCTGAGCTGCGCACCTTCGAGCGTGAGTACCGCACTCGTTTGAAGACGTTGCTGACCTCCCAGCTGGAAGATCTGGAGTCTCGCGGCAGCTTCGCACCGAACGGCGACAAGTAACTCAACGTGGGCTAGCATATAGCCCACATACGCATTGATCCGGCAATCACCGGGGAGCGTTCCGGAAGAACGGCCCGTTTAGGCTCAGTAGAACCGGACGTACACGGAAGACGTCACTTCCTCCACAACGAAGCGGGGCCCCAGGCAACTGGAGCTCAAGCAGGGTGGTACCGCGTGGCCTTTATGGCTGCGTCCCTGCGGCGAATGAAACGTAGTGGAGGAGAACAACTCATGACAGTTGGCGGCGTTTACCCCAAGGCCGACATGACGGCCGGCGGCACCAAGTTCCCTGATATGGAACGCGTGGTGCTGGATTATTGGAAGAAGGATGGCACCTTCCAGGCTTCGCTGAAGAA
This sequence comes from Corynebacterium sp. HMSC29G08, assembly GCF_001806875.1. Classification (GTDB taxonomy): domain Bacteria; phylum Actinomycetota; class Actinomycetes; order Mycobacteriales; family Mycobacteriaceae; genus Corynebacterium. Next base: position 95,319 of record NZ_KV786241.1, read on the forward strand.
CCGCGAGGGCTGCGAAGAATACGTGTTTAATGACGGCCCGCCGTTTGCCAACGGCCTGCCGCACTATGGCCACTTGCTTACCGGCTACGTCAAGGACATCGTGCCGCGTTACCGCACACAGGCTGGCTTCCACGTCCCGCGCGTGTTCGGCTGGGACTGCCACGGCTTGCCCGCGGAGCTTGAGGCAGAGAAGCAGCTTGGTATCACTGACAAGGCTCAGATCGAGGACATGGGTCTTGAAGCCTTCAACGAGTACTGCGCGAAATCTGTCATGCACTACGCGGGTGAGTGGGAGGACTACGTCACCCGCCAGGCGCGTTGGGTGGACTTTGAGAATGGCTACAAGACGATGGACCCGGAGTACATGGAGTCCGTCATGTGGGCCTTTAAAGAACTCTATGACAAGGGCTTGATCTACCAGGGCTTCCGCGTTTTGCCTTACTCCTGGGCGGAGCACACGCCGCTGTCTAACCAGGAGACTCGCCTGGATGACTCCTACCGTGAGCGCCAGGACCCGACGGTGACCGTGACCATGCCGTTTACGGGCGCGCGCGCAGGCTTTGCCGCGGAGAAGACTTGGGCGGAGCACCCGGAGCTGCACGACGCAGCCGCGATCGCCTGGACGACGACGCCGTGGACCCTACCATCCAACCTGGCTCTGGCCGTCCACCCTGACGTGGAGTACAGCCTGGTCGAAGTTGGTCAGGATGGGGTTGAGGGCTTTGCTGGCCGCAATCTGCTGCTCGCGTCTGGCCTAACCGGTGCGTACGCGAAGGAGCTGGGCGAGTTCACCACGGTTGCCACCTTCACCGGTGCGCAGCTGGAGGGCTTGGAGTATGAGCCGGTCTTTGACTACTTCCGTGACCAGGAAAATGCGTTCATGGTGCTCAACGCGGATTACGTCACCACTGAGGACGGCACCGGCGTAGTCCACCAGGCTCCGGCCTTTGGCGAGGACGATATGTTTACCTGTGAGGACTACGGTATCGGCCTGGTCATCCCGGTGGATGCGGATGGCAAGTTCACCTCGCTGGTTCCGGACTACCAGGGCCAGCTGGTCTTTGATGCGAACCGTGACATCATCCGTGACCTGCGTGCTAAGGGCCGTGTTGTGCGTGATCAGACGATCATGCACTCCTACCCACACTCCTGGCGCTCTGGCGAGCCGCTGATCTACATGGCGCTGCCGGCATGGTTTGTGAAGGTTACGGACATTCGCGAGCGCATGGTGGAGCTCAACCAGCAGATTGACTGGATCCCGTCGCACATGCGTGACGGCCAGTTTGGCAAGTGGCTGGAGGGTGCGCGCGATTGGAACATCTCGCGTACTCGTTACTGGGGTTCCCCGGTGCCGGCTTGGGTGTCGGATAATCCGGAATACCCGCGTGTAGACGTCTACGGTTCGCTGGAGGAGCTGGAGCGTGACTTTGGCACGCGTCCGAAGTCGCTGCACCGCCCGCACATTGATGAGTTGGTGCGTCCGAACCCGGATGATCCGACGGGCAAGTCCATGATGCGCCGCGTGCCGGACGTGCTGGACTGCTGGTTCGAGTCGGGCTCTATGCCGTTTGCGCAGTACCATTACCCGTTCGAGAACGTGGAAGAGCACGATGCTCGTCAGCCGGCGGACTTTATTGTGGAGTACTCGGGTCAGTCCCGTGGTTGGTTCTATGTGCAGCACGTGCTGTCCACGGCGCTGTTTGACCGCCCTGCGTTTAAGAAGGTCGTCGCCCACGGCATTGTGCTGGGCAATGATGGGCTGAAGATGTCGAAGTCGAAGGGTAACTACCCGGATGTCAACGAGGTCTTTGACCGTGATGGGTCTGACGCGATGCGTTGGTTCCTCATGTCCAGCCCGATTCTGCGCGGCGGAAACCTGATCGTCACCGAACAGGGCATTCGCGAAGGCGTGCGCCAGGCCATCTTGCCTATCTGGAACGCGTACACGTTCCTACAGCTGTACTCTTCGGAGGACGCGAAGTGGTCGGTGGATTCCACGGACGTGCTGGATCGCTACATCTTGGCTAAGACGCATGACATGGTTGCGGCCGTTGGTGCCGCTTTGGAGGACACCCGTATTGCGGATGCGTGCGATGAGCTGCGTCGTTTCGCAGACACGCTGACTAACTGGTACGTGCGTCGCTCGCGTGATCGTTTCTGGGCTGGCCAGGAGGAGCACCCTGAGGCGTTCAACACGTTGTACACGGTGCTTGAGGCTACGTGCCGTGCGGCTGCGCCGCTGTTGCCGTACATCAGTGAGGTCATCTGGCGTGGTCTGACGGGTGAGCGTTCGGTGCATTTGACGGATTACCCGAAGGCTGAGCAGTTCCCGGCGGATGCGGATCTGGTGGCTGCGATGGATGCGACGCGTGCGGTTTGCTCCGCGGCGTCGTCGGTACGCAAGGCCCGCAAGCTGCGCAACCGTCTGCCGCTGCCGAAGCTGACCGTGGCTATGGCGAATGCACAGGTGCTTGAGCCGTTTGCAGGTGTGATCCGCGATGAGGTCAATGTCAAGGAGCTGCTGCTTAGCCAGGACGTAGATGCTGCAGGCACCTTCGAAGTCGTTGTCAACGCTAAGGTCGCTGGTCCGACGCTGGGTAAGGACGTGCAGCGCGCGATCAAGAACGTCAAGGCTGGCAACTACGTGCGCGAGGGCGACAACGTTGTGGTTGACGGTGATATTGTGCTCACCCCGGAACTCTACACCGAGCGTCTGGTTGCGGAGGATCCCGATTCCACCACCCGCGTTGAGTCCACCGACGGCACCGTTGGCCTGGTCGTGCTTGATACCTCGGTCACCGAGGAGCTCGAGGCTGAGGGCTGGGCTGCGGACGTGATCCGTCGCCTGCAGGATGCGCGCAAGCACGCTGGCCTGGCGGTTTCTGATCGTATCGCAGTCGTGCTGTCCGTGCCGGAAGCTCGCCACGAGTGGGCGCAGCGTCACGCTGAGCACATCGCTGCCGAGACCCTGGCGACCAGTTTTGAGGTGACTACCGAGGCGTTGGAGTCGGGCGTTGAGGTGGTTGATGGGGTGCGTGCGAGCGTCGTGAAGCAATAGCTCACCTGTTCGATTGCTTGGGTTGGTGTGTGAGGTGTGTGTTATAGGGTCGTCGTATGACGATTACTTTAGAAAACACCCTCGCTACCAGCCTAAACACCGGTGAAGATGCGGCGTATGAGCATGCGTTGCGCATCTACCTCGCTAGCCACCATTCCACCACGTCGCGGGCGCGGCTGATATATGAAATCGCGCAATTTGACGCACTGGGCCGCGCCGTAGAGCTCGGTGCAGCCAGCACTGGCGCATGGCTTACGCGCAACCTGGGCATGAAAACGTCAACGGCGTATGAGTACGTGTCGGTTGGCCGGAAGCTCTTGCTTTTCGACGAATTGATGCTCGCCTTCCTCAACGGCGAAGTGGACTACACCGTAGTCAGATTGTTGTTGCGGTACATGACGTTAGAAAATGAGCTTGAGCTGCTCGAATTAGCACGAGGCGTGTGTTATTCCGAGCTGCTAAAGGCACTTGCCGGCGGGGAGCAGGACCGGGATGAGCCCGAAGCGCCGTTTTTCAAGACCTGGGTGCGCGAAGACGGCATGGTTGTCGGCGAGTTCCTGCTACCGCCGGTAGAAGGCCAGGAGCTGATGGCGGCCCTCAAGATTGCGCAGCTGGCGGCCGCTGGCGATGAAGGTGAGGACGCCGAGGAGGCGTGTCCCGCAGAGCAGGTTGAAGACGCTAAACCGGAGCGCCGCATAACCGCGGACAACATTCTGGGTGTGCCCTCGCGCTATGGGCCGCCGGTGAAGGCTGATTTGTATGCCGCACTGGTGAGCATGGTGCAGATGGTACGGAGCAACCCTCGGGCACCGGTGCGCGCGCCCGGCGCGCAGGTGACGATCATGCTGACCGAAGATGGCAAAGCGTGGATGCCCACGAACCCCCAGGCGCCGGCGAGCACGCTGCGTCATTACGTTGCGGATGCGGTAGCACGGGTGCATATGTTGGATTCGAAAGGGCTGACCATGTACTTCGGCAGGAAGCGTCGGCTAGCAAGCGACGGCCAGGTGGAAGCGTTGCTTGACGTGTGGGGCCACCAGTGTGCCATGCCGGGGTGTACGCATTCGCGGTTTATTGAGATTCACCACATTACGGATTGGTCCGATGGTGGCACGACTGACATTGGCAACTTGATCCCGCTGTGCTCGAGCTGCCATTCGCTGGTCAGCCACGGCATTGCGGAAGTGGGAAAGCATGGTCCGAATGTGGAGTTCAGTTTTAGGGATGGCTCAAAGTTTGTGTCGCGCAACCGCGGGTTGCCGGTACGGGCGGGAGGTGTAGTTGAGATGCGAACGGGTGCGAGCTTTGCCTGATTTTCCGCGGCGCGGAAAATAGCAGGCGGTACCGTAGGGGCTATGCCTCGCTGGGTGCTGCACATTGACATGGACGCGTTTTACGCCTCCGTCGAGCAGTTGACCCGACCCACGCTGAAAGGTCGGCCTGTGTTGGTGGGAGGCGTGAGTGGTCGGGGCGTGGTTGCGGGCGCGAGTTATGAGGCACGTAAGTACGGTGCGCGTTCCGCCATGCCTACGCACCGGGCGGCGCGGTTGGTGGGTAACCGGGTGGTGTTGGTCTCCCCGCGCAGGACGGTGTATCAAGCTGCGTCTAGGCGCGTGTTTGAGGTCATCGGTAGGCATGCGGAGGTAGTGGAGCAGCTGTCTATTGATGAGGCGTTTATGGAGCCCCAGCAGCTTATCGACGCCACACCGGACGACGTCCGCACCTGGGCCAATAACCTCCGCACGGAAATCAAACGCGAAACCGGCCTGCCGAGTTCAATCGGCGCTGGCTCTGGTAAGCAGTACGCCAAGATTGCCTCCGGGTTGGCGAAACCGGACGGGGTGTTCCTCATCCCGCACGCCGAGCAACTGGAGATCCTGCACCCGCTGCCAGTAGAGGAGTTATGGGGTGTGGGTCCGGTCACGGGCGCCAAGCTGCAAGCTGCGGGGATTGAGACGATCGGTGACTTGGCCGCGCTCAGCGAGAAGGAAGTGGCAATCGCCCTTGGCGGGGTGGTGGGCCAGCAGCTGTGGCAGCTGGCACGGGGGGTGGATGATCGCCCGGTGGCGCCGCGTGCGGAGTCGAAACAGATTTCCTCGGAGCACACATATCCGCAGGATTTGACCACCGTGCCGGAGATCGATGCAGCGTTACGACGGGCATCCGCCGAATCCCATCGCAGGTTGTTGAAAGATGGTCGTGGTGCTCGCACAGTAACCGTGAAACTGAAGATGGCGGACTTCCGGATTGAGTCGCGTTCCGCAACGCTGCCGTACGCCACCGATGATGCAGACACACTTTTGGCCACCGCGTTTAAGATCGTGCGCTACCCGGATGAGGTCGGCCCAATCAGATTGGTTGGGGTGTCCTACTCCGGGTTGGAAGACACGCTGCAGGACGTGCTGTTCCCGGAACTCGATCAGGTGATTGTGCAGCCGTCGCGAACGTCGAGTGATTACGAAAGTGGAGTCAGCGACCACGTTGACACACCGCACGTCGAGGTGGTCAGTGAAGCCGCGCCAAAGGCAGGGCAGTGGCATGCAACGCAAGACGTCTACCACGCTGACTACGGCCACGGCTGGGTGCAAGGCACCGGCAAGGGCTGGGTGACGGTGCGGTTTGAAACTCGCTCCACGGGCCCGGGACGGATGCGCAGTTTGCGTGTGGACGACCCGCTGCTTAGCCCGGCCGATCCGCTGGACTCACTGGACTGGGGTGACTGGCTGGCGAGAAACTAGAGCAAAAGGCGCGGGTCGGTGCCGCTGGCTAGGGCTGTAGCCAAGGCGATGCGGGCCTGGCCAGCGCTTAACGGGCCCGCAGGAAGGGCACCGATACTACCTAGCGTGGCACCACCGCCAGCGCCGCCGTAGGTAAACTCCACGCTGCCGTGGGGGACAGAAGTTGCGATGACCACGGGAATACCGCGCTCGCAGGCGCGGGCTATAGCTGCGCCCATCGGGGCGGAAACGTTGCCGGAACCCAAGGCTTCGATCACAATGCCGTTGACAGTGCCATTGACACCGCCGTTAGCCACGTGGTCTACAAGCGAAGCGTCCGCACCGGGCCACGCGCGCAGGATTGGCACCTTCAGGTCAGCTAGGGGAGCATGTTTCACAGGCGCTGGACGCGGTGCAGGCGTGTCGGTGGTCAGAGCGAAAGCGCGAAGCGATTGTGTGGAGCGCTTATACAGCCCGCGCGCGGGCAGCGTGTTGCCACCGAAGTGCACAAATACGCCGGGGCCAGGGGGATTTGCAGCCATGTCGATAGCACCGCGGAGGTTGGCGGGGCCGTCGGCGTTCGGATGGTCGTCAGGCAGCTGGGCGCCTGTGAGCACCACGGTCCTGTCGGCGGGCAAGACAAGGTCGATGGCAAGGGCGGTTTCTGCAAGAGAGTCGGTGCCGTGGGTGAGGACGATGGGGGTGGTTGACGTGGCGTCGGCAAGCAAAAGCTCTAAAAGCAGGTCTAAGTCAGCAAACGTGATGGCAGAAGAGTCAAGGCTGATTGCATCGTAGGGCGTTGCAGTGCGGCCGGAACGGGTGATTAACTCGGCGGCGGTCAGCGTAGGGACACGTGCGCCGTCGGCGTTGGTGGTGCACGCGATGGTGCCGCCAGTGGCGATGACGAGAACGGAGTTGCTCATGTGAATGATGGTGCCAGATTGAAAGTGAGTTACGCTAGGAACTATGCATGCACCGAAGATCGCCGCCACCATCGCGGCCGTAACACTGAGCCTCACGCTGGCCGCCTGCTCGGGCGACGCGGAGACGGACACGACCACAACCAGCACCGCAACGGAGGAATCAACCTCGCAGGAAGCCGCGCCGGCCGCACCGGCGGCGCAACTGCCCAGCGCCGATGAACTCAACGGCGTACTGCAGCGCGCAGCTGACCCGAACCTGCCAATTGAGGAGCGTATGCTCACCGTCCAGGGCGGCGAGAGCGTACCGGAGCTTTTCGGTGTGATGACGCAGTCCCAGCTTGAATCCGGTGCACAGTTCCAGGTCGTCGACCCGGTACTGGCGGACTTTGAGCCGAACCAGGTGCTCGCACCGGTCAACCTCACCGCGCCGGACACCGAGCCGACGCTGATTAATGACGTGATGTTTGTCCACGAAGACGGCCACTGGAAGCTGTCCCAGCAGTGGGCCTGCAACCTGATCTCCTCGACGCTGCCGCAGGACCAAGTGCCAGAAATGTGCGCCGCCGGTGCCCCCGTCGCACCGGCACCGGTGAACCCAAGCTAACCGTGGAGGGTCAGACCCCAGTACTCCATCGCGCTGGCGATTTCCATACCGCCAGCGAGGGTCTTGTTGAAGTCGCTCACATTTGAGGTCACACCTAGTGCGTAGGCGCCCTTGTCATCGAGGGCGAAAATAGCGCCGCCGGAATCACCACGGTCTACGATGTTGCGGAAGTAGAACTGACCGTCCCTTCCGATTTCCTCAAAGACGCCGCACGCGTATCCGGTGGTGGACCCGATGCGGCAGATCAACATACCCTGCTGCTGCGCGTACTGGGGAGTGATGTAGCCCATCAGCTGCTGGCCAGGGGGGAGGAGTTCCCAACCGATAAGCGCAGCGCAGACGGGTCTACAGAGAGGTAGTCAAACTCGTAGCCTGTGGTGTCCAAGAAATAGGTCAGCTCATCCTCGCAAGCCCACGCAATCTCGCTGTTCTTGAGGGCGGCAACGGTCTGCTCATCAGTGGGCTCCACCCACTGCGTGCTGGTTTCATAGACAACGTCTGTACCACCAGAGTTGCTGCAGCCGGTGAGCGCCAATGCTGAAACTGTAAGGATGCTGCCAAGTGCCTTAAGGGATTCACAGCGAACATTATGCCAGCTAGTCTCGGTCCTCGCGCCAAACCTCTTGCGTCCACATCGTGGCCAACGCCAACACCCGTGCACGGGAGTCACCCTGCTCGGTCCGGCGGCGCCACTGGCGGCGTACCCAACGGTCATGGCTGGTGATCACGACGGTGCCGGCGAAGTCCACCAACGCAGCTTCGAGCTCCTCGGCTAGGGCGAGGGAGAGGTGGTTCGTTGGCTCGTCGAGAAGCAACAAGTCCGGCGGGGAAGCCAAAATGATGCCGAGGGACACGCGGCGGCGCTGGCCAAGCGACAAATCCTCAAGCTTCTTCGCCGCCTGTTCCTCACTCATCAAGCCCATCTCCACCAAGTCAGGGGAGCCCGCAGGAGTGTGCGCAGCAAACATCTGTGCGGCGGTGATCTCTAGGTTCTCCCAGTCGTCGTCCTGCGCCAGACGCGCGACGGTGAGCTCCTCGGGGATGATCAGCTCGCCCTCGTAATGGCTCAAAGAGCCGTCCAAAATCTTCAAAAGTGTGGACTTGCCCGAGCCGTTCGGCCCCTCCACCAGCAACTGTTGACTGGGCTGCACCTTGATGGACAGCGGTGACAGGCGCTCAGGCACCCGCAGGTTAATGGCGTGAATAGCAGGCACGCCAATAGACGTCGCGGCATGCGGCGGAAGCCCACGAAACTGCAGTGCGGTCGGCGGCGCCGGAATCGCCTCGCGCTCAAGGGCCTCCAAACGCTGCTCCGCTGCACGACGCCGCCCGCTCACCGTCTTCGCAGCGCGATCTGCGTAGAACTTCGCCGCCTTGCGCGTCTCTGTCTTGTTCTCGTGACTGTGAAAAACGTCTTCGGCGGTCTGGTTGCTGGCTTTCTCTAGGCGCTCGCGCTCGTGCTCTTGTGCGGCGTAATCGGTCTCCCAGCGCGCGCGGCGTGCCTCACGGGCTTTCAAGTAATCACTAAACGCACCCGTAAAGCGCGCGCCCTGGCGAGTCTCCTCACCGTAGCCGCCCTCTGGGCCCAAACCAGGATCCAGATCCACAATGCCGTCACACGCCGTATCCAGGAAGTAGCGGTCATGTGAAGCCGCGAGGACCGGGCCCTTGAACGCCTCCAGCTCGCCGATGAGGAAGTCCACGGCCTCATCATCCAGGTGGTTCGTCGGCTCATCCAACACCATGGCGTCCACAGGACGAAGGAGCAGGGTTGCCAATGCAAAGCGACGGCGCTGGCCACCGCTCATCCCACCAAGCGGGGTAGAAAGCGGGACGTTTGCCAAACCCAGACCAGCTAGCACCGTGGCAATACGCGCATCCAATTCCCACAGGCCCGAGTTCTCGGCGCGCGCCAACGCACGGTCAAACTCCTCGGCCACCGTGGTGTTCTCCGGCTCGGCGGCCATACGCTCACTCAAGGTGGCAATGTCGGATTCGATGGCGCGGAGTTCGGCCACGGCGGCGTCGATAAGCATCTGTGCCGGCTCGGAAAACGGCAGGGACGTCTCCTGGGCAATGAAGCCCGTCACCGGAGGGGTGATCAACACACCGGCATCCGGCGTCAGCTCACCGGAGATCACCCCGAGCAGGGTGGACTTGCCCGCGCCGTTTTCACCAATCAGTCCCGTAACAGAGCCGGATGGCACAGCAAAGCTAATGTCCGTGAGTACCCGGTGGCCACCCGGGTAGGAAAAGGAAACGCCATCAAGGCCAATGTGTAAAGGGGCAACCATGGTCAAATCCTACTTTCCGTACGTCACAGCGTTGGTAACGTCTTGCACGATGCGGAACTGCGTGTCGTCACCGGCGTAGACCAAGCGCGTGGTGGCGGCAATCTGTCCGTTGGTGGGCAAAGGCTTGCTCAGATCCACCGTCAGCTCCCCGGTAGAGGTGGTGGAGGCGGACTCCACGTTTAGGGACGCCCCGTCCAAATCACCGGCAACCTCGTTATCAATGCGCAGCTCTTTTTGGGTGGGAGACTCTTCAATATCCACGTCCAGCTGGACTTCGCTGCCGTTGATTGCACGGACGGTGTACATGGTGGTGCGCACCATTGCGGCATCACCCGCCACGCGCGTGGTCACGGTCCACTGGCCACCAACACCCACGGGCTCGGAGGGGAAGACCACGGTGGAATTCATCACGCTTAGCAGTGCGCGCTCCACAACCTCGCGGCCAGCCTCAGGCGAATCTACTGGTGGCAGTATCTTCAACGACTGCACCGCACCGGAGTCTGCTGCGCGCCATCGCATGGTGAAGCCATCATTGCCGGCCACTTCCAAACCAAGGTCTGGATCCGTGTGGCCGCCGCCGCGGGTGATCAGCTCCACCTCGCGCGCAGCATCCTCCTCACCATCCTGCGGTGCACGCGCTGGCCCAGACGTCACCGTCAACGTGAGGTCCGTGTCCATAACGTCCCCGCCGGCGGGTGCGGTTGGGTTGAAACTGGCATCATCCTTCGGATCCGCAGTTTGAGCCACACCGCCGGAGACCACCACGTTGGCCTCCCACGGCTCCTCGGCGTCCTGGTAGGTGAGCACCTGCGGGTTGTCGCCCGGGCTGACCAAGTTCACCTGCGGGGCATCAACAGGGAAGGCCGGAACGCCCTCCAACAGGTCATTCGTGCCCCCGCAGGCGGTGAGAGCAAGAGCAAGGACAGCGGCGGCACAAGCGCGAAGACGGTTTTTCAGCACATTCTGAACCTACCCCACACCACCCACAGATCTTGCGGCTACAGTGATTCGGTGATGAAAGGACGTAACTTCCTCGGGCTAGTCGCGGTGATCATGGTCGTGGCCGCCGCCATAGATCAAGTGGTTAAACAGGTGATGCTGTCTTGGCTGGAGCCGGGACAAGCCGTCAACGTGATTGGGGATTGGTTCCGGTTCTACCTGCTGTTTAATCCAGGTGCCGCGTTCTCCATGGGGGAGAACATGACGTGGCTGTTTACCGCCATCCAGCTTGTCTTCGTGGTCGGTGCCCTGCTGTACGCGCCGAAGCTCACCAACAAGTGGGAAACCGTAGGCATCGGCCTGATTGCCGGTGGCGCGTTGGGCAACCTGTGTGACCGACTGTTTCGTGAGCCGGGATTCTGGTTCGGACACGTGGTGGACTACATCTCGGTGGGCAGTTTCGCCGTATTCAATATTGCAGATGCCTGCATCACCGTCGGCGTCGTGGTGTTTGTGGTGGCGATGTTTGTCACGGAGTTGCGTGCATCGCGCAAGGAGCGCACGCAATGAGCGGGGATTTTCGTTCGTTACCGGTGCCTGAGGGCCTCAGCGGTATGCGTGTAGACGCCGCACTGAGCAAGCTGTTTGGCGTCTCACGTACCGTGGCCGCGGAAATGGTGGAGGCGGGAGACGTGCTCATTGACTCGCGCGCGGTTGTTAAATCCCACCGAGTCGAGGCCGGTGTGATGCTTGAGGCGACCCTGCCGGAGCCGAAATCTACCCCGCTGCCGAAAGCGGAGCCCGTAGACGGGCTGACCATTCTGTATCAGGACGATGACGTGATTGCCGTGGATAAGCCGGTTGGCGTGGCCGCGCACCCCACGCTGGGCTGGGAGGGGCCGACTGTTGTCGGGGGGTTGCAGGCGATGGGCTTTACCCTTCCAGACGCCGGCCCGCCGGAGCGCAAAGGCATTGTTCAGCGCCTGGATGTGGGCACCTCGGGGGTAATGGTGGTGGCCAACAGTATCTCCGGGTATTCGGTGCTCAAGCATGCGTTTAAAGAGCGCACGGTGGACAAGACCTACCACGCGCTGGTGCAGGGGTTGCCGGATCCGATTGTGGGCACGATCGATGCGCCGATTGGCCGCCACCCGGCCTCTGGCTGGAAGTTCGCGGTGGTGGACGACGGTCGCCCGAGCGTGACCCACTACGAAGTTATCGAGGCTTTCCGCCACGCAAGCCTTTTGGAGGTCCATTTGGAAACTGGCCGCACGCACCAGATTCGCGTCCACATGTCCGCCGTTGGACACCCGTGCGCAGGCGATCCGATGTACGGTTGCGACCCGAATCTGGCCAAAACTCTGGGGCTGAAGCGCCAGTGGTTGCACGCCACGAAGCTTGGTTTCACGCACCCTCGCACTGGCGATTCCATGGTGGTTGAGTCCCCGTACCCGGATGATTTGCAGCATGCGCTGGATACCATTCGCGCTCTGTAGCGCGCTTCTCGCCGCCGGCATCTACGTTGTTGGCCTTGCCACCCCAGCTACACCACCCACGATCCAGGGCGACACCCTTGGCATCGAGCCGGGGGAAGGGTGGTCGGAGTATGAGGGGCGCGCGGGGGCGTCGATAAGCGAAGGCTCCGAACCTTCCTTTGGTCTGGTCACGTTTGTTCGCCCGCTGAGTCCGAGCGAGGCGGCGGCGGCAGTGGCCAGTCTGCAGCGCGTCAATGGGCTTTTGCTTGTCGACGCCCCGTTGACCCCCACCCCCGAACCCCCACCCGGCGAAACCCGAGCCGATGTCTTTGCGCGAGTGACAGACCAACGCATCGGGGCAGTAGTGGCGTATGACACTGCGGACGCCTTGAAAGACGTGGCACGTGGGGCTGATGTGGCTGCTGTGGAAATGTTGCCGCCCGATGCCGTGTGGGGCGCCTTCACCGTCCTTCCTTGGCATGGGGATCACCCCGCTCAAGGTGTATAGTCTCCCAGAGTTGAATGCAGCCTGTTTGTGAGGAGACACCTTGGCGAAGCGGCAACACTTTAAGCGCACTACCGCGGCAATCATCGTGGCTGGGAGCCTCTTTGCGGCCTCCTGTGGAGTCGGCGGTGGCGAAAACGGGGCAGGCTCAGACGGGCTTTCCCCAGGTGACTACACCATCGCCAGCGCAGAAGGCGTAACCGACAGCGTGGTAGTTAACGGCAAGATTGCGCCTGTGCGCGCTGTGTCGATCACTACGCCGCTGCAGTCCGAGGTGCGCACCATCGCCGTCGCTCCGGGCGACCGTGTGCAGGTGGAACAGTTCCTGGCCGCCATGGACACCGAGCAGCTGGAGCGCCAGCTGGCCGTCCAAGAGCGTCAGCAGGCGAACGCACAAGCCGAAGCGCAGGCGGGCGTTGAGCAGGCTCAGGCCCAGCTCAACGCACTGAACCAGAGTCTCAACAACGGTACGAACCCCACCATCCGCCAAGCCCAAGCGCAAGTGGATCAAGCGCAGGCCGCCTATGATGCAGCCGTAGCCGCCAACGGTGGCCCGCGGCTTGTGCGCATCTCTTCACGCATCGGCGACATGTTCGGCGCCTACCTCTACCCAGAGCAAGTGCCGCCACCATTCCAGTTGCCGGGCGTTGAGTCCGCTCCAGCACCAGCTCCGGCTCCGGCACCGGCACCGGCTCCGGTTGAACCAGGCGTACCCGCCGCGGGAGCAGCGGTCGGCGTCGAAGAAGCCTACGCCGCACTGCAGGACGCGAAGGCGAACCTGGCTGCGGCGCGTGCCCAGGTGGAGCAGGAACGCAGCCAGCTGCAGGCACAGGTCAACTCCGCCTCCCGACAGGCAGAGATGGCACAGCTGGAGGCTGGCGACGGCACCCTGGAATACCAGGTGAAGGAAGCCACCATCTACTCGCCGATTAACGGCGTTGTTACCAGCGTGGACGTTCAGGAAGGTGACATCCCGCAGGGACGCGTGCTCAGCCTTGCAGATGACTCCCGTCTGCTGATCCGCTCCGAGCTGCGTGAAGCGGATGTGCCGAACGTGTCCAAGGGCAACCGTGTGGTGTTCACCTCCACTGCCACAGGCAAGAAGGAATTCGAAGGCCGCGTCACCCGCGTTTCCCCGGCGGCAGCTACGCCGAGTGACCCGAAGAGCGCCATGCAGGGCGGAGGCGATGCCGCCGTGGTTTTCCCTGTGGAAATCGAGGTCACCGGAGACACCGAGGGGCTGCTGCTCGGCGGCACCGTGCGCGCTGAGATCATCACAGCCGAATCCGACAACGCGCTGAACGTCCCGGCAGACGCCGTGTTTGAAGAAGACGGCAAGAAGCAAGTCCTCGTCCTGGCTACCGACTCGGACAACGTCCGCTCCGGCAAGGTAGAAGTCCGCACCGTTGAAACCGGCGCTTCCAACGACATTGACGTTGCCATCACCGGCGGTGAGCTCAAAGCTGGCGACATCGTGATCAACTGGCCGGAAGACTACAAGGACCGTCTCGGCGAGACCGTAGAGATCACCGACGAGGGTTTTGATCCTGCCGACGTTGCGGCGGCCCGTGGCGGCAGCGATAAGGCTGAAAAAGCCGATAAAGCCGACGCAGCAGCGAACTAAGGGAGGCGCCCATGGACGCAGAGGAAAAAGATCCGTTCTTCTTCGGGGAAGAAGCCGAAGAGACTGAAAAAGTTGAACAGGCTGAACAGGCTGAACAGGTTGACGCTGGCGTCGACAAGCCTCAAGCTCTTGCGGACACTGGACTGCTCATTGACATGCGCAGTGTGGTCAAAACCTACAACGTGGGTGAGCCGAGCGAGCTGACCGTGCTGCACGGGGTGGATTTTCATGCCAAGCAGCGAGAGTTCGTCTCCATTGTCGGCCCCTCCGGTGGTGGTAAATCGACGCTGATGAACATCATCGGCATGCTTGATCGGCCAACCAGCGGCGCGTACGCGTTTAACGGGGAGCCGGTGTATGCGAAAAGCGACAAGGAACTTGCCAGCTACCGCAGCAAAAACATTGGCTTTATCTTCCAAAACTTCAATTTGATCGGCCGCATCGACGCGTTGCAAAACGTGGCCATGCCGATGATGTACGCAGGCGTAGACCGCAAAACACGTGAAGCACGTGCGGAAGAGCTGCTGGCCATGATGGGCATGGGGGATCGCATCCACCACAACCCGAATGAGCTTTCCGGTGGTCAGAAGCAACGTGTGGCTATTGCGCGTGCGCTGGCCAATGACCCAGACCTGCTGCTTGCCGACGAACCGACGGGCGCCCTTGACTCCAAAACCGGCCGGCTGGTGATGGATCTGTTCCACAAGCTGAACCAGGAGATGGGCAAAGCGATTGTGTTCATTACCCACAACCCGGAGCTTGCGGAAGAAACGCAGCGCATTGTGGAGATTATGGACGGCCGCATTTCCGGCGAACGCACCCCAGCGGGAGTGCAGGAAAGCGCGGGATAAGCAATGGATGTGAGAGAGTCCATCAGGCTTGCGGCATCGAGTCTGAACACCAATAAGCTGCGTTCGCTGCTCACACTTTTGGGCATCATCATCGGCATCATGGCCGTGATCATCATCATGACGCTCGGCCGCGCTCTGGAGAACGAGGTGCTACGCGGCCTGGAAGGCGTGGGAACCACCACGCACCCAGTGCTCGTGCACGAGCGTCCAGATGAGGAAGCGGCGGACGATGATCCGTTTGCCGCGCTGTCCTACATGCCGCCGACCGAAGAGCGCGACGGTGTGACCTTGGATCAGCTCGCGGAGCTTCAGGCGAGCTTTGGTGACCGGGTGCGTGCCGTGGACATTGACGTCGGCGGCGAGGGCGAAGTGGCCAACGGTGATGCCACAGCTAGCTCCAGCGTGACCGCAGTGCTCCCGGATTCCTTGGACATGCAAGGGCAAACGGTGCAGTACGGACGCGGAATCACCAGTGCGGATTTGGATAGCCAGCGCCCTGTTGCGGTGGTGTCGTCCGAGTTCGTTGAAGCCCTGTTCAACGGAGACCCGAAAGAAGCGCTGGGCAAGCGTTTCGACGTCACGTTGGACTCCACCACCGCAGTATTCACAGTGGTGGGTGTCCTTGAGCCCTTTAACTCCGGCGGCATGATGACAGGTACGCAGTCCTATGCGAAGATCTTCGTGCCGGCTACCTCTATGGACCGCGTTGGTGTGGAGGCAAGCTGGGTGTCGTCGTTTAGCGTGCAGTCTTCCCCGGATGAGGAAAGCGCCGTGTTCCAAGCTGACCTGCAGCAGTACTTGGACCGCATGTACGCCAAGAACGAGGATTATGAGGCGGAAGTGGTGGACTTGTCGTCCTCACTGGAGGAGCTCACTGGTATTTTCCGCATCATGTCCACGGTGCTGTCCGCCATTGGTGGCATCTCGCTTTTGGTCGGTGGCATCGGCGTGATGAATATTATGTTGATCACGGTCACCGAGCGCACCCGCGAGATCGGTGTGCGCAAGGCACTGGGTGCTACCCAAAATGACATCCGCGTCCAGTTCATTGTGGAAGCGATGATGGTCTGTCTCATTGGCGGCATCATCGGCGTGCTCTTCGGCGGTGCTATCGGCATGATCGCCACAGCGGCGTTTGATGCATTTACGTGGCCGCCAGTCAGTGCGGTGGTGTTCGCGCTGTTGTTCTCTTTAGGAACGGGTGTGTTCTTCGGCGCGTATCCAGCGGCAAAGGCAGCAAAGATGCAGCCTATCGACGCGTTGCGCTACGAATAACACCTGTGTCATGGCGCGGATATGATGGTCCGCATGGCCAAGCAATCTTCCTTCGTTCACCTGCATAACCACACAGAGTTTTCCATGCTTGACGGCATGGCAAAGGTGGATCTGTTGGCGGAGGAAGTCGCCCGCCAGGGGATGCCTGCGGTGGGCATGACAGACCACGGAAACATGTTCGGGTCTAATGCGTTCTACCGTCGCATGGTAGACGCTGGCGTTAAGCCGATTATTGGCATTGAGGCCTACATGGCGCCGGAGTCGCGCTTTAACAAGAAGCGTGTGCTGTGGGGCACGCCCGACCAGAAATCTGATGACGTTTCTGCCTCTGGCGCGTACCTGCACCAGACGATGCTGGCGGAGAACGCGACTGGCCTGCGTAACCTGTTTAAGTTGTCTTCGCTGGCGTCCTATGAGGGTCAGCTTGGTAAGTGGCCGCGTATGGACGCGGAGCTGATCGCCGAACACGCTGACGGCATTATCGCCACGACAGGCTGCCCGTCTGGTGATGTGCAGACCCGTCTGCGCCTGGGCCAGTATGACGCGGCGCTGGAGGCGGCGGCGATGTGGCAGGACATCTACGGCCGGGACAACTACTTCCTGGAGCTGATGGACCACGGCCTGCACATTGAGCGGCGTGTGCGAGAAGACCTGCTGCGCATTGGCCAAGCGTTGGACCTGCCGCCGCTGGTGACCAATGACTGCCACTACGTGCTGGAGTCGCAGGCGCCGGCGCACGAGGCGATGCTGTGTGTGCAAACCGGGAAGACGTTGATGGACCCGGACCGTTTTAAGTTTGATGGCACCGGCTACTACATCAAGTCCGCTGAACAGATGCGTGAGC
This sequence comes from Corynebacterium sp. HMSC29G08, assembly GCF_001806875.1. GTDB lineage: Bacteria > Actinomycetota > Actinomycetes > Mycobacteriales > Mycobacteriaceae > Corynebacterium. The sequence goes on from NZ_KV786241.1 coordinate 112,428, forward strand.
TGTGGGACACCGATGTGCCGGACGGCTGTGACAACACGCTGTGGATTGCAGAGCGCGTGGGGGATTACTCGGAGCTGTGGGAGGAGCACCCGCATGACCGCATGCCGATTGCGGACGTGCCGGAGGGCCACACGCCGACATCTTGGCTGATGGAAGAAGTCATGCGTGGCTTGCAGGCACGCTTCCCAGATCAGGAGGTGCCGCAGAGCTACATCGAGCGTGCGCGCTACGAAGTGGACGTTATTGACATGAAGGGCTACCCGTCCTACTTCCTCATCGTCGCCGAGATTATTAAGCACGCTCGTGAGATTGGTATTCGCGTCGGTCCTGGCCGTGGTTCGGCTGCGGGTGCGCTGGTGGCGTACGCGCTGACTATCACCAACATTGACCCGATGGAGCACGGCCTGCTCTTTGAGCGATTCTTGAACCCGGAGCGTCCGTCCGCACCGGATATTGATATTGACTTTGATGATCGCCGCCGTGGAGAGATGATCACCTACGCCGCTGAACGTTGGGGCGAAGACAAGATTGCCCAGGTGATCACCTTTGGCACGGTGAAGACCAAGCAGGCCATTAAAGACGCAGCGAAGGTGAACTTCGGCCAGCCCGGCTTCCAGATGGCGGACCGTATTAACGCGGCGCTGCCGCCGGCGATCATGGCGAAAGACATTCCGCTGGCCGGTATCACAGACCCGGACCACCCGCGTTTTGCGGAGGCTGCCGAGGTGCGATCCCTCATTGAGACCGACCCGGATGTGGCCAAGATCTACGAAACGGCCCGTGGCCTTGAAGGTGTGGTCCGTCAGGCTGGTGTGCACGCCTGTGCTGTGATTATGGCGTCCGTGCCGCTGATGGAGCACATTCCGATGTGGAAGCGTCCGGCGGACGGTGCGTTGATCACCGGCTGGGACTACCCGGCGTGTGAGGCCATCGGCCTGCTGAAGATGGACTTTTTGGGTCTGCGAAACTTGACGGTGCTGGGGGATGCGCTGGAAAACGTCGAAAAGAACCGGGGCGAAACCATCGACCTAGAAGGCTTGGATACTGACGACGCAGCCGTGTACGAGCTACTCGGCCGCGGCGACACACTGGGTGTGTTCCAGCTGGACTCTGGTGGCATGCAGGAGCTGCTCAAGCGCATGAAGCCGACGGGCTTTAACGATATTGTGGCGTCTTTGGCGCTGTACCGCCCGGGCCCGATGGGTGTGAACGCGCACTGGGATTACGCGGACCGCAAGAATGGGCGCAAGCCGATCACCCCAATTCATCCGGAGCTGGAAGAGCCGCTGCGGGAGATTTTGGATGAGACCTACGGCCTGATCGTGTACCAAGAGCAGATCATGAACATCTCTCAGAAAGTGGCCAACTACACCGCCGGCCAAGCAGACGGCTTCCGTAAAGCCATGGGTAAGAAGAAGCCGGAGGTGCTGGCCAAGGAGTACGAGACGTTCTCCCAGGGCATGTTTGAGAACGGTTACTCCAAGGCGGCGGTGGACGCGCTGTGGGGCACGATCGAACCGTTTGCGTCCTACGCGTTTAACAAGTCGCACGCTGCGGGGTATGCGCTGGTGTCGTACTGGACGGCCTATATGAAGGCGAACTACACCGCCGAGTACATGGCGGCACTGTTGACCTCTGTGGGTGACAAGAAGGACAAGTCAGCCATCTATCTATCCGATTGCCGCCACATGGGGATCTCTGTGCTGCAGCCGGATATCAATGAGTCCGAAGAAAACTTCATGGCCGTGGGTAAAGACGTCCGCTACGGCCTTGCCGCCATCCGCAACGTTGGTGTGGAAGTGGTGGAGTCCATTAAGGAAACCCGCCACGCCAAGGGGGCATTTACAAGCTTCTCGGACTACCTGGACAAGATTGATCTGCTGCCGTGTAACAAGCGCATCACAGAATCTTTGATCAAGGCAGGTGCGTTTGACTCACTTGGGCACCCGCGCAAGGGCTTGATGCTGATCCAGGAAGACGCCGTGGATTCCGTGCTTGCCACGAAGAAGGCTGCGGATAAGGGCCAGTTTGACCTGTTTGCCTCCTTTGGCGGCGACGATGAGGCCACGGCCAATGCCTTTGCCATTGAAGTTCCGGATGATGAGTGGGAGAAGAAACACGCCCTAGCGCTGGAGCGTGAAATGTTGGGCCTGTACGTCTCTGGCCACCCGCTGGATGGCTTTGAAGAAGCCATTGACGCGCAGACCGATACGCAGCTGACGACCATCTTGGCGGGCGAACTGCGCCACGGCGCTGAGGTGACCATCGGCGGACTGATCTCCTCGGTGGACCGCAGGTTTTCCAAGAAGGACGGCTCCCCGTGGGCCATTGTCACGATTGAAGACCACCACGGTGCCCAGGTTGAGGTGCTGCTGTTCAACAAGGTCTACGCACTTGTGGCGCCGCAGATCGTTGAAGACAACATCATTTTGGTCAAGGCACACGTCTCCATCCGCGATGAGCGCATGAGCCTGTTCGGTGATGACGTCAAGGTGCCGGAACTCGGCCCCGGCGGCGGCGCCGGTTTGCCGCTGCGCCTGACCATGCGCACCGACCAGTGCACAGTGGACAACATCAGCAAGCTCAAGTCGGTGTTGCTCAACAACCCGGGTGACACGGACGTGTACCTCAACCTTGTCAACGGCGAGCACTCGCAGCTCCTCGTACTGGGAGATCACCTGCGGGTTGATCGCTCTGCGTCGCTCATGGGTGACCTGAAGGCGTCGATGGGGCCGGGCATTTTAGGGTAATGATTTTCCGCGGCGCGGAAACATCTGCTGAAGTGGATAAAGAAGCTGGCTGGCGTATTCTCTGGTTCAGATAATTTTAAAATTCCTGAGTACCCGAAAAGGAGCGTTCATTGACTTCTAACAAGATCCGGACCACGCACGTAGGTTCGCTGCCGCGTACAGAGGCGCTGCTTGAGGCGAATGCCCGCCGTGCTGAGGGCACGATTGAGGACAACGAGTTTTTCGAAATTCTGCAGACCTCCATTGATGAGGTTGTGCAGAAGCAGGTGGACCTTGGCATCGACATCATCAACGAGGGCGAGTACGGCCACATCACCTCTGGTGCCGTGGATTACGGCGCATGGTGGAACTACTCCTTTACTCGCCTTGGTGGTCTCACCATGACGGATGAGGACCGTTGGGCGAACCAGGCCATCAAGCGTTCCACTCCGGGCAACATTGAGCTGACCAGTTTCTCGGACCGTCGTGACCGCGCTTTGTTCTCTGAGGCTTACGAGGACCCGCACTCCGGCATCTTCACTGGGCGTGCGAAGGTGGGCAACCCGAAGTTCACCGGCCCAGTGACCTACATCGGCCAGGATCAGGTGGACGCGGATGTGAAGTTCCTGCGCGCAGCTATGGACAAGGCGGGCGCTACGGAAGGTTTCGTGGCGGCGTTGTCGCCGGGTTCCGCAGCGCGTTTGACGGATGAGTACTACCACAACGATGCTGAGCTGGTGCAGGCCTGCGCCGATGCAATGCACCATGAGTACAAAGCAATCACCGATGCTGGGTTTACCGTCCAGCTGGACGCCCCTGACCTGGCTGAGTCCTGGGACCAGATCAACCCTGAGCCGAGCCTGGAGGACTACCGCGCCTGGCTTCGCGTCCGCGTTGACGCGATCAACTCCGCGCTCAAGGGCCTACCCAAAGAGCAGACTCGCCTGCACATTTGCTGGGGTTCCTGGCACGGACCGCACGTGACGGACATTCCGTTTGAGGACATTGTTGATGAGATCCTGCGTGCGGATGTCGGTGGCTACTCGTTCGAGGGTGCCTCCCCGCGCCATGCCCACGAGTGGCGCGTGTGGCAAAACCGTGAGTTGCCGGAGAACACGCTGATCTACCCGGGTGTGATCTCCCACAGCACGAATGCGGTGGAGCACCCCCGCCTAGTTGCGGACCGCATCATCCAGTTCGCTGAGGTTGTCGGACCAGAGCGTGTTGTCGCCGCCGCCGATTGCGGCTTGGGTGGCCGCCTGCACCACCAGATTGCGTGGGCCAAGCTCGAGTCCCTGGTAGAGGGCGCGGCCATTGCCTCGGAGGAGCTTTTCTAGGCTTATCCACGTAAAAAACCACCACCCCAACCTGAACGGGGATGGTGGTCTTTGCCTGTTTGGCTTTAGTCCTCAGGCACGACGCCGAGCGCGTGGCGTACCTGAGCAAGCAGCTCAGGGTTGGTGGAAAGCACGAACGTTGCCACCTGGGCCAAGACACTCAAGGAGGAAATAATTGCGCCGATTACGGTGAATGCCACCTCAGCTTCCTCAGACAGGCTGCTTGCTTCCATCAAACGGGAACTTGCATCCGTCGGCTTCGGCGGGGTAAACGTCACCGTCGTTGGCTCCTCGATGACAGACTCCACCACGGTGGTAACCCCATCCGTGCCGGTCACCGTAGTGGTAGTAGTCACCGGGTACGTGACAGTGGTTGTTGCGGTGGCGGTGGTCGTGCCGGTCACCGTCGACTTCGTCTGGGTGCCGGAAGAACCATTGCTGGAGCTGCTCGAAGCGTTAGCAGTAGCTACACCAGTAAGAGCCAGCCCGGCAGCAGTAACAAGCGCGAGCGCGGTACGGGAATTCATACGTGCCTGAAACCCTTCGGGTGAGCTATTAGAAACCGAACTTCGGCAGACCCAGGCCGAAGTTAGCGTTGAGCATGTCGATTGCCTTGTCAATGCCCTTCGGGTTGGAGAAGATGATGAGAGCCAAGGTCAGTACGGCAGACAGGATACCCACGGAGGTGCCAATCGCGGAGCCGGTGTTCACGCCGGAGCTCTTCTTATCTTCAGCTGGGGTCTGGTCGCCCGGAGTCTGGTCGCCCTCGCCCGGGGTCTGGTCGCCCTCGCCCGGGGTCTCCGGCGTCTCCGGGGTTTCAACCGGTGTGGTCACGTTGTTGTCTCCCTTTACCGGCTCCTCGGCAACAGCCGGGGTGATAGCCAGGCCGGTTGCAACAGCGGCAGCAACAAGAGCGGTGGAAATACGCTTCATAGAAGTTCTCCTCAAAAGAAATGGGTTGATTGCATATGGGCGAGGTTGACAGCCCTTGCAATTCGGACGCATAGAAATCTATCAGGTTTAGGGGAAAAACACAGCGTCGGCCTACCGGTTAGCGTTAGTATTAGCCACCATGACTTCGTTCCAGCCAGTGCACGCAGCGGACATTCAGGCGGCGCAGGCGCGCATCTCCTCGGTAATTGAACCGACCCCTTTGCAGTACTGCCCACGCCTGTCGGAGCAGTACGGCGCCAACATTTACCTCAAGCGTGAGGACTTGCAGGATGTGCGCTCCTACAAGATTCGCGGCGCGTACTACGGCATTTCCCGGTTGAATGAGCAGGATCGCGCGGCGGGGGTGGTCGCGGCGTCGGCAGGCAACCATGCCCAAGGCGTGGCCTATGCGTGCCGGGCGCTGGGAATTCAGGGCAAGATTTTCGTGCCTAAGCCAACGCCGAAGCAGAAGCGTGACCGCATCCTGGTACACGGCGGGGAGAACATTGAGCTGGTGGTCACCGGTAACACGTTTGATGAGGCAGCCCAGGCCGCGCGTGAGGACGCTGAGGCGCGCGGCGCGACCATGATCGAGCCCTTCGACTCGCGCGACACCGTGGTGGGCCAGGGCACGGTAGCTGCTGAGGTGCTCGCACAGCTGACCGGCCAGGGCAGTGAGCTTGACACCATCGTCGTGCCGGTTGGCGGTGGCGGGCTGCTGGCGGGGGTGACCTCGTATCTTGCGGACATGTCGCCGCGCACCGCAATCGTTGGCGTGGAGCCGCGCGGCGCGGCATCCTTGCATGCGGCGATGGAGGCAGGCGAGCCAGTCACGTTGGACGATATCGACCCGTTTGTAGACGGTGCCGCTGTCAAGCGCATCGGCGCCTTTCCGTACCAGGTCATCGAGGAAAACCAGGGGCGTACTCACCTGATGATTGCGGACGAGGGCGCAGTGTGCACCGAGATGCTCGCCCTGTACCAAAACGAGGGCATTATCGCGGAACCCGCCGGCGCGCTGGCGGTGACTGGTTTGGCCAGTTTGAAAATCCAGCCTGGTTCTACCGTGGTGTGCATCATCTCTGGCGGCAACAATGACGTGCTGCGATACGCCGAGGTGATGGAGCGCTCCCTGGTACATAGGGGCCTGCGCCACTACTTCCTGGTGAACTTCCCTCAGGAGCCGGGCCAGCTGCGCTCCTTCCTTACAGACATCCTGGGCCCGGATGATGACATCGTGCTGTTCGAGTACCTGAAGAAGAACAACCGCGAAACTGGTGCCGCACTCGCAGGCTTGGAACTGAGCCGCGCAAGCGACTTAGATCCGCTGCTTGAGCGCATGGCGGCATCCCCCATTGAGTGCCGCCGCTTAGAGCCGGGCACCCCAGAGTACGAGTACATTGTTTCCGGCTAGTTAGCCCTCAATCAGCGCAAACTCCCAGGGTCCCAGCACGGTTTCGCTTGGGGTCACCTGTGGGTTGCTGAAGGAATACACCAGTGTGCCACCCACCGGCACGGTGACCGTGTTGGGGGAGTAGTTGCCCACAAACACGGTGCTGCCCTCGCGCAGGCACAGCCAGCCGGCCTCGTCGTGGGAAACCTCCAGCGTACGCAGGTCATCGCGGTTAAACCCGTGGGAGTGGCGGAGGCAGATGAGGGTGCGGTAGGCGTTGAGAAGCTTCTTCTGCTCCGCAGAAAACTCCCAGTCCAGCTTGGCTGATTCGAAGGTTGCCGGATCCGCCGGGTCGGGCACGTCGGCGTCGTTCCAGCCCTCGCGGGCGAAATCATGGCGGCGGCCCTCGCGCGTCAGTCGCACCAGCTCCGGGTCAGTGTGCGAGACAAAGAACGGAAACGGTGTCTGCGCGCAGAACTCTTCGCCCATAAACAGCATGGGGGTGAACGGCGACAGCAGCACCGTCGCAGCCCGCAGCATGAGCTGCTCGGGGCTTTCGCTTTGCGACGGCCTATCGCCCCCCGCACGATTACCCACCTGATCATGATTTGTGGTGTAGGTAACCATCTGCCACGGTGCAACATGCGACAGGTCCAGAGCACGGCCGTGGGTGCGGCCACGATACGCCGACCACGTATCACGGAAGCGATACGCGTTCGCCATGGTCTCAGCCAATATCTCGATGCTGCCGTAATCGCAGTAGTAACCCTGGCGCTCGTCGGCGATCAGGGAGTGGATGGCGTGGTGCACGTCGTCGCACCACTGGGCGGAAAGGCCGTAGCCACCGCGGGACTCATCATTGACAATGCGCGGGTCATTTTGGTCCGTCTCACCAATGATGGTGCGTGGGACGCCGGTGGCAGCGGCAATAGCGTCGGCCACCTGGCGGATTTCCTCCATGATGGAATATGCCCGACGATCATCGTAGGCCTGCACCGCATCCAGGCGAAGCCCGTCCACATGAAACTCGTCTAACCACTGATGTACCGCATCCAAGATGTAGGCGCGCACCTCGTCCGAGCCGGGGCCCGAAAGGTTGACCACATCACCCCAAGCCGTGTGCCCCGAGGTGGTGTACGGGCCGAAAAGACCCTTGTAGTTGCCCTCGGGACCGAAGTGGTTATACACCACGTCCATAATCACGGCGATGCCGTGCGCGTGCGCCGCATCCACCAGGCGCTTAAGGCCCTCCGGGCCGCCGTAGGAATGCTGCACAGCAAACCAATCCACGCCGTCATAACCCCAGTTGCGTTCACCGGCAAACGGTTGCACTGGCAGCAGCTCAATCGAGTTGACCCCAAGGTCGGCCAGGTAATCAAGCCTGTCTATCACCCCGTCAAACGTCCCCTCGGGGCTAAACGTGCCCACGTGCAGCTCGTAGAGCACTTGGTCTTTCAGTTCAATGCCGCTCCACTGGTCATCCGTCCAGGGGAATTCCGTAGCAACCACCTCGGAAGGGCCGTGAACACCCTCGGGTTGGTAGCGGGTACGCGGGTCGGGCAGGGGGGTGGACCAGGACGTGCCGTCGAAAAGCAAAAAAGCGTAGCGCTGGCCGGGGGACGGGACTTCGTCGCAGGTGAACCACCCACCGTCGGTGGTACGCATGTCGTGCTGCGTGCCGTCGATGATGATGCGCGCGCTATGCGCCGCAGGTGCCCAAATGTCGAATCGCGGTGTAGTCACAACAACCCACCGTACTAGTCTGAGAGCAATGCTCACTTCCTACCAACGTCCCGCCGCCCAGCTTGTTACCCATGAGCTGGAGATTAAACGCTCCCGCTTTATCACCTGGGTGGACCGCGCGACCACTGAAGATGAAGCACGTGACCTGATCCACCGGGCACGCGAAGCCTTCCCGGATGCGAGGCACCACTGCTCAGCTTTCATCGTGCATGTAGACGGAGCCCTGCCGATCGAGCGCTCGTCCGATGACGGTGAGCCGTCCGGCACCGCCGGCAAACCCATGCTGGAGGTGCTCAAAGGCTCCGAGATGCTCGACGTTGCTGCCGTGGTGATCCGCTACTTCGGCGGTATCAAACTCGGCACCGGTGGGCTGGTCAGTGCATATACCGATGCCGTGAGCGAGACGCTTGCGAAAACCACGCGGGTCACGCGCGCGATGAAAGAGCTGGTCACTGTGGACCTGCCGCATGCGGATGCCGGGCGCATCGAGGCCGAACTGCGCGTGCGTGGCGTAGATGTGATTGGGGTGGAATACGGCCGGCTCGCCCGCTACACCCTGGCCTATGAGCCGGGCGAGCGCGAGGTTATCGACGCCCACATTGCCGCCCTGACCCAAGGCAACGCCACGACGCGCTCTGGCGGGCACCAATGGGTGGAGCGCTAACAGGTACAATCACCGCCATGACGCTGCAGCCACGACCGAACAACCCCATCGAAGCACGCAAGCAGGCCGTGCGTACCTACTCCCGCAACGCAGCCATCTGGGCCGGCGGCGGTGTCGCAGGCGGCATTGTGCTTGGTCTGCTCGCCGGAAGCTGGACCGTGCTTATACTCGGCTTTGTCATCGCCGTTGTCGGCGGATACGTGAACTGGAACAAAGTCCAGCGCATTGTTAACCACCAGGACCAGTACTAGGCAGTGACCCAACCCGATAGCGCCCCAGTGCGCATAGACGTCTGGCTGTGGGCCGTTCGCATCTTCAAAACCCGCAGCCAAGCGGCCGAAGCTGTGCGCGCCGGGCACGTGAAACTCAACAGTGAGGCGGTGAAAGCCGCAGCACAAGTAGTGCCTGGCGATCACGTTCGCGTGTGGAAAGACCACCGCTATATGGAGTTCGACGTCACCGCAACCGTGCGCAAACGCGTCGGTGCGCCGATCGCGCGACAGTGCTACGTGGACGTGTCCCCGCCGCCACCACCGATGGACATTTTCGCCTCCATGCCGAAGCGCGACCGCGGTGCGGGCAGACCTACCAAGAAGGAACGCCGCGAAACCGATCGGCTGCTGGGCCGTAGCCGCTAACTGCGCAGTTTGGCCAACCGCCGCGTGAGGCGAAGCTTGCGCTCCCTCGGACGGTTACCCGCATCCCACGTGCGCTCAATGTGCTCGGTGCCGAAGCGGTTGAGCAACACGTCGTCCACAATGCGCACTTGGCCCGGGGTAAACGGGCTTTTGATGGAATGCAGCACCGCTTCAACGTCGGCGGGGTTGAGCAGCTCCGCAAGTTGGTCGACGCGTTCAATGCCATGGATGCGCAACAGTTCGTTGAGGAAGCGGTACGTAGTGGCACGTGAGAGCGGGTACTGGGACCCCAGGTACACCGTGAGGATGCCCGGTAGGGTTTCCGGTGTCAGTTCCGCAGTGGTGTCGGATGCCTCCGCCGGTGTTGCCTGCTTGTGTGAGTTTGTGATGCTTGCGATCTGGTCAAACTGCTGGTCCGCAAGTTCAATAAGGCCAGCGGCAAGGGTAAACGCGCGGTCTACTTGCGGGTCCGTTTTCGCCTCTGCGGCGCGTTTGTAGCGGATATCGTGCTCAAACTCCGCCCACGCGTGCTGCAGCACAGTACGGATTTGGACTTCAAAGACGGTACCAATGTAGTCCTCAAGGCCTTCTGAATTATCCGTGACTCGCACCTGCAGGTGGTGCGAACCGTAGCCAAAGCCCCCTGAGACACGCGTTTCCTCGGCCTTGTTCACGCTGCGCAGGACCTCGAACTGGTCTGCTAAAAGACGCTGCACCGCGGGGATCTCAGTCGAATGCAGGACTGTCACGCGTGCCCCGATGATGTCTTTGATGTCAGTCCACGGATCGGGGTAGACAGGGTTGCCCTTCTCGTTGAGTTTGCGGGCTTTTTCCTTCAACGAGGTCCACGTTTTCACCCGCACGTCCACCCGGTCAAAGGTGATGCCGGCGTCAGACATAAGCTCATGCAACGCGTCGCGAAAGTGGGTAGCAATCTCCGGGTTGGCCTTGACCCACTCCGCGTATGTGGAACCCAGCCGGGCAATGGTGATGTTGTCTTGCCTAGGCATAGTTACACGCGTCCCGTCTGGGTGAGTTGGGAAGAGACCAACAAGGCAGTAGGCAAGACCGCGAACAGATCTGCAACGTCCGTGTCACCCGAATAAACCTTGCCGGTGAAGCGGTCCGTCCACTCGCCTTCAGGAAGGCGGACAGTGGTCTCGCCCCAGCCACCGCGCGCCTCAAGGCCAAGTGGGGTGCGGGTGGCAAGGGCGATGACGCTGGGACCTGCGGCGTCGCCACGCGCAAGCCCGATCAGGCAATCGTGGGCCTCGCCGACAGCGAAGACAGCCTGGTGGTCGCCTTCCGTAAACAACGCCGGGTACTCCAGGCGCAAGTGCAGGCCCTCGGTAGTGGTGAGCAGTTTCGCGCGGTCAGCTCCCCCGGGGCTGGTGATATCGCCTATAAACGCCGCCGCATCAAAGTCATCGCTTAAGCGGGCCTCGCGGTAGCTGGCGAGTATGGACGCACGCACGCCATAGTCCACAAACCGCCGGTTATCCGGATCAACCAGGGAGTAGTCGAAGCACTCCTGGCCCTGGTACGTATCAGCCACACCGGCACCAGCCAGCTGCAGCGCCTTGCGTCCGAGCGAGACCACCACGCCACCGCGATGCAGATCAGCGGCAAGGCGTGCGATGTCCTCAGTCGCAGGTCCATCAATCAGCGCATCAATCCAAGCGACGATGGCGTGTTCATAGTCGTCCTCGCGGTCCAGCCAGGTGGTGTTCACACCGGCTTCACGTATCGCTTTCAGTGCGTACTCGTGCAGACGCATACGCAACGACTCGCTGATGGCGCCGTTGGTCGGCCACACACCCAAGACGTTTTGCAGCAAGAAATGGCCGGTGAACGTATCAGGTGGTGGCACCAGTGCAAACACGTTACGTGTGAGCTCCGCAAAAGCGGCATCAACCTCAGAGATCTCCAGCATGCGGGCGCGGGTGTCCTCGCTGCGTTTAGTGTCGTGCGTGGTCAGCGAGGTCATCGCCTTCGGCCACAGGTGGGCACGCTCTTGTTGCAACAGGTGGAACTCCGCCGCACTCACCCCGAATCGGCCCGGCGCGCCCCCGACCTCCTGGAGAGCCACAAGGCGGCTTGCACGGTAGTACAAGGTGTCTTCCACACCCTTGGCCATCACTGCGCCGCTGACTTGGGCGAAGCGTGTTTCTGCCTCGCCTCGGGCCAGCATGGCGGCGGAGATCAGGTTCAGGGCGTCTACACGATCAGGCTGGGCAACAGCCATCTCTGCGATCACGGTGGACAGGATGCGCGACAGGGAGCGGTAGTCCGCGCGGTAGACCGGAATGGCAGACATCAGTTCCACGACGGTGTCTATGAGATCTTCCTCGCTGACGTCATTGCCTGCGGTGGAGAAGTTGTCGCGGCGTATCGCCCGCGCCAGCCTGCGAACCTCTGCGGCCAGCTCGTAGGTGGCTACGCGGCGCTTGAGTTGTGGTTCTGCGGCGTCAAGTGCGGCCTCGTCCCAGGTGGAGCCGGTGTGCTGCATGGCTAGCACGGACAGAGCGTCTTCAGCGTCTTGATTGACAAACACGCCGTCGAGTTCACGCATGGCGTCATAACCCGTGGTGCCGTCGATCTTCAGACGAGGATCCAAAGGCTCGGTCACCTCAAGGATCTTCTCCACCACCAGCCAGCGGTCTGGGCCAATTAAGTCTCGTAGCCGGTTGAGGTACTCAAACGGATCCGCAAGGCCATCCGGGTGGTCCACACGCACGCCGTCAATGAGGTCTTCCGCGATCAGTTGGCGAAGAAGCCGGTGCGTGCGCTCGAAGACCAGCGGATCCTCCTGGCGTACACCAGCTAGGCCGTTGACGGAAAAGAAGCGACGATAGGAGATCACCCCGTCGCGCCAGTACATCAGCTTGTAGGGTTGGCGCTGGTAGACGTCCAACGCGGCGTCGTCAAGCGAATCAAAGCTCCCTGGTGTAACGGGGAAGTAGGAGTCGTAGTACTTCAGCACTACCTCGCCATCGGGGGCGGCGCCTTCAGGGAACGCCTCCGCGGGCAAGTGGACCAGCTCAAGCTTGTCCTCATCGCCCTCCTTGGCCAAAACCGGCATCCCCATCTTGCCGCCGGCGCCGTTGTCTTCATGCCAATCAATGTCGAAATAGCACTCAAACTCCGAATCCCGGCCGTGCTTCAGCACGTCCCAGAACCACTGGTTCATCCGCGGGTTTTCCACACCCAGGTGGTTCGGCACGATGTCCAGGATCAGTCCAAGGCCACTGTCGTGGGCGACGCGAGCCAGCTCGCGTAAACCCTCAATGCCACCGAGCTGTGGGTTCACCGTGGTGGGGTCAGTCACGTCATAATTGTGATTGGACTCAGGCATCGCAGTGAAAATGGGGGAGAGGTAGATGTGAGACACCCCAAGATCGCGCAAATATGGCACTTGTTGGGCGGCTTCAGCAAAACCAAAGGTCCTGCCATCTGGGTCCGCATGGGGACCACGAAGTTGCAGGCGGTACGTGGAAGTAATAGGCCGGCGCATGTAGACAACCCTAGCGCCGCAACGCCCATCGGCTACGCCAACGAAACGCGTGTGCGAGCAAGCAGCGGAAACCCGAGCGAGAACAACAACACACCCTCGGGCCCCAATGCGCGGACAACATCAAACTGATCCGCATCAAAGACAAACAGCTCACGCTGATCCCGTGAGAAGAACACCAGATCCTGCGTCGGGCTCAGGATCGAAGAAAAGTGTGCGTGCAGCATGCCAAACGTCAACGGGTGCGCACACCAGGCAGCGGCAGTATTCGCATCACCACGGACCTCCACGCCACGCGGGGCGTGGGAGCCCAGTATCACGGACGCGGGGCGGGAGAAAAACTGCACACCGGAAGCCGTAACCGCCGTTGCCCGCAAGGATCGCGCAGCAGCATTCCACGCCTGGTGCGGGCTCAACCCCAGTTCACCAACCTCCTGGTGCGTCAGCACCTCACCGTTGGGCCCCTCGAAAGCACACACCAACCCAGGCGACAGGCTGACAAACGCCGTGGAAGCGTCAAAACCTGGAGTAAGCCACGCCTTGGCACCACCGGCTACAGATGGGTCGCGCCGGGCGAGGCGGGGGAAAAGCCGGTGGTTGATAGGGGATACGCAACGATGGTCTAAAAGTGTTGTCTGCATATGTATTAGACCGCGAAGCACCCGCCCCGGTTCCCTCGCGTCGGGAAAAACTTTTGCTACTCGTCGTAGCCAAGTGCCTCCAACAGCTCAGCGGCGGTCCAGATCTGGATCTCCTGGCCCTTTTCCTGCAGCTCACGGGCGCGTTTTTCCTTCGACGTCATCGTTGCCCACTCACCAGCAACCAAGATCGTGGTCTTCTTGGTCACGTTCTTACCCACCTGGCCGCCGTGCGCGGCGATGCCGGCCCACAACTCGCCCTTGTCAAAGGGCTCGAAGTCACCCGACAAGGTGACGTTCTCGCCGTACAACGGGGAGTTCGGGTCAGCTGTGGCATCCGGCTCCGGGATCATATCCGGGGTAGCCACCGCATCCCACGGCGCAGGCCGGCGCGTGCGCTTCGGGGCATTGGCAACGTTCTGGTTGTTGCCCTCAGGTTCAACTACGGCGTCCACCACCGCGGTCATCGAACCTTGCTTGGCAGCTTTTGCCTGAAGGGCCCTCGTTGCCCCAGATCGGTCCCGTAACACCGGCGTTACCCGGTCATGATCAATCGAGCCCAACGCAAACCCAGCGCCGTGGACAAAGCCCATGAGACTGCCCTCGTACCCGGCGCCCCGGGCAAGCCCGGTCAGGATACCAGCGCAGGCCGCGGCGTCAGCTGCCGCGTCGTGGTGATTATCCAACGCAACGTTGAAATGTTTGGCCAGGGTTGGCAGGCGGTGGTTTTGCACATCAAGCTTGGTGGCGCGCGAAAGCGCCAGCGTGCAGGCAAACATCACCCGCGGCACCGGCGTGTGCGAAGCCAAGCAGGCGTATCGCAGTGCCGAGGCGTCAAACTGGGCGTTATGCGCCACTATGGGAAGCTCACCAATAAACGCGGCGACATCCTCCATCAAGTCCCCGACTGCCGGGCAGTCAACGATATCCTCTGCAGTAATTCCGTGGATGGACACATTAAACGGATCGAAGGAGTCAAGGCCGGTAGGCGGGCGGCATTTCCACGACACCCGCTCGACTTCCTCGCCGTCGATGACCTTCACCATGCCGATCTGGCAGATGGAACCCCACTGCTGGTTTGCGGTCTCCACGTCCAGGGCCACAAAGCTCAGCCCAGGAATGCCGGCTGCGCCATCAACCGCTGCAGCCTCAGGAGCCTCACCGCGACGAGCGGCTTCGATCAGCGCCACCAAAGCCTTCGGGCCCTCAGGATCGGTGGGGTAGAAGTGAAGGGTCAGCGCGCCGTCGGCAAGCTTCAGCTCCAAGGAGCTTGGTGACCATGAGTCACCTGCAAACTCAGTCATGCCCGTGATCTCTGCAAGCGGAATGACACGATCAGCGGAATCGCCGCGCAGGGATGCCGCAAGCAGGGTCGGAGAAACCACCACCTCACGGTTAGTCACCATCACCCGAGCACCGTGGACTGCAAACATGTTGTATCTACCTCACCGGGGGTTCGACCTGTTTAAGCACCAGCGTGGCACGCGCCGGAACCACTACCGTATCGCCTGCCGCCACAACCGTTTTTACCTCGGGGTACCCAAGCGGCTCAGTGGTGTCAATCAACATCTCCCACGTAGCGCCGAACTGCTGCGGCGGCACGGTGAAATCAATGTCCTCAAAGTGAGCGTTAAACAGCAGGGCAAACGAGTTATCGTTGACCTTGCGGCCTCGGCGATCCGCCTCTGTAATGGCATCACCGTTGAGGTAGACCATCAGCGCCTTGCCAAAAGCGAAATCCCAATCGCTTTGCTTCATCAGCTGTCCGTCCGGAGTCAGCCAGGCAATCTCACGATCCGGCACGTCCTCGCCCAACGCGCCACCGCTGAGAAAGCGGCGACGGCGAAACACCGGGTGCGCCTTACGGATGGCAATGAGGCGTTTGGTGAAATCGTGCAGCTCCTTGGATTCCTCCAACAGCTCCCAGTTCATCCACGCAATCTCATTGTCCTGGCAGTAGACGTTGTTGTTGCCATTCTGCGTGCGCGCAAACTCGTCACCGTGCGCAATCATCGGAGTGCCTTGGGAAAGCAACAGCGTGGTCAGGAAATTACGGCGCTGCTGTGCACGCAGCTGCAGCACCTCAGGATCATCCGTGGGGCCCTCCACACCACAGTTCCAGGAGCGGTTGTGGCTTTCACCATCACGGTTGTCCTCACCATTGGCCGCGTTGTGCTTTTCGTTGTAGCTGACCAAGTCATTGAGTGTGAAGCCGTCGTGTGCGGTGATGAAATTAATGGAGTGCGTTGGACGACGCCCATTGTGCTGGTAAAGGTCAGAAGACCCAGTCAAACGTGAAGCAAACTCGCCCAGGGTGGAGTCTTCGCCGCGCCAGAAATCACGCATAGTGTCGCGGTACTTGCCGTTCCACTCGCTCCACAGTGCTGGAAAGTTGCCAACCTGGTAACCGTTCTCACCCACATCCCAGGGTTCCGCGATCAGCTTGACCTGGCTGACAATCGGATCTTGCTGGACAAGGTCAAAGAACGTGGCCAGGCGGTCCACGTCAGAAAACTCACGCGCCAGGGTGGAAGCCAGATCGAAGCGGAACCCATCCACGTGCATCTCAGTGACCCAGTAACGCAGCGAATCCATGATCAGCTGTAGTGAATGTGGGTCGCGCACGTTCAGCGAGTTACCGGTACCGGTGTAGTCCATGTAGTGGAAGCGATCCCCGTCTACCAGGCGGTAGTAGGCCTCATTATCAATGCCGCGAAACGCAATGGTTGGGCCCATATGGTTGCCCTCAGCGGTGTGGTTGTACACCACATCCAGGATCACCTCAATGCCGGCCTCGTGGTAGGCGCGCACCATATGCTTGAACTCTGCCACCGCATCGCCCGGCTTCTTGGAAGAAGCGTAGTGATTCTCCGGCGCGAAGAAGCCAAACGTGTTGTAGCCCCAGTAGTTGCGCAGGCCTAGGTCGCGCAAGCGATCGTCCTGAAGGAACTGGTGCACTGGGAGCAACTCGATTGCAGTTACGCCAAGATCCGTGAGGTATTCCACCATCGCCGGGTGTGCCATGCCGGCGTAGGTGCCGCGCAGGTTCTCTGGAATCTCCGGATGCAGCTGCGTCATCCCCTTAACGTGGCATTCATAAATCACGCTTTCCTCATCCGGGATGTTGGGGGAGCGGTCATCGCCCCAATCAAAGAATGGGTTGATCACCACAGACAGCATTGTGTGGCCCAGCGAGTCTTCCTCGTTGCGGCCAGCGCCCGGATTGTCTGCATGCACGTCATAGGAAAACAGTGAGGAGTGCTGGTCAAACTCACCATCAAACGCGCGCGCATACGGGTCAACCAACAGCTTGTTCGGGTCGCAGCGTTTGCCGTTTTCCGGGTCCCAGGGGCCGTGCACACGGTAGCCGTAGCGCTGGCCTGGGGAAACGCCAGGGAGGTAGGCGTGCCAGACGTGGTTATCTACCTCTTCTAATGGGACGCGGGTTTCGTGCATGTCCTGGTCGATCAGACACAGCTCAACTTTGGTGGCAACACTAGAAAACAGTGCAAAGTTCGTGCCCGCCCCGTCATACGTCGAGCCCAGCGGGTACGCGGACCCTGGCCAGGTCTCCGGTGTTTCGGGCGAGCCGGAAGGCTGGTTGATGGTTTCAGTCATGTCGGTCGATCATACGCCCGGCGAGCACAAGCCGTTGAGCAGCAGTCGAACAGCCGTTGCATGATCGTGCTCACTGCGGGCGGCTGACCTACCCGTCAGCTCTGCAAGCTGGGCTCCCGACTGTTCCACGGCGGCTGCTCCCAGGGTCATGTGTAGCAGTCCGCTCGCCGCGGCGCGCTTGTTGCTTATCGACGCCACGTCGCCCACCCTTGCCTCAACCACCTCTTCAAAACGCTGCGTCAGTGCCGTGCCGAGGGAAGCCTCCGGATAGCCGAGGGCGGTGACGACAACCTCAGCCCCGTCCCGAATGTCCAGTGCACATGAATAAAGCTGGGCGCACAATGCTTCAGGGTCGTCCGTTCCGGAAGCCAAAACCGGGGCAACAATTGCCTCTGCCAAGGAAGCGATGAGTGCCTGTTTGTTGGCAATGTGCCAGTACAACGCGCCAGGGGCGACGCCAAGGGAAGTGGCAACGCGGCGCATGGTGACATCCGCCAGCCCGTATTGGCGCAGAATGTCAAGCGCCGCTTCGGTGATTGATGCGCCGGTGAGTTGCATAGTTGCTCACTGTACTCACAGAAAGGATTCAGAGGGCTTACAAGGCTGTTGGACAATAAGCCCAGCTTGACGCTGTTAGAATCGGTCGGAGAATATTTCACTGGATGTAGTCCATGTAGTCATGTAGTCCATTTTTGAGGAGAGATTAGTTCCGTGACGCTTCCCTTAGCTTCGAAGAAGTCTGTCGCAGTGGCCGCCGCAGCAGTCGTATTGTCCTGCACGCTAACCGCGTGTGGATCTGATTCTGAAACCACCGCGGGTGGGGGTCTTTCCACCGCAGCTACCGCGCCAGGGGCTGCCAATGCGACGGACGCCAGCGTTGCTGAAGGGCCGTCGGCAGAGAATGAAACGTCGAAGTCCTCTGAGGCGAAGCCAACCACCAGTGCGGGGAAGAAGGACCGTAATGGTGAGAAGAAGGATGAAGGCAATCACGGAGACCAAGCGATTCCGACGCTGATCAACCCGCTTGAGGATGGCCTTGAGGAGCCGACGTTTGAGCCGCTTGCAGGTGGCCGCGAAGGCACTGACGCAGAGCGCAGGGAGATGCAAGAGGTGGTGACCAAGATTGGTAATCCGGAATCCTTTGCTAAATGGAGCAGGGTGATCATAGAAAACTCTTGCGCTGCTGTTCGTGAGCCCGCGATGGAGGAGCTTGAGCGTCAGGGTGTGACCTTGGATATGATGGAGGAAATTTCGGCTCAGCAGGAGGCGCTTGCAAAGTCGAATGGGGAACCCCTTGACCTGCCGCGCTCTGAGGTCAGTGTGTCCGACGTCCGTGTTGAAGGGGATCGTGCATCCGCCACTGTGCACAGCAAGACCAACGCCGGTGAGAACGAAAGCGTGATGCTGTTTGCTAAGGAAGATGGCAAGTGGAAGGTGTGTACGAACTAAGTCGGCCTTCGAGCGCACGCAGGCTGCGTATTGACCCTGCTGTTGGTAGTGTCGCAGGGCTTCTGCTTGCGGGGCTTGGGATTGGTGTAGTCGGCGGGCTTGCATGGGGAATGCTTCGCCCGACCCTGGTTATTGACGCCGCTGGCGCTGTCGATGAGATGGCAAGCGACCCGAACGCCATATTTGCCACTGTTGGTTGGCTCAGCGTCACTGCTGCCGTTATCGGCGTGGTGCTGGCCACCGTCGCGTGGTACCAACGAAGACGCGTCGGCTACCTGCTGTGGCTGATTGCCGTTGCCGTGGCGGCCACGTTCACCGTGATTGCTGTCGGCGACACGGTGGCACTCATGCAGCACCGTGGTGACCCCACACGGATCGCACCACCCCTGGCCACGCCAGCCGTGTGGGTAGTGGCACCGTTTGTTGCGGCAACGATCTACTGGCTGCGAAACGTTATGGCGTACTTGGCGGCCACTGAACGTACGTAGCGCCAGATACGATCACACTGACCCGATCCATGGCGGCAAGGCACGACAGGATCGCGGTGATGACAAAGTTGTCGCGCTGCTGATCACTCAGGCCGTTAACAATCGGCAGCGACGCTTCCGCCTGCACGTGCAGGGTTGCTAGATCTTTGTGTAGGTACACACCGGTGCCAAGGGCGTGATCAGTCACGTCGTTGCACGCAAGCCAGGTGCGTAAGAACGCTGATCTCTCATGCAGGCCGGTATCCCACATGGACGCCACACGGATGTAAGCACCGGTGTCCACCATCAGTGCAAACGTCACCCCGTTGACACCGGTGGCAATGACCCCGTCAGTCACCGCGTAGGAAAACTCGAGCGCCTCCAGCGAGGTCTTGAGTGCCTCCAAATCCACTGGCTTTGGCATGCTCAACGCTGGGGGAGGGGTGTAGAGGTCGGGCGCGTGAAACGCAGCGTCGTCAAGCAGAAGCTCCTTGAGCAACGCCTGATGATCCTGGGAGCGCATCAGCGCGGGCGGAAGCGGGGTATCAAAACCAATGGGCAGCGTATGTGCGCGCAGCTGTGTGGCAAACCCCTGCTGCTGCTCGCAGAAGTTGGCCAGGAATGTTAGCAGCTGAGCATCGCTGAGCCCATAGCGAATGGGGATCGCGCTGCGCAGGCGGACACGGAAATCACCAGCATCCAGCAAGCGGCACGAGGCAACCGGACCCAACTGATCACGATTCCACTGGTTGCAAAGCTGGGCGAGGTCAGTCGCAGCCTCAAAAGCTGTGGGGATGCGATCTACCGCGTCCAACACAAGCGTCTGCGGACGCTGGTAGGAAATCCACACAGTCAGCGTTGCCGTGGGCAGGCCAACCACCACCCGATCCGGGCGAGTCAGCGTGTCAAAGCCCAAGCCATGCAACGCAGCAGCTACTCGCGTAAGGGTGACTTCTTCAAGCGGCTCATGGTTTCGGCCGCTTTCTACTCGCCTGTGTCTACCCATGTGGGTGAGTTTAGGCCCGCTGAGCCACTGACAGGGATAGACTTAGACAAATGCTGCACGTGACCGATCTCCGGGACCAAACTCCAACTACTTCTCAGCTGCGCCGCCTTATGCCGCGAGGAGGCGTCGATGTCGCCTCAGTGCTGCCAACGGTGGCGCCGATTATTGAGGCTGTGCGTGAAGAAGGCGCTGAGCGCGCGCTTGCATACGGTCAACAGTTTGACCATGTGCGCCCAACGTCCGTGCAGGTGCCAGCAGAAGTCATCGACGCCGCCGAGGCCGGACTAACCCCTGAGCTGCGCGCCGCGCTGAAGGAGGCAATCGCGCGCATTCGCAAGGTGCATGCGGAGCAGAAGCCTGCCGCACACACCACCACGCTGGCAGATGGCGCAACGGTGACGGAGACGTTCCTGCCTGTGGCACGCGTGGGTTTGTACGTGCCGGGTGGTAAGGCTGTCTACCCATCCAGTGTGCTGATGAATGTGATCCCCGCCCAGGAAGCCGGCGCGGAGTCCATGGTGGTCTGCACCCCGCCACAGGCAGACTTTGGTGGTTGGCCGCACCCGACGATCCTGGCTGCCTGCAAGCTGCTGGGGGTGGACGAGATCTGGGCTGTTGGCGGCGCGCAGGCCGTGGCGCTGATGGCCTACGGCGATGACGCACATGAACTGGAGCCGGTGGACATGATCACTGGGCCAGGCAACATCTTCGTTGCGGCGGCTAAGCGCCTGGTCAATGGCGTTGTTGGCATCGATGCAGAGGCAGGCCCCAGTGAGATCGCGGTGCTTGCAGACGCTGGTGCGAACTCCACCTACGTTGCCCTCGACCTGATCTCGCAGGCCGAGCACGACGAGAACGCCGCGAGCGTGCTGATCACAGACTCGGAAACCTTTGCACAAGACGTTGTGGACAAGGTGGAACGCTTCAGTGCACAAACCCTCAACGCGGATCGCGCAGCCTCCGCACTTGGTGGCAAGCAATCTGGCGTGGTGCTGGTGCGCGACATGGAGCAGGGCATTGCCGTTGCCAACGCGTACGCCGCCGAGCACTTGGAGATCCACACCGCAAACGCTCGTGAGGTGGCGCAGCGCATCACGAATGCGGGCGCAATCTTCATCGGGCCGTACTCTCCGGTGCCGCTGGGCGACTACGCCGCAGGCTCCAATCACGTCTTGCCAACCTCTGGTACGGCACGCTTCAACGCTGGGCTGAGCACGCATACGTTCCTTCGCCCAGTCAACCTGATTGAATACGACAAGGCAGCCATGCGAGACATTGGCCACCACATCATTGCGCTGGCCAAAGACGAGCAACTGCCCGCACACGGCGAAGCAATCGCCGCAAGGATGGAGGACTAAACCCCATGACGTCTCCAGATAAGCTCCCACTGCGCGAGGAGCTGCGTGGCAAGCACGCCTACGGCGCACCGCAGCTGGATGTTGCCGTGGCCCTTAACACCAACGAGAACCCCTACCCGCCGTCGGATGCGCTGATTGCAGACCTCGTTGCAGAAGTACAAAAGGTGGCAAGCGGACTCAACCGCTACCCGGAGCGCGACGCTGTAGTACTGCGCGACGCGCTGGCGGCCTACGTGACCACCCAGACCGGGGTAGCAGTCACGCGCGAGCACGTCTGGGCAGCCAACGGCTCCAACGAAGTGCTCCAGCAATTGCTGCAAGCTTTCGGTGGACCGGGCCGCAGCGCCATGGGCTTTATCCCTAGCTACTCCATGCACCCGATCCTGTGCGCCGGGACCCAGACCGAATTTATCGGCGTGCCTCGTGGTGAAGACTTCCGCATTGATATGGATGTGGCGCTTGCCGCAATTGCCAAGCACCAGCCTGACGTTATCTTTGTCACTACCCCGAACAACCCCACCGGTGACGTCACCGACATTGCAGACATCGAGCGCATCATCCAAACCGCGCCGGGCATTGTGATTGTGGATGAAGCCTATGCAGAGTTTTCGCCGTCCCCATCTGCGTGCACGCTGGTGTCTGAGTACCCGCAGAAACTTGTGGTTAGCCGCACGATGAGCAAGGCGTTCGACTTTGCTGGAGGCCGTCTCGGGTACTTCGTGGCCGACCCCGCGTTTGTTCAGGCCGTGATGCTGGTGCGCCTGCCCTACCACCTGTCGGTGCTCTCCCAGGCTGCGGCGACGGTGGCGCTGAAGCATGCCAACGACACGCTGGCAACGGTGGAGAAGCTCTCCCGTGAACGTGAGCGGGTCCAAGCGGAGCTTCTTGCTATGGGCTATGACGTGGTGCCGAGTGAGTCGAACTTCCTGTTCTTCGGGCGCTTCGAGGATGCTGCTTCTGCGTGGCAGCAGTTCCTGGACCGCGGGGTTTTGATTCGAGACGTTGGCGTGCCGCACCGGCTGCGTGTGACCATTGGTCTAGACACGGAAAATGACGCATTTTTGCAGGCAGCGAAGGAGATAATCAATGGCTGATGGGGTAGTGGATGCGCCGCGTATTGGGCGCGGGGCGCGTACGACAAGTGAGTCGGACATCACGGTAGAGATCAATCTGGACGGCACCGGCAAGTGCAATGTAGATACCGGTCTGCCGTTTTTTGACCATATGTTGAACGCCTTTGGCACCCACGGTGCGTTTGACTTGACCGTGACTGCGAAGGGCGACACTCACATTGACGCGCACCACACGGTGGAGGACACCGCCATTGTGCTGGGTCGCGCGCTGGCTGAGGCGATTGGGAACAAAGCAGGCATTCGCCGCTTCGGCTCGATGCTGCTTCCTATGGACGAAACGCTGGTCGAGGCGGTCGTAGATTTCTCCGGCAGGCCCTACTTTGTCATGAATGGTGAGCCGGAAAACATGGACTGGCAGATCATCGGCGGCCACTATGCCACCGTGATCAACCGGCACTTTTTTGAAACGCTGGCGTTGAACTCCGCGGTTACCCTGCATGTAAACGTGCGCTACGGTCGGGACCCCCACCACATCACGGAAGCTGAGTACAAAGCGGTGGCACGCGCTCTCCGTCAGGCGGCCGAAGCGGATCCGAAGGTGAGCGGTATCCCTTCCACAAAAGGTGCCCTCTAAAATCCAATGAGGTAACTGAAAAGCGAACACACAGAAGGGAGCGTGACAGTGGCGTTGATCGGCGCTTTTTCAAGGGCGCGTAGGCCGTTAACACCAGAAGAAGTAAGTGGTGTGACATCGGTGTGGCGGGCCCGAGGCATGGTCACCGTCATGTTCACGGTGGCTTCCGCTTTCATCGCATGGTCAATGCTCCTGCCAGTTGTTCCTACAGCCGTGTTGGACGCTGGCGGCTCCGAAATGCTTGCGGGGCTAAGCACTGGCATATTCATGCTGTTCGCGGTGACTACCCAAGTGCTCACTCCATTGCTTTTGCGTGTGTGTGGGTATCGCTTAGTCATGTTCACCTCAGCGCTGCTGCTTGGCGGACCCGCTTTTGGCTACATGCTTGGGATGGAGCCTGGCGTGCTGCTGACGGTGAGTGCGATTCGCGGTGTTGGCTTTGGCGCCTTGTCGGTGGCGCAGGCAGCGATTGTCGCGGAACTTGTGCCGCTGCGCATGCTTGGGCGTGCTACGGGGTCGCTGGGGTTGTTCGTTGGGGCGTCCCAAATGGTCGCTTTACCGTTGGGCCTTTTGCTTGTAGACGCAGTGGGCTACAACGGGGTCTACGTCATCGGAGCCATCGTCGGGTTGCTCTCATTGTTTGCGGCGGTGCTGATCCCGACACTGATGCCAGCTGCTGAGGATCATGCCTCCACCAACGTGATTCGTGTGCCAACGTGGCACCTGGTCCTTGTGCCTGCTTTGGCGATGTTGTTTATCGCAACTGCGTACGGCGCGATTACTAACTTCCTTCCCGCGTCCATGCGGGAGTTGGATGCCACACACGGCGCAGCCTTTGGCGGTGTAATGCTGGGTCTGCTCAACTTTGCCGTCATGCTCTCGCGCTTTTATGCAGGCCGCGTGACTGACCGTAAAGGACAGCCGGGAAGCGTGGTCATACCGTCGCAAATTTGCGCAGCGATTGGTGTTTTTATGATCACGGTGATTCTTGTGATGGAACTGCCGGTTTGGACAATGGCCATCGCAGTGATCTTCTACGGGCTTGGTTTCGGTGCTGTGCAAAATGAGGCACTGACCATGATGTTCTACCGTCTGCCGCGCTCGAAAGCATCCCAAGCTTCTGCGATTTGGAACATTTCGTACGACAGCGGCACGGGAATTGGCTCCACGGTTTACGGCATGATGCTGGCGGGAATGACCTTTGCCCCCATGTTTGGCATCGCTGCAACGGTGATTCTGCTCGGACTTGGCGTGACCCTGCTGGATAGACAGCTGGGCCGCTATCGTGTGGTGGAAGTGAACAACCTTGCGGTTCGCCTGAAGTCCGTACAGGTACCGGGGCGCAGAAGGCCGAAGCGCTAAAATCAACGCCCATGTCTACACACCAACCCTCGGTAGCACTTTTAGATTATGGCGCAGGAAACCTACGTTCTGCTCAACGTGCCCTTGAGCACGTCGGCGCACAGGTCAACGTCACCCGCGACCCCAAGGAAGCTGTTGAGGCCACGGGCCTTGTCGTACCAGGCGTTGGTGCGTTCGCGGCGTGTATGCAGGGGCTGAATGCGGTTGGTGGGCCGCGCATTGTTGGCCAGCGCCTCGCAGGGTCGCGCCCAGTGTTGGGGATCTGCGTTGGCATGCAGGTCATGTTCGAAACAGGCGTGGAGCACGGGGTTGAGGCGAAAGGGCTGGGAGAGTGGCCGGGCAGCGTGGATAAGCTTCAAGCCCCAGTGCTGCCCCATATGGGGTGGAATACCGTGGAGCAGCCCAAGGACACCGTCATGTTTGATGGCATCGACCCAGATGCGCGCTTCTACTTTGTGCACTCGTATGCCGCACGGGAGTTTCCGCTGCAGGAAGATGACTTCATTGCATACCCCAAGGTGGCGTGGGCGCAGCACGGGCACTCCCGGTTTGTGGCAGCTGTTGAAAACGGCCCACTTTGGGCAACGCAGTTCCACCCGGAAAAGTCCGGGGATGCGGGCCTGGCGCTACTGCGCAACTGGGTGAAACAGCTGGGTTAGACTAGCCGCTATGACATTTACTCTGCTGCCAGCTGTCGATGTGGTTAATGGCCAGGCTGTTCGCCTGGATCAGGGGGAAGCCGGAACTGAAAAAGTCTACGGGGACCCCCTTTCTGCGGCCAAGCAGTGGCAGGACGAGGGCGCGACCTGGTTGCACTTTGTGGATTTGGATGCGGCCTTTGGGCGCGGATCCAACCATGAGCTGATGGCAGACATCACCCGCCAGTTAGACATCAATGTGGAGCTGACCGGCGGCATTCGGGACGATGCAAGTCTGGAGCGCGCCCTGGCAACCGGAGCAAAGCGCGTGAACATTGGTACCGCCGCGCTGCAGAATCCGGAGTGGATGGAGTCTGTTATTGCGCGCTACGGCGACAAGGTGGCTATTGATCTTGCGGTGCGTGAAGAAAACGGGCAGTGGCAGGCCAAGGGCAATGGTTGGACTTCTGACGGTGGGGACCTGTGGGAGGTGCTCGAGCGTTTTGATGCTGCGGGCTGCACCAGGTTCGTGGTCACTGACGTGAGCAAAGACGGCACGCTAGCTGGCCCGAACGTGGAGCTGTTGCGTGAGGTCTCTGCCGCGACGGACGCGTTTGTTACGGCTTCCGGTGGTATTGCCACGATTGAAGACGTCACGCAGATTGCCTCCTACGCGGACGAAGGCATTGATTCTGTCATCATTGGCAAGGCGCTGTATGAGAAGCGCTTTACTCTGCGTGAGGCGCTTGCTGCAGTAGGTGCCTGCTAGCCGTGTCGGCGGATATTCAGCGCTATTTGGACGTTGCGCTTGAGGCTGTGGCCAAGGCGCGTGAGGTGCTGTTGGCTCACCGAGGTGCGGCGCCTGCCTTGATCAAAGGCAAGGGTGATTTTGCCACCGAGGCTGATTTAGCAATTGAGGCGCTGCTGCGTGAACACCTGCGCAGGGAAACCGGTATCAACGTCTTTGGGGAGGAAAACGGCGGCGAGTTCACCCCGGAGGCCTGCTGGGTGCTCGATCCTATAGACGGCACGTCGAACTACTCCGCCGGCAACCCGAATTGCGCTATTTTGGTCTCTCTCGTGTTGGAAGGCCAGCCGGTCCTCGCAGTCGTAGACATGCCGCTGTTGGGCTTGCACGTTTCTGCCTGCGCAGGCGGCCCAGTGGTGTGTAACGGTGAGGTGCTGCCGCCATTAGAGGACACCGGTGGGCAGGGGCGTGCCGCACAGGTGGGCGTTGGTTCGGTTGGCTCAGATGACCGAGTGCGCTTCCCAGCGCCGCTGCGTCTGGCCTTGATCGGTCTGCTTGCAGACGGCCCGTTGCGCCCACGTATCTCCGGATCCGTTGGCGTGGACCTGGCGTTTGTAGCGCTTGGTATCTACCGGGCGGCAGTGAGCTTTTCCCCGTATGTGTGGGACAACGCCGCAGGTGTTCTGCTTGCGCGTTGCGCTGGAGCGATAGTCACGGACGTGGATGGAGGGCCGTGGACGCCTGAGAGTGTAGGGGCGATCGTTGGTGCGCCGTCAGCGCATGAGACGGTGCTCAGTAGCATGTTGCACATATCCGCAAATACATAAATAAGGAGCAGCCATGACCGTAGCTGTGCGAGTGATTCCCTGCCTGGACGTGGATAACGGCCGCGTGGTCAAGGGTGTGAATTTTGAAAACCTCAAAGATGCTGGCGACCCAGTGGAGTTAGCCAAGCGTTATGGCGAAGAGGGTGCAGATGAGTTGACGTTTTTGGACGTCACTGCATCTAAAGAGGGCCGCGGCACGATGCTTGAGGTTGTGCGCCGAACCGCGGACCAGGTGTTTATCCCACTGACCGTTGGTGGCGGTGTGCGCAGTGCTGATGATGTGCGTGAGCTGCTGCGCGCCGGCGCGGACAAGGTCAGCGTGAACACTGCAGCGATTGCGCGACCAGAGCTGCTGCGTGAACTGGCGCAGGAGTTTGGCTCCCAGTGCATTGTGCTCTCTGTTGATGCGCGACGCTGCACTGACGCCTCCGGCGCAGAGACCACGCCTTCCGGTTTCGAGGTGACCACGCATGGTGGTACTCGCTCCGCTGGACTGGATGCCATTGAGTGGGCACGTACCGGCGAGCAGTTGGGTGTTGGTGAGATCCTGCTGAACTCCATGGATGGTGACGGCACGAAGGAAGGCTTCGATCTTGAGCTTTTGCGCCAGGTTCGCGCGGCGGTGAGCATTCCAGTGATCGCCTCTGGTGGCGCGGGTAGCGCTGCGCACTTCCCGCCGGCGGTATCAGCGGGTGCGGATGCGGTGCTCGCGGCGTCTATCTTCCACTTTGGTGAGGTGTCTATCGCCGAGGTGAAGCAGGCGCTGGCTGACGCGGGTTATGAGGTGCGTTAGATGCCTCAAGAAGTGTCTCAGGAGCTCACCAACCCGGCCGATTTTGAGCTAGACCCGGACATTGCTGCACGTCTTAGGCGCAACGCGGCTGGCCTTGTCCCTGCGATTGTGCAGGCGGTTGACACGCGCGAGGTGCTGATGATGGCGTGGATGGATGACCACGCGCTCGCGCACACGTTGGCTACGCGTCGTGGCACGTACTATTCGCGTTCGCGCAAAGAGTACTGGATCAAGGGCTTGACCTCAGGAAACGTGCAAGCAGTGGAGTCGGTGGCGCTGGATTGTGATGGCGACACGATTCTGGTTACGGTGCGGCAAACGGGTGGGGCCTGCCACACGGGCGATCGCACGTGTTTTGACGCGGATGTGTTGCTGTGATGGCGCCGCACAGAATTGGGGCGATGCTGATCGCGCTTGGCGCCACGCTGTTGGCTGTGTTTTCGCGTGTGCCATGGATCACCGCCACCTATGAGGATTCTCTATCCGGCGGTGGTGTTGCCCAGATCCGTGGTGCGGACTGGTCTACGGAGACCACCGCCGTTGCGCTTTTGCTGTTCGTCGGCGCCTTGGGGGCTTTTGCTTTACGACGCCTAGGTCGCCGCACCACAGCGATCATCTCCGCCATTGCCGCTGTCGGTGCAGCGGTCTCGCCGGCGCTGCTGCTTGCGCGCGGGGCCGATGCGGAGCGTGTGCACGCGCTTTTGACCTCTGGTGCAGACGCAGCGCAAACAACAGCGTCGAAAGCGGAGCTGATTTCGGAGTGGGCAAAGATCACCTCCACGGACGTCTCCACAGCGTTTCCACTGCTCACACTGCTTGGTGCGGCGCTTGCCATGGTGGGTGCGGTCATTGTTGCGCTGCGTCCAGGCAAGGACGCACCGAAGCTGAGCAAGTACGAAAAAGAGGCGGTGCGGCGCAAGCATCTCGAAGAAGACATGGAGGCGCGACCTGACTCAGGCCGCGTTATGTGGGACGCGCTGGACGCGGATATTGATCCCACCGATTTCTCCACAGAGCGCTAGGCGCACTAGCCTTAGGCACATGCTGGGGTCGAGCGTGGTTAATCCGGTGGTGGACGGGGTGCTGCGTGACGTCGAAAAGCGGGAAGCTCAAGTGCCTTTCAAGGAGATCAAGGCGCGCTCCCGTGACATGGAACCCACGCGAGACGCCCGTGCCGCGCTTTTGCGGCCGGGCTGCAGTGTGATTGCAGAAATCAAGCTGAACTCGCCCGTCTTTGGCCCGACCAGGGTTGATCGACGGGCGATTGCTGAAGTGTCGAAAGCTATTGAAGACGGCGGGGCGCACCTAATTGCATGCCAGACTGAGCGCCTGCGTTTTGATGGCTCCCTGCACGACATGGCCGCCGCCCGTGCAGCAGTGAGTCTGCCAATGGTGTGCCGCGACGTGATTGTGGATCCGTATCAGATCCATGAAGCGCGCTGCTACGGCGCGGACGTGCTGCCGCTGCAGGTGGGGATTTTGGAGGAAGCCAGGCTGGCGGCTCTTCTAGACCGCGCGGAATCGCTGGGCATGGTGGTGATGGCGGAGGTGCGCACGCCTGAAGAAGCGGACTTGGCGCTGAGGGTGGGGGCGAGCGTGATCGCGGTGAACTCTTGGACCTTTGACACCAACGATTTGCGCCACGGCGTCTTCGCTGAGATTGTGCCCGGCCTACCCAGCGAGGTGATCAAGATTTCGCTGGGTGGCGTGACTTCTGTGCGTGACCTGTTGGATGCGGCCTCAAGTGGTGCGGATGCCGTGTTGGCGGCGGAAGCGATCATGAGCGGTGACGATATCTTTGCCGCTACGCGCAAGCTTGCTGCGGCTGGACAACACCCCTCCTGCCCGAGACGGTAGTGTGCTGGGGGTGCAAACCATGATCTTGGCTAACATCCCATCGCCGCCACAGGGTGTGTGGCACCTTGGCCCGGTGCCTATCCGTGCGTATGCGCTGTGCATTATGACCGGCATCATTGTGGCTACGTTTATTGGCATCCGTCGCTACCAAGCACGCGGCGGCAGTGCGGACACGGTGTGGGACGCACTGATTGTTGTCATCCCTGCCGGCATTATCGGTGGCCGTCTCTATCACGTGATCACGGATCATGATAAGTACTTCGGAGCAGGGAAAGACCCGCTGCAGGCATTCAATATCACCGCAGGCGGCCTCGGTATTTGGGGTGCGGTGGCGCTAGGCGCTGTGGCGCTGATGGTGATGATGCGGGTGAAAAAGCTGCCTTTTTTGCCACTTGCGGACGCGCTTGCTCCCGGCGTGATCTTGGCCCAAGGCATTGGGCGTTTGGGCAACTGGTTTAACCAGGAGCTCTACGGCGCGGTAACAGATGTGCCCTGGGCGCTCGACATTTACTACCGTGTGGATTCCGCAGGTAATTATTCACCGCTGAACGGCCATTCCACCGGCGAAGTCATCGCTAGCGTTCACCCGACGTTTTTGTATGAGCTGATCTGGAACGTGTGCATCTTCGCGCTGCTGATTTGGGCGGATCGCAGGTTCACGCTTGGGCACGGGCGTGTGCTGTGGCTGTATGTTGCCGGCTACACGTTCGGAAGGTTCTTCATTGAGTTGATGCGCACTGATGCGGCGACGATGATTTTGGGCCAGCGTGTGAACACGTGGGTGTCTGGGATCTTGTTTATCGTGGCGCTGGTGTTGTTCCTGCGTGCTGAGCGTGGACGCGAAACCCCGCAGGAGGTGGATCCCGCGAACGCGCATGAGCGCGAAAACTGAGTAAGGTTGGGCGCGTGGATAGAAGAACAAAGATTGTATGTACCTTGGGTCCCGCAGTGGCAAGCAAAGATGCCATTGTGGGTCTTGTCCGCGAGGGCATGGATGTCGCTCGTCTGAACTTCTCCCACGGCGACTACCCGGATCATGAGCAGAATTACCGCTGGGTCCGTGAGGCTACGGATGAGACTGGCCACGCCGTGGGCATCCTGGCTGACTTGCAGGGTCCGAAGATTCGCCTGGGCCGGTTTGAGGGGGATGGCAAAACGTACTGGGAGACTGGTGAGATTGTCCGCATCACCGTTGATGATGTTGTGGGCACGCACGACAGGGTTTCCACCACGTACAAGCAGCTTGCGCAGGATGCGGAGCCGGGGGACAGGTTGCTTGTAGACGATGGCAAGGTCGGCCTCGTCTGCATCGAAGTTGATGGCAACGATGTGGTGTGCAAGGTCACCGAGGGTGGCCCTGTGTCCAACAACAAGGGTGTGTCTCTTCCTGGCATGGCTATTTCCGTGCCAGCGTTGAGTGAGAAGGACAAGGAAGACTTGCGCTTCGCGCTGCGTATGGGCGTGGACATGATTGCGCTTTCCTTCGTTCGCTCGCCGTCCGATGTGGATTTGGTACACGAGATCATGGATGAGGTTGGCCGCCGCGTTCCGGTTATTGCGAAGCTGGAGAAGCCGGAGGCGGTTGACGCGCTGGAGTCCATCATCTTGGCATTCGATGCGGTGATGGTGGCTCGTGGTGATCTTGGTGTGGAGATCCCGCTGGAGCAGGTGCCGCTGGTGCAAAAGCGCGTGATTCAGATTGCGCGTGAGAACGCGAAGCCGGTGATTGTGGCTACGCAGATGCTTGATTCCATGATTGATAACTCGCGCCCGACGCGTGCTGAGGCATCCGATGTGGCTAACGCGGTGCTTGATGGCGCGGATGCGGTGATGCTTTCCGGCGAGACATCGGTTGGTGTTGACCCGCACAACGTGGTGCGCACCATGAGCAGAATCGTGCGTTCTGCCGAGACCATGGGCACGGTCCCGCCGCTGAATCACATTCCGCGCACCAAGCGTGGTGTGGTGTCGTTTTCCGCAAATGACATTGCTAGCCGCCTGAATGCGCGCGCAATTGTCACGTTCACCACCTCTGGTGACACGGCGCGCCGCGTGGCTCGTCTGCACCCAGACCTGCCACTTTTGGTGTTCACGCCGGTGCAGCAGGTGCGTTCTCAGCTTGCGATCACGTGGGGTGTGGAGACGTTCCTGTGCCCAGACGTCTACTCCACAGATGACATGATTCGCACAGTGGATGACATCTTGCTCGCGCTTGATAGCTACAAGAAGGGCGAAACGATGGTGGTGGTTGCAGGTATCCCGCCGGGGGTTGCTGGCACCACGAACACGATTCACGTGCACCAGTTGGGCGAGGACACGCGTAATCCGTAAGTAGATACCCTGGATGCCATGACTGCTCGAGATGGCATCCAGGTACGTGACGCTCACTTGCACAATCTGCGCAACGTGGATGTGGATATCCCACGTGGAACGCTGGTGGCGGTAACGGGCGTTTCGGGTTCTGGTAAGTCTTCGCTTGCCTTTGGCACGATTCACGGGGAGGGGCAGCGGCGCTATTTCGAGTCGGTGGCGCCGTTTGCGCGGCGTCTGATCGGGTCAGCTGTTGACCCGCAGGTGGGATCTGTTGAGGGGCTGCCGCCAACTGTGGCGCTGGAGCAATCCACCTCCGGCGGTGGGGCACGATCAACTGTGGGAACGGTCTCCGCGTTATCGAATAGTATTCGCCTGCTGTATTCGCGCGCCGGGGATAACCCGAAGGGCCTTTATTCGGATTCCTTCTCACCCAACACACCTGAGGGCATGTGTCCGACGTGTCAGGGCACGGGTGTGGTGCATGAGCCGACTGAGGCTTCGATGGTGCCGGACCCAACGCTGTCGATTGAAGCTGGCGCAATTCAAGCCTGGCCCGGTGCCTGGGCTGGCAAGAATTTCCACGATATTCTGCAGACCTTGGGCTATGACCTAGATAGCGCGTGGCAGGACCTGCCGAAGGAAGACCGGGACTGGATTCTGTTTACTGATGAGCGCCCGGTAGTGACCGTGAAGCCGGTTCGCGGCGCGGATCAGATCCAACGAAACTACCAGGGCACCTGGCGCTCCGTGGCGTCCTACCTGACTACTACCTTGGCGGAAACCCAGTCGAATACGCTGCGTAAACGCGTGTTGTCCTACATGGAGTCACGCGTATGTGAGACTTGTGGCGGGCGGCGTCTGAACCCGGAAGCGCTCAAGGTCACCTATGCCGGTTTGCCGATTGATCAGCTTGGTGCCTTGCCGCTGGATCGCGTCTATGAGGTGTTGGATGCCCAGACGCCTCAGGAAGGTTCGGCGGAGGATCTACTTCTGAAGCAGATTCTGCCGGCGGTGCAGTCGGCGCTGGATTTAGGCCTTGCACACTTGAGTCTGGACCGGCCGGCGCGCACGTTGTCAGCCGGTGAGCTGCAGCGCATTCGACTTTCTGCGCAGCTGCGCAGTGGCCTGTTCGGGGTAGCGTATGTTCTGGATGAGCCGTCTGCCGGGTTGCACCCTGCTGAGCGTGACGCGGTGTTAGACATTTGCCGCCGCTTCATTGCTGCTGGCAATTCCGTGTTGCTTGTAGAACACGATATGAACCTGGTCGCCCAAACCGACTGGTTGGTTGACGTCGGTCCACTCGCCGGGGAGGGCGGCGGCGAGGTGGTCTACTCCGGCCCCACCAGCGAGTACACCGGCGATACCCCTACCGCGCGTGCACTGGACTCGAGGAGCCTTTTGCTTAAGGACGCCCCACGTCCAGCCACCGGTACCCTCACCTTGTCCGGCATCCACGCTCGCTCCATTGACGGCCTGGATGTTGACTTCGGGCTTGGACAGTTCACAGCAGTGGCTGGTGTGTCCGGCTCTGGTAAGTCCACGCTGGTTTCCACTGTGCTTGCCGGTGTGCTTCGCGCTGCAACCAACACCGCAACCAACACTGTAACCAGATCCGTGCCGGAGGATGATGGGGAAGTGGTGGATGAGGGGGCATGGGGCGTCGATAAGCAAGCAGGCACTGACGCTGTTAGCCGAATCGTGCAGATCACCCAGAAGCCGATCGGGCGCACGCCGCGTTCAACTCTGGCAACCTATACCAGTCTTTTCGACGCAGTACGCAAACTCTTCGCCGACACCGACGAAGCCAAGCGACGTGGCTGGAACGTGTCGCGGTTTTCCTACAACGTCAAGCAAGGCCAATGCCCAACGTGTGGTGGAGCGGGCAAGATCGAGGTGGAGTTGGTGTTCCTGCCGGGGTCCTACACCACCTGCCCGGATTGCGGCGGTGCGCGCTACAACGATGCGACGCTTGAGGTGACCTGGCAGGGGATGACGATTGCCCAGGTGCTGGACCTGACCGTTGATGAGGCAGCCGGCGTTTTTGCAAAAGAGACGAAAATCCTGCGTGCTTTGGAAACACTCCAGGCAGTGGGGCTGGGTTATCTTCGCTTGGGGCAAGGTGCACCGGAGCTTTCCGGTGGTGAGGCGCAACGCATCAAGCTGGCAACGGAGCTGCAGCGTGCGAGAAACTCGCGTCGCGGCCACACGGTATACCTGCTGGATGAGCCGACCACGGGCCTGCACCCGGCCGATGTTGCGTTGCTGGTGGCAGAGCTCAACAGTCTGGTCGATGCGGGACAGACGGTCATTGTGGTCGAACATGATCTGTCAGTGATCGCGCAGGCAGACCGCGTGATTGAAATGGGCCCGGGCGCCGGAGCTGACGGCGGTCAAGTGATTGCGAATGGCACGCCTGCTGACCTGGCTGCCTGTGACACCGCGACGGGGCGAGTGCTGTCCCAGCGGCAGGGGTAAGCGCGTAAAAAATTAGAGAAAACGCGTGAAATGTTGAGTAGATCACTGTACGGTGCGAGTTGTTATTGTCCCGTCAATCAAAGGAAATTCGAATGCGTACTCGCACTCTTGCCGCCACGTTCCTGGCCGCATCCCTCATTCTGACTGGCTGCTCCGATACCGGCAGCAGCACTGGCGATTCCGCAGACTCGAACGCAGCGGGCGAAGCCAACGTTGATTTTGTCACCATCGCAACCGGTGGCACATCCGGCCCATACTACCAGATCGGTGCGACCATGTCGCAGATTCTGAACCGCGAGCTGGGTGCTGACTCGTCCGTGCAGGCCACCGGCGCTTCGGTTGAGAACGTGCAGCTGCTTTTGGACGGCAACGCTGAGGTCGCCTTCGCCATGGGTGACGCAACCCGCCAGGCAATCGAGGGCACCGGCCCGTTCGAGGGCAAAGGTGGTGCGTCTGAACTGAAGGCTATTACCGCTTTGTACCCGAACTACGTGCAGATTGTGACCACGGCGGGCTCCGGCATCCAGTCCGTGGAAGATCTGAAGGGCAAGCGTGTTGGCGTGGGTGACAAGAACTCCGGTGTGGAGCTCAATGCGCAGATGATCCTTGAGGCCTATGGCATGAGCTACGAGGACATCAGCGAGGACTTCCTGTCCTATGCAGACTCCATCGACCAGATGAAAAACGGCCAGATTGACGCAGCGTTTGTTACCTCCGGTCTGCCGAACTCCTCCGTGATGGACCTGGCAACCACCGCTGACGTGGTTGTTGTCCCGATCGAGGGGGCAGGCTTTGAGGCGCTGCAGGCAAAGTACCCGTTCTTTGACAATGAGCCGATTCCTGGCGGCACCTACGACCAGGAAGAGGACGTTTTGACCGCGACGATCACCAACCAGCTGCTGGTGTCGCCGCACCTGTCTGATGATGAGGTGTATGCGATCACCAAGGCACTGTTTGAAAACCTTGAGGAGATCCAGGGGGCGCACAACGCTGCGAAGAAGATCACCCTTGATTCTGTTGAGGAGGGTCTGGCAACTGAGTTGCACCCGGGTGCTCGCCGTTACTACGAGGAGGTCGGCGCGCTCTAAGTAGTGTGCCCTGCTTGTGGCCAAATTTCGGCGTAGCGTTTTTGCCGCAGTTACCGCACTAGTTGTGGTGATTGCGGCGC
This sequence comes from Corynebacterium sp. HMSC29G08, assembly GCF_001806875.1. Taxonomy (GTDB): domain Bacteria; phylum Actinomycetota; class Actinomycetes; order Mycobacteriales; family Mycobacteriaceae; genus Corynebacterium. Next base: position 147,800 of record NZ_KV786241.1, read on the forward strand.
TCGCTTTCCTTGGGGCGCCACTGCGTGAGCCCCATTTTGTTATCTCTGACCAAAAGAGTGGGGCAACGTATTTCGACGCTCCCGTTGCTGATGTTTCTTCAATGGAACTGGCGTGGATCCACTCCATTGAGAAAACGCCGTGGCGGGAGCGCTACGAGATTGGCCGCGATGGTCTGCAGCTGACGGATGTTTATTTGAAGTCTTACGGCGCAGGCGCCCCGACGGATATCGGTGGAACCACCACTGTTAAAAACGGCGAGGTTCACATTGCTGATCTTCACCACCACTACAAGGAAGTGACCTGGGTGCACTCCCGGGCGACGCAGCATACTTTGACCGTGTCGTACACAGATGCAAAAGCTCCGTTTGTTCTTAGAGACGATCTTCCAGAGCGAATATTTCTCAAGGCAACGGTTGAGTGACGCTAACAAATCAATGAAAAGGCAATTCCATGTCAACGAAGATCACTAATCCCAACGATGGGACGAACAATGACAGTTCCGGCACTGCGGACACTGTTGATGTGAAGCCGGATACTCAGGCGATTCTTGAAGAGTTTGACCGCGAGTCACGCCAGCGCAGCTTCACGTCCCGCCCGCTAGCTATCGGCCTGACCATCTTTGCGGTGATTGTGTCGCTGTACCACATGTACACGGCATACTTTGGCACCCCTCCGGTGCTGATCCACCGCTCGGTGCACGTTGCCATGATCTTGGCGCTGGCGTTTGCCATGTACCCGCCGGTGAAGAAGGCGTCTCGGACCAAAATTCCAATTTATGACGTGATTTTGATCCTGCTTTCTATCGCCACCGCGGTCTACGTGTACGTGAACTACGACGACATTGTGCGTCGTGCGGGTGTTGCCACCACTTGGGACGTCATCATGGCGGCGGTGCTCGTGCTACTTGTGCTTGAAGCAGCGCGGCGTATCTCTGGTTGGGCGTTGCCGGTACTTGGCGTGCTGTTCGTGCTGTATGCAGTGTTCGGTCGCGAGATCCCCGGTATGTTCCGCCACCGCGGGTACAGCTGGGATTCCACGTTCAACTTCCTCTACCTGACCACCGAGGGAATCTACGGCACCGCAATCGGCGTGGCTGCGTCCTACATTTTCCTGTTTGTCCTGTTCGGTGCGGTGCTGCAGAAGTCTGGCATGGGCCAGTTCTTCAACGACATTGCGCTCGCTTTGGCTGGTCAGTCTCGTGGTGGCCCGGCAAAGGTGGCGGTTGTTGCCTCCGGTTTCCTTGGCTCCATCAACGGTGCTGCTGTAGCAAACGTTGTCACCACCGGTGCATTCACCATTCCGTTGATGAAGCGTGTTGGCTACAAGCCGGTGTTCGCCGGTGCGGTTGAGGCTTCCGCATCCGTAGGTGGCCAGATTCTGCCGCCGATTATGGGTGCTGCGGCCTTCATCATGGCAGAGACCCTTGGCATGCCTTACCGCGACATTGCTATCGCGGCACTGATTCCGGCGCTGTTGTATTACCTCGGCGTAATTGCTCAGGTTCACCTGCGCGCCACCCGCGATGGTCTGAAGGGCATTTCCCGTGAGAACCTGCCGGCAGTTGCTGAGGTGCTGAAGGAGCGCGGTCACCTGATGATCCCGCTGCTGTTTTTGATCTACATGCTGTTTTTCACCGGCCGCACCATCCTGCTGTCCGCGCTGCTGACCATCTTGGTCACGGCCGTGGTTGCGCAGCTGCGCAAGACCACCCGCATGAGCATTCAGGACATGATTGACGCGCTTGCAGATGGCGCGAAGACCTCCGTGTCTGTCTCCATCGCCTGTGCGGCTGTCGGCGTGATCGTGGGTGTGGTGACGCTCACCGGCTTCGGGGTGAAGCTGGCAAACGCCATTGTGACCATTGGCGCAGGCAACCTACTATTCTCTCTGATCCTGACCATGATCGCCTGCATCATCCTCGGCATGGGCCTACCGTCCATTCCGACCTACATCATCACCGCTACCATGGCGGCACCAGCGCTGGGGCAGCTGGGGGTAGAGCCGCTGGTTGCGCACCTGTTCGTGTTTTACTTCGGCCTGTTCGCAAACATCACCCCGCCGGTGGCGCTTGCATCCTTTGCCGCCGCAGGCCTGTCCGGCGCGGATCCGGTCAAGACTGGTTTCCAGTCCATGCGGCTGTCACTTGCCGGCTACATCATTCCGTTCATCTTCGTGTTCAACCCGGCGATGCTGCTGCAAGATGTCAACGCTGGCCAGGCAATCCTCGTTGCCATCACCGGAACCGTTGGCGTGCTTCTGCTCTCGGTTTCCGTTGAGGGCCACTTCATGGTCAACGCCAACCCGATTGTGCGTGTTTTGTTCGCCGCGGCGGCACTGACGATGATGGCGCCAGACCTGATGACCGACGCCATCGGCCTTGGCATCGCAATCGTTGCCATTGCCATTCAGTGTGTCGCTGCGAAGAAGCAGGATATGCTTTCCATCAGCAATATTTAGCGGAACTGATTCCACCACCACGCCCGCCACTCGGCCACATCCGGGTGTGCCGGTGGGGTGGTGGTTTTTGTTTCGGTGCGTAGTTGGTCAACCAGGCTGATTCCATGCAGCGAATTACAAAACCACAGGGGGTTCGCTGCCGCGTGCTCCAGCGTCAACGGCCGACTGATCACTTGCCTCCCAAGCTGCTTTGCACGGGTAGTGATCTGATGCAGAGTCACGCTGGGAAGTTTGGTTCCCTCCGGCACCACCAGAGCATCCCCATCGAAGGAAAGCAATGCGCCATCGGCGACAACAAGTCTAGTGCTGCTGTGCGCCTAGCCGACTTCCTGCGAATCACCACATTAACACCTGCAGCACCTGGAAAGTTAACACCGTCAACACCGTCAACGCAGCCGACGCCGCATGAAAGGCGGGTTGAAGCTACCGTGGCGTTACGTACACCTTTAGCTGCATCTTTTAGCTGCATGGCAAGAATCGACGGGCGAGTTAGGTTTGCAGGGTTTCCGGGTACTGCCGTCCGTCGCGTTCGTTTACTTGGGGCATGGGAAGTAGTTGCTCCAGCAGGTACTTGAGGTCTTCCGGAGTTGCGTTTTGGTAATAGGGCAGCACGATTCGCAAACCCCGCAAGGGAAGGCCTTCGCCGCGTATCCGTAGTGCGAATGTCGGAACGGGCCGCAGGTTGGTTGCCACCATTGTTGCCTCACTGACAGGGGAGACGACTTTTACCGAGGGCTTGAACGGGAAGATTCTTCGACAAATCTCCACACTATTTTCCCTGACGGTGATCCTTTTGCGTACCAGTGCGGCCTGCAGCAGAAGGAAAGTGGACATACAGATTGACCCCACCCCGACGACGAAGGTGACGAACGGATCACGGGAGGAAGAGGAGGTGAGATGGAGAATAGCAACACCTCCCGCACCAACACCCCAGGATCCTGCAATGGCCACGAGTACCAATCGATTGGCTGGCCCATCGGTCCACGAAACCGAATCTGCTGTTTGTTCAAGCCTGGTTTGGAACCGCCGAGTGATACACAACGGCCCACGAGCCACCTGG